>DASZNR010000019.1:0-86361 GCA_035551175.1 Amycolatopsis sp. | reverse complement strand
ATCTGGCATCGGCCGCATACGGGCGCCGACTCCGTCCACACGGGAGGAGCGGGGCGGGGCGCGTCGGCGCCCCGCCCCGGACCGGTCACATGTTCTTCGCGCCGGCCGCGATGGCCTCGCGGATACGGGCGTACGTGCCGCAGCGGCAGATGTTGCGGATCTCGTCGAGGTCATCGTCGGACACGTCGCGGCCGGCCGCGCGAGCCTGGCGGACCTTCGCGACCGCCGCCATGATCTGGCCGGGCTGGCAGTATCCGCACTGCGCGACGTCCATCTGCAGCCACGCTTCCTGCATGGGGTGCAGGTCCTGGCCGACGGTGGCGGGCAGCCCTTCGATCGTGGTGATCTCGTCGGTGGCCTCGATCTTCGAGACCGGCACCGAGCACGGGTTGAAGGCCTTCCCGTTGATGTGGCTGGTGCAGGCCTTGCAGACGTCGAGCCCGCAGCCGTACTTGGGGCCTTTCACGCCGAGCCGGTCACGAAGCACCCACAGGAGCCGCTCCGTGTCCTCGGCCTCCACGGTGACCTGCTTGCCGTTGAGCTTGAAGGTGTGTTGGGGCACAGGGGACTCCTAGAAGGCGTGATCGAGACCGTCGACTGGCGAGGCCGGGGTGGATGGTTCCAGTGGCAGCGGCTCGAAGCTGAGCGTGTTGTGGTTGATCGGGAACAGTGCCGGCACCTTGCCGACAGCCCGGGCGTACGCGCACGCCACGGCCGCGAACGCCGGCGCCACCGCGAGCTCGCCCGCGCCCGACGGCGTGTCGGACGTGTCGGGCATGATCACGACCTGCGTTTCGAGCGGCGTGTTCCACTCGCGGGTGTAGAAGTAGTTGTCCCAGCTGCCTTCCAGCGGGATGCCGTCCTTGATGTGCAGGCTGGAGGTCAGGCACATCGCGATGCCGTCGTTGAGGCCGCCGATCATCTGCGCCTCCAGGCCGCGCGGGTTGATCGCGAAGCCCGGATCGACCACGACGAGCGCCTTCGTCACGCGTGGGCCCGTCACGCCGTCGCTCACCTTGCGGTTCACCGTCTCCGGCCGGCAGTCGATCTCGATCAGCACCGCGACGGCGCCCTTGTATTCGGAGTGCAGCGCGATGCCCTGCGCCGTGCCCGCCGGCATCTTCTTGCCCCACTCGCCGACCTGGGCCGCCTTGTCGAGGACGGCGCGCAGCCGGTCGTCGCGAAGGAACTCGCGGCGGAACTGCACCGGATCCTTGCCCATCTTCGCCGCCAGCTGGTCGACCACGAGTTCCTCGGCCGTGACGACGTTCGGCGAGTAGATGTTGCGCATGCTGCCGGTGTTGAACTTCAGTGGGACCTCGTTGAGCAGCTGCGTTGTCACGCCGAAGTTGTACGGCGAAGACTGCGACAGCTCGAAGATCGACTCCGCGAAGCTCAGATTGCCACCGATCGGCAGCTTCGACGCCGTCGACGTGATCATCTCGCCGAGCCCGTGACTGAATTCCGTCTGCACACTCGTGTGGCGCTGCTCGAAGCTCACCACGTTGCCCAGCGCGTAGGTGGCACGGATGCGCGACACGCTCATCGGATGCACCCGACCCTGGCGGAAGTCGTCGGTGCGCGACCACATGAGCTTGACCGCCTTGCCCATCTTCTTCGACGCTTCGGCGGCTTCCAGCGCCGCGTCGTGGAACAGGTGCCTGCCGAACGAGCCGCCGCCCTGTGTCACGTGTACGGTGACCGCGCTCTGCGGCAGCCCGACGAGCTCGGCGATCTGTTCCTGCGCCACGATCGGCACCTTCAGGCACGACCAGATCTCGGCGCGATCGGAGCGGACGTCGGCGATCGCCGAACCGGTCTCCAGCGGGCTGTTGCTGGCGAAGGCGAAGGTGAACTCCGCGTCGATCGAACTCGTCAGCACTCCCGGCACGGCCAGCGGCAGTTGGGCGGCCTTGAGCTTCTTCAGCACGGTCGCGTCGGACTCGCCGTCGACGGTGCCCGGGCCCCAGGTCACCTTGAGCGCGCGGATGGCGTCGATGCACAGGCTGAACGTCTCGGCCCGTACGGCGACGCCGTGGGCGATGGCCGCGACGTCGGTGACGCCGGGCATCGCCTTGACCTCGGCCTCGTTCTCGATCGAACGCGGCACGCCGTTGATCGTCGGCGGGCGGGCGACCATCGTCGGCAACGCGCCGGGCACGTCGAGGTCGAGCGTGTACTGCTTGCGCCCCGTCACGGCCTCGAGCGCGTCGATGCGGTTCTGGGCGGTGCCGAGGATCTTGAACGACGAACGTGGCTTGAGCTGGGCCGAGGCGACGGCCGTCTCGGCTGCGGCCGCGGCCTGCGAAAGCGAACCGTAGGAGGCCTGGTTCCCGCTGGAGTGGCGCACCATCCCGTCGGCGGTGGTCAGCTCGGACGCGGGCACGCCCCACTTCGCCGCAGCGGCCGCGACGAGGCGCGTGCGGGCGATCGCGGACGCGGTGCGAATCGGCGTGTACATGCTGCGCATCGAGTTCGACCCGCCAGTGAGCTGGTTCATCAGCAGCTCCGGCCGCGCGTCGGCGAGCGTCACGTCGACCTGCGACAACGGCAGGTCGAGTTCCTCGGCGACGATCATCGCGACCGCGGTGGTCATGCCCTGGCCGACCTCGCAGCGCGGCACGGCGAACGCCGCCCGTCCGTCGGTTCCGATGTGCACCGTGATGAGTCCGGACGTGGGCGAAGCGGCGAGGTTCTGCAGGTCGCCGAGGTCGAAGATGTCCTCGGGCTGCGGGACCGTGGGGATCGCGGCGTCGGCCGTGTCGGGATCCACCGACGATGCGGTGATCTGCGCGGCGACGGCGAGCGTCGGCGCGGCCAGCACGAACCCGAGGAAGCGGCGGCGGCCGATGGGCCGGGGCGCGTCCGGGGCCGGCTCGGCGGACTGGTCCTGCTGTGCCATGGGTGGCGGGTTCCTCTCGAACGACGTTGTCGGAGAAGTGCGCGGGGAGTGCTCGGGGCGCGCCGCAGTGTTACACGCATCACTGCCCGACACCAGCACCTGCCTGCCTACTTTTGGCCTAACGCCGCTGTGCGCGGTGCACAACCGTGCCCGTTACGACGAGCGCCGCGGCGGCAGGAACGGCAGCGCCCGCACGACGAGGGCCAGTTCCAGCGGGATGTCTCCGCTGTCGAGGTCACGGCCGATGAGCGTCTCGATGCGGTGCATGCGGTTGAGCACGGTGTTGCGGTGGCAGTGCAGCACCTGGGCCGCGCGCGTTGCCGAGCCGCTCGTTTCGACCCAGGTGACGAGTGTCTGCAGCAGCACGCGGCGCTCGTCGCCCGCCAGCTCCAGCAGCCCGTGCAGCCACTGCTGCATGAGTGCGCCGGTGAGCTCGGGGGAGCTGAGCAACATGGCCTCGGGGAGCCGTTCGGCCAGGCACACCACGACGTCCCGGCCGTGGGAGACGGTACGCAGGGCGAGCACGGCCTGCCGGTGGGCGGCGTGCACGCCCGCCAGTCCGTCGACGACGAGCGAGACCCCCACCGGTCCGCGCACGCTGGCGAGCACATCCGTCAGCACCGTCGTGCTCCGCGACGGAAGAGCCGCGAGGCCGATCAGCGCGTCCGCGCGCACCTGCCACGCCGAGGGCACGCGGGCGTCGTCGAGCCGCCGGCCGAGCTCTTCGGTGAGCTCCGTGGTGGCGAGCCGCCCCGGCGCGGTGATCGCCGCGTACGGCCCGTCGACCGGCAGCCGCAGGATGCGCCCCGCTTCGTGGGCGAACGCGGCATCGGACGCGTGGCCCTGCAGCAACCCTTCCCACAGCGCGGCACGGCGCTGCTCGTCCGCGCGGACCATCGTCTGCTCCGCGGTGTGGTAGGACGCGGCGACCTGGGCCGAGAGCGCGTCGATCAGTTCCCAGATGCGGGTGGCGAGGTCCAGCAGGTCGTCGGCATCGGCGTGGTGGTCGGCACGGGCCTGGTCGATGAACGCCTGCCACAGCAACCGGCCGCCGATGCGGAACGAGCGCAGCAGGTCGTCGAGCGGCAGACGCTGCTGGGCACGCCGCTGCCCGGTGTCGTGGGCGGCGTCGGAGAACTCCGTCGTGCGTACCGCATCGTGCCCGCACTCGGCCACCAGCTGCAGCACCCGTTCGAGGTTGTCGTGGCACGACTTCCACAGGTCGTCGTCGGGTACCACGCCGAGCTGGCGGTAGCCGGGGTTCTGCTCGTTGATCGCGGCGACGAGCTCGTCGGTCAGTTCGTCGACCCGTGCCAGCAGCACGGTCGCCAGCACATTCACCGCGGCGGGCGCCCCCGGCGGGTGTTCGGGACTCTCCACGCGCGCACCACCTCGACGGCCGTTCGTCCGGGGCTCGATGCTAGCCGGGTCACCCAGCGCACCGGCGACGACCGGACCTGCCCCTGCGTGGGTCTTCGCTGGCAACCTTGGCGGCGGCACCTTCACTCGACGGCGCCAGCGATCGAAGGAGACAACGTGAGCACGCGCATCCTGATCACCGGTGGCGCCGGTTTCCTGGGCGCCGCCCTCGCCCGCCGGCTGTTCGCGGCCCCGGTCGGCCTCGGTGGCGCACCCGCCGACGAGCTCGCCGAGCTGCTGCTGGTGGACCTGGCGGCGCCCCCGGCCGACGTCGGCGCGGACCCGCGCGTGCGGGTGCGCACCGGCGATCTCACCGCGGCGCTCGGCGACCTTGGCGAGGTGGACGCGATCTTCCACCTGGCGAGCGTCGTGAGCGGCGCGGCGGAGGCCGACTTCGACCTCGGCATGCGCACCAACCTCGATGGCACGCGCGCGCTGCTGGAGTACGCGCGGGCCTCGGCCACGCCACCGGTGCTGGTGTTCTCCAGCTCGCTCGCCGTGTTCGGCCGCGATCCGGCGCTGAGCCCGGCCACCGAGCACGCCGACGGTGTTCAGGACAGCGACAACTGCGTGAGCACGGTGGACGACGACACCCTCCCGCGCCCGCAGTCGAGCTACGGGATCCAGAAGTTCATCGGCGAGCAGCTCGTCGCGGACTACACGCGCAAGGGGTTCATCCGCGGCCGGTCGGTGCGCCTGATGACGGTCACGGTCCGGCCGGGCAAGCCCAACGCCGCCGCGTCGAGCTTCCTGTCCGGCATCATCCGCGAACCGCTCGCCGGCGAACGCGCGGCGTGCCCGGTGGCGGCGGACACTCCGATCGTGCTGTCGTCGCCGCGGAAAACCCTCGACGGGCTGCTGCGCGCGGCCGAGGTCGACGACGACACCTGGGGCAGCCGCACCGCAATGAACCTGCCCGCCCTCACCACCACCCCGCGGGAAATGGCCGCGGCCCTCGACCGGATTGCCGGCGCGGGCACCAGCGATCTGATCGACTGGACCGACGACGCGGCCGTCGGCGCCATCGTCCGCAGCTGGCCCGCGCGAATCCGCAGCCCGAGGGCCGCTGCCCTCGGGCTGACGCCGGAAGCGACGTTCGACGACATCGTCCGCGCCTACCTGGCCGGACCCGGCCGGGTAAGCGCGGCTCGATGATCGGCGCCGCGCGGCCCATCGCTCCACTTTGGATGGACGGATGTCGCGCAAGTGACGTCGCGCGAGCGCGAGCTCGAGACCGGCGGCGTCCAGACGCTCGCGCGGGCCATGGAGCCCTGATGCCCCATGAGAAGCGGTCGTTCAGCCGCCCGAGGACTGTCCGACCGGCAGGTCGCGACGGAGCTGTTCTTGTCGGTGAAACCGTTCACGGGTCCAGGGAAAGCTCGGCACCCGCTCGCGCACGGAACTCGCGACGTTTCGTGGCTCCTTCGGCGCCACGGGCTCGTAGTCACTGGTCGAGGTAGGTCCGGATCACCGAGAACCGCACGTAGTCGTCGTTCACGTGCACCACGGTGACCGCGACGGGCCGCTCGTTGGCCTGCACGTGGGTATGGCGCAGCCGCAGCACGGGATGGGCCGGCGCGAGCTCGAGGGCCGCCGCGACAGCGGGTGGCGGCAGCACCGGCCGCACCTCGGCGACCGAATAGCACACGGGCAGGCCGGTGTCGATCTCGACGAACTCGAACGTCGAGCTGCGCGGATCGAGGTCTTCGGGGTGCTCGCCGAGCAGCGCCGCGGGCACGTGGTCGACGCTGTGCACGGCGGGGCGGCCATCGGCTTCGAACACGCGCTCGATCCGCAGAGCGGGGGAGCCCGCGTCGACTTCGAGCGAGGTCGCGAGGTCGTCGTCGAGCTCGATCACGTTCTGGCCGACGGTGCGCACGCCCGGCTCGTACCCCGCGTGCCGGAGGAGGTCGACGAACGGGCTCGCGTCGGCGAGGTTCGCGGTCACGCCGATCGCGTGCCGGTTGATGAACGTGCCGTGCCCGTGCAGGCGTCGGATGCGGCCTTCCTTCTGCAGGGAGTGCAGGACCGAGCGCAGCGTCGCGCGGCTCACGCCCAGCGCTGCCGTCAGCTCCGCCTCCGACGGCAGCCGGAACCGGCCCTCCTGGGCCAACCGGCTGATCGCGGCCCGCAGCCGCTCCTTCGTCTGCCGGTAGGAATCCGCGGCGACCGACTCGATGCCCACCCGCTCCACGGGCCCGGTTCCGGTCACCGGGACACCTCCGGTGCCACGTTGATCACCATCCCCCGATCGTAGTGAACCCGCGCCCGGCCAGGGGGAACCCGGGTCGGGCGCGGATTGGCGGGCCGGGACCGGGCAGCGGTGGATGCGGTCGCGCTGCGGATCAGAGTGATCCGGTTGCCGCTTGCAGACCGAGGCTCGTGGCGGCGACGGCGATCCACAGCAGGCCACCCAGCAGCAGGGGGCGCGGGCCGGCGCGGCGCATGTCGGCGAGGCGCATCGAAAGGCCGATGCCGGCTAGTGCCGTGGTGATGAGGAACGTACCCAGCGTGGACAGTGCGCGGTGCCAGGACTGCGGCACGACACCGAGGCTGTCGAGCGCCGCGGCGGCGATGAAGCCGATGAGGAAGAGCGGAACGATCCGCCGCCACGGCATGCTGCTGATGCTGAACTCCCCGGCGTCCGCGTTACGGCGCGCTTCGCGGCGGGCGGTGAGGAACGCGAGCACGATCACGATCGGAATGAGCGTGAGGGTGCGGGTGAGCTTGACGACGATGCCGTAGGACCCGGCATCGCCACCGTAGGCGAAGGACGCCGCCACGACCGAGGAGGTGTCGTTGATGGCCGTTCCCGCCCACAGGCCGAAGCTTTGCGAGCTCATCCCCATGAGATGGCCCAGTGGCGGAAACAGCAGGACGGCGGCGATGTTGAAGGTGAAGATCGTGCCGATGGCGTAGGCGACATCGGTCTGTTTCGGCTTGATGACCGCGGTGGTGGCGGCGATCGCGGATGCCCCGCAGATGCCCGTGCCGACCCCGATGAGGGTGCGGGTGTCGCCTTTCACGCCGAGCCAGCGGCCGAGCAGCCAGGCGCCCAAGAGCGCGACGGTGAGCGTCCCGAGCATGACGGGTAGCGACTGCACGCCGACGCGCACGACCTGTTGCAGCGACAGTCCGGTGCCGAGCACGACGATCGACAGCTGCAGCACGGGTTTCGACGCGACGCCGTACCCGGGTGCCCACCGCGTCGCGCGCAGGCCGGGAACGGTCGCAGCGGCGAGCGCGCCCAGCAGGATTCCGAACACCGGCCCGCCGACGATCGGCAACAGCGATCCGAGCGCCGTTGCGACGCCGGCGACGGCCAGCGCCACCAGGAGTCCCGGCGCGGCTTCCCGAACGCGGGGGCCGAAGGTCCGCTGATCGGCGGCACGGTGCTGGGTGGCGGTCACCGGAGCGCCCGTTCGTCCGCGTGATGCATCGGCGCTCCCTCCGTATCCACCTGCTCCCTTAAATGTACGTACATTCAAGCTAGATGATGTCCGCACATTTGCCAACGGGTAGGGTCGGGTCACGACGCCCGGAGGAACCGTGATGGCCCCACGAACGCTCAGCCGGTCCGGCTCGGAGCCGCTCTGGCGCCAGCTGCAGCACGAGCTGCTGACCAGGCTGGACGAGGGCGAGTTCGCCGATCAGTTCCCGGGTGAGCTTGCGCTCGCCGAGGAGTACGGCGTGAGCAGGCACACGGTGCGTCAGGCGCTGCGCCAGCTGCGGGCCGACGGGGTCGTGGTCGCCGAACGCGGCCGTCAGCCGCGCGTCGCGCCGCCCGCCGAGATCGCGCAGCCGCTGGGCGCGCTGTACAGCCTGTTCACCTCCGTCGAGGAAGCGGGTCTGGCGCAGCACAGCATCGTGCGCACCTTCGACCTCCGGGCCGACGCGCTGGTCGCCGAACGCCTCGACCTCGAGGCGTCGACTCCGCTGGTCTATCTCGAACGCCTCCGGCTGGCAGGCGACGAACCGCTCGCGCTCGACCGCGTGTGGCTGCCTGCCGATTTGGCGAAACCGTTGCTGCAGGCCGATTTCACACACACCAGCCTCTACGGCGAGCTCGCCCGGCGCACCGGCATCCGCCTCGACCACGGCCGCGAAGAGGTCCACGCCGTGATCCCGACGGCGGCCGAACGCGCGCAGCTCTCCTGCGCCCACGACGTCGCGGCCTTCGCCATCAACCGCCTCAGCCACGCCAAGGGCCGTCCCGTGGAATGGCGCCACACCCTCGTGCGCGGCGACCGCTACGCGCTGACTGCGGAGTTCTCCGCGGCAGGCTACCGCCTGGTCAGCCGGTCCTGACCACGGCCGGCCGGCGCCGCGTACGCCGGTCGAGCGGCGCGAGCTGCTGATCGCACGGCGCGGCCCCGACGAGGCCGCGACGTGGCGTCGACCGTTCAGAGCTGCTGGTCGCCGCCGCGTGAAGGTACAACCGCGTCGGACCTTGATCGTCCTTTGTGGATCGATACGTCCCGTTCGCCGCCGGAACTGACGCGAAGGGCCGGTGAGCCGTTCAACCGAAGTTCAGGCCGAGGTCATTCGGCGGAACCCCCGATGCTCAACCGGTACCGCAACGCTGGCGGAGCTGACCACAGTCCCCGGAACCGGAAGGAAATCCATGCCCGAGAAGGCGGAGGACGGCAGAGGCGTGACGCGTCGGAGGGCGCTCGGGATGGCCGCGGCGGCGGGCGGGCTGGGCGCCGCCGCGACGGTGTTGCCGCCGAACGTGCGCAGCGCGCTTGCGGCGCCGCGGCCCGGAGGGGCGAAGCTGAGCGACATCAAGCACGTGGTGCTGCTCATGCAGGAGAACCGCAGCTTCGACCACTACTTCGGGACCCTGTCGGGGGTGCGCGGATTCGACGACCCCCACGCGCTGCGGCTGCCGAACGGCCAGTCGGTGTTCCACCAGCCTGATCCGTCCACTGCGGACGGTTACCTGCTGCCGTACCGGCTCAACACGAAGATCAGTGCGGCACAGGCGATCCCGTCGACGAGCCACGCGTGGGGCGTGCAGCACCAGGCGTGGAACGGCGGCAAGATGGACAACTGGCTGCCCGCCCACCTCGCCGCCGACGGTGCCACCAACGGCCCCTACACGATGGGCTACTTCACGCGTGAAGACATTCCGTTCCAGTACGCACTCGCCGACGCGTTCACCATCTGCGATGCCTACCACTGTTCGGTACTCGGACCCACGTGGCCGAACCGCTTCATGTGGCTCGCGGGCACCATCGACGCCGACGCGCAGTTCGGCGGCCCGTCGCTCGAAACCGGTAAAGTGCCCGACGGGCATTTCACCTTCAAGACCTACCCCGAGCGGCTCACCGAAGCCGGCGTCAGCTGGAAGGTCTACCACTCGCCGGGCAGTGCGACGGGCTTGCCGCCGCTGTCGGCGATCAAGGCGTACCACGAGGCCAAACCGGGCGACCCGCTGTACGAGCAGGCGATGAAGGAGACGCCGCTCGGCCAGTTCGAGTACGACGCCATGAACGACCAGCTCCCCACCGTCAGCTGGCTGCTGCCGCCCAGCGCGTACGACGAGCACCCGGCCCACCTGCCCGCGGCGGGCGCCACGTTCGTCGCGAGCAAGATCGACGCCATCGCCGCCAATCCGGAAGTCTGGGCGAAGACGGTGTTCATCCTGTCCTACGACGAGAACGACGGCCTGTTCGACCACGTCCGCCCGCCCACGCCGCCCGCGGGCACGCCGGGCGAGTTCGTCACGGCCACTTCGCCCAGCGGGATCGACGGTGGCGGCCTGCCCGCGGGCCTCGGCTTCCGGGTGCCCTGCATCGTCGTCTCGCCGTGGACGGCAGGCGGCTGGGTCAGCTCGGAGACGTTCGACCACACGTCGCAGCTGCGGCTGCTGGAGAAGGTCACGGGTGTCGCGGAGCCGAACATCTCGGCGTGGCGCAGGAAAACCACGGGTGACCTGACGTCGGTGTTCCGCTTCGACGACTCCGGCAAGAATCCGCCGGTCCTCCCGGACACCTCCGGTGCGTACAACTTGGCCCAGTACGAAGTGGCGCAGCTGCCGAAGCCGACGGCTCCCAGCGGCGGCCAGGAAGTCCCGCACCAGGAACGGGGAAACCGGCCGCACGTGAGCTAGCACCCCCGCGCGTGCCCACCGGACTCGTGAAAGGCGGCGCCGGTTCTAACCGATCCCGCCACTCACGAGTCCGTACGCCTCGCCAGGTCTAGCCGAGCGTGATCGCCGTGACGCCGGCCGCCGCGAGCAGGAGGCCGGCAGCTTGCGTGCGATTCCAGCGCTCGTGCAGCAGCGCCCGCGCCAGCAGGATCGTGATCGCCGGATAGAGCGACGTCACGACGGCGACCACGGCCAGCTGCCCGGCCCCGGTCGCCGCGACGAACAGGAGGTTGGCCGCGCCGCCGAGCACCCCGCCCGCCGTCGCGGGGAGGAAGGCGCGCCGCAGGGAGCCGCGCCGCGGCCGGAGCCAGAACGCGGCGGCGACCAGCAGCACCGCCCCCACCGCCTGACCGGCCACGAGCGGCCAGCTGCCCGCGCCCGTCCCGGCGCGGTCGAGGCCGATGAACAGCAGCGCGAACCCCGCTCCGGCGACGACGCCTTCCACCACCCCGGAGCGCCGCCCGACGGCTTCGCCATCCACGTGGCGCGACACCAGCGCGATGGCCGGCAGCACGAGCACGATCCCGGCCCACCCGAGCCACGAAAGGCGATCACCCGTCGCGAGGCCCACGAGCGCGGGCACCGCCGCCGCCAGCACCGCCGAGACGGGCGCCACCACACTCATCCGCGCCGTCGCGAGCCCCCGGTACAAAGCGAACGTCCCCACGGCCGTGCCGACCCCGCTCAGTGCGCCCCACACCAGCTCGCCCGTCTCGGGCAGCCGCGGCCCCGTCACCAGCACCGCGACGATCCCGGCGAGCAGACTCCACGGCTGCGCGAGCACCGCGATCGCGTTCGGATCGCCGCGCCGCCCGGCCACCCCGGCGACGAAGTCGGAAGCGCCGTAGCTCAGCGCGGACAGCAACCCCAGCAAGACACCCACGGGCCCATTCTGCCCAGCCGCTTGCCCCCGGCCGCCGGCTGCCGAAAAGTTTCCGCGTCGGGTGTCGAACCGCGCCCGGCCCTTTCGTTGGAGAGGTGAAAGACCCACCGACCGAGGAGAACGCCATGACCGCCACCTACACCTTCGACGTCTTCACCAGCCTCGACGGCTTCGGCTCGCACACCGGATCGTGGGGCGGCTACTGGGGCAAGCAGGGCCCGGAGCTGCTCGCGCACCGGCTTGCCACCTACGGCGATGAGCATCGGATGGTGTTCGGCGCCACCACGTTCCGGGAGTTCGCGCAGATGCTCGCCCCGGGGGCGGAGGAGCCGGACCCGTGGGTCACCCGCATGCGGAACCTGCCGGCGACGGTCCTGTCGACGACGCTGCGGGAGCCGCTCGACTGGCCCGACGCGACCGTCGTGAGTGGAGACCCCGTCGAGATCGTCGCGCGGCTGAAGGAGGAGTCCGATGTCCCGCTGCGCTCGCACGGCAGCCTGTCTCTCAACCACGCTCTGATGGCGGCCGGCCTCGTCGACCGGGTGCAGGTGACGGTGTTCCCCGTGATCACCGGGCGGACCGGTGAGGCGCCGATCTTCGCCGGCGCCGACGACTTCGACCTCGACCTCGTCGGCACCACGACCTTCGACGGCCGGACTCAGGAACTCGTCTACCGGCCGTCGCTGCATCGAGGCTGAGGGTGGCACGGTCGGCTCCGGTTCCGCGCCGTGCCGGTCTTGTTTCGCGGATCGCCGACGCTGGGGTGGGCGGAGCCGCAGCGGAAGGCAGCCGGCCGTCATGGATGGGGTCGCGCGGTTGACCGGTTCGAGCAACCCGAGCACTCCGCAATGGCCCGGTCACCTTTGTAGCCGACAGGCGCCGCGCCGCGGCCGGAGCTAGAACACGGCTACGACGAGCAGCGGCGGGCCGCGCCGGACCTCGCCGGCGCGGCCCGGCGTCGGCCACAAAGGTGGCCGCGCCGCCAACGGTCGCGGGGAGGACGGCGGCGGTGCTCCGTGCCGTCATCGGGTCAGGGCAGCACGGCGAGCTCCACGGCCGCGAGGCGGTCGGGGGCCGCGATGACCTCGTAGGCGGCGATCCGGCCCGCCGAGACCGTCACCTTCAGCACGCCCACGAGCCGGCCAGCGGGGGCCAGCACCAGACCGGGCGACCCGTCGACGAGGGCGAGCTCGGCGCGGGCGGCGCGGTCCGCGAAGGCGCGGGTGCCCCGGGCGACCGCGTCGGCCCCGCGTAGGAGGGTCGCCGCGCCAGGGGGCAGGGCGGCGGGGTCGGCGTGGCGGACGACGTCGGGGGCCAGCAGGGTCAGCAGCGTCGTCAGGTCACCGCCGCGCGCAGCGTCGCGGAAGGCCGCGACGATCCGGCGGTCGCGGGCGAGGCCGGGAGCCGGTTGCGCGGGCGCGCCGCGGACCCGCAGGCGCGCGCGGCTGGCGAGCTTCTTCGCCGTCGCCGGGGTGCGGCCGAGGATCGGGCCGATGGCGTCGAACGGGACCGCGAACAGGTCGTGCAGCACGAACGCGACACGCTCGGCCGGGGCGAGCCGCGCCAGCACCACGAGCAGCGCCCGGCCCACTTCGTCGGCCATCGCGACTTCGTCTTCCGGCCCGTCGACGCCGCGGTCGGCGACCGGTCCGGGCAGCTCGCGGCGGGCCCGCAGCACGTCGAGACAGATGCGGGAGACGACCGTCGTCAGCCAGGCCGCGAGGTTGTCCACCGCACGATCTTGCCCGGATGCGGCCAGGCGCAGCCACGATTCCTGCACGGCGTCCTCGGCTTCGGCCGCGGAGCCGAGCATCCGTCGCGCGAGCGCACGCAAGCGGGGCCGTTCCGCTTCGAACCGGCCGGCGAGACTGTCGGTCACCTTTCCTCTTCCTTCCGCGTCGGGTGGGTGAGCTGAGCCGACCGAGGAGAGGAACCGGATGACCGACATGCTAGCGCCCCTGCTGCGCATCGATGCCAGCGCCGACGACGAGGAGTCCGTGACCCGGCGCTTGACCACGCTGTTCGTCAAGCACTGGCCCGGTGCCGTGCACCACCGCGACCTGGCCGCCGATCCCGTGCCGCCGATCAGTGCGGCGTACACCCGCCTCGGCCGCCGCGTCGAGCGCCGGGGGAGTGTGGCGCTCGACGACATCCCCGCGCTGGCGGCCGACGACGCCGAACGTCGTGAGTGGACGCTGACCCGCCCGTTCGTCACGGAGCTGCGCGAGGCCGGCACCGTGTTGCTCGGCGTGCCCATGTACAACTTCTCCGTGCCGGCCTCGCTCAAGGCGTGGATCGACCGGCTGACGTTCCCCGGCGTGTTCGGGGATTGTCTGCGGGACAAGCCTTTCGTCGTCGTGTGCGCCCGCGGCGGCGCCTACGGGCCCGGCACTCCCCGCGAAGGCTTCGATTTTCAGGAGCCCTATCTGCGGACCTATCTGACGAACCTCGGTGTGACGCGGCTGGAGTTCGTGACCGCCGAGCTCACCCGCGTCGGCGACATCCCGGCGCTGGCCGGACTGGAGCAGCTCGCGGCCCGCTCGTTCGCCGCCGCCGAACGGCGCATCCTCGAACTCGCGGCGTGAGAACAACTCGTGAGTGGCGGCGCCGATTGGAATCGGCGCTGCCACTCACGAGTCTCTCGGCGGGCTGCGTTTTCAGCGCAGGGCGCCGGTGGGCAGCAGTGCGTGCACGCCCCAGGTCTCATTGGCGACCTGGGTGACGCGCAGGTCGACGACCGGGCTCGCGAGCGCCAGCGCCGTCGGGCGGTCGAGGTCGTGGCTCACCTGCAGCCACGTGAGCATCGCGCCGAGCGCTTCGGCGGTGGCGTCGTTGAGGTCCGTGGAGAAGCCGAACGTGATTCGACCGGCCGGCGTCTCGGCGTGGATGCCGGGAACCGGCCGGTCGGTGACGACGTCGAGGGTGAGCTCCGTGGTCATCGGGCACTCGATGGCCGTGCCGCCGACCTCGCCGTCACCCTGAGCCGCATGCCCGTCGCCGACGTGCAGGTTCGCCCCCGGCACGGTGACCGGAAGGAACAACGTCGAGCCTGCCACCAGCTCGCGGCAGTCGAGGTTGCCGCCACCTTCGGCGCGGGGCGGGATCGTCGAGTGGTCGCCCGGCTCCGCGGGCGGCAGCCCGACGACGCCGAGAAACGGTGCGAGGGTGACCGTCGGCCCGAGGTGGCTCGTGCCGGTGTCCCCGTGAAGCTCCCACAACAGCTGCCCACGCGACCCGCCCGCGACGCCCAGCTTGCGCATGAGCCAGTTGTCCTTCGCCGCGGCCGTCGTCCAGCCCCACGTCCACGGCCGCAGCGCGTCGAACCGCACCGCGAGCACCGTGCCCGGCTCGGCGCCCCGCACGGCGATCGGGCCGGTGAGGCAGTGGCCGCGGCTCGGGTCGAACATCCGCGGCCGCGACTCTCCCGGCGTGCGCTGGGGGTCCAGGTATCCGTGCGCGTCCAGCGACCCGGCGACCACCGTGTCACCCGCGTCGACGGTCACCACGGGCACGGTCTCCCGGTTGAAGACGTCGACGGTGGTTTCCCGGGTCGGGTCGAGATGGTGCCGGGCCATGGGCGTGCTCCCTTGCGTCGGTGCTTTGCGCGGATCTTGGCACGGTCTCGCGGCCACGCGTGCCGCCGCCTGAGAAACACTGCCACGCGTTCGGCGGTTTCGCGGCGCGTCTGGTGATCACGCTGCCCGGCCCGGTTCGGGGTGATCACGGTGCGCCCCCTCGTTTTCGGCTGTCGTGGTGACGACTTGCCAAGCGTTCCGCGACCGCGCCCGCGACCACCGACGCGAACACGCTCAGCGCCACGACCAGCTCGGCCCACAGGAACGCGGTGTAGTCGAGCAGCGTGCCGATCGGGGGTGAGCCCGGCGCCGCGTCGCGGAAGGATGCCAGCGCGAAGAGTGACGCGGCCATGAACCCGAACGCCGACCACACCAGCCCACGGCGCCGAAAGATCAGGCGCCACGCGCCGAGTGCCACCGCCACGGCGATCGCCCACATCGCGAACATCATGAACAGCGCATACACGAGCACGCTCGTCGCACGGGTGAAGCGGACGTCGAGGCCACCGGAGCGGTCCGAGCCCGTCACCGCGAGGCTGAAGAGGCTGTCGACCGTGTCGAGCGTCAGCAGCACCGGCACTGGCTTGCCGTCCTCCTCGGCGGCGAACTGGATGTGGCTTCCGTAGCCGTCGAAGGGGTAGTCGGTGACCGCTCCGCCAGTCAGCGCGATCGGCAGGTCGGTGCTCGCGATGCGCTCGTGGGCGGGGAACGTCTGGTCACCGCGCAGGCTCGAGGAGTTCAGCAGCGTCAGGGTGCCCGTCGGCGCCAACCCGTCGTGCTCGCCGAACCGCCCGCGCGGCACCACGAACACGCGCAGGGTCACCTCCCGTGCGACGGCGTCGACCTTCTGCACGGTCGCGTCGACGTCGACCCGGTCGGGCGCCTCGGTGCCGATGGAATGCCAGGTGTCGCCCGCCGTGCGGTCCTCAGAGTGCACCCACACCCCGGCCCCGATCGCCACCGCGATGATCACCAGCACTCCCGCGGCCCAGGCCACGCCCTTCCACGTCATGGCAGTGATGGTGACACCGGCAGCTGGGGCGCGACCCTCCGAGCACGCCGCCGGGTGGCCCCAGCCCATGCGCAAGTTGCTTCACGACGAAGTGGATTCGCTTTCGTCGAGATCTGCGGCGCGGAGTTCGAACGCAGCGCCTCGTCGCGCGCCCGCCTGGCGCCTTTTCCACGTTCGCCGGCGGGTGACCCCGGGCGGCATGGGAGACGAACCGGTTCGTATCCTCACGGCCATGGAGTTTTTCACGGTGACCGACCGCGGCCGGTGGACGTTCCGCGCACCGGACGGCGAGCCGTTCCCCTCGATCGGGGTCGCGCACGCGCACGACACGAACCTCCGGTATCCACACAACGAGGACATCTGGCGCACGCGCTACGGGGGCTCGCGCGAGAGATGGCTTCGCGACGGCCTCGGCGCAGATCTGCGCGCCTGGGGGTTCACGACGGTGGGCTCGACGGCGGAGTACATCAGTGGCAGCGGGCTCGGCGTCACGGGCACCGTCGTGGACCTGGGGCACGCCGAGGACCTGCCGGGCGCCGAGGTCGCCAAGACCGGGCTGCCATACGTGCAGGCGCTACGGGTCGCGGAGATCGAGTCGTGGAACGGCCACCCCGCCTACCGCGACCCGCGCTCGCCCGCGTTCGCGGAGTACTGCGACCACCTGGCGCGCACGCTGTGCCGGCCGGAGGATCCCTTGCTGCTCGGGTATTTCCTCGTCGACGGGCCGGCCTGGGCGCGCCACCCGACGGGCGCGGGCTGGGCCGGTCCGCTCGCCGAAACCGCCGAGGCCTACTACGCCACGGCCACCGCCGCCATCCGCCGCCACGACCCGAATCACCTGATCCTCGGCGACCGCTTCGGGACGAAGGCGGGCGCGCCGGGCGAGGTTCTCGACGCCGCCGCCAAGCACGTCGACGTCCTGTCCGTGCAGACGTTCCCGGGCCCGGACGCGCTCGGCGCCGCGGTGGAGACGATCGACCGCTGGCACCGGCGAACCGACCTGCCGGTGCTCGTCGCCGACACCGGCAACTGGTGCCCGACGCGGCTGAGCCCGCGCCGCACCGGCAGCATGCGCGACCAGGCCGAGCGCGCCGCCGGGTACGTCCGAACCGCGGAGACGTTCGCCGCGCTGGACTGGTGCCTTGGCTGGCACTGGTGCGCCTACGTCGAAAACCCGCAGCGCGGCTGGGGTCTCAAAGATCCGTGGGACGAGCCTTACGCGGACCTCGTCGGCCCCGTCACCGAGACGAACCGGCGCCTCGCCGCGCGGTGGGTGACCGACCGTGCCTGACGCCACTCGCCGAAACCCCCAGGTCCACCGCGCGATCCTCGACGCCGCATGGGATCTCACCGCCGCCGGCGGCTGGGCCGCCGTGAGCGTCGACGCCATCGCCGCGCGCGCCGGTGTCGGCAAGCGCACCGTGTACCGCTGGTGGCCGAGCAAAGCCGCCGTGGTGCTCGAGGCCTTCCTCGACCACGCTCGCGTCGACCCGGTGACCACTCGCGCCACCACCGCCGAGGGCGTCCTCGGGGCCCACGCCCGCCACTTCGCCGACCTCTACGTGGACACCGACCTCGGCCGCGTCTTCACCGGCCTGCTCGGTGCCGCGCACCAGGACTCCGACCTCGCCGCCCGTCTCGACGAACACTGGTTCGAGCCCCGGCGTGCTCCCGTTCGTGCCGCGGTGCGGGAGGTCCTCGAAGTGGACGTCGATGTGGACCTGCTGCTGGATCTGGTTTTCGGCCCCCTGCACTACCGGCTCCTCACCGGTCGCCGCCCGATCGACCACACCTACGCGGACGCCGTCGTCACCTCGGTCCTGCACGGGGTATTAGGTTGGCGACCGAAGATCGAAAAGCCGAATCGACAGGAGTGACATGCGCAAGGAGAAGGTGGACGTCCCGGCCGCCGACGGGGTCGCCGACTCATACCTGGTCGTGCCGGAGGGCGGGCCACATCCCGGCGTTCTGCTGTTCATGGACGCGTTCGGGCTGCGGCCGCGGATCGAGGACATGGCGAACCGGATCGCGGAGGCGGGATACGCCGTGCTCGCGCCGAATCTGCTGTACCGCGGTGGCCGGCAACCGCAGATCGACCTCGCCGGTCTGGACGATCCGGACAAGCGGGGAGAGATCTTCGGCAAGATCATGCCGTTGATCCAGGCGCTGGGCACCGGCAACACCATCCAGCGCGACGCCGAGAAGTATCTGGACTTCTTCGCCGCGCAGGAGGGTGTCGCCGAGGGACCCGTCGTGATCACGGGTTACTGCATGGGCGGCACCAACGCGCTGCGGGTGATCGAGGCGTTCCCCGACCGGGTCAAGGCGATCGGCGCCTTCCACGCGGGCGGCGTGGTGACCGACGGGCCCGACAGCCCGCACCTCGGCGTCGGCTCGATCACCGGCGAGGTGTACTTCGGCCACGCCGATCAGGACCAGTCGATGTCGGACGAGCAGATCAAGACGCTCGAGGCCGCGCTCGACGCCGCGGGCGTCACCTACCGCTCGGAGCTGTACGAAGGCGCGACACACGGCTACACGATGACCGACACCGCCGCCTACGACGAGGCCGGCGAGAAGCGGCACTGGGAAAACCTGTTCGCACTCCTGGAACGCGTGAAGTGACGACGGCGGCGGGGCGGCAGCGCGCGAGCCGCCCCGCCGGCCTGGTCAGTCCCGACGGCGGCCGCGGTGGAACAGCAGCCGGTAGGCCACCAGGATGATCAGCGCGCCGAGGATGGCCAGACCCCACGTGCGCAAGTCGAAGAACGTTCCCAGCTGCACGTGGAAGAGCGTCTTGCCGACCCAGCCGCCCACGAACGCCCCACCGATGCCGAGCAGGATCGTGATGATGCAGCCGCCGGGGTCCTTGCCCGGCATGAGGGCCTTCGCGATCAGGCCCGCGATGAGCCCCAGCACGATCCAGCTGATGATTCCCATGACTGTCCTCCCGGCCGCGGTGCGGCGTCGTCTTCCGGCGCGAGCCGTCCTTCGTGAGCGGACAGGATGGCAGGCACCCGCACGCGCGGCGCGGTGAGGGAGCCGGACGTGACCCGGATCTCAGCGAGCCTCCACAGAGGACAGCCGGATCTGGTTCCGCACAAGAGATCGCGGTGCCGTTCCCTCGTCCCCCGGCGCGAGGGGACAGCCGAAACGCTGTTCCGCGACGGCAAGGAACTGCCGGTGAACGAACCGCGACCGAAGCCGACGCCCGGCAGTGCCGCCCGCCACGGTTTCGGACGGTAATCGGTTCGCCACAACGGTTTTCGCCACCGTGACCTGCCGCGACGCGCCGGTGGTCGGGCTCGGGAGGTGGCCACGGCGGCGGGGGCTTACGCTGAGCGCCATGGCGGATCGCGCGCTGTGCCTGGAGCCACTGAAGCTGTCCGGGCGGGAACGGTCGGTCCTGCGGAGTGTGGCGATCCGCGGGGCGAAGTCGTCGGTGCACTGCGAGCTGCAGGCGGGACACGGCCAGGAGCACGTCGCGAGCATCCGGGCCGGCGGTGAGCTCGGGCCGGCGTGGTGGCTGCGCTGGTGGCCCGGCCGTCGCGTGCTGGAGACCCGGGCCCAGTGCGGTGAGGTGGGGGAGGACGGCACCGCGTGCCGCGTTCCCGGTGGTCACGAGGGCGGTCACACGTACGAGCTCGGCCGGGTGGAAGACCCGGCCGAGGCGGCGTGGCCAGGCGGATCTCGGTAGAGTCGCCGGTCATGCGCGAAGGCTTCCAGGACGACCTCAGCCGGCTCGCCGACCGGCTCGCCGAGATGGGCGAAGCCGCGGCCGAGGCGATGCGGAACGCCACGCGCGCACTGCTCAACGGCGACCTGAGGCTGGCCGAAGATGTGGTCGGGGCCGACAGCGCGCTCGACGACCAGCGGGCCGCATGCGAGGAGGAAGCGTACGCGCTGCTCGCACTGCAAGCCCCGGTCGCCGGCGATCTGCGGGGCGTGCTGGCCGTCGTGTACTGCGCCGAGAAGATCGAGCGCATGGGCGATCTCGCTGCGCACATCGCGAACACCGCCCGCCGCAGCCACCCCGAGCGGAGCGTGCCCGCCGACCTGGAGCCGCTGTTCGCCGAGCTCGGCGTCGTCACCTCCCGCATGGCCGACCGCCTCGTCGAGCTCATCCGCACGGGAGGCGAAGAGGGCGGCTACCGCGAACTGAGCCGCGCCGACGAAACCGTCGACGCCCTCCACGCGAAAGTCCTCGAGACCATCACGGCAGCCGGCTGGGGTCACGGTCAGCGCACCGCCGTCGCGGCCACTCTCCTCACCCGCTTCTACGAACGCTTCGCCGACCAGACCGTCTCGGTCTCGAAGCGCCTCGAATTCGCCGCGACGGGCGCCTTGCCCCACTGACCACTGTCTCATGTGGACCGCCGGGCGGTAGCAAATCGGTGCCCGGCACCGAACAGCGCACGCCGACTTGTTCTCCCGGATGCGCCCGGCGAGCCGCGGACGTGGGTATTCTCCCGGCCGACTGGCCGCGCCCGGCGGCTCGAAGTCGCCCGAGCTGTCGAAGCGGCCGTCGGCGAGTTTCACGTCGTAACCGGACCTACCTGTCGGTGGTCTTGGCACAAGTGACCGCTCTGCCCGGAGTGGGGAGAGCTGGCTTCGGCGAGTTCCCCGGTGGCGGCGAGGAAGATGCGGCACGAAAGGGTCGCGTCACCGGAGGGCGTGGCGGTGACCGAAGCGTCGCGGCCCGCGTTGAGAACCACCCCCGGCATCCACGGCAGACCGAGCGGACCGGTGAGCTGGTGGTCCACCGATGGGGAATAGGTGATCGGGCTCGCCCGGCCGTCGCCGGTCACTTCGTAGCTGGTGACCCACCACTTGCCGGTCGCGTTGCTGCTGCTGGAGAGCCCGCAGCCGCGACGAGCGCAACCCCGGCGACGAGTGCCTTCTTGATCACGGTCGCGAGGCTACTGGGGGTTCAGGCTCGCCCGCTGACAGGCCGGCGGGGCAGGATTAGGAGCATGACGGAGTCGACTGAACTCGCGCGCACCCGGCGTTCGCTGCACGGCGTGGCCGAGTTATTGCTGGCCGGGCCCCAGTTCCGCACCTCGGGACGGATCGAACTACGGGTCACCGCCAAAGGCTTCGCGACGGTCGGCGAACCGTCTCTGGCCGTCGAAGGCTCGAATCTGGTTACGCCATCCGGGGCATTCGGTCTGGCCGGCCGTACCTATCTCGAGGTCGCCGCGGACGCCGGAATCGAAGCCGGCGACCTCGCCGATGTGTATGCGGACGGTCCGGGTGTCCGGCCCGAGGAGACGATCGAGTTCCACGACCACGCACTGACCACGTTGCTGCAGGCCTTCGCCGAGGGAGACCGGGCGTTGCGGTCGTTCGCTCCGGGTGAGACGCCCGTGCTGTGGCCGGAGCATTTCGACGTCGCGATCACGGTCGGCGACGTCAACTACGGTGTCTCGCCCGGCGACGGGTTCCTGCCGCAGCCCTACGCCTACGTGGGCCCGCACGAACCGCGCGAGGGCGAGTTCTGGAACGCGCCGTTCGGTGCCGCACATCCGTTGCGCGAGGTGCTCGACCTCGTGGCGTTCTTCAGCGAAGGCAAGGGCCTAGCCCGATGAGCAGGTGTCGCTGACCTCCGAGCTGGCCGACCCGGCGAGCGTCCTCAGTCGGTGGTGCGCGCGCGTCTTCACCGGCACCCCGGCCGTCGCGGCCCGGATCGAGGCCGCCGTACAGGACGTGCGGCCGGTCCGGCCCGTCTCGGGCCGGGTGCCGCGCCGGCACTGGGCCGAGATCGGCGGAGCTTTCGGACAGCGGGTGGCCGACCTCGTGCAGCCGGCGCCGCCGTACTACGCGCTGCTCGGACTCGTCGCCGCGCGGTGGGGCAGCGGCGCGTGGGCCCATCGGCAGGCAGCGCAGTACCCGACCCACCGCGGCCTGCCCGAGCCGTTCCGTGCCCGCGCGCTCGGCGTCCGCCCGGCGGCCACGACCTGGCTCGACCTCGGTGATCAGCTCGGTGACCCCGCCCGCGACCCCGCCGCGGAGAGGGTGTGGGCGGAGCTGCTGGCCCGAGCTCGCGCGTACCAGGAACGCCACGCCCCGCCGGGCACGCTCGGGCCGTCGGGCGTGGAAGCCGGCCTGGCGCGGACGAACTGGGTGATCTCGGCGTGTGAGGACATCTACCGCTCGGGCACGCTCGACGAGCGCCTCGCCCGGGTCTTCGAGGGCGGCGCGCCGAGCGTCGAAGCGTTGCGCGGCTTGGCTTCCGACGACCACGTCGCGGAGCTGACCCAGCTCGCGAAACGCCTGCACGAACGCGGTGCGCTGTGGGACCTGCGCCGCCTCGGCGGTGCGCCGCCCGAAGGTGAACCGCTCGGCATCGCCGGGCCCACGATCGTGCCCGGCTGGGCCGATGGCGATGTGCTGCTGGCCCCGATCGACCCGGCCCGCGGGATCGGCGACGCCACCGCGACGCTGCTCGACGTGAAGACCGTCGTCGCCGTCCGCGACCCCGCCCGTGTCGGCCGGTGGCTGTGGCAGCTACTGCTCTACGCGTGGCTCGACGTCGGCGATCTCTACCGCATCCGCGACGTCGGACTGCTGCTCGCGCGGCACGGCACGGTCCTCACCTGGCCCGTCGAGCAGCTGGCCGAAGAACTGCTCGGCTCACCCGGTGTTGCCGAGTACCGGCGCGACGAGGTGCGTGAACTCGTGGCGGGGATCCTCACTTCGGTGGGGCTGGCGTTCCCGGAGAGCTGACGGCGCGGGGCGCGCGCCCCGCGAACGACACCGTTGCGACCACGATCACGCATCCCGCGAGCTGCAGCGAGGTCGGTTCTTCGCCGAGCAGCACGAAGCCGTAGCCGACCGCGCCGATCGGCTGCAGCAGCATGAGTGTCGAACCGGTGGCGCCCGACATCCGCGGCAGCCCGGCCGCGATCAGCAACCATCCGACGACCTGGCCGACGAGCGCCAGGAGGCCAAGCCAGCCGAGCTCGGGCCAGCCCGGCGTGAAGTCGAGGCGGTGGAAGGGAATCCCGAGCACCACGGCGACCGTCCCCGCGGAGATCGTCGCGAGCAGCAGCGTCCGGATCTGTGTCGCCGGACCGCTGCTGAGCCGGATGAACACCAGATAGCACGAGTACCCGGCACCCGCCGCGAGCGCGAGCAGCGCGCCCGACAAAGGATCGGAGCCCACGGCCGACCGCCCGAGGAAACCGCCACTCAGCACGATGCCGATGAGCAGCACCGGCGTCGTCAGCAAGAACTGCCTGCCCGGGCGTTCGGCGAGGAACACCAGCGAAATCACCGGCACGATCACCACCTGCACGCCGAGCAGTACCGTCGCGATGCCGGCGCCGACGCGTGGGATCGACTCGCCCCACAGCACGAAGTCGAGGCCAAGGCCGAGCCCGCCCAGCAGCGGGAACAGGACCTTCGACCGGGCACCCGTGCGCCGCCATTCCCACCAGGCCAGCGCGCCCAGCACGGGCAGTGAGCAGAGGCAGCGCCAGAACGAGCTCGTCGCACCGCTCGCCCCCGAGACCTTGATGATCACCGACGACAGTGCGATACAGAGACTTCCGGCCGCCGCGAGCAGCCGCGGGTCGACCCGTCGGGTGAGCACGGTGATGGGGCCGGCCACGGGAGGACGGGGAGCCAGGTCGGTCGTCACCCGTCAAGCGTGCAGCCCGCAACTGTCAACGACAAGCGAATGTTCCTGCGCGGAATTCGGTAGCATTTCTACTGTGTTCAGCCTCGACCGGATGCGGGCGCTGCAGGCGGTCGCCCAGCACGGCTCGGTCGCCGCGGCGGCCGCGGCGCTGCACGTGACGCCGTCCGGGGTGTCGCAGCAGCTTTCGAAGCTGGAGCGCGAAGCCGGACAGCCGCTGCTGGTGCCCCACGGGCGCAGCGTCCGCCTCACGCGCGCGGGCCGGGTGCTGGCCGCCCATGCCGAACGGGTGCTGGCACAGCTGGCTCAAGCGCGGCTGGATCTGGACCTGCTCGCCGAAGAGGTGCTGGGCCCGCTGCGCATCGGCGCGATCCCCACGACCGTCCACGCCCTGCTACCGCCCGCACTGGCGATGCTGGCGGCCCAGCACCCGCGGCTCGAGGTGACGCTGCGCGAAGGCGAGGCCGAGCAGACCATCCCACAGCTCGTCGCGGGAGATCTGGACATCGCCGTCGCCGAGAGCTGGGCCGACCGGCCGACGCCGCTCCCGCCGACGGTCGGTGCCGTCACGCTGTTCTCGGACGTGGCCGACCTCGCGCTGCCGGCGAGTCACCGCCTCGCCCACCGGCGAGTCGTCGACCTCTCCGAGGTGGACGACGTGCCCTGGATCGCGTGGGTCGCCGGATCCGGCTGCTACCAGTGGTTGATACACGTGTTGCGCATGCAGCAGGTCGAACCGAAGATCAGCTGCACCGTGGGCGGCTACCCGACGCAGCTCGCGCTCGTCGCGGGTGGCACGGGCGCGGCACTGGTCCCGCGGCTGGCGCGCGGTGCGCCGCCCGCAGGCGTCCGGATCTTGCCGACGCGGCCCACGCTGTCGCGCACGATCGTC
Source organism: Amycolatopsis sp. (assembly GCA_035551175.1). Taxonomy (GTDB): domain Bacteria; phylum Actinomycetota; class Actinomycetes; order Mycobacteriales; family Pseudonocardiaceae; genus Amycolatopsis. The sequence continues at coordinate 61,885 of DASZNR010000019.1, read as the reverse complement.
GCCATCTGCCGGGCGGGCGAAGAAGACCAGCGCAGCGTGCGGGCCGGGCTCGACGCGCTGCGGGCGGCGTCGGCGCGGTTCGGGACGCAGGCTTCGCCCGTCCCCTGAGTGTCCATTTGAGACGTTTCCGGGTCCGGCTGAGGTTCCCGGCGCACCGACCGCGCGACTAGGCGGAGCCGAACGACACGTCTTTTGCACCGCCCCGGCGGAACTGAGCTCACCGGCCGGTGCCGCTGCACCCGTCGCCGCTGCGGCGAATCAAATCTTTTCCGGAAGCCGCGGCGCTCCTGTCGAGTTACGGTCGAGTCGTTCGTCATCCTCTTCGACAGGCCACGAACAACCGACCGGAGGACCGCGTGCAGTACATGTTGCTGATCTACAACTGCGAACGCCCCGGACCCAGCGATCCTGGGTTCGCGGAGGCCGTCGCGCGGGTGAACGCGTTCGCCGAGGAATGCCGGCGCCGCGGTGTCTGGGTGGACGGGAAGCCGCTGCACGGCGAGGCGACGGCGACGACCGTGAGCGTCCGCGACGGCCGCACGCTCGTGACCGACGGCCCGTTCGTCGAAACCCACGAGCACCTCGGCGGCTACTACGTGCTCGACTGCCGGAACCTCGACGAGGCCATCGAGCTGGCCGCGCTGTGCCCGATGGCGGCCGACGGCTCGATCGAAGTACGGCCCATCGCGGGAGTGCCGGGGGTCGACCACGCGCCGGTCGAGGCCGGTGTCCCCGGCGAGTGACGCCCGCGAGCCGGGGGTCGCGGCCACGGTCGAGCGGGTCTACCGCGCCGAACACGCGCGGCTGCTCGCCGCCCTCATCCGCGCGCTCGGTGACTTCGAACTCGCGGAAGACGCACTGCAGGACGCGTGCACACTTGCGCTGCGCAAGTGGGCGGTCGTGCCCGACGACCCGGTCGCCTGGCTGTTGACGGCCGCACGTAACCGCGCGATCGACCGGGTGCGCCGGGCGAAGGTCGGCGCAGCCAAGCTCGCACAGCATGGGCCGGCTCCGGAGGTGGTTGCGATGACCGGCGTCGGCGAGGACCGCCTTCGCGCCACCGGCGACGAGCGGCTGAGCTTGATCTTCACCTGCTGCCATCCGGCGCTCGCCGAACAGGCGCGGGTGGCGCTCACGCTCAACGCCGTCGTCGGACTCACCGCCGGGCAGATCGCCCACACCTTTCTCGTCTCCGAAGCCACGCTCGCGCAGCGGCTCGTGCGCGCCAAGCGGAAGATCCGCGACGCCGGCATCACCTTCGAGGTGCCACCCGACCACCTGCTGCCCGACCGGCTGGCCGGCGTGCTCGCCGTCGTCTACCTGATCTTCACCCAGGGCTACACCGCCGAGGCAGGCTCCGCCGAACACCGCGAGCTGCAACACGAGGCGATCCGCCTGGCGAAACTCGTCGCCACTCTGATGCCGGACGAACCCGAAGCCCTCGGCCTGGTCGCGCTCTTGCTGTTGCACGACTCGCGCACGGCCGCGCGGCACAGTGAAGCCGGTGACCTCGTGCTGCTGTCGGATCAGGAGCGCGCCCGATGGGACGCGCGCAAGATCGCGGAGGCGATCGGGCTGCTGGATCGCGCGCTGCGGTGCGGCGAACCAGGGCCCTACCAGCTGCAGGCCGCCATCGCCGCGCTCCACGCGCAGGCCCCGTCGGCCGAGGAGACGGACTGGCCCGCCATCGCGGCGTTGTACGCCCGGTTGCTCGACCTCACGCCGTCGCCGGTGGTGGCACTCAACCACGCCGTCGCCGTCGCGATGGCCACCGGCCCGGCCGATGGGCTCGCCCTGCTGGCCGGGATCGACGGACTGGAGCAGTACCACCTGTTGCACGCCGCGCGCGCGGACCTGCTGCGACGCCTCGACCGGCGTGCCGAGGCGGCCGCGGCCTACCGCCGCGCGCACGAGCTCGCACCCACGGCGGCCGACCGGCGGTTCCTCGCCGGTCGCCTCAGGGAACTCGACCCAACAGACACCGGGGAGTACCAGTGAGACTGTCTGTTTTGGACGACGGACACCGCCGTCGCGCGAAGCTGTTCATGGCGGCCACGGCGGCGATGTCGCGGGTGGACAGTCCCGATATCGTGCGAACGCTGCTGTACCGCCCGGACTTCCTCTCACGGGCGCTACTGGACCTGACCGCGCCGGCGATGCGCGGCCCGTCGTACTGGACGGCGGGGGAGCGCGAGTTCCTCGCGATGGGCACGGCGAAGCTGCACGAGTGCCCGTTCTGCGCGGTCACCCACGAGGAGCTGGTGCGCATCGCGGGCCACGGTGAGGTCGATCCGGAGCGGCCGGCGTCGGCGCGCCCGGAACTGCTTGCGGTGCGGGCGTTCCTCGACACCGTCTCCGGCGCTGCGGGCGAACCCGACGCGTCCCTGATCGCGGACGTGCCGCTCACGGCGGTGACCGACGCGCTGCGGGTGAACCTGGTGTGGGACATCGTCAACCGGCTGGCCAACGCGTTCGGCTTCGTGCTGCGCGAAGGCCAGCTGCACAGCGGCACCCGGTCACTGCACCGCTTCGGCTACCGGTTCCCCGCCTTCCTGCTGGCCGGCGGCGCGAGGACCGACCACGGGGACCCGGTCGAGAACCTCCGCCACAGCGCGATCGACGCCGAGGGCGTGACCCCGGTGAAGCTGCGCACGGCGGTGTTCGACGACGACCCGGTGGGGGAACCCTGGCAGGACTACGCGGAGCGGGTGCGGCACGCGGCGTACCGGATCAGCGACGAGGAGGTCGCGGCACTGCGCGCCGCCGGCCACAGCGAGGACGCGATTTTCGAGGTCACGGAAGCCGCCGCGGCCGGTGCGGCGCTGCGAGCCTACGACGCCGGGCGTGACGCTGTGTCCTAGGTCCACTGTGTACATGCTCGTACGTGCACAGTGGATGGCTCTGCGCACGCGTCGAGGCGGCCTCCCCGCTAGGTGGTGACCGGTTCCCACGCCGCCCGGCCGAGGAACGCCATGAGGCGCGTGCGGTCGTCGGCGTCCGCGGGTGGGGCGAGCTCCGGTCCGAAGAACCCGGGCCGCCGCACGGCGTGGGCGCGGGCCCAGGCGAACGCCGCGGCGACCGTGTCCGGGTGCAGGGCCACGTCGGCGCCGACCGCGTGGCCGATGTCCCACGTGTGCGCCACGAGGTCGGTCGTCAGCAGGGCGACAAGGCCGGCAATCGGGACCTCGCCGAGGCCCGGCAGCGTGATGACCCTGGTCAACGATTCGGGTGTCAGGGCGGCAAGACAGGCGGTGCTCGCCTCGCGCCACCGCGCGAGCGGGTCGATCCCGGCGTGCACGCCGGGGTGGGCGGTACCGGGCCCGCCCTGTGACTGGTCGTAGTCCTCGCCGAGCGCCCAGGCGCGCAGCTGGTGCTGCCCCCACACCGCGTGGCCCGCGACATCGCGCACGGACCACGCCGGGCACGGCGTCCGCGCGGTCCAGTGGTCGTCCGGCACCACGGTGAGCACGGCCGCGAAGTCATCCTGTGCCTGACAGTGCAGCTGAAGGGTGTCCATGATCGGTCCTTTCCGAGGGTTGTCTCCCCGAGGACGAACGGGCGGTGCCCGCCTCGACACCCGCTCACGGACTCGCGGCGAGAAACACGAACGCCGCGAGCAGGACGAGGTGCACGCAGGCCTGCAGGCGCGTCGCGCGGCCCGGCGCGATCGTGAAGCCGCCGATCACGACGGTGATCACGAGCAGCACGATCTGCGTCGGATCCAGGCCGAGCACGAGCGGTCCGCTGAGCCAGATCGACGCGAGCGCGATCGCCGGGATCGTGAGCCCGATGCTGGCCATCGCCGAACCGAGCGCGAGGTTGAGGCTCACCTGCACACGGTCCCGGCGCGCGGCGTTGGCGGCCGCGATCGTCTCCGGCAGCAGCACGAGCAGGGCGATCACCACGCCGACGAACGACTGCGGGAACCCGAGCGCCGCCACCCCGGCCTCGATCGCGGGCGACTCGACCTTCGCCAGCCCGACCACGGCGACGAGCGCGACCAGCAACAGCACGAGGCTCAGCACCGTTTCGCGGACGCTGGGTCGCCCGGAATGCGCGTCGTCGGGTTCGTCGAGCACCTTGCCGTCTTCGCCGACGGGGAGAAAGAAGTCGCGGTGCCGCACGGTCTGGGTCACCACGAACGCGCCGTAGAGGATCAGCGAGGCGATGGCCGCGAACCCCAGTTGCGCGGTCGAGAACTCCGGGCCCTGGCGTGACGTCGTGAACGTCGGCAGCACCAGACTGAGCGTGGCCAGCGTCCCGACGGTCGCGAGCGCCGAGCCCGTGCCCTCGGCGTTGAACACCGCCGTTTTCCGGCGCAGGGTGCCCAGCAGCAGCGACAGGCCGAAGACGCCGTTTGCGGTGATCATGACCGCGGCGAACACGGTGTCGCGCGCGAGTGAGGCCGTTTTCGGGCCGCCGGAGACCATGAGCGTGACGATGAGGGCGACTTCGATCACCGTCACCGCCACGGCGAGCACGAGTGAGCCGAACGGTTCACCGACCCGGTGCGCCACGACCTCCGCGTGGTGCACCGCCGCGAGCACGGCCGCCGCCAGCACCACGGCAACGAGGATCACCGGCACCGTCGCGAGCGCGCGGCCCCACGTGATCCCGAGCGCGACGACGGCCACCGCCGGCGCGATCGTGGTCCAGCGCAACCAGGACAACCGGGTCGGGGCAGCCATGAAGCGAGCTTCGCAGATCGACCGTCGGCGCGCTTGCGGAAACCGCTCAGCCCACGACGACTGTGTGGTCGCCAGGGGCCACGAGCTCGCCGATCACCGGATAGCCGGGCACCTCACCGGCCACGAGCAGGCCGCCGGAAGTCTGGGCGTCGGCCAGCAACAGCGCTTCGTCGTCGCCGACGCGGCTCAGATCGACGTGGGGGCGGACCCAGTCGAGGTTGCGCCGGGTTCCGCCACTGACGTGCCCGGCCGCGAGCGACTCGCGCGCGCCGTCGAGGTACGGGACCGCGGCCGGGTCCAGGCGGGCGGTCACGTGACTCGCCCGGGCGAGCTTGTGGAGGTGCCCGAGCAGCCCGAACCCGGTCACGTCGGTGGCACAGGTGGCGCCCGCCGCCAGCGCCGCGCGAGCGGCCTCGGCGTTGAGCGTCGTCATCGCGGCGATCACGTGGTCGAAGCGCTCGCCGGTGGCTTTGTGACGGGAGTTGAGCACGCCGATGCCGAGCGGCTTGGTGAGCGTGAGGGGCACGCCGGGGCGGCCGGCGTCGTTGCGCAGCAAGCGGTCCGGGTCGCCGAGCCCGGTCACGGCGAGCCCGTACTTGGGCTCCGGGTCGTCGACGCTGTGCCCGCCCGCGAGGTGACAGCCGGCCGGTGCGCACACGTCGAGGCCGCCGCGCAGCACCTCGGTGGCGAGCTCGAACGGCAGCACCCCGCGTGGCCAGCCGAGCAGGTTCACCGCCACCACCGGCGTGCCGCCCATCGCGTACACATCCGACAGTGCGTTGGCGGCGGCGATGCGGCCCCAGTCGTAGGCGTCGTCGACGACGGGTGTGAAGAAGTCCGTGGTGGCGATGATCGCGGTGCCGTTGTCGAGGCGGACGGCAGCCGCGTCGTCGCCGTCGTCGAGGCCCACGAGCAGTTCGCCCGCGGCGTTGTCGGGGGACTTGCCGGCGAGGCCGCGGACCACGTCCTCGAGCTCGCCGGGCGGAATCTTGCAGGCACAGCCGCCGCCGTGCGCGTAGTGCGTCAACCGGTAGTCCACCGCACCCATGGTGCCCGTGCTGCGCGCGGGCCGCGACCTTGGCAGGATGGCGGCATGCTCCAGGGAGGCGTCTCCGGCCTGGTGGCCGGCGCGGTCTTCAAAACCGTCGGGCGGCAGACGCTGTCGCCGGCGGGTTCGATTCCCGTCCGCCTCCGCCAGGAGCCGCCGCGGTGACCGATCCGCGCCGGGCCATTCCCCGCACCGACGCGCTGCTCGCCGACCCCCGCATCACCGAGGCGGCCGGGTCGCTCGGCCGCGATCTGGTGAAATCCGTCGTGACGGCGGCACAGCAGCGGGCGCGCGACGGGCGGATCACGCCGGGTGAGGTCGCCGAAGACGTGCTGGCGCACCTGCTCGGGCGGGCGTCGTCGCTGCGGCCGGTCGTCAATGCCACCGGTGTCGTGGTGCACACCAACCTCGGCCGCGCGCCCCTCTCGCCCGCCGCCGTCGAAGCGATCACCGCGGCGGCGGGCTTCACGGACGTCGAATTCGACCTCGAGACGGGCCGCCGCGCGCGCCGCGGCCGGGGAGCGCTGGGCGCGCTGGCCGAAGCCGTGCCGTCGGCGGGCGGTGTGCACGTGGTGAACAACAACGCGGCCGCACTGCTGCTGTGCGCGCTCGCCCTCGCGCCGGGCCGCGAGATCGTGGTGAGCCGTGGCGAACTCGTCGAAATCGGCGACGGGTTCCGCGTCCCCGACCTGCTGGCCTCGACGGGCGCGCGGCTGCGCGAGGTCGGCACGACCAACCGCACGCACCTCGCCGACTACGCCGCCGCGCTCGGACCCGACACGGCGTTCGTGCTCAAGGTCCACCCGTCGAACTACCGCGTCAGCGGGTTCACGGCCGAGGCCTCCGTCGCCGAGCTCGCCGAGCTGCCCGCGCCGTTGATCGTCGACATCGGCTCGGGCCTGCTCGCGCCCGAACCGATGCTCCCGGACGAGCCGGACGCCGGGACCGTGCTGGCCCGGGGCGCGGACCTCGTCACGGCGAGCGGCGACAAGCTGCTCGGCGGTCCGCAAGCCGGCCTGCTGCTGGGCGATGCGGCGCTGGTCGAACAGCTGCGCCGGCACCCGGCGGCGCGGGCGCTGCGCGTGGACAAGCTGACCCTGGCCGCACTGGAAGCCACGTTGCGCGGACCGCGACCGCCGGTGCCGGCCGCGCTGCACGCCGCGCTGCCCGGTTTGCGCCTTCGCGCGGACGCGATCGCCGCCGCACTGGCCGGCACGGGCGCAGCCGTCGTCGACTCCGTCGCCGCGGTCGGGGGCGGGGGCGCGCCGGGGGTCGAGCTGCCGAGTGTCGCCGTCGCCCTGCCCGCGCGGTACGGCGACCTGCTGCGGGCAGGCGACCCGCCGGTCGTGGGCCGGGTCGCGCGCGACCGGTGCCTGCTCGACCTCCGCACCGTGCCGCCGTCGGCCGATGCCACCCTCGTGGAAGCGGTGCGCCGATGCGAGTGATCGCGACGGCGGGCCACGTCGACCACGGCAAGTCGACGCTCGTGCGACGGCTGACGGGCATGGAACCCGACCGCTGGGCCGAGGAACGGCGCCGCGGGCTGACGATCGACCTCGGGTTTGTCTGGACCCGCATCGGCGACGAGGACGTGGCGTTCGTGGACGTGCCGGGTCACGAACGGTTCGTGCCGAACATGCTCGCGGGTGCCGGCGGGGTGCCGGCCGTGGTGTTCGTCGTCGCGGCCGACGAAGGGTGGAAACCGCAGTCGGCGGAGCACCTGGCGGCACTGCACGCGTTCGGCGTGGACCGCGGGCTCCTGGTGGTCACGAAGTCCGACCGGGCCGACCCGGGCCCGGCCATGACCGAAGCGCTACGGGAGATTTCCGCGACGACGCTGGGTTCGGTGCCTGTGGTCGCGTGCTCCGGCGTCACCGGTGCCGGGCTGGCCGAGGTCCGGACGGCCGTGGGTGAGCTCGTCGCCGGACTGCCGGTGCCCGCCGCCGGCGCCGACGTGCGCCTGTGGCTCGACCGCGTCTTCACGGTGCGTGGCGCCGGCACCGTCGTCACGGGGACCCTCGCGGCCGGCACCCTCACCACCGGGGACGAACTCGAGCTCGGCGGGACCACCGTGACGGTGCGCGGCCTCGAAACGCTGGGCACCCGGCGCACCGCGGTCAGCGGCGTCGCGCGTGTCGCGGTGAACCTGCGTGGCGTGCCGCGTGACCGGGCCCGCCGCGGCGACGCCCTGCTCACCCCGGGCGCATGGCTGACCACGGGCGAAGTCGACGTCCGGCTGCGTGGTGCGATGTCGGCGGAGCTGCACCGAGAACTCGTGCTGCACCTCGGTACCGCGGCCGTGCCGGTGCGCGTCCGTCCACTCGGGACGGACACCGCGCGACTCACGCTTCGCGTGCCGTTGCCCCTGCGAGCCGGCGACCGTGGCCTGCTGCGCGACCCCGGCGCCCACCTCATCGCGGCGGGCGCGGACGTGCTCGACGTCCGCCCGCCGCCGCTGCGCCGCCGGGGTGCGGCGCGCGCCCGCGGCACCGAGCTGTCCGGTGACCTGTCGCGAGCTCGCCTGCGCCGGCACGGGTTCGTCCGGGCCACCGACTTCCACGCGATGGGACTCGATCCGGCAGGCGACCGCGTCGGCGAGTGGTTCGTGGATCCCGAGCGGTTCGCCCACTTGCGCGAGCGCGTCCGGGACGAGGTCACCGCGTGGACCCGCGACCACCCTTTGGCCGCGGGGATGCCGGAGGAGTCGTTGCGCCGGGCGCTGGGCCTGCCCTCGGCCGGCCTTTTGCCGCTGCTGCTCAAGGGACTGCAGACAGGAGGCGGGGTCGTCCGGCTGCCGGGGACCGGGCTCGATGCCCGCGTCGCGGCCGCTCTGGCCGAGCTGGACGAGGACTTCGCGGCGCACCCGTTCCGCGCACCGGAGACCGAACGCCTGCGCGATCTGGGGCTCGGGCGCCGCGAGCTCGCCGCCGCCGTGCGCCACGGCAGGCTCACCCCGATCGCCGAGGGCGTCTACCTCCCGCCCGGCACCGAAACCCGCGCGGCAGAAGCTCTCGCGGAGATCGAGCAGCCGTTCACCGTCGCGGCCGCCCGCCGGATACTGGACACCACGCGCCGGGTGATGGTGCCGCTGCTGGAACAGCTCGACGCCGCAGGTGTCACCGAACCGCTCGGCGACGGCACGCGCCGGCTGCGCTGAGGGGTTTCAGCACCGTCCGTACCGGGTAGCCGCGCCCCACGTCCACCTGACGCGGACCTGCGGGCCGCTCGCGAAGGGATTAGGTTGGCATACATGGGTGTCCGGCAGCGGATCGTGGGCTGGTTCGGGGAGTGGCCCGTCTACCGCCAGGTGACCGGCCCCGACCGGCTGGCGCGCGGCGCCGCGACGAAGTCCCGCGGGTCCGAAACCTGGCACGCGCGCACCGAAGACGCCGACCGGGTGGTGAAATCCATCTGTCCCTTTTGCGCGGTCGGGTGTGGTCAGAACGTCTTCGTGAAGGACGGCCGGGTCACCCAGATCGAGGGTGACCCGGACTCGCCGATCTCGCGCGGGCGCCTGTGCCCCAAAGGCTCGGCCAGCAAACAGCTCGTCACGAGCCCCGACCGGGTCACCGAGGTGCTCTACCGGCGGCCGTACGGCACCGACTGGGAACGCCTGCCGCTCGACGAGGCGATGGAGATGATCGCCGAGCGGGTCCTGCGCACGCGCGCCGAAACGTGGGAGGAGACCGACGAGAAGGGTGTGCGGCTCAAGCGCACGCTCGGCATCGCGAGTCTCGGCGGCGCGACGCTGGACAACGAAGAAAACTACTTGATGAAGAAGCTCTACACGGCGCTCGGCGCCATTCAGATCGAGAACCAGGCCCGTATTTGACACTCCGCCACGGTTCCCGGTCTGGGAACCTCCTTCGGTCGTGGTGGCGCCACGACGTTCCTGCAAGATCTCGCCAACGCCGACTGCATCGTGATCCAGGGCTCGAACATGGCCGAAGCCCACCCCGTCGGATTCCAGTGGGTCATGGAGGCGAAGGCCCGCGGCGCGAAGATCATCCACGTCGACCCGCGGTTCACGCGCACCAGCGCGGTGGCGCACACCCACGCGGCGCTGCGTGCCGGCTCGGACATCGCGTTCCTCGGCGGGCTGATCAAGTACGTCCTCGACCACGAGCTCGACTTCCGCGAGTACGTGCTGGCCTACACGAACGCCGCGGCGATCCTTCGTGAGGATTTCCGCGACACCGAGGACCTCGACGGCCTGTTCTCCGGGTACGACCCGGAGCGCAAGCAGTACGACGTGTCGAGCTGGGGCTACGAGGGCGTGTCGGCCCTGCCCGCCGCGGGCAGCGGGGAAGCGGAACTGCCGGGTGAGCTGCAGCACGGAGGTGAAGGCCACCAGCGCACCGCGCGCGCCGACACCTACGGCAGCGGCGGCGCGGCCGCCGGCGGCAAGCCGCACATGGACGAGACGCTGCAGCATCCGCGGTGTGTCTACCAGGTCCTCAAGCGCCACTTCGCGCGCTACACCCCGGAAGTCGTCGCCGACATCTGCGGCATTCCGGAACATCAGTTCCTCGAAATCGCCGAAGCGGTCACGAAGAACTCGGGCCGTGAACGCACCACGGCGTGGGTCTATTCGGTCGGCTGGACGCACCACACGGTGGGCGCGCAGTACATCCGCACGGCGTCGATCCTGCAGACGCTGCTGGGCAACATCGGCCGCCCTGGCGGTGGGATCATGGCGCTGCGCGGGCACGCGAGCATCCAGGGTTCCACGGACATCCCGACGCTGTTCAACATCCTGCCCGGCTACTTGCCGATGCCCCACGCCCACCAGCACTTCGGGCTCGCCGACTACGTCGCGACCGACGCCGGGGCCACCGGGTTCTGGGGCAACATGGACGCCTACATGGTGAGTCTGCTCAAGTCGTACTGGGGCGATGCCGCTCAGCCGCACAACGAGTTCTGCTTCGACTACCTGCCCCGGTTGACCGGCGATCACGGTACGTACGCCACGGTCCGCAACCAGCTGGAAGGCACGTGCAAGGGCTATTTCCTCGTGGGCGAGAACCCGGCCGTCGGGTCCGCCAACGGGAAGATGCAACGCCTCGGCCTCGCGAACCTCGACTGGCTCGTGGTGCGTGACCTGCAGATGATCGAGTCGGCCACGTTCTGGAAGGACGGCCCGGAGATCGAGACCGGTGAGCTCGCGAGCGCCGAGATCGGCACCGAGGTGTTCTTCCTGCCCGCCGCCGCCCACACGGAGAAGGACGGGAGTTTCACCAACACCCAGCGGCTGCTGCAGTGGCACCACAAAGCGGTCGAGCCGCCCGGTGACGCCCGCAGCGACCTGTGGTTCTACTACCACCTCGGCCGGCTGATCCGGGAGAAGCTCGCGGACAGCACCGAGCCCCGCGACAAACCGGTGCAGGACCTGACCTGGAGCTACCCGACGGAAGGGCCGACCGCCGACCCGTCCGCGGAGTCGGTGCTGGCCGAGATCAACGGGCACGGCCCCGGCGGCCCACTGTCGTCCTACACCCAGCTGAAGGACGACGGGTCCACCGCCTGCGGCTGCTGGATCTACTGCGGGGTGCGGGCCGGCGGCCACAACCACGCGGCCGACCGCACACCCGGATCGGAGCAGGACTGGGTCGCCGCGAAATGGGCCTGGGCGTGGCCCGCGAACCGGCGCATCATCTACAACCGCGCCTCGGCCGACCCGGCCGGGAAACCGTGGAGCGAGCGCAAGAAGTACCTGTGGTGGGACGAGGAAGCCGGCCGCTGGGCCGGCCCGGACGTGCCGGATTTCGAGGTGACCAAACGGCCGGACTACGTACCGCCCGAAGGGGCCAAGGCACAGGACGCGATCGGCGGCGCCGACCCGTTCATCATGCAGACCGACGGCCGCGCCTGGCTGTACGTACCCGCGGGACTCGCGGACGGGCCCCTGCCCACGCACTACGAACCGTTCGAGTCCCCAGTGGACAATCCGCTCTACGCGCAGCAGGACAATCCGGCACGCCAGACGCTGGACTCGCCGGCGAATCCGTACAACGCGGCGCGCAGCCCGGTGTACCCGTACGTGTTCACCACCTACCGGCTCACCGAGCACCACACCGCAGGCGGGATGAGCCGTACGCTGCCCTACCTCTCGGAGCTGCAACCCGAGTTCTTCTGCGAGGTCTCCCCGGAGCTCGCGGCCGAACGTGGACTCGAGAACGGGGGGTGGGCCACCATCGTCTCGGCCCGCACGGCGATCGAGGCGCGGGTGCTGGTGACCTCGCGGATGAAACCACTCAAGGTGCGGGGCCGCACGATCCACCAGGTCGGGCTCCCGTACCACTGGGGCCCGAACGGGCTTTCGCGTGGCGACGCGGCCAACGACCTGCTCGGCGTGGTGATGGACCCCAACGTGCACATCCAGGAGTCGAAAGCGGCCACGTGCGACATCGTCCCCGGCCGGCGCCCGCGCGGGCCGGCGTTGCTGGAGCTGGTCGAGGACTACCGCAGGAGGGCCGATGGCTGAGTACGGCGCGCAGCCCCGGATGGGGTTTTTCACCGACACGACCGTGTGCATCGGGTGCAAGGCCTGCGAGGTCGCGTGCAAGGAGTGGAACGACGTCCCCGGCCGCGACCTCGACCTGCTCGGCACCTCGTACGACAACACCGGCGACCTGGGGGCCGACGCGTGGCGGCACGTCGCGTTCATCGAGCAGGACGTGCCGGCGGGCCCGCCCTCGGTGGACCTCGGGATGCCGGGGGTCGGCGCGCCGGAGTCCGGAGAACCGGGCATGCGCTGGTTGATGTCGAGTGACGTATGCAAGCACTGCACGAACGCCGGGTGCCTCGACGTGTGCCCGACCGGCGCGTTGTTCCGCACGGAGTTCGACACGGTCGTGGTCCAGCAGGACATCTGCAACGGCTGCGGCTACTGCGTGCCCGCGTGCCCGTACGGCGTGATCGAGAAGCGCGAATCCGACGGCCGCGCGTTCAAGTGCACCCTGTGCTACGACCGGCTCGGCGCGGGGCTGGAACCCGCGTGCGCCAAGGCTTGCCCGACCGAGTCGATCCAGTTCGGCGAGCTCGACGAACTGCGCGAGCGGGCCGACGCGCGAGTGGCGGAGCTCCACGAGGCGGGCGTCGGCGAAGCACGGCTCTACGGGCGAGACCCGGACGACGGTGTCGGCGGCAACGGTGCGTTCTTCCTGCTGCTGGACGAACCGGAGGTCTACGGCTTCCCTCCCGACCCCGTCGTGCCGACGAAACACCTGCCGCAGATGTGGAAACACGCGGCGGCCGCGGCGCTCGGTGTCGCGGGGACGCTGGTGGTCTCGTTCCTGGGGCGGCGCCGATGAGCCCGCGCGCCGAACGGACCATGGTCGAGCCGGTCGAGTTCACTTCCTACTACGGGCGGCCGATCCTCAAGGAACCGGCGTGGAAACAGCCGGACGTGCCGCTGTACCTGTTCCTCGGCGGTGCCGCCGGTTCCTCGGCGACGATCGCGAGCCTCGCCGCGCTGACCGGCCGGCACCGGCTCGCGCGCGTCGGCAGGCTCGTTGCGGCCGGCGGGGCGAGCGCGAGCGTGGTCGCGCTGATCCACGACCTCGGGCGGCCGGCCCGGTTCCTGAATATGCTGCGCGTGCTGAAGCCGACGTCGCCGCTTTCGGTGGGATCGTGGATCCTCGCGCCGTTCTCGGGCCTGGCCGCGGTGTCGGCCGCCTCGGCGGAAACGGGGCTGGTGCGCCCGATCGGGAAACTCGCGGGCGCCGCCGCGGGCGTCGCGGGCCCGGCGATGTGTACTTACACCGCGGTGCTGCTGGCCGACACCGCGACTCCGTCGTGGCACGAAGCCCGACGGCACTTGCCGTTCCTGTTCGCGGGAAGCGCACTGACCAGCGGGGCCGGTGCCGCCTTGATCGCGGCGCCGCGCGAGGAGATCGGACCCGTCGTCACCGCGGGGCTCGTCGGCGCGGCGGCCGAACTCGCGGTGGCGCAGCGGATCGAGCACGGTCTGGGTGTGGTGTCCGAACCGTACCGCGCCGGCCGGGCGGGCAAGCTGCTCAAAGCCGCCCGGGCGTTGACCGCCGCGGGCGCCGCGCTGTCGCTGGCCGGACGCCGCAGCAAGGTCGCCGCGGTGGCCGGTGGTGCGGCCTACCTGGCGGCGGGCCTGTGCACGCGCTTCGGGGTATACCAGGCCGGCGTCGAGTCGGCGAAGGACCCGAAGTACGTCGTAGTGCCCCAGCGGGAGCGGCTGGCGGGGCGCGAGTAGCCCTCAGCTCTTCTTGCCGTGCAGGCTGACCTGCACGAGCGCGGCCGCCAGGCGAGCGACGTCGTCGCCGGGGACGAGCGCCAGTAGCTCCTCGGGCTCCGTCGGCAGGCCGGCCTTGCGTGCGCCGTCGAGAGCACGCTGGTCGAAGAAGGGCCGCACCCACGGCCACACCGCCTGCACTTCCTGGCAGAAGATCTGCGCGCCCGTCGGGCCGATCCGGGGGAACTCCGTGAGGAGCCTCCGGAGCTTCTGCACGGACTCGTCGGCGGCTTCGGCGAGGCCGCGCAGGTCGTCGTGGTAGCGCTCGCGCAGGAACTCCGCGCTGTCGGCGAGGTAGCGGGCGGTGCTCTCGTCGTAGCGCACGTAGTGGCCGCGCCCCAGAGCGTGCACTCGGTCGATCCACTCGGAGCCGCGCAGCGCCTGTGGGGTCCGCCAACCGGCCTTGAACAGTTCCTTCGCCGCGGCCACCGCGATGTCGGTGCCGATGCGCGCCGACATCAGCGTGGTCAGAACCAGCAGCTGGTACAGCGGCTTCGGCTTGTCGGCGAGCTTGATACCGGCCTGCTCGGCATGGGTCGTGCCGTACTCGGCCAGTACGTCCTCGACCTTGCTCATACCGCGGCTCCTACATCCTGACGCGGTGGCGCTCGCGCCGGGCGACGTGTTTTTCCTGCTCCACGCGCTCGACCATCGCGGGATAGTGCAGCTCGAACGCCGGCCGTTCGGACCGGATGCGCGGCAGTTCGTGGAAGTTGTGCCGCGGCGGCGGGCACGTCGTGGCCCACTCGAGCGAATTGCCGAAGCCCCACGGGTCGTCGACCTGGACGACCTCACCGAAGCGGTAGCTCTTCACGACGTTCCAGATGAACGGCAGCATCGAGGCGCCGAGCACGAACGAACTGATCGTCGAAACGGTGTTGAGGAGGGTGAACCCGTCGCTGGCGAGGTAGTCGGCGTAGCGGCGGGGCATGCCTTCGGCGCCGAGCCAGTGCTGCACGAGGAACGTGCCGTGGAAACCGACGAACGTGAGCCAGAACTGCCATTTGCCGAGGCCCTCGTCGAGCATGCGGCCGGTCATCTTCGGGAACCAGAAGTAGATCCCGGCGAAGGTGGCGAACACGATCGTGCCGAAGAGGACGTAGTGGAAATGCGCGACGACGAAATACGAGTCGGTGACGTGGAAATCCAGTGCAGGCGCCGCGAGAATGACGCCGGTAAGACCACCGAGCAGGAACGTGACCATGAATCCCACCGACCACAGCATCGGTGTTTCGAAGCTGAGCGTGCCCTTCCACATGGTGCCGATCCAGTTGAAGAACTTTATCCCCGTCGGCACGGCGATCAGGAAGGTGAGGATCGAGAAGAACGGCAGCAGAACCGCGCCGGTGGCGAACATGTGGTGCGCCCACACGGTCGCCGACAGGGCGGTGATGCCGACGGTCGCGAACACCATCAGCCGGTAGCCGTAGAGCGGTTTGCGGCTGAACACGGGGATGATCTCGGTGACGATGCCGAAGAACGGCAGCGCCACGATGTAGACCTCGGGGTGGCCGAAGAACCAGAACAGGTGCTGCCAGAGGATGGCGCCGCCGTTGGCGGGATCGAACACGTGGGCGCCGAGCTGGCGATCGGCTTCCAGCCCGAACAGCGCCGCGGTGAGGATCGGGAACGCGAACAGGATCAGCACGGCGGTGAAGAAGATGTTCCAGGTGAACAGTGGCAGCCGGAACATCGTCATTCCCGGCGCCCGAAGGCACACGATCGTCGTGAGCATGTTGACGGCGCCGAGGATCGTCCCGAGCCCTGAGACGATCAGTCCCATGATCCACAAGTCTCCGCCGATACCGGGGGAGTGCACCGCGTCCGACAGCGGCGTGTAAGCGGTCCAGCCGAAGTCGGGCGCGCCCCCCGGCGTGATGAACGCGCTCACCACGATGATGGCGCCGAACAGATAGAGCCAATAGGAGAACGCGTTGAGCCGTGGAAACGCGACGTCCGGGGCTCCGATCTGCAACGGCAGGATGTAGTTGGCGAAGCCGAAGATGATCGGGGTCGCGTAGAGCAGCAGCATGATCGTGCCGTGCATGGTGAACAGTTGGTTGTACTGCTCTTGCGACAAGAATTGCAGCCCGGGGCGCGCGAGCTCCGCTCGCATCAACAGCGCCATGGCGCCGCCCACCAGGAAGAAGCACATGGCGGTGGTTAGGTACAGCAACCCGATCTTCTTCGGATCGGTCGTTCGCACGAAGCTCAGCAACACCGATCCGCGCGGCGCTCGCCGCGGTCCGAGCACGATCGGTTCCGGCCTGCTCCTCACGTCCGTCACGGTTGCCTCCACATCCGCTCGCCGCCTGCGCGGCGGCTACCCGCTCCCGCCGAGGGCTACACGTCGGCTCACAGCTGGTCGCGCACGCCCGCTTCGCGGGGCAAGCGGGCGTTGCGCCGGGGGCGATCGGCTTCGAGGGCTTGCCGAGCCCCGGCCCGGCGCAGGATGGGGAGTGTGGTGCGCTGACGGACGTCTTCGAGCAGGAACGCCGTGCCCGCGTACAGCGCCAGTGCGAAGATCACGAAGGCCACCCAGCCGCTGGCGCGCTGCACTACCTCGGGCGCCCCGAACTGGCTCGCCGCCGACAGCGCCGAACGGATCGCGGAGACGGTGAGCACGATCCCGAGCAGCCTCTTGCCCAGGAACGCGACGACGATCAGCGGCACCAGCGCGAGCGTGAACGCTCCCAGGTAGAAGCCGAGGGCGATGCTGCTGTGCTGCTGCGGCGCGATGATGTGGACCGCGCCCAGTCCGAGCCACGACGTCGAGAAGAGGCCGAGGGCGGCCGCGGCGCCGGTGTCGCGGGTGAGGAACGCGCCGATCGCGGCGAGGAACTCGAGCGGGAAGACGAACCCGGCGAGCAGGACGCCTGCCGTGCGCACGTCGTCGCCGTCGACGAGCCCGAACCCGATGCCGCCGAGCAGCGCCATGCCGACGCCGAAACAGAAGAACCCCAGCGGCAGTGGGCTCGCGTACGGCCGGACCGTCACGGTGGGCTGGACGTCGTCGCTCATGATCGGCGCGTACCCGGCTCGCGTGAACCGAAACTACGTCAGCCGACGGAGGCCGCCGCCCGCGCCCGATCCACGAACCCGCGGCCGGTCCGCAGCACGCGCGCAGCCGGTGCCCGGTCCGCGATCGCCGGGTGTGGTACTGACCTGCTCGTGGTGCGGCGGTCCACCACCTCGGCACCGAGTTCGCGTAGCCGGGCCGCGCTGTAGCGGGCCCGCAGCCGGGTCAAGCCGCTTTCGCGCAGATGCAGCCGTACAGCGCGGATCAGTTGCGAGAGCACTCGCTCGAACCGGGCGTCCTGGGGGCCCAGCGCCTCGAGGCGCCGCATCAGGTCTTCCGCACCGGCGAGTGCCGGGCCGGGCGGGAGATGAGGTTCTTCGCCCACTTGGTGACGTACCAGCTGCGCGATCAAGTGATCGGCGAGCTCTCGGCGGTTCTCGGGGCTGCCGGGCCCGATCTCCAGCTCGGTACAAATGCGGCTGAGCTGCAGGTGATCCTCGTTCAACACGGTGACGAGGTCATGGGTGATCATCGGAGTGCTCCCAACGGGGTTGCTCCCTTCCGCATACCCGCCGGAGAGCTGCTCAACAGTTTTTGCGTCGCGGGTTTCCGGCCGGACCTGGGTAAACGCGTTCGCGACGACGTACCCCGCTGGTGCGCGCGCGACGGTGTGCGTCACCGTCGGGGCAGGGCGTCACCGTCGGGGCAGGGCGTCACCGCTGGGGCAGGGCGTCACCGCTGGGGCAGGACACAGAACTCGTTGCCCTCCGGATCGGCGAGGACGATCCAGGGATCGTCGTCCGGGTCTTCGAGCAGCGTCGCGCCCAGGGTCACCAGGCGTTCGACCTCGTCGCGTTGTTCGATGCCGTGCGGAGCGAGGTCGAGGTGCAGGCGGTTCTTCACCGTTTTGCGCTCGGGCACAGGCTGGAACAACATCGACGGCCGGTCCGGCGCTTTGAGCTCGACGTACGTGACGCCGTGGCTGTCGGTCCAGCGCGAGGTCTCGGGGTAATCCAGGGCGTGCCGCCAGAACTCCGCGAGCGCCTCTGCGTGGCGGCAGTCCACCGTGATGGCGATGAGCCGGCTGGTCACTTCTGGGGCGGCGGCGTCACGTCGCCGCGCCAGGAGCCGGTCTCCTGCGCGTCGCGGTGTTCGAGGAACGTCTTGAAGCGTTCCAGGTCGTCCTTGACCCTGCGGTCGAGGAGGCCGAGCTTGTCGGCCGCCTTCTCCGCGAACCCTTCGGCGTCGAGGTCCATTTGCGCGGTCACGCGGGTGGTCTCGTCGTCGAGGCGGTGGAAGGTGATGACGCCCGCGTGGGTCGGGCCGGAGTCCGACGCCCAGGCGACCCGCTCGTCCGGGTGCTGTTCGGTGATGGTCGCGTCGAACTCACGGGTGATGCCCCCGATCGCGACCTTCCAATGGGTGTGCGTCGCGTCGAGCTGCCGGATTTCCTCCACGTCCGCCATGAACCGCGGGAACGACTCGAACTGCGTCCACTGGTTGTAGACGGCGGAAACCGGGGCCCGCACGTCGACGTGTTCGGTGATCGTGCTCATCGGGGTTCCCTTCATCGGACTGTTGCGTGCCCCCGCGGCTTACCCGGGCACCGTGACTCCAAACGGACAGTCCTGAAACTCAACCCGACGCGCTCACCCTGAAGGCGGCAGGAACTCCAGCAGCACCTCGGCGAGGTGTTCCGGCTGATCTTCCGGAATGAGCGTCCACGAATCCGTGATCTCCACGAGCCGGCCCTGGGGGAAGAGCTCCGCGAGACGGCGGCCGTGCGCGCGTGGCATCATCCGGTCCTCCGGCGCCCAGACGACGAGAACGGGCCGATCGAAGTTGGTGAGCCGGGCACTCCAGCGCAGCAGCACGTCCCGGTGCGGGGCTGACGACGCGAACTTGGCGAGATCCCGGCGGATCCTTCGGTCTCGGGTGGCCGGGCCGAACCAGCCGTCGAGCACGTCGTCGGGCACGCCGTGCTTGCTGAGGACGCCGTAGGCCTTCTTGTGGTGGCGGAAGAGTTTCGTGCGCACCAGCTGCATCAGCAGCCACGCGCCGCCCGGCACCTTGACGACCTGCGCCATCAGCCTGGCCTGCGGCGGCGGGAAGTTGTCGAACGCCTCGCACGCCACCAACACCAGCCGTCCCACCCGGTCGGCCCGCCCCTCGGAGACGAGGAACTGCGGGCCGCCCCAGTCGTTCATGACGAGCGTGACGTCGCGAAGGTCCAGCCGCTCCAGCAGCTCCGCGACCAGCAGCGCCTGCCCGCGTTCCGACAGGTCCGCGTCCCGGCGCATCGGGTTTCGGTGCGCACCCATCGGCAATGTCGGCAGCACACACCGATACCCCGGCAGCAGCGGCACGACCTTCCGCCACTGGGTCGCGCTCATCGGGAACCCGTGGGTGAACACGACCACGGGCCCATCGCCGCCGGTGTCGACGTAGTCGACCGGTCCCGCGGACAGCTCCACAGTCGCCATGACACCTCCCACTAGAGAGATCGCTCTAGTGAGGTTAGGTCTCTGGGTCGGGCCTGTCGAGCCGCCGCCCGTGTCCGGCCGCCTCCGCACCGCGTCGAGCCGTCCGGGGAAGCATCGTCCGGATCGGCGCGGCGAAGTGTGACGAAGTGGGTGCGGTCCTCCCGGCGGTCGTGGCACCTGCTCCGCGGAGTGTCTTTCAGCAGGGTGTCTTTGGCGGAGTGTCTTGAGGTGGCCGAGCGTCGACTTCGCCACCGGTGCGCCGGCCCGCCCACCGCGGTCGATCGGACGGATCGGCCAGAATCGGTTCTACGAAGATCGCCCCGTCACGGTTTGCGGGCCAGTGCGCCCACGATGAGCCGCTGTGCGATGTTCATCGGCCGCAGCCGCGGGCCGTCGGGCCACCAGTTCACGAGTTCCACCACGCCGGGTTCCACGAGTTCGAGCCCGTGGAACAGCTCCACGATCTCCTCGCGCGTGCGGGCCGTCGCGCCGCCGAGGGAGCCGCGGGCGACGGCCGCCTCGAACGCGCGCATCGCCTCGCTGTCGGAGCCTTCGCCGGGGTCGAAGATGTGGGAGATGGCGACGTACGAACCCGGCGGAAGGGCGTTGATGAACTCCTTCGTCACCTCGGCCGCCCGCCCGCGCTCACCCTGGTGATGGTGCAGGGTTGCGATGAACAGCAGACCGATCGGCCGCGTCCAGTCGAGATGGCCGCGCACGACGTCGTGGTCGAGGATGCCGCGCGGGTCGAACAGGTCGCCCTCGATAAAGCGGGTCTGCTCGTTCTCCTCCAGTAGCGCGCGCCCGTGCGCGGTCACCACCGGGTCGTGGTCCACGTACACGACTTTCGACTGCGGATCCACGCGTTGCACGACCTGGTGCACGTTCTCCGCCGTGGGCAGGCCCGAGCCGAGGTCGAGGAACTGGGTGATTCCGGCCTGCTCGGACAAAAACCGCGTGAGCCTGATGAGAAAACGTCGGTTTTCGACTGCGAGGTCGACGATCTCCGGCATCACGCCTTTGAGCCGTTCGAGTTCGATCCGGTCGACTTCGTACCAGTCGCTCCCGCCGAGCGCGTAATCGTACATCCGCGCGATGCTCGCCCGGGTATGGTCCAGACCAACGGGGGTGTTCGGGTCGGCGGCGTCAGCCGGCATGTGCACGTCTCCCTCTTCGCAGTGCCCGCAGCGCACCGAGGGTAGCGCGATGACGGCCCGGCCGGGTGTGCGGCACCCGGCCGGGTCCGGCCGTGCTCAGAGTGCGGCGTAGAGCGCGCGTTCGAAGTCTGCGTACAGCTTCATGAACGGCGGTGGGACGAACGGCAGCGACTGGCTGAAGATCGCGCCTGTCACCCCCGTTTCGCGGTCGACCCAGAAGAACGAGTTGCACAGCCCGGCCCACGTACCGCTGCCGGCAGCGCGCATCCCCGGCGCCTGCTCGCCGTTGAGCAGAAGCCCGAGGCCCCACTTGTAGCCCGGCCCGAGGTCGAGGTCGTGTGACGACGCCGGGTCGGCCGTGGCGATGTGCTCGGGGAAGGTCAGCGCACCGATCTGGTTGGTGAAGGCGGCGTCCACAGTGGACGCATCGAGGATCTTCGTGCCGTCGAACGTGCCGCCGCCGAGCAGCATGCGCTGGAACTTCAGGTAGTCGTGCGGGGTCGAGTACAGGCCGTGGCCGCCGGTCCAGTACTCGGGCTTCTCCGGGATGTTGATGTCGCTCGCGACCCACTTGCCGTCCTCGTCCAGCACGTGGATCGGCGCGAGGTTCGCGCGCTGCGCCGCCGTGGGGGCGAACGAGGTCTCGGTCATTCCCAGCGGTCCGGTGATGTGCTCGGCGAAGTACTTGTCGAGCGTCAGGCCCGACACGGCTTCGACGACCCGGCCCAGCCAGTCGGTGTTCGTGCCGTACTCCACCCGCGTGCCGGGGTCGGCGATCATGGGTGCGGTGAACACGATCTCCTGGCCCGCCAGTACATTCGGGATTCCGGTGGTGGCCTCCCACTTCACGATGTCGGAGTTCCAGAACCAGTAGCTCAGGCCCGACGTGTGGGTCATCAGCTGCCGGACCGTCGCCTGTGAAGCGGGCGCGCGCAGCTGCGGGGTGTCGCCGTCGAAGCCGGTGAGCACCTTTACGTCGGCGAACTCGGGCCGGTAGCGCTCGACGGGCGCGTCGAGCTCGAGGCGGCCAAGGTCGGCCAGCTGCAGTGCGGCGGTGGTCGTGACCATCTTGGTCATCGACATGATGCGGAAGTGGGTGTCGGCCGACGCCGCGTCGGGGCTGCCGACGGCACGCGGGCCGGCGGCTCCTTCGTAGACGATGCCGTCGCGGTCGGCCGCGACGGCGACGACGTTGGGCACGTCTCCGTTGGCCACGGCGGTACTGAGGAGCTTGTCGATCGAGGCGGTTGAACTCATCGTTGAGTCCCCTTCGGATGTGAATTTCGTGGGCTGTGCTCGGCGCGGCGCATGCGCCGGCCCCATTCTCGCGCTTTTGCGACGAGAGTGGCTCCGAGGAGTGCCAGCGCGCCGGGCGGCTTCGGTGCCGCGGTGCGCGTGCCGGACACCGCGGTTTCCTCGACGGCCGCGGCGAACTGCTCGAACATGCGCCGGCTCACGTCGCCCGCCAGCGCCCGGCCGAACTGCGCTATCCGGCCGGTCAGGTACACCCGCGCGGACGCCTTGAGCCGCGTGCCGGCGTCGGTTTCTTCGGCCAGTAGCAGGATGTCGGCCTGGGTTCCCCCGCCTCCGGCGTCCTCGCCCTGTCCGATCACGCGCAGCCGGTGCGACCGCGCGTCGCGTTCGGTGACCTGCGCGAGCCCGGCGAACGACAGCCGGATGGGGCCGACGGACACGCGGGCCCGGCCGCGGTGGCGATCGTCGTCGAGGTGCTCGGTGATCTCCGCGCCGGGCAGGCAGGCGGCCACCAGGTCGATGTCGTCGAGGACCCGCCACGTCTGCTCCAGCGACGCGGCGAGCTCTTGGGTGACCTCGACGGTGAACGTCGGTTCCCCTTGCGGCAGCTCGATCTCACGCGCGACGACGGCGTCGTCGGCTGCCGCCGCGTCCGTGGGTTTCGCGGCGGTGTGGCCGAGCAGCACGTGCTGCCCGCAGTTGCGCGGCGCCGGGATCCCGTCGCGGTGCGCGTGCGCGACCTCCGACACGGCGGTGAGGATGTTGCGGTATCCGGTGCAGCGGCACAGCACGCCCGACAGCTCGACCGGCAGGTCCTCCTCGGCGACGTCGGGCTTGCTCGCCAGCAGGTCGTAGGACGACAGCAGGAAGCCGGGGGTGCAGAAGCCGCACTGCAGCGCGTGGTTCTCGCCGAAGGCCTGTTGCAGCGGGTGCAGGTCGCTAGGGGTGCCGAGGCCTTCGACGGTCACGATGTCGGCGCCGTCGAGCTGGCAGGCGAACAGCAGGCAAGCACGCGCGGCCGAGCCGTCGACCAGCACGGTGCACATGCCGCACACGCCGTGCTCGCAGCCGAGGTGCGTGCCGGTGAGGCCGAGGTGGTCGCGCAGCGCGTCGGCGAGGGTCACGCGGGCGGGCAACGCCAGCGTGACCTGTGTGCCGTTCACGGTCATGGTCACGTCGACGGGCTCGCCCGCCTCGGCGCGCACCGGCCGGGGGAGCGTCATGCGGGCCCTCCCTCCGCCTCGCGGCGGGCCCGCGCAACTTCGCGCACGGCGAGCGCGGCCACGAGCCGTTGCCGGTATTCGCGCGAACCGTGCGCGTCGCCCGCGGTGTCGACGAGGCCGCGCGCTAGCTCGGCCAGCGCGTCGTCGTCGAGCCCGGTGACGTCGCGGGTGACCGGGCGATCGGAGACACCGAACGCGGTCAGCACCGCTTCGCCACCGGCGCGAGCGCGGGTGACGACGCCGGCGAGCGCAAAATCGCCGTGGCGGCGGGCGATCTCGGCGAAGCCGAACCCTTCGCCCGCGCGGGCGAGCGGGAAACGCGAGGCGGCCAGCACGTCCTGCGGCCCGACGGCGGTGGCCATGGCACCCTGGAAGAACTCGCCGGCGGTGACCGTGCGGCGGCCCTGCGGCCCGGCGATCTCCAGCTTCGCCCCGAGACAGGCGGCGACCGCGGGCAGCTCGGCGGCGGGATCGGCGTGCGCGATGCTGCCGCACACCGTGCCGCGGCTGCGCAGCTCGCGGTGCCCGATCCACGGCAGCGCCAGGCGCAGCAACGGAACGCCGGCCGTCAGCGGGTGCGCCTCCAGCGCCCGCTGGCGCACCAGCGCACCGATCACCAGCTCGTCGCCTTCACGGCGCACGTAGTCCAGTTCGGACAGTGCACCGATGTCGACCACGGTGGACGGACGGGCGAGGCGCATCGCCAGGATCGGCACGAGCGACTGCCCACCCGCGAGTACCTTCCCCTCACCCCGGCTGCGCACGAGCTCGGCGACGGCGTCGTCGAGCGTCGCGGGGCGCACGTAGGCGAACGGGGCTGCTTTCACGGCTCAGCGCCCCTGGAACTTCGGGGCCCGCTTCTCGGTGAACGCGGCCACGCCCTCCGCGAAATCGTGACTGGCGCGCAACATCGCGTAGGCCTTGCGCTCGAGCTCGATCCCGGTGTACAGCGGCCCGTCGATGCCCTTGTCGAGCACTTCCTTCGCGGTGCGCGCCGCCATGGGGGAGTAACCGAGCAGCGTCTCGACGAGCCTGTCCGTCTCGGCGTAGAGCGCTTCGCGGTCGTCGGCGAGCTTGGCCACGAGACCCCACTCCAGCGCCTGCTCACCGGTGATCCGCTCGCCGGTGAGCACGTGGAACTTGGCGCGCGACAACCCGATCAGGCGGGATAGCCGCTGCGTGCCGCCGCTGCCGGGGATCATGCCGAGCTTCATCTCCGGCAGCGCGAAGCGGCTGCGCGGAGTGGCGAGGCGGATGTCGGTCGAGAGCACGAGTTCGAGACCGACACCGAAGCAGTAGCCGTCGACCGCCGCGACCACGATCTTCTTGCTGCGCGAAGGTGCGGTCACGTTGTGGCCGAGATCGGTGAAATCGACCGGCTCGACCTCCATGAAGCCGGGAATGTCACCGCCCGAGGAGAAGTGCTCGCCGTCGGACTTGACGACGACGACGCGCACGTCGTCGTCGGTGTCGATCTCGGCGAACACCTCCGCCATGCGCTCGCGCATTTCCCACGTGATGATCGTGAAGCGGCCGTGCGAGAGGGTCAGCTCGGCGACCTGCCCCTCGTGCGTGCGGTCCAGCCGGATCTCGCCTCCGGTGAGCGCCATCAGGCCTTCCTCTCCAGTAGTTCGTGCACGACGGTGCCGTGCAGGGGCAGGGACGTGACCTCGACGCCGAGCGCGTCGGCCACCGCGTTGGCGATGGCCACGGGCAGGCTCATGCTGGAGCCCTCCCCACAGCCCTTCGCGCCGAGCGTGGTGAACGGCGACGGTGTTTCGAGGTGGTCGCTGACCAGCGGGTAGCTCGCTTCCGCGCTGGTGGGGCACAGGTAGTCCATGAAGGTCGCGGACGTCGGCTGGCCGGATTCGGCGTAGTGCAGCTCTTCGTACAGCGCGCCGCCGAGTGCGTGTGCGAGCGCGCCGTGGACCTGGCCTTCGAGGAGCTTCGGGTTCAGGATCGTGCCGGCGTCGTGCACCGTGGACACCAGCTCCACCCCGACGGCGAGGCTCACCGGATCGATGCGCACCGCGACAACCTCGGCGACGAACCCGTAACACAGGCTCGAGTTGATCTGGTCCCCTGTGGACGGTGCCTTCGCCTGGGGCGGGTTGAACGCGGCTTCTTCGTAGAGCCGCGCGGAAACGCCGTCCGGCAGTGCACCCGGGTCCCAGTGCACGAGCCCGGCCGCGTGCCGGAACGCGACCCGATCGGCGGGGTCGCTGCGTTTGCGGACGAACCCGTCCGCAAGCTCCAGTTCGGCCGGGTCGGTGCCGAGCAGCACGCCGGCCGCGGTACGGATCGTGCCGGCGATCTTGTCCGCCGCGGCGACGAGTGCGCTGGTGAGCAGGGGAGCGAAGCGTGAGGAATAGCTGCCCGAGGTGATGGTCCACGGCGTGGTGGCGGTGTCCATCTCCACGACCGGGCGGACGGCTTCGACCGGCAGCCCCAGCCGTCGCGCCACGACGTCGCGCGCGACCGTGGCGTGTCCCTGCCCCTGCGGCACGGTGCCGAGTAGCACTGACACGACGCCCTGCGGGTCCACGCTGATCCGCACGTGCTCGGTGCTGCCCGACTTCCCACGTCCGGCGGCGCGTTGCTCGGCCGGCGTTGCGAGACCGACGTACCCGATGTTGGTGGCCGACGGGTCGACGATCGTCGCCATCCCGATGCCGAACAGCTCGCCGGCCTCGCGGGCCTGGCGTTGCCGTTCCCGCAGCTTTTCGTAGTCGGCGTTGCGCAGGGCCAGCTCGAACGCCCGCGGATAGTCGCCCGAGTCGTACACGCCGCCACTGGGCGTGTGGTACGGGAACGTGCCGGCCGGGATCAGGTTGCGCCGCCGCAGTTCCGCCGGATCGAGGTCGAGCTCGCGGGCGACGCGGTCCACGATCCGTTCGAGCCCGAAGTACAACTGCTGCCCGCCGAACCCGCGGTTGAGTCCCGTCGGTGTCTTGTTCGTGACGACCGCGCGGGCGCGGATCTCCACGGCTTCGATGCCGTACGCGCCGGTGATGTTGCCGAAGCAGCGGTAGAGCGTACTCGGCTCCGGCGGGCGCAAATACGCGCCGACGTTGTCGATCAGGTCCGCGCGCACCGCCTCGATCCGGCCGTCGGCGGCGACCGCGGCCTCGAACCGCATCCGCCGGTCCGACCCGGCGGAGCTGGACAGCAGGTGCTCCACGCGGTCCTCGGTCCAGCGCACCGGCCGGCCGCAGTGCTTGCTGGCCAGCGCCATCAACGCGACGTACGGGTAGATGCCCGACTTGATGCCGAAGCTGCCGCCGATGTCCGCGGGCACGCGCAACCGCACGCGCGAGGTCGGCAGACCCAGCCCGGCCGCGAGCACGGGCACCATGGAGAACGGGCCATGGAAGTTCGCCCACGCCGAAACCGCCGGCCCGTCGGCGTCTTCGAGCCACTCGGCGATCACCGAGTAGCACTCCATGGGCGCCGAGGTATAACGCGGGAAGCTGTATTCGCCGGTGATCACGTGCGCCGCGCCGGCGAAGAGCCCGTCGACCGGGCCGAACGTGAAGGTGCGGTCCGTCGCGACGTTGCCACCGACCTCTTCGTGCAGCACCGGCGCGCCGTCGTCGATCGCACTGAGGGTGTCGACGACTGCGGGCAGCGGCTCGTAGTCCACTTCGACCAGTTCAGCTGCGTCTTCCGCCGTGTAGCGGTCGGCCGCGACGACGACGGCCACCGGTTCGCCGACGAATCGGACCTTGTCCGTGCCGACGGGGTAGTAGCGGATGGGAGTCTTGAGCGACAACGGAAACGGCTTGAGCGCGGCGAGCACCTCGTCCGGTCCGAGTGCGGCCGCGACGCCCGGGTGCGCACGGGCGCGCGAGAGGTCTACCGAGCGGATGCGCGCGTGCGGGTGCGGGCTGCGCACGACCGTGGCGACGAGCGCGCCGCGGGTCGGATCGAGATCGTCGAGGAATTGGCCGCGGCCGCACAGCAGCGGGACGTCTTCGACGCGCGCCGTCGTCATGCGCCGTCCTTTCCCGGCACGAGCCGCGCCAGCTCCTGGTAGCGGCCGGCGGTCAGCTCGCGGCGCAGGATCTTGCCCACGGCCGACTTCGGGATCCCGTCGACGGCGAGGTAGCGCTTCGGGCGTTTGAGCGACGGCAGTCCCGACCGTTCGCGGGCGTAGTTTTCCAGCTGGGCCAGCGTTTCGGCGGGCGTGCGCCCACTGCTGGGCACGACGAACGCCGTGACGGCGCTGCCCCACCGGTCGTCCGGCAGTCCGGCGACCACGACCTCGTCGACCGCGGGACAGCGCACCAGCGCGTCCTCGATGTCCTCGGGGTAGATGTTCTCGCCACCGGAATTGATCATGTCGTCGACCCGGCCCGCGACCCACAGGTCACCGTCTTCGTCCTCGGTGGCGAGGTCTCCGGTGAAGTACCAGCCGGAGTGCAGCGCCTTCGCGTCGGCGTCGGGCCGGTGCCAGTAGCCACGGAACGCCTCCGGGCTCTCCATCGACACGGCGACCTGGCCGGGCTCGCCGGGCGCGACGACATCGTCGGGTGTGGCGCCCTCCGCGGGGCTGACCAGGCGGACGCGGGAGAAGACCCCGGCGCGGCCGGCACAGCCTGGTTTGCGGCGCACGTCGGGGCCGATCGTGAAGGTGTAGATCTCCGTGCTGCCGAAGTGGTTCACGAACACGTCGGGGTGCAGCTCGGCGTCGAGCCGTTCCGCCAGCGCCGGTGTCATCGACGCACCCGCGTACGCCAGGCGCCGCACGGATTTCGCCTCGGCGAGCCGTCCTGTGTGGACGAGCGACCAGTAGGCGGTGGGCACCAGGTAGAGCGCACTGACACCTTCCTCCGTGATGAGCTCCAGCGACTCCTCGGCGTTGAACTTCTCCTGCGGCACCCACGTGCCCGCGGCGACGATCCCGGCGAGCAGGACCCGCATGCCCATGGTGTGGAACATCGGCATCACACCGAGCGAAACCTCGCCGGGCCGGTGCTGCGTCTGGATCAGGTGCGCGACCGCCGCGGAGTGTTCGGCGGAGTGGGTTCGTGGCACGCCTTTCGGACGGCCGGTGGTGCCGGACGTGTAGAGCATGACGCTGGTGTCGTCGTCGGCGGGGAGGTGGTTCGGTGCTCCGGTGTCGAGCAGCCGGGCGAGTGGCACCACCCCGGCGGGCGCGTCGAGCGGTTCGCCGGCGTGCGCGCGGGCGGGCAACCCGTCGATGCCGGCGACGGTCGCCTCGGTGGAGGAGTCGGTGACGAGGAGCGTGGGAGTGCAGTCGCGCAGGCAGTAGGCGACGTCGTCGGCGGCGAACCGCGTGGACAGCGGCACCGAGATCGCACCGACCTTCTGCGCGGCAAGGTGCAGGCTGGCCAGCGGTTCACCCCCGGCCAGCAGCAGGGCGACGTGATCGCCCGGCCGCACGCCGAGGCCCACCAGCGCGCCCGCGAGCCGATCCGTGTGCTCGTCCCACTGGGCGTACGTCATCGGCCGCCGCCCGCCGACGGCGCGGCGATGGGGATACCGCTCGGCCGTCCAGCGGAAGGACCTCACCAAGTCCATCGGGCGCACTCCGCTCAGATGATCTGATTCGTATGATCTGTTTCGGACTATCGCAGAAATTACGGTAGGGTCGGGGGCATGTCAAGCGGACGGTTGAGCACGACCTCGTACGTGGTGCTGGGAACGATCGGCCTGCGCGGGCCGTCCACGCCCTACGACCTGAAGCGGGCGGTGGGCCACTCGGTGGGGTACTTCTGGTCGTTCCCCCACGCGCAGCTCTACTCCGAGCCCGAGCGGCTCGAACGCATGGGCCTGCTGTCCGTCGAAACCGAGCAGACCGGCCGGCGCCGCAAGATCTACAGCATCACGCCCGCGGGCCGCGACGCCATCCGCTCCTGGCTCGCCGCGCCCACCCACGAACACTTCGAAATGCGCGACATCGCCGAGATGAAACTGTTCTTCAACGAACTCGGCGAACCCGCCAACGTCCCCAACCTGGCCCGTGAACAAATCAAGCAACACGAAGAACGCATCGCCGTCTACGAAGACATGCAGCGCCGCTTCGGCGCCGAATCGAAGTACCTGCGGCGGATGCTGACGCTGCGCCTCGGTCTGGAAATGGAGCAAGCGGCGCTGAGGTTCTGGCGCCAGATCGCGGAGGAGTTCTAGCCGGTCCCGTTCGGTCCGGTCGACCTGCTTCTTACGAATCCGTTAAGCGCACACCGAGAATCGGGGCCCCCAGCGGGAAAATGCTAGGTTGAAGCTTCAGCGAAGATCAAGTCCCGGCCGCTCGTGCTGTAATCAACAGCCGATTTCTAAGGTGAAGCCTCATGCCGCAAAACAGTACCGCCGACCAGGTCCGGAATACGCTCGACCGCTGGCTCACCGCGTTCAACGAGAAGGACGCGGACACGCTGTTCTCCCTCTACGATCCGGACACCGTCTACGCGAACGCCGGAGCCGCCCGGATGGAGGGCGTCGACGGACTGAAACCCTGGTATGAGGAAGTGCTGAAGGACTCGTCTCTGCGGGTGTACTTCAAGGAAGAGACGCTGTTCGACAGCGAGGACCTCGCCTTGATCGCCGGAAAGTTCCACTTCAGGAACCACAGCGCCGACGGGAGCTTCACGCCGGGCCCGGCCGGGCGGGTCGCCGTACTGTTTCGCCGGTCTCCCGACGGGCAGTGGAAACTGGCCTACGACATGGACAACACACCACCGGACGTGAGCGCAGCCGATTTCGCCTGACCCGGCACCGGTACCGGGCTGGATCCGCGGTGACGGCCGGGGCGCCGGGTGCAGCTGCGCGGACGTCGGCGCGCTGGTTTCCTGACCGTCTTCCGGCGAACACGTCTTTCGACGAACACGTCGGCCCGGCGGCACCGACAGAGGAAGTGTCCGGCGAGCTCGGCGACGCTGAGCCCCGCACACGGCGGTGGGGAGCGGTTCGCCGTCGTGGACCGAGCCGTGCCGTACGTCGCCGGGAGTACGGCGTGCCCCGCGCTTGCCGTATGCGCGGGCGCATTTGCGCGGCGTGTACGCAGAATTCCGTAGTCCGCGAATTCGCGCCAGGGCGGACGACGAGAGGTGCTCCGGTGCCGACGATAAGTCGGAACCGAAAGGAGCGACTGCGATGAAAGAGAGCGTCGGGTCACCGCCGTCCGGGAAGCCGGTGGCGGTGGCACCACGGAAACGCCTCAGCGGCCCGGCCCGCAAAGCCTGGCTTGTGACGCACATCGTCTCGGTGTCCGCGTGGATCGGCATCGACGTGGTACTGGCCGTGCTGGTCTTCACCGCGTTGGCCACGGACGACCGGATGGTGGCGGCGACCTGTTACCAGGCGCTGCAGCTGTTCGCGGTGTGGCCGCTGCTGGCCGCCGGCCTCGTCTGCCTGATCAGCGGCGTCGTGCTGGGCTGGGGCAGCAAGTACGGTGTGGTCCGCTACTGGTGGGTCGTGGTGAAGCTGGGACTGAACCTCCTGCTGACCACGCTGGGGGTGCTGGCGTTGCGGCCCGCGGTCAACGAAGCGGTCGACTACGGCCGCGCCCTCGTGTCCGGTGGCCCGGCGACCGGTGTGCCGGATCTGATCTTCCCGCCGATCGTCTCGCCGGCGTGCTTGCTGCTCGCCGTCGTGCTGTCGGTGTACAAGCCGTGGGGGCGGGTGAAGAAGGCATGACCGAGCCGGTGCGCACCGAGCGCCTGACGAAACGCTACGGCCGGATTGTCGCGGTCGAGGACCTCGACCTGACCGTGCATCCCGGCGAGGTGTACGGGTTCCTCGGCCCGAACGGCGCCGGGAAGACCACCACGCTGCGGATGCTGCTGGGCCTCACCCGGCCGTCCGCGGGCGGTCTGCGGCTGTTCGGGCGGCCGCCCGGTGCCGGGTACCTGGAGCGGGTGGGCGCGCTGATCGAAGGCCCCGCGTTCTACCCCTACCTTTCGGGCCGGCAGAACCTGCTGGTGATGGCAGGACACGCGGGCGTGTCCCGGAACCGGGTCGACGCGGTGCTGGAGACGGTCGACCTGACGGCTCGGGCGAAGGACCGGTACCGGACCTACTCGCTCGGCATGAAACAGCGTCTCGGGCTCGCCGCGGCGTTGCTGAAGGACCCGCGGCTGCTGATTCTCGACGAGCCGGCCAACGGTCTCGACCCGGCCGGCATGGCCGACTTACGGGTGTTGATCCGCGCGCTCGCCGCGGACGCGGTGACCGTGCTGCTGTCGAGCCACGTGCTGTCCGAAGTGGAACAGATCTGCGACCGGGTCGGCATGATCGCGCGGGGGCGGCTGGTCACCGAGACCACCGTCGCGAGCCTGCGCACCGGAGGGGCGCTGCGCGTGGTCGCCACGCCGATCGAGGACGCGGCCGCCCGTCTTCGCGCTAGGTTCGGCGCCGACGCCGTGCGGATCGACGGCACCGCACTGGATCTGGAGGCGGACGAGCCGGCGGGCCGCGTCAACGCCGAACTCGTGGCAGCCGGAATCACCGTGAGCGAACTGCGCCGCCAGGAACGCGGCCTCGAGGAGATCTTCCTGGAACTGACCGGAGGTGAGCACCGTGACCGGTGGACTGAGAGCGGAACTGGCCAAGCAGGCCCGGCGCCCGGCGAGCTGGCTGCTGCTCGCGGTCGGTGTCGTGCTGAGTTTGACGTTCGGCTACGTCGTCCCCTTCGCCGGACTCTCGGGCACCGGCCCGGCCGGCGACCGCGGACTGGCGGCGATGCTGCCGGCCCAGTTCGTCGGCAGCGCGCTCGGCGGCCTCCCCGTCTTCGTCGGTTCGCTGGCGCTGATCTTCGGTGTCCTCGCCGTCGGCAGCGAATACGGCTGGGAGACGTGGAAAACGGTGTTCGCGCAAGGATCGTCGCGGCTGTCGGTCTACGCTGCGAAGCTGATGGCGGTCGCCGCCGGGGCCCTCGTACTGGTGCTGGCGCTGTTCGCCATGGCCGCTGGGGCGAGTGCAGTGGTCGCCGTGCTGCAGAACCAGCCGGCGCATTGGCCGTCTTTCGTGGAGATCGTCCGTGGGCTCGCCGCGGGCTGGCTGATCACCGCCATGTGGGCCGCGCTCGGCGTGCTGCTGGCCGTGGCGTTCCGCTCCGTGGCTCTGCCGATCGGCCTTGGCCTGGTGTGGCTGCTCGCGGTGCAGAACCTGCTCGCGTCGGTCGCCGCCCCGCTGCTGCCATGGGTTGCGTCCGCGCAGCGGGGCCTTCCGGGGCCGAATGCGGGATCTTTGGTCGCCGGGGTGGATCCCCTGGCATCCGCGCCCGGGGTTTCCGCTCTCGTCGGCTCCGGCCAAGCGGCCGTGGTGGTCGCGGGTTATCTGGTGGCGTTCGCGGCCGTGGGCGGCTGGCTGGTGCAGCGCCGGGACATCAGCTGACGGCCATCAGGGATGTCGCCGCCGGGCCAGGACGATGGCCCGGCCGGCGGCCCCGGCGGCGAACACGGCCAGCCCGACGGCGATCGAAAGCCAGGGCAGTGTCGCCGCGAGCGCCACGCAACCGGCGAGCCCGGCGACCTGCAGCCCGCGCGGCCACCTGCGGTGCGGGCGTCCCTGCGTGAGCGCGGCGAGGTTCGCGACGGCGTAGTAGACCAGCACGCCGAAGGACGAAAATCCGATCACGCCGCGCAGGTCCACCGTGAGCACGAGCACGGAAACCACGGCGGCGAGCGCGAACTCGGCATGGTGCGGCACGCGGTACCGGGGATGAACCACGGCCAGCCACTCCGGCAGGTCCCGGTTGCGGGCCATCGCGAGGCTCGTCCGTCCGATGCCGGTGATCAAGGCGAGCAGCGCGCCGAGGCTGGCGACTGCGCCCCCGAAGCGCACCACGGGGGCCAGGGCGGGCGCGCCGGCATCGGTGACCGCGGTCGTGAGCGGGGCGGCGGAAGCCGCGAGGCCGGCCGGCCCGGACGCCATCAACGCGGCTGCGCCGACGAGCAGATAGACGAGCACGGCGATCCCGAGCGCGAGCGGGATCGCGCGGGGAATGGTGCGGGCGGGTTCGCGGACCTCCTCGCCCATGGTCGCGATCCGCGCATAGCCGGCGAACGCGAAGAACAGCAGCCCGGCGGCCTGCAGGACCCCGTACGGTCCGCCGGAGGTCCACGCAGCACCGTTCCCGAGGTGAGCCGGGGTCGCCGAGCCGCCGAAGCCGATGCCCGCGACCAGTACCGTGAGCGCCACCAGCGTGACGGCGACGAGGATTCTCGTGAGCTGCGCCGTGCGGGTCACGCCGCGGCTGTTGAGCACGGCGAGCGCCACGACTCCCGCCACAGCGACGAACCGCTGCAGCCACCACGGGCCGGGCACCGCGTAGGTGGCGAACGTCAGCGCCATCGCCGCGCACGAGGCGGTCTTGCCGACGACGAATCCCCAGCCGGCGGTGAATCCCCACCACGGGCCGAGCCGTTCCCGCCCGTAGGCGTAGGTGCCGCCCGAGGTCGGGTACTGCGCGGCCAGTTGCGCCGACGACACGGCGTTGCAGTACGCGACCGCGGCCGCCAGCACGAGCCCGGCGAGCAGCCCGTCGCCTGCCGCCTTCGCCGCCGGACCGAACGCCGCGTAGATCCCGGCTCCGATCATCGAGCCGAGCCCGATCACGACCGCGTCGCCGATCCCCAAACGCCGGGCGAGCCCGGCCGGGACGGGGTCGTTGCCGGTGGTCATGCCGTTGCCCTCCAAGGAAAAACGCCGGGTCGAGTTGGCCTTGTGGTATTACCCGGCCGTAGGGTGGCGCGGCTCGACCGGGTTGCCGTCCACGGGGGAGCCGATGCCGCACTGGAACGAGACGCCCCACGGTCCACTTCGGACTCTGCGTCGGGCACGACGGAATGGCTGAGGTTCCCAGCCCGGGCCCGCGCTTGGTTCCCCCGGGCATCGGATGCCGGGGCGAGCAGCACGCACAGAATGGCGTCGGCGAACGCCGGTGAGGCGTCGACCCCGACAGCACAGCCGGCGATCGCTGCGTCGACGAGGTGGCACACACCGACGAGGTCGGTGAAACCCCTCCTCATGGCCGGCTCTCCCCGAATTCGGTGGTGAGGAAACGGATCCGGGCGTCGAGTTCGGCCGCGGTTCGCCGGAACGCGGGCAGGGTGTCGCCGTCGGGGCCGGGTTCGGGAGCCGGGTCGGGGAGGCTCCAGTGGATCGTCCGCGGCCGGCCGGGGAACTGAGGGCACACCTCCCGGACCTTGTCGCACAACGTGATCACCAGGTCGAACCGGCGGCGTCGCAGCGTGTCCAGATGAGTGGGCTCGTGGTCGAGCGTGATCCCGTACGCAGTGGCAGTCCGGATCGCGTCGGGATGCAGTGGCTTCGGGTGGCTGCCCGCGCTGGCCACGTCCGCACGCCCGGCCGTGCGGTGGCGTAGCAGCGCCTCGGCCAAGGGTGACCGGCCGCTGTTTCCCGTGCACAGGAACAACACCCGGGACCGCGCGGGCGGCCGGCCGGGTTGTGGCGTGAGTCCGGGGTGGAGCGCGGCGCCGGCCTCGGCCAAGGCCTTCGAGCACCGCGCCAGGTCGAGGTGGTAGTAGCTGTCGCGCCCGTCGAAGCTGCTGCGCCGGGCCGTCACGAGGCCGGACTCGCGCAGCTGCCGCAGGTGGTAGGAGACGAGGTTCTGCGGCTGTCCGACCGAAGCCACCAGCTCGCGCACGCGGTGGTCGCTGCCAGCCAGTTCCCGCACCAGCCGCCACCGCACCGGATCGCTCATCAGCCGCACGAACATCGGCGGACCATCGGTCGCTGGCACGCCTCGAAAGTACATCAATACAAATTGATACTTCTACCCACATCGGCGGTGGTATGGTTTGTTCTATAACTAGTACATCATTGGTGGGAGGCGGGATCGTGATCCTCAATGTCGACCTCGCCGGCGAGGTGCCGATCTACCAGCAGCTCAGGGATCAGATCGTCGAGGCGATCGCCGACGGCGAGCTCGTCGCGGGCAGCGCGCTACCTTCGACCAGGGCGCTCGCTTCGGACTTCGGGATCAACTTCCACACGGTGAACAAGGCCTACGATCTCCTGCGTCAGGAGGGCCTGATCCGGCTCAACCGCGGAACCGGCGCGGTGGTGACGGCCGGTGTCGCCGACCCGCCGTTCCTCGCGGACTGGACGGCGAGGGCGCGCACGCTGCTGGCCGAGGCCGTGGCCAAAGGATTGCCGGCCGGTGAGGTTCTCGGGACCTGCCGGACCCTGCTCGATGCGTTCGGTACTGCTCGACCGGAGGGGACGCCGTGATCGTCGCCATCATCTTGAGCTCCGTGTTGTGCGCGCTGGTGCTGGTGCTCGGTCTGGTGCTGCCGGCGATCAACAGCCCGACTGTGCCGTTCGGTGTCCGGGTGCCGGAACGCAACGCGCACGATCCGGCGGTGGTCCGGCAGACGCGCGTCTACCGCCGGCGGGTTCTCCTCGGGGGGATGGCTGCCGTGGCGATCGGGGTCGTTCTCTTCGTGCTCACCGGCGATGCGGTGCTCTTGCCGGTGACGGTGTTGCTGCTTGTCGGAGTCTGGTACGGCTGCTTTTTCCTGGCCAACCACGAACTCCGGGCGGCGAAGGCCACCGGGGGCTGGTATGAGGGCGTGCGGCAGGGCGCCGCGGTGGACACCGCGCTGCGAACCGACCCGCCGCGGATTCCCTGGCTGTGGCTCGCGCCGGCCGTGATCATCACCCTCGCGACCGCGGTGATCGGCATAGTGCTCTACCCGTCGATGCCCGAGACGCTGGTCGTGCACTACGCGAACGGCACGCCCGACCGGACGGCGGCCAAGTCGGTCGGCACCGTGTTCTCGTTGGTGTTCGTGCAGGCCGGCGTCACGGTGCTGCTCGCGGGAATCGCGGCGGGCATCGTCTTGCGCAGCAATGCCGACCTCGATCCGGCGCACCCGGCCGACTCCGCTCGGTGGCACCGCCAGTACGTCTCGCTGGGAGCCAGGGCCTTGCTCGGCTTGGTCGCCATGATCGACCTCGGGATGCTGGGATCGTCGCTGCTGATGTGGACCGGCACGGTCGCGTCGTGGGCACCCCTGGTCGTCGTGATCCCGATCCTGGTCGGTGTCGTGGTGGCCGTCGTCGTGCTGGCCCGCAGCAATCACGCCCGCGACCAGAGCGGAGAAGACACCGGCCTGACCCACCGCGACGACGACAGGTACTGGCGCGGCGGCCTGTTCTACGTGAACCGCGATGACTGCTCACTCTTCGTTCCGCGCCGCTTCGGCCTGGGCTGGACGCTCAACTTCGGCAATCCCCGCGTCGCCATCCTGTTCGTCGCCGTACTTGCCCTCATCGGCCTGGCCATCACGCTTCGTCACGCTGGCTGAGCCTCCACCTCAGCGGCGGCTGCCATTCGCCGCGGAATCGGTGGTCGGGATGGCGTCGAGGGGCACGAGGCGGCTGCCGGTCCAGTGGTAGCGAACGATGGCGGCATCGGCGGTGGGACAGCACATCGGGTCTTCGGCGTTGTAGAGCTCGTAGGAAAGAGCGACAGTGTCGCTTGTGGACCACGCCTCCCGGATGCCGGCGCTGTCGGCCGAGGTGTCGGTGCCGAGGTAGCGGCCGTTCTCGAAGAAGAACGCGCGGTTGGCGTAGCCGTCTCCCGATTCGGCGACGGTCGCGAGGATGACCTGCAAGCCGCTCGCTCGCGGCCAGGTGGTGTCGGGGTAGGGGCGGTATCCCTTCGACTCCACGACGGCTTCGGCGTCGGCGAGCGCGGTGCCGGCCGAGGTGGGTGGCTCCGTGTCGGTGGGCTCGGTCGTCGCGGGTTCGGTGGTAGGTGGTTCGGTAATGGGTGGCTCGAAGCTGGGGGATGGCGGTGGCAGCCCCGGTTCCGCCGAGGGCAGGCTCCCGACGTTCGTCAGGTCGCTCGCCGCGGTCCGGCTCGACGTGCCGACCCGGACGGCGGCCACCGTCCCCAACGCCGCGACAACCACAACGACCGCACAGGCGACGCTGGAGAACACGGCCCGGCTGGGCGAGCGCCGGATCCCTTTGGCGGGCGCCGGCACAATTGCACCGGCGAGCATGAAGAGCGCTCCAGCGACGCACACCCACGGCCCCGGCCCGACCTGCGCAAATTGGTTCGCGTCGGAGAACGACGTCAGCAGGTCGCCGAGCAGCACCCCACCCATCGCCCCGGCCACGACGAACAGGACGGCTGCCGTCACCCGGGCCGCGACTCCCTCCCGCAGCACGGCCGCCGTCACCACCGCCACGACCCCGCACACCACCAGTGCGATCGGCACCAACACGAGCGGCGGCGCCCCGGCCGGCGCCAGCCTGGCGAGGTTGAACAGCGTCGCGTCTCCGAGAAGAACGACCCACACCCACGGCAGGATCGGCGCCACGGCGACGAGCACACCGCCGATCACCATCCCGGCGGCCGCGGCGAACCGCCTCGCCCCGGCTCCCGCCAGTCGGCTCCCACACCACCGACACACGACGGCCTCGGCGAGGACGGGCTCCGCACAACGCGGACACGGACGGTAGCCCCCCGGATTCGGCGGGGGCACCGGGTTCCCGGAAAAGTAGTCGGCCATGGCACAACTCCTCGCGTGTACCAAGGAAGACGGGCCCCGGCGGGTGACTGTTACCCCGGCTGCTGAAACGTCACCGACCGTACTTCGCAGCGAGTCTGGGCCGGTTGCGCCAACGTGGCCTGTTCAGGCGGGCTGACAGGAGTTGCACTGTGACCCCTTGTCATCGGCGGCGCCGGAGGCCAGGCGCGCCCAAGAGACGTCGGAGCTGAAGGAACTCAGTCGACGTCGGTCGACGTTGTCGGACGTCGACTGGTGCCATGTTGGACGAATGTTGCACGCGCACTGGGACGGTCTGCAGCTGGCACGACCCGCTCGCGATGCGACATCGACCACCTGCAGGTCTCCGAGCATCACCGTCGGGCTCGAGCCGAAAGCAAAGCTGAACCTTCGCTCCTGGTGCAGATATTCGGCTTCCGCGGCCACTTCCGGACCAAGTCGCAGGCCTACTCGACGATGTTCGAGACATCCGCGACGACCAGCGGGCGGTTTCGGCTGGCCGAGACTTTCGACCGCCTCGGCCTCGCCGACTCCGTCGCCGTGATCATCGCCTGGGCTTCGACGGCGCCGAATACCGCGAAAACGCGGAACGCAATGTCGCCGCTGGCGTCGCCCAATGCATCCGAGACGACCGCAAACGCGGATACAGCAAGGAAAAAGACCATGGACAAGAAGCTGCTCACCGCGGATGAGCTCGCTGGCTACCTCGCCGTTCCCGTCAACACCGTCCACCAGTGGCGCAAAACCGGAAAGGGTTTCAAGATCGGCAAGTACGCCTGCTTTCGACCCGACGAGGTCTACGCCTGGATCGATGGGCGGGGGGTGGCCTGATGGCGCGTGCGTGGATCTACGATCGTGCTAGCAAGCCGGGCTTCTCCGACCGGATACGGAAGGCGAAAGCGGCGGGTCGCAAGCCCCCGGCTCGGTGGATGGTGATGTACTACGACCGGGCAAACAAGCTGCGCTCCGAAGTTGCGGCGAACAAGGCGGCTGCCGAGAATCGCCGGGACAAGATCGCGGAATCCCTCACGGGTGGGACCTACGTGGACCCGAATCTGTCCAAGGTGACCGTGGGGGAGATGGCTGAGAAGTGGCTCGCCTCGCGGCACGACCTGAAGCCGAGCACGTGGTGGAAGTACCGGGGCCTGCTGGATAACCACGTGATCCCGGCATGGGGCGAGTTGGGCCTGAACGCGGTACTGGGGGAGGACATCGCCGTGTGGGTCGCGAAGTTGGTCAAGGGGACCTCGGACGGCGGTTCGGGACTGGGACCGTCGCAGGCTCGCCACGCGTACCGAGTGTTGGCGATGGTGCTGGAGTGGTGCGTCCCGACCCGGATACCGCGGAACCCGACCCGCGGGGTGAAGCCGCCGATACCGCTCGATGCCGAGCACGTGTACCTCAGTTACGACCAGGTGGAAAAGCTCGCCGCTGCGGCCGGAAAGCTCCGGACGAACTACGACAAGCCAACCGCGTGTGCGGCGATCAACCCGGCGTTCATCTTGCTGCTCGCTTACACCGGCATGCGCTGGGGCGAGGCGGCTGCCCTGCGCGTTGGCCGGGTCGACCTCGGCAAGCGCCGCGTCCGGATCGCCGTGACCTTCACTGAGGTCGGCGGCAAGCAACTCGAAGTGCTGCCGAAGACGGGCAAGAAGCGGACGGTGTCGATTCCGGCGTCCCTCGTGCCGCTGCTGAAGCCGCTGACGGAGGGCAAGGCCGACACCGAGCTGGTCTTCACGACCAAGCGCGGCGACTCGCTGCGGTCGCACAACTGGCGCACCCGTGAGTTCAATGCTGCGGTGACGGCGGCAGGGCTGGAGGTGAACGGGTTGACCCCGCACAAGCTCCGACACACCGCGGCGTCTCTTGCGATTGCGGCTGGCGCGGACGTCAAGGTCGTGCAGCAGATGCTCGGGCACGCCGACGCGTCGATGACGCTGAACATCTACGGTCACCTGTGGCCGGACCGCCTCGATGAGGTGGCCGACGTCCTCTACCTTCGCCGCGGGGAAGCACTCAAGCGCATGGCGGCCTTACCGGGGAGCCCTGGGCGCGTGTTGGACAAATGTTGCACGGCCCGGGGCTTTCCGGGGTATCCGGACAAGCAAAAAAGCCACGCTCACCTGCGTGAACGTGGCCGATCCGGTCGGGCTGACAGGATTTGAACCTGCGACCCCTTGACCCCCAGTCAAGTGCGCTACCAAACTGCGCCACAGCCCGGACCCGTGCTTCGTGGAGCGGAGGGCTCCGTAAAGCGCGTTGTGAATACTGTAGCGGGTCGCGATCAGCGGGCTGCAGGGAGGTCGGCGTTTGGGGGCTGCACCGCGCTGACCTGCGCCGGGGCCCGCGGTCCCGGGGGCTCGCGGGCCCTGAAGGTCAGTTCGGGTTTTCGGCGTGGGTGAGGGTTTGCCAGGCGACGAAGAGGTTGTTGGTGCCCGCCGGGCGTTGTTGCTCGGTGAGGGTTTGGGTATTGGTCATGGCAATGCCGAGGCGGCCGTGGAGGGCGTTGAAGCCCACTTCGGTCACGGGGCCGAGACCGAGGTTGAGGAGGCCGCCGCACAGCGAGCTCGGGACGGCGGCGCCGAGCTGGTACTTGGACTGGAAGCCGAGCGCCTGGCGGAGGCGTTCGCCGACGTCGGTGGAGTACAAGTCCTGGCCCTGGATGCGTGCGGTTTCGGCGACGTCGGCGATGGAGGCGATGCCGTAGGCCGGTGTGGACGAAGTCGCGGCAGGTTTCCTGGGTGAGGCCGGTGGTGAAGGTGCTCTGTTTCTGCCAGTAGTTCACGATCTGCTCGCGCGTGGTCAGGCCGCTGCCGGGCACGGTCTTGGGGAGGGCGCCGTCGCTGGAGAGGTACACGTAGGCGGCGACGCGGTTGCGGTACGGGCCATCGCCTGGTCGTAGCTGGACCTATCGTCGAGAAAGTCGGAGATGCCCACGGACGCCTCCATCATCACGAGTTCCCAGTTGCCGTTGCTGTTGCTGCCTGGCAACAACTTCGGCAGGTACACGGTGCGCAGCATGGTCGCGAAGCGCGCCGCGCCGGGCCAGTTCGAGTATGTCGACTTGATCAGCTCCGCAGCGCGTGACCACGACGCGCCGGCCCAGCCCGTCTGCAGCGGGGCGTTGCTGTTGGTGTGGTCGGTGATTGTCGACGACCACGCGTCCATCAGGGCGATGGACTTCTGGGCGTAACGGGCGTCCTGCGTCAGATACCAGGCCAGGGCGTCGGTGTACGCCGCGATGGCGTCTTCCCGCTCGTCGGTGCAGCCGTTGTCGGGCTTGGAGTACGAAACCGCATTCCACGACGGCGCGCGGCTTCGGCGTCCGCGAGAGCGACGCGTATCGGCTGCCCATCATCTGGTCGAAGGCACTCGTCCATGGCTGCGCACCCGCAGTCACCATGGCCCGGACGAAGTCCAGCTGCGGCTTGCTCACCAGCACCCCGGGGTGCGTGAACGGGGCGGCCGAGGCTTCGGGCGCGGTGAAAAACCCGAGGCAAACGGGAATCACCGCGGCGAGAGACCAGAATTTCCTCGATCGGCGTGTGGACATGGGTCTCCTCGGTGGGGAAAGGGAGGTCGTCGTCGATCTCGATCACCGGTGAGCGCTGGACCCAGTGTGGTGGTCCAGACCATATACATCAAGCGAATCCGTGAATCGTGTTCTCTCTGAAGAACCCTGTTCAGCGGGCTGAATCCGTCAGGTTCCGGTCACCGAGACGGCGGCGTTTTCGACGGCCAGACCGAGCCGGTGCGCGGCCGTGGTCGACGTCGGAACACCGACGTCGACGGAGCCGTGCTTCTTGCCCACCGACACGCGGTACGGCTGGTCCGGCACGGACAGGGTGATCGTGCCGTGCGGTGTGCGCGGTGACGTCCTGCGGCGTCGTGAGCGCGAGGTCGATGGCACCGTCGACGCTCTGCGCCAGCACGCCACTGCCGGCCGAGGCTGGTGGCGTGGATGTGGCCGTTTTTCCTGTGCAGGGCGATCGATCCGCTCGGGACCCGCTGCACGGTGAGGTCGCCGTTTTAGGTGGCGACGTCTACGCCGTCGGCCCGGTGCGCGTGACCGAGCCGGTAGTGGCGGAGCGGTCGACGACGACGCCGGGCGGCACCGTGAGCGTGTAGTCGACGGCGCACCGGGGCTCGCAACCGGCGAGGGTGAGCGTGGTGGCGTCGATGCGGGTCGTGGCGCCGGCGCCGCGGCCCCTCTCGTTGTGCGCGGTCCGGTGCACACGGACACCGGAGGCACCAGGCCGGGCGTCCACCCGGACGCTGCCCGCATCGGTATTGAGGTGGACTTCGGTGACCGGGACCAAGACGGTGGTGTCGTCGGTGTGGGGCGCCGAGGGCACCCTGGCGCTGCACGCCGCCAGGCCGGCGCCCGCGAGCGTGATCACCGTGAAGCGGCGCGGAAAGGCTGCCATGGCGCGAGCTTGTTCGCCGGCACGGGACCCTCCCGGGTCAGCGTCCGGTGAACCTCGCCTTGCCAGGGCCATCGTTGAGGAAAGATTTCACGGCACCGCGCGTGTCCTCGGTGTCGAACAGTTCGGCGGCAATGGCGGTGACGTGCGCATTCGCCTCCGGCACGCCGCCGTGTTCGAAGTGCGCCAGCACGCGTTTCGTCGCGGCGTGGGCGCGTGTCGGTCCCGCCGCCAGCTCGGCCGCAAAGGCTCGCACGGCCGCGTCGAAGCCGTCGTCGGGCAGCACGCGGTTCACGACATTCCACTGCTGAAGCGCCGATGCCGCGAACGTCTCGCCGGTGTAGACGAGCTCCTTCGCCCGCGCCACCCCCGCACGCGCGGCGAGGCGCGCGGTGCCGCCCATCGCCGGGGTC
This sequence comes from Amycolatopsis sp., assembly GCA_035551175.1. GTDB lineage: Bacteria > Actinomycetota > Actinomycetes > Mycobacteriales > Pseudonocardiaceae > Amycolatopsis. The sequence goes on along the minus strand of DASZNR010000019.1, from coordinate 19,400 downwards.
AGGCCGACGGTCTTCTCGACGAGCCCGAATTTCGCACTCGAGGCCGCCCACAGCAGATCGCACGCCAGTGCGACCTCGAACGCCCACGTGAGGCAGAGGCCGTGGGCGGCGAACACCGTTGGGAACGGCAGCGCGGCGAAGCGGTCGGACACCGCCATCAGCGCGTCCAAGAACCCGCGCGCCTCTGCGGCCGAGCCCTGGGCGTCGAACAGGGCGACGTCCACGCCACCGCCCACCACGCGGCCGTCGGCGCGGATCAGCAGCGCCCGCGCGGGGTCGGCCTCCAGCTCGTCCAGGATGCTCAGCAGCGAGAACTGCAACGACGTGGTGTAGAGGTTGAGCGGCGGTTCGTCGATCGTCAGCACCGCAAGGCCTTCGTCACGGTCGAGGCGGGTCACGCACTGTCCTCGGTGGCGACCAGCTGGTCCCAGTACGCCTGCGCTTCGGGCCGCCATTCCACGTGCTTGCGGTGGAACAGCTCGCTCGCCTTGCGGCCGCTCCAGTCGGCGGGCAGCAGTTCCGCAGGCAACCGCGGGTCGAGGAACGGGAAGCGGCGCCACTCGTGGACGAGCTCGGTCTGCGCGCGCAGCACGGCCGGACCACTCGTGGGGTGCAGGCCGGTGAAGCGGTCGATGAAGTCTTCGTAGCGGTCGGTCAGCTCCGAGAGGTCCCACGAGCGTTCGACCATGCTCTCCTGGGCGCCGATTTCGCCGTACTGCGCGATGAACGACATCGCCTGCGCGTCGAGCTGCAGCTCCGCGACGATCTGCTGAGCCTCGGACTGCCGGCTGGGGTCGGGGCTGACCCAGACACCGGCGACGGGCGAGCCGAACCCGGCCCACGTGAGGCGCGTGCGCAGCCGGTGCCGCAGATCGCGCTTGGCCTCGGGCACCGACATGATCAGCATGAGCCAGCGGCCCTCCCACGCGATGGCCTCGCGCCCGAACGCGTAGATCCGCTCCGCGCCTTCGGTGAGCAGCCGCCGCCCGGGCGGAGTCAGCGACCACCGCACGCGACGGCCGACGCGCTCGGACACGAGCCAGCCCTCGGCCCCCGAGCGAGCGAGCGCCTGACGGGCCGACTTCTCCTCGATGTCCAGCAACCCCAGAGATTCGACCAGTGTGGACGTCCATACCGGACGGTCGCGCGGCAGCACGAACTCGCCGAGCACCGTCATCAGCAGCGACCGGGCGCTCGCGTGGCTGACCTCGCGGCGCCGGGTGACCGCCGGTCGGGGCGGCGCCGAGCGGGGCTCCCGCGGCTTCGCTTTCGCTCCGAGCGTGATCGAGGTGGCGGGATCCGCCATCGCCTTCACCGACCTCACTGGTTTGTCTCGCAACCCGCCCCAGGGTACCCACTATGAGTGACCGGGTCGCCACCCGACTCCATGAGGAACACGCACCGTAGAATCGGCCGGGAAATGAGCGCAACACTCGTCGCGAAGGGCCTGGCCGCGGGCCACGGCGACCGCATCCTGTTCTCCGGCCTCGACCTGGTCGTCGCCCCCGGTGACGTCGTCGGCCTCGTCGGCGTCAACGGCGCCGGCAAGTCCACGCTTCTGCGCACCCTGGCGCGCCTGCAGCCGCCGGAGTCGGGCGAGATCCGGCTGAACCCGCCGATCGCGACCGTCGGGCACCTCCCGCAGGAACCCGAGCGGCGGGCGGGGGAGTCGGTGCGGCAATTCCTCGCGCGGCGCACCGGGGTCGCCGACGCGCAACACGAGCTGGACGTCGCGACCGAGGCGCTGACCGCCGGGTCGGCCGGCGCCGACGACGCCTACGGGAGCGCGCTCGACCGCTGGCTTGGCCTCGGCGGCGCGGACCTCGACGACCGGGCGGGCGAGGTCGCGGCCGGCCTGGGGCTGGCCGTGGACCTCGACCAGCCGATGACGTCCCTGTCCGGCGGGCAGGCGGCGCGCGCGGGGCTCGCGTCGCTGCTGCTGAGCCGCTACGACGTGTTCCTCCTCGACGAGCCGACCAACGACCTCGACCTCGACGGCCTAGCGCGGCTCGAACGGTTCGTCACCGGCCTGCGCGCCGGCACCGTGCTGGTGAGCCACGATCGCGAGTTTCTCGCACGGACTGTCGACCGCGTCGTCGAGCTCGACCTCGCGCAACAGCAGGTGAACACCTACGGCGGCGGGTACGAGTCCTATTTGGAGGAACGCGCCGTGGCGCGGCGACACGCCCGCGAGGAGTACGAGGAGTACGCCACGACGAAGGCCTCGCTCGAGGCGCGCGGGCAGATGCAACGGTCGTGGATGGAAAAGGGCGTCAAGAACGCGCGGCGCAAGCAGACCGACAACGACAAAGTGGGCCGCAAGTTCCGCAGCGAGGCCACGGAGAAGCAAGCGGCGAAGGCGCGCCAGACCGAGCGGATGATCGAACGGCTCGACGTCGTCGAGGAGCCTCGCAAGGAGTGGGAGCTGCGGATGGAGATCGCCGCGGCTCCGCGCGCGGGCGCGGTGGTCGCGACGCTGCGCGGGGCCGTGGTGCGGCGCGGCTCCTTCACACTCGGCCCGGTCGACCTGCAGGTGGATTGGGCGGACAAGGTCGCCATCACCGGCGCGAACGGCGCGGGCAAATCGACGCTCCTGGCCGCCCTCCTCGGCCGGCTGCCCCTCGCCGAGGGCAGCGCGGCGCTCGGCTCCGGCGTGGTCGTCGGCGAGGTCGACCAGGCCCGCCGCCTGTTCCTCGGCGACGTTCCGCTCGCCGAGGCCTTCGGCCACGAGGTGCCTGCCCTCTCGGACGCCGATGTTCGCACGCTGCTGGCGAAGTTCGGCCTCAAGGCCGCCCACGTGCTGCGTCCCGCCGCGACCTTGTCACCGGGCGAACGCACCCGCGCGGCCCTCGCGCTCCTGCAGGCACGCGGTGTGAACCTGCTCGTGCTCGACGAGCCCACGAACCACCTGGACCTGCCGGCGATCGAACAGCTCGAGTCCGCTTTGGACCGTTACCAGGGCACGTTGCTGCTGGTGACGCACGACCGGCGGATGCTGGACGCCGTTTCGGTGACGCGGCGCTTCGAAGTGGCGGACGGGAAGGTCGCCGAGAGCTGAGCACCGCGACGCTCACGATTCAGCCGGCCACGGCGTCGACGCCGACGGTGTGATCCGGGTGGATCACCACGAGCACCTTGCCCGGCGCCGTCGAGAAGCCGACGAACCCGTCCACGGCCTCGGCCGGCAGGTAGCGCCGCGCGATCAGCTCCGACCCGGCGCGCACCCGCGCCGGGTCCGTGACGACCTCCGCCGTGCCGTCCACCGTCGCGAACGAGTAAGGCGGTACATCCTCCTGCACCGTCAGCGCGACCTGTCCGGACGCCGCGATCGCCCGCCCCTTCACGCTGTCCTGGCTGATGTTGATCACCAGGTCCGCGCCGTCGGGCGCGTACCACACCGGCACGGCGTGCGGCCGCCCGTCGGGACGGACCGTGGCGAGCACCGCGCTGCGGGTGCCCTCCGTGAGGAATTCGCGGGTCCGCTCGGCGGACATCGGCGTGGGCATGACGGTTCCTCCCCATGGTCGTGGCACCCGGCACCCGAGCCGGAACACGGTCGGGCCACCGTACCTCGGCGCACTGACATTTCGGGCGGTCCGCCGGTCACGGCCGGTCGGTGAGGTACCCGCCCATCGTCGTGAAGTAGTCCGTCGCCGCGAGGTCGGTGCCGTCGGCCGTGCGAACGCGTTCGACCACCAGGCCGGGGGAGCGGCCGCGGCGGGCGTCCGGGCCGGCGACGATCACCACGCCGTCGCCTTCCCTGATGAAGACGCGGCCGGGCGTGCCACCGTAGTGGCCCCGCGACACCGAGGCGCGGACGATCCGCAGCTCGGCGCCGCGGTGGTAGGCGAACGCGTTCGGGTACGGGTCCGACTGCGCGCGCACCAGGCGTTCGATGTCCGCGGCCTGCCACGTCCAGTCGATGAGACTGTCGCGCCTGGCGCGCTTGTGGAAGAAGCTCGCCTTCGAGCGATCCTGTGGGATGGGCACGACCGAGTCCGTTTCGAGGAGGGCGAGAGCCTCGGTGACGATCGGCTCGATGAGGTCGACAGTCCGGTGGAACAGGTCCGTCGTCGTGTCCTTCGGGCCGACCGGGATCGCGCGCTGGACGACGATGTCCCCCGCGTCGAGTTCGGCGTTCATCAAGTGGGCGGTCACCCCGACCTCGGGCTCGTCGTTGATGAGGGCCCAGATCAGCGGCGAGAAGCCGGCGTACGCGGGCAACAGCGAGTCGTGGACGTTGAGCGTGCCCAATCGGGGCAGGGCGAAGATCTCCGGCGGCAGCCACGTCCGCCAGTTGTTCGCCACGATCAGCTCAGGGTCCGCGGCCTCGAGCTCGACCAGCAACTCCGGATCGTCCGGGCGGGTGCGCAGCAGCGCGCGGATGCCGTTCGCCGCGGCGAGCTCGGCCACCGAATCGTCCCAGATCTTCTCGTACGCGTGTTCGCTCTTCGGGTGCGTGACCACGAGGACGACGTCGTGACCTGCGTCGATCAGGGCTTGCAGGGTGCGGTGCCCCCAGGTCTGGTAGCCGAACATGGCCACACGCATCGGTGATTCCCCTTCAAGCTCGAGCGGTCGACGGGACGAACATCACCCACACGGTACTAGCTGAGGCTCTCCTAAGTTAGGTTAGGCTTTCCTGAGCGTTTTGCTGTGGAGAGCCGAGCCGAGAACCGAGATGCGGCAGTGCCGCGCAAGGGGACTTTCATGTCACGAGCAGGGGCCGAGGGCCAGGTGCCGGTTTACGACGTGGTGGGGGTGGGCTTCGGGCCCTCGAACCTCGCTCTCGCGATCGCACTGACCGAGCACAACGCCGCGCCCGGGGCCGGCGGCACGGTCACCGCGCACTTCCTGGAGCGCCAGCCTCGCTTCGGCTGGCACCGCGGCATGCTGATCGACAACGCCACGATGCAGGTCTCGTTCCTCAAGGACCTCGCGACCATGCGCAACCCGACGAGCGAGTTCAGCTTCCTGAACTACCTGCACGCCAAGGGCAGACTGGTCGACTTCATCAACCACAAGAACCTTTTTCCGCTGCGCATCGAGTTCCACGACTACTTCGAGTGGGCGGCGGCGAAAGTCGACGACCTCGTCTCCTACGGCACGGACGTGATCTCCGTCGAACCGGTGGGCGACGGCGGAGAGGTGGTGTATTTCGACGTACGCGCGAAGTCCGGGGACGAAGTCGTGGAGCTGCGCGCCCGCAACCTCGTGCTGGCCACGGGTTTGCAGCCCAACCTGCCCGACGGTGTCACGGCGGGTGCGCGGATCTGGCACAACAGCGAGCTGCTGCCGTGCGTCGAGGGGCTGCGCGGCACCGAGGCGCGCCGGTTCGTGGTGGTCGGCGCCGGGCAGAGCGCGGCCGAAGTCGCGGCGCTGCTGCACGACGAGTTCCCCCGGGCCGAGGTGTGCGCGGTGTTCGCGCGCTACGGCTACAGCCCGGCCGACGACAGCTCGTTCGCCAACCGCATCTTCGACCCCGAGGCCGTCGACCACTTCTATGCCGCGAGCCCGCCCGTCAAGGACCGGCTCATGCGCTACCACGGGTCGACCAACTACTCCGCCGTCGACCTCGACCTCATCGACGAGCTCTACCGGCGCAGGTACCGGGAAAAGGTGGTCGGCGCCGAACGGCTGCGGCTGTTCAACGTGTCCCGCCCCGTCGACGTCACCGACCACGGCACGCACGTGAGCGCCATCGTCGAAACCCTGACCACGGGCGAACGCGCGGTGCTCGACGCCGACGCCGTGGTCTACGCCACCGGTTACCTCCCGGCGGACCCGACCCCGCTGCTCGGCGAGCTGGCCGCCGCGTGCCGGCGCGATGCCGGGGGCCGGCTGCGTGTGGAGCGCGACTACCGCATCACCACCGACCCGGCCGTGCGCGGCGGACTCTACCTGCAGGGCGGGACCGAGCACACGCACGGCATCACGTCGTCGCTGCTGTCCAACACCGCCGTCCGTGTAGGAGAGATCCTGAGGTCCATTGTGGATCGGCGCGCCGCGTGCGAGGTGACGGAGTACGCGGTGAGCGTCACGCCCTGACCGCGCGGCCCGCAGGCAGATCAGCTCTCAGTCAACGGTGGAGGCTCCCAGATGACCGGCATCGTGCCCGGTACCCCCTTGACCGCGGCGCAGGCCGGGGTCTTCTTCGCGCAGTCGCTCGCCCCGGCGGACCCGGCGTACCGCATCGGCTGGTACGCCGACGTGCGCGGACGCGTCGACCTCGCCCGGCTCGCCGACGCGGTGCGCCGGGCGGTGGGTGAGGCCGAGGGCCTGCACGTGACGGCGAAAGCCGACGAATCCGGTGTGCCGCGGCTGTACCCGGCCGCCGTGGCGGACGACGTGCCGGTGACGGACCTTTCGCGGGAGGCCGATCCGGAGGCGGCGGCGCACGCGTGGGTGCGGGCGGCGCTCGCCGACGCCGTGGACCTCTCGCGCGGGCCGTTGACCGCGCACGCGCTGCTGGTGCTGGGACCGGATCGTGTGTGGTGGGTGCAGACGTTTCACCACCTGGTGCTCGACGCGCACGGCCAGGCCGCGCTCACCCGCCGCGCGGCCGCCCACTACGCCGGCGAAGCATCCACTGTGGACTGGTCGGCCGAGCGCCTGCTCGAGGTCGAGGAGAACTACCGCCACTCCGCCACCTACGAGACGGATCGGGCGTATTGGCGGGACAAGCTCGCCGGGCGGCCCGAACCGGTGCGACTGGCCGCCGGGTCCGGTGCGGTGGTGCGCCGTTCGATCACGCTGCCGGCGACGCGCGCCGACGCTCTGCGCAAGTTCGCCAGCGACCACGGCACCCGCCTGTCGCGCGTGTTGCTCGCGGCGCTGGCCGCCTACGCCCACCGCTTGACCGGGGCGGAGGACCTGGTGCTCGGCCTGCCCGTCGCCGCCCGCGCCGACGCCGGGCTGCGCGAGCGGCCCGGCATGCTGTCGAACCTGCTGCCGGTACGGGTGTCCGCGCGGCCGGAGACGACGCCGGCCGAGCTGATCGCCGCGGCGACGCGCGAAGTCGCGGACCTGCTCGAGCACGGCCGCTACCGCGGCGAAGACCTTGCCCGCGACCTGAACCTGACCGGCGGGGTGCACGAGCTGACCGGGGTGAGCCTCAACTATCTGCCCGCGGTTTCGGTCGCTTTCGGCGCGGCGTCCGCCACCGTGCACAGCGTCGCACTCGGACCCGTCACCGACTTGTGCATGACCGCGCACGACGCCGGTGCGGGTGCCGGCCTACGGATCGAGGTCGCCGCGGCCCTGGCCGCCGAGGAGCTGGCCGATCACGAACGCCGGTTCCTCGCGGTGCTCGACGCGATGGCGGCCCGGCCGGACCGTCCCCTCGCCGCCATCGACCTGCTCACCGCGGGCGAACGGCAGCTCGTGCTGACCGACTTCGCCACCGCACCGTCCGACTCGCCCGAGGTCACCTGGCCCGGGGCCTTCGCGCGGGTTGTCGCGAGGCAGCCGGACGCCGTCGCCGTGGTCTGCGAGGACGATCAGCTCACCTACGCGCAGCTCGACGCCGCGGCGAACCGCCTCGCCCGGCTGCTCGCCGTGCGCGGGATCGCCGCCGAGGACGTGGTCGCCGTGGCGCTGCCGCGCTCGATCGACCTGGTCGTGGGGCTGCTGGGGGTGCTGAAGTCCGGCGCCGCGTACCTGCCGCTGGACCTCGACCTCCCCGAGGAGCGCTTGGCGTACCTGCTCACCGACTCCGGCGCGGCCGCGGTCCTGACGGTCGCGGAGTCCGCGCAGCAGCTGCCGGTCGTGGCCGGCGCCGAGCCGATCGTGCTCGACGACCCGGCCGTGCGCGGCGACCTCGATGCGCTCGACGGCGCCCCGGTGGACCTGGGCGGCCTCCGGCTCGACCGCGCAGCCTACGTCATCTACACCTCCGGCTCCACCGGGAAACCCAAGGGCGTGGTGCTGACGCACGACGGCATCGGCAGCCTCATCGTCACGGCCACCGAGCGCATCGGGATCACGGCCGGGAGCCGGGTCGTGCAGTTCGCGTCGGCCGGGTTCGACGTGACGGTGTGGGACCTCGTGATGTCGCTGTGCGTGGGCGGGCGCGTGATCGTGGTGCCGGCGCACCGGCGGGTCGCCGGCGTGGAGCTCACCGGCTACCTCGCCGAGCACGGGGCGACGCACATGATCCTGCCGCCGTCGCTGGTCGCGGCGCTGCCGCCGGAATGTGAACTGCCGAAGGGCGCCGTGCTCGTCGTGGGCACGGAGACCGTGCCGCCGGAGTTGATCGCACGCTGGGCGAAGGACCTGCGGGTCGTCGCCGCGTACGGGCTCACGGAGGCGACGGTGAACTCCACGCTGTGGCCCGCCGAAGCGGACTGGACCGGTCCGGTCCCCATCGGACGGCCCGATCCCAACACGCGCTGCTATGTGCTCGACCCGGCGCTCAACCCCGTACCGCCGGGTGTGGAGGGCGAGCTGTACGTCGGGGGCCGCGGTCTCGCCCGGGGGTACGTCGGGCGGGCCGGGTTGACGGCCGAGCGGTTCGTCGCCGACCCGTTCGCCGGACCGGGCGAGCGCATGTACCGCACCGGCGACCGCGTGCGGTGGCGCGCCGACGGGAACCTCGACTTCCTCGGCCGCGCCGACCACCAGGTCAAGATCCGCGGCTTCCGCGTCGAACCCGGCGAGGTCGAGCCGGTGCTGGCGGCGCACGAGGGCGTCGCGCGGGTGGCCGTGGTGGCGCGCGAGGTCAAGCCGGGGGATCGCCGGCTGGTCGCGTACGTCGTGCCCGAGAACTCGCCGGGCACCGGCCAGGACACCGCGCGCGAGGTCGCGCAGGTCGGCCGGGGGAACGACGGGCACGAGCTGCCGCACGCCGTCGCCGATCCTGATCCGATCGACCAGGGATTCACCGGCCGGAACTCCAGCGACGACCTCTCCCGCGAGCCAGCCGGCGGGGCGCTTAACACCGCGCCGGTGGTCCGCCGCGATCCGGCGTCGCTGATGAAGCAGCTGCGCGCGAGCGCCGAGGCGACGCTGCCGCACTACCTGGTGCCCTCGGCGTTCGTCCCGCTCGACCGGCTGCCGGTCATGACCAACGGCAAGCTCGACCGCGCCGCATTGCCGGTGCCCGATTTCGCCGCGCTCGCGCGAGGCCGGGCGCCACGTACAGCGCGGGAAACGGCCTTGTGCCGGGTGATGGCCGGCGTTCTCGACGTCGCTTCGGTCGGTGCCGACGACGACTTCTTCGCGCTCGGCGGCGACAGCATCTCCTCGATCCGGCTCGTGCTCGGTGCGGCGGGCCACGGACTGGCCATCACGCCGCGCCAGGTGTTCCAGCACCGCACCGCGGAGGCGCTTGCGCTGTGCGCGGGCGAGGTGGCCACTGTGGACGACCAGGCGGAATCGTTGCTCGAACTGTCCGAACAGGACCGTGTCACCGTCGGCCCGCACACCGAAGTACTGCCGGTGACGCCGCTGCAGCAGGGGTTCTTCTTCCACGCCGCGTTCGAGGACGACGACGTGTACACCGTCCAGGAGATCTTCGACCTCGCCGGCCCGGTGGACCCGGCGACGCTGCGCCGGGCCGTGCAGGACCTGCTCGACCGGCACTCCGCACTGCGTTCGGGGTTCCGCCAGCTCGGCGACGGCCGCGTGGTCCAGGTCGTGGTCGAGCACGCGGAGCTGCCCTGGCGTGAGGTGCCGGCCGAGGCCGCTGACGACGCACTGGTCGCGGACCGCGAACGACGCTTCACGCTGGAACGGCCGCCGCTGCTGCGCGCGACCCTGGTCGGACGAGAGCGGCTCGCGCTGACGTTTCACCACATCGTGGCCGACGGCTGGTCGGTCGCCGTGCTCGTCCGCGACCTGCTCACTCGCTACGGTGCGACCGAACCCCCGGCGCCCGAACCGGCGTCGCGCCGCGCGCACCTGCGCCGGCTCGCCGCCCGCGACCACGGCGCTGCGCGCACGGCCTGGCAGACGGCGCTGGCAGGCATCGAGGAACCGACCCGGCTCGTCGGCGCGCCCGCCGGCGTGGCGCCACGGCAGTCCTCGCGAGTCCACTTCGGGGTCGACGCGGCGACGACCGCGCGCGTGACCGGGTTCGCCCGCGAGCACGGCCTGACGCTCGGCACCGTGCTGCACGGCGCCTGGGGCCTGCTGCTCGGGCGCCTCACCGGCCGCGGTGACCTGGTTTTCGGCAGCACGGTGTCCGGCCGTGACTCCGAAGTCACGGGGATCGAAGACGCCGTCGGTCTCTACCTGAACACGCTGCCCGTGCGCGTCCGCTGGAGCGGCGGCGACACCGTGGTCGGGCTGCTGCGGCGGCTGCAGGACGAGCAGGCGGCGCTGCTGGACCACCAGCACGTCGGCCTCGCCGAACTGCAGCGGCTCGCGGGCACCGGGCAGGAGGAGCTGTTCGACACGCTCGTCGTGATCGAGAACTACCCGCGCGACAACACCACGGCCGGGCAGCTTCGCGTGACCGGTGTCGAGGTCGTCGACGCGGTGCACTACCCGGTCGCGCTCATCGCGACCCCCGGCGACACATTGGAGTTCGGCCTCAAGTTCGATGCGGCTCGTCTCGACAGGCGGGCCGCCGAGCGGCTCGCGGAGCGGTTCGTGCGGGTACTGGAAACCTTCGCCGCGAAGCCGGATTCGCCCGTCGGGCACGTGGACCTCGTGTCGGCGGCGGAGCTGCAGCGGCTGGGTGAGCTCAACGCCACGGCCATGGCGGTCCCGGAGCAGACGCTGCTCACCGCGTTCGAGCGGCACGTGGCGGACAGCCCCCACGCGACGGCGGTGGTGTTCGAGACCGAGCGACTGTCCTACGTGGACCTCGACGCCCGCGCGGCCGCACTGACAAGCAGGCTGCGGGCGAAGGGCGCCGGTCCCGGCTCGATCGTGGGCGTGGCCGTGCCGCGCTCGGCCGAGCTGATGGTGGCGTTGGTGGGCGTGCTCAAGGCCGGCGCGGCGTACCTGCCGCTCGATCTCGACTATCCGGCGGAGCGCCTCGAGTACATGCTCTCCGCCTCCGGCGCGCGGCTCGTCGTTACCGAACCCGCCACCGCTGCCCGGGTTCCGGGCGGCGCGGAGCAGATCCCGGTCGACGGTCCGGAAGTCGCCGCGACGCCCGGCTCGGATGCGGGGCCCGGGGACGCCGCGTACCTGATCTACACGTCCGGGTCGACCGGGCGGCCGAAGGGCGTGCTCGTCACCCACCGCGCGATCGTCAACCGGCTCGCGTGGATGCAGCACGAGTACCGGCTGACGGCCGGCGACCGCGTGCTGCAGAAGACACCGTCGAGCTTCGACGTGTCCGTGTGGGAATTCTTCTGGGCGCTGCGCGAAGGCGCGGCCGTGGTGTTCGCCCGACCCGACGGGCACCGCGACCCCGCCTACCTCGCCGGCGTGATCCGCGAGCAGCAGGTGACGACGCTGCACTTCGTGCCTTCGATGCTCGCGGCGTTCCTGTCCGTCGACGAGGTAACGGACGACCCGCGCTGGGCCGCGCCGCTGCGCCGCGTCTTCACCAGCGGCGAAGCGCTGCCCGGCGAGGTCGCCGCACGCTGGCGGAGGCTGACGGGGGTGTCACTGCACAACCTCTACGGGCCGACCGAGGCGGCCGTGGATGTGTCGCACTTCTCGTTCCGCGACGGTCCGGAAGCGACTGTCCCCATCGGACGTCCGGTGTGGAACACCCGCTTGCTGGTGCTCGACACCTGCCTGCGGCCCGTGCCCGACGGCGTGCCCGGTGAGCTCTACCTCGCCGGTGTGCAGCTGGCGCGCGGCTACCACGGGCAGCCCGGGCTGACGGCGGAACGGTTCGTCGCCGACCCGTTCGGCGAACCCGGCTCGCGGATGTACCGCACCGGCGACCTGGTGCACCGGCGCGCGGACGGCGAGCTGGAGTACCTTGGCCGCACCGACCGGCAGGTCAAGATCCACGGTAACCGCATCGAACCGGGCGAGATCGAGGCCGTCCTCGCGGCTCAGCCCGGCGTCCGCGCGGCCGCCGTCGTGGTCCGCGACGGCGCGCTCGTCGGCTACGTCGCCGGCTCGGCGCAGGTCGAGCAGCTGCGGGCAGCGCTGACCGATGCGGTACCCGCGACGATGGTGCCGAACGCGCTCGTGGTGCTCGACGAGTTCCCGCTCACCCCGAGCGGCAAGCTCGACACCCGCGCGCTGCCGGCACCGGCACTGCCCGCGGCCCCGCCGACGACCGGGCGTGGTGACGGCCGGGAATCCGCCCTCGCGGCGATCTTCTCCGACGTGCTGGGTCTGGCCGAGGTCGGCCCCGACAGCGATTTCTTCCTCCTCGGCGGCGACAGCATCACGTCGATCAGCGTGTCCAGCCGCGCGCGGCGCGCGGGCTTCGACCTGAGCCCCAAGGATGTCTTCACCCACCGCACCCCGGCGGCGCTGGCGGCGTTGTTCGGCGAACCCGTGATGCCGGGGCCCGCGGCCGACCCGGACGGCGTCGGTGACGTCTCGTTGCTGCCCGAGGTGCATCGCCTGCGCGAACTCGATCCCGCGGGCGTCGAGTCCGTCGAGCTGCGGATCCCGCCCGACGCGGATCCGGAAAGCCTCGCCACGGCGCTGCAGGCCGTGCTCGACCACCACGACGGGCTGCGGCTCAAGCGCAGCCGGGTCGCCTCCGTGCTCTGGTCGCTGGAAACCCGCCCGGCCGGCGCGGTCGACGCCGTCGACGTGCTCCAGGGCGGGGATTTCGCCCCGGACGCGGGGCACCTGCTGCGTGCTGAGCGCGACGGTGACCGGCTCCGGTTGTCGGCCCACCCGCTGCTGTTGGACGCGATGTCGTGGCCGGCGCTCGCCGCCGACCTCGCGGCCGCGTGGACGGCGGTGCAGGCCGGCCGACCTCCGGTGTTCACGGCGATCGAGACGTCGCTGCGCACCCACGCCCGCGCGGTGACGGAGCGGGCACAGGCGCCGGAGCTGCTGGCCGGCCTCGAGCACTGGGCGGCGACCCTCGCGCCCGGCGCGGCCACCATCCGGGCCGGCAGCGCGCGCGTCGAACGCACCGTGCGGCTCCCGGCCGGGCAGAGCCGCGCCCTCGTCGAGGAGCTGCCCGCGTCCGTGCACGGTGACGTCACCGACGTGCTGCTCACGGCCCTGGCCCGAGCCGCAGGCGAGCTGATCGTCGACGTGCAGGACCGGCCACCCGGGACGCCCGACACCATCGGGGCGTTGCACACGGTCCACCCGGTGCGGCTCACGGCCACCGATCTCAAGCAGGTCAAGGACCTCGTGCGCGCCGCCCCCGACGCGCTCGGTTACGGCCTGCTGCGCTACCTCAACCCGCAGGCCGTACCGCTGTTCGCGCAGCTGGCGCGCGCCGAGGTGCTGCTGCGCTACGCCGGCCGCGTGCCGGCCGGCGCCGGCGACTGGGCGTTCACCGCCGGACCCGGTGCTCCCGTCGGCGCGCATGCGCTGCGCCTCGGCGCGACCTGCGAGGACACCGCCGACGGCCCGGTGCTCGTGCTGCACTTCGCCGGCCCGTCGGACGTGATCGACGACGTTCTCGGGGCGCTGGCCGACCTCGCCGCGGCCGAGGTCGCGGCACCCGGCCTGACCACGGCCGATCTTGACCTGATCGAGCTGGCGCAGGACGAGATCGAGCACGTCGAACGGCTGAGCCCGCTGCCGCTGGCCGACATCTGGCCGCTCTCTCCGCTGCAGGAAGGCCTGTTCTTCCACTCCAGCTACGACACCTCGCGGGTCGACGTCTACACGATCCAAGAGGCCGTCGATTTCGCCAGGCACCTCGACGCCGAGCGCCTGCGCGCCGCGTGCACCGCGCTGCTGGAGCGCACCGCGAGCCTGCGCGCGGGGTTCACCAGCGAGGGCCTGCGCGGCCCGGTCCAGTTCGTCACCGCCGGCTTCCCGCCGCCGGTGACCGAAGTGGACCTGCGGGGACTGTCCGAAGCGGACCGTGAGAACCGGCTGGCCGAGCTGATGGAACGCGACCGCACCACGCGCTTCGACCTCGGCCGCCCACCGCTGTTCCGGATCACGCTGGTGCGCCTCGGTGCCGAGCGTGACCGCGTGGTCCTCAACCGGCACCTGCTGCTGTGGGACGGCTGGTCGGCGTGGCTGCTGCTCGAACAGCTCTTCGCGCACTACGAAGGCGGCGCGGTGCCCGCCAGCGGGTCCTATGTGGACTACCTGGAGTGGCTGTCGCGCCAGGACACCGACGAGGCCGCCGCCGCGTGGCGCTCGGCGCTGTCCGGGCTGGGCGAACCGACGCTGATCGGGCCCGACACCCAGGGCCTCGAACCCGTCACGCCGGTCACCCTCGACGCGCACCTGTCACCAGAGCTGACCGGCCGAGTCGGTGACCAAGCCCGCCGCCACGGCCTCACCGTGAACTCCGTGCTCAACGCCGCGTGGGCGCTCGTGCTGTCCACTGTGGTCGGCCGCACCGACGTCGTGTTCGGCGCCGCCGTCGCCGGTCGCCCGGCCGCGGTGCCGGACATCGAGACCACGATCGGGCTGTTCCTCAACACCGTGCCGACGCGCGTGCGGCTGCGCCCGGACGAGCCGGTGCTCGACCTGTTGCGGCGCCTGCAGGCCGAGCGCCTGGACCTCACGCCGTATGAGTTCATGAGCCTCGGGGTGCTCCAGCGCGAAGCCGGCCACCGCGTGCTGTTCGACACGCTGTTCGTGCTCCGCGGCGCCGACGGCGACGAGCGCTACGCCGGGCTGCGCCACCGCCACGGCATCACGAACCTGGTGAACGTCGACGCCACCCACTACCCGCTGACCCTCGTCGTCACGCCCGGCGAGACGATGCGCGTGACGCTGTCCTACCGCGACGACGTGATCTCACCCGGCGAAGCCGAGGCGCTGCTGGCCCGCTACACGAGTCTCGTCGAGCAGCTCGTCGGCGACTTCACCGCCCCCGTCGGCGCGCTCGAAACCGTGTCGCCGCACCGGCGCGCGGAGCTGGCGGAGATCTGGTCGGCGACCGCGCACCCGGTGCTCGAGGACACCGTCGCGGATCTCCTCGCCGCCCAGGCCGCGCGCACGCCGGAGGCGACCGCGCTCGTCTTCGGCGAGCAGCGGCTCACCTACGCGGAGCTCGACGCGGCCGTGAACCGCCTGGCGCGGCTGCTGCTCTCGCGCGGTGCCGAGCCGGAGCGCGTGGTCGCCCTCGGGCTGCCGCGCTCGATCGACATGGTCGTCGCGCTGTTCGCGGTGCTGCGCACCGGCGCGGCGTACCTGCCGCTGGAACTCGACTACCCGGCCGACCGGCTGGCGCTGATGCTCGACGACGCCGGCCCGCTGTGCCTGGTCACGACCACCGCCGTCGCCCCGGACCTGCCCGCCGGCCTGCCCCGGGTGCTGCTCGACAGCGCGGAGGTGCAGGCCGAGCTCGCCGCGCTGCCGGCCGGCGAGCCCACCGACGCCGAACGCCCGCTGTTCAGCCGCGACCGCGTGGACCGCATGGAGCATCCCGCGTACGTCATCTACACCTCCGGCTCCACCGGCAAACCCAAGGGCGTGATCACGCCTTACCGCGGCCTGACGAACATGCAGCTCAACCACCGGGAAGCCATCTTCGGACCCGCCGTCGAGGCGGCCGGCGGCCGGCGCCTGCGCATCGCGCACACCGTGTCGTTCGCGTTCGACATGTCGTGGGAAGAGCTGCTGTGGCTCGTCGAAGGCCACGAGGTGCACGTGTGCGACGAGGAGCTGCGCCGCGACGCCCGCGCGCTCGTGGCGTACTGCGACCGCCACGAGGTCGACGTCGTCAACGTGACGCCGACGTACGCGCACTTGCTCATCGAGGAGGGCCTGCTCGACGACGGCCAAGGGAGCCACCGGCCCGCGCTGGTGCTGCTCGGTGGCGAAGCGGTGTTGGAATTGGTCTGGAACCGGCTGCGCGACGCCGACGGCGTCCACGGCTACAACCTCTACGGCCCCACCGAGTACACGATCAACACTCTCGGCGGGGGCACCACCGAAAGCACCACCCCGACCGTCGGCAAGCCCATCTGGAACACCCGCGCCTACATTGTGGACAGTTGGCTGCGGCCGGTGCCCGACGGCGTCGCGGGTGAGCTCTACATCGCCGGCGCGGGTCTGGCCCGCGGGTACCTCGGCCGGCCCGCGCTGACGGCGGAGCGGTTCGTCGCTGACCCGTTCGGCGAACCCGGTGGGCGCATGTACCGCACCGGTGACCTCGTCCGCCGCCGGCCCGACGGGAACCTGGACTTCCTCGGTCGCACCGACGACCAGGTCAAGATCCGCGGTTACCGCGTGGAACTGGGCGAGATCGAGACGGCGCTGGCGCGGCACCCGCAGGTGGCGCAGGCGGCGGTGATCGCGCGGCCCGACCCGGCGGCGCCGGGGCTGCAGCGGCTCGTCGGCTACGTCGTGCCCGCCGAGCTGAGCGGTGCCGCGCGCGGCACGGCGGAGGCCGACCACGTCGGGGAGTGGCAGCAGGTCTACTCCGACGAGTACACCGAGATCCCGACCGCGCTGTTCACCGAGGACTTCGCCGGGTGGGACTCGTCCTACGACGGCACGCCGATTCCGCCGGCGCACATGCGGGAATGGCGCGCGGCGACCGTGGCGCGCATCCTCGAACTGGCGCCGCGGCGGATCCTGGAGATCGGCGTCGGCACCGGTTTGCTCATGGGGCAGCTCGCGCCGCGCACCGAGGAGTACTGGGGCACCGACCTCGCCGCGCCGGTGATCGGGAAGCTCACCCGCGAGCTGGAGCGCGATCCGGAGCTGGCGGCCAGGGTGACGCTGCGCGCGCAGCCGGCGGACGAGTTCACCGGGTTGCCCCGTGGGCAGTTCGACACCGTGGTGATCAACTCGGTAGTGCAGTATTTCCCGAGCGTCGATTACCTGACCGGCGTGCTGCGCGGCGCGCTGGACCTGCTGGCGCCGGGCGGATCGCTGTTGGTCGGCGACGTCCGGAACCTGCGGCTCGCCCGCTCGTTCCACACGGCCATCCAGCTCACCCGCGCCGACCCGACCTCCGACGTGGCCCAGCTGCGCCGCACGATCGAACGCGGGGCCGCGCTGGAGAAGGAACTGCTGCTCGACCCGGACTACTTCGCCGCACTCGCGCACACCCTACCCGGTGTCGGCGTCCGCCTGCGCGTGAAGCGCGCCGAGCTGCACAACGAGCTCAGCCGCTACCGCTACGACGTGGTGCTCACCAAGGACCCGACCGGCGAAGTGCCGGCCGCGCAGGCCCCACGGCTGCTGTGGGACGAGGTGGGTTCACTCGCCGCGCTGGAACCCCGGCTGACCGGCGACCGGCTGCGCGTGAGCCGGATCCCCGACGCCCGGCTCGCCGCGGAGTTCGCCGCGATGCGGGCGCTCGACGCGGGCGCGCCGCTGCTCGACGTGCTCGACCGCTTCCACCGTCCGGGCGACGGCGTCGAACCCGAAGCGGTGCACCGCCTCGGCGAACGGCTGGGCTTCGCGGTGCACACGACGTGGTCGACCGGGGTGGACGGGGTGTTCGACGCGGTGTTCGTCCGCGGCGACGCGCCGGTGTCGGGGCTCTATGTGCCCGCGGCCACCGGCACCAACCTCGCGCGGTTCGCGAACCGGCCAACGGCCGCACGCGGCAGCGCCGATCTGGTGCAGGACCTTCGCGACGAGCTGAAGCGGCAGCTGCCCGACTACCTGGTTCCCGCCGCGTTCGTGACGCTCGGCAGCCTGCCACTGACCGACAACGGCAAGCTCAACGTCCGGGCCCTGCCCGATGCCGAGCCCGCCGTGACCCTCGCGCCGAGCCGCCCGGCGGCATCCCGTGAGGAAGAACTGCTGTGCGCGCTGTACGCCGAGGTTCTCGGCCTGGAGCAGGTCGGTGTCGAGGACTCGTTCTTCGACCTCGGGGGGCACTCGCTCCTGGCCACGCGGCTGATCAGCCGGGCGCGGACCGATCTGGGCGCCGAACTGGCGATCAAGGACCTGTTCGAGGCGCCGACCCCGGCGGAGCTGGCCGCACGCGCGGGCTCGACGGAGCCGGCCCGGCCTGCCGTCGTGCCGCGTGAGCGGCCCGAGCGGATTCCGTTGTCGGCCGCGCAGCGGCGGATGTGGGTGCTCGACCGCATCGGCACCACCGCGGCGGCCTACACGTATCCGCTGTTCGTGCGCCTGCGCGGGCCGCTCGACACCGAGGCGCTGCGGCTCGCGTTCGGCGACGTGCTGGCGCGGCACGAGGTGCTGCGCTCGGTGCTCGCCGAGCACGAGGGCGAGCCGTATCAGTCGATCGTGGCCTCACCCGAGGTACCGCTCACGGTGGGCGCCTGCGCGGAGTCCGAAGTGGACGAACGGGTCGTCAGGTTCGCGAGCAGGCGGTTCGACCTGGGTCGCGAGCTGCCGGTGCGGATCGACGTGCTGCGAGTGGCGGACGACGACCACGTGGTGGCCGTGCTGCTGCACCACGCCGTGACCGACGAGTGGTCCGATCGGCCGTTCCTGACGGATCTGGGCACGGCCTACGCCGCGCGACTGCGGGGCGGCCCTCCCGCCTGGACTCCGCTGCCGGTGCAGTACGCGGACTTCGCCCTGTGGCAGCGCGATTTCCTCGCCGGCGCCGGAGCCGCGCAGCTCGGCTACTGGGTGGAGGCGCTGCGCGGCCTGCCGGACGAGGTCCCGCTGCCCGCCGACCGGCCGCGACCCGCGCGGCCGAGCGGCGCCGGAGGCAAGGTGCGGCTGCCGCTGGACAGCGACCTGGCCGCCGCGGTGCGCGAGCTGCCGGCGAAGTCCGGGGCGAGCCTGTTCATGGTGCTGCAGGCGGCCGTCGCGGCGTTGCTGCACCGGCTCGGCGCCGGTGACGACCTGCCGCTGGGTGCGCCCATCGCGGGCCGCACCGACGCGGCCCTCGACGAGCTCGTCGGATTTTTCGTCAACACGCTCGTGCTGCGCACCGACGTGAGCGGCGCCCCGTCGTTCAGCGAGCTGCTGGGGCGGGTGAAGGCCGCCGACCTGGTCGCGTTTTCGCACCAGGACGTGCCGTTCGACCGCGTGGTGGAGGAGCTGAACCCGCCGCGCGTGCCGGGCCGCAACCCCCTGTTCCAGGTCATGGTCGGCTACCACCACCGGCCCGGCGGTGACCCGGACGTGCTCGGCCTGCCGACGACGTGGCTCGAACCCGGGCACGGGACGGCGAAGTTCGACCTGCACTTCACGCTCGTCGACGAGGCCGGCGACGGGCCGTTGACCCTCATGCTCGAGTACGCCGCGGATCGCTGGTCCGCCGACTCCGCTTGGCGGCTGCTCGCCCGGCTGGGCGCGGTGCTGGAGCAGGTGTCGGCGGATCCGGCGGCGCCGATCGGCTCGCTCGACGTCCTGTCCGCCACCGAAACGGCGATGCTGGACGCGCGGAACGCCACGGCGCATGAGGTTCCGGTGGTGACGTTGCCGGAGTTGTTCGA
>DASZNR010000018.1:0-155691 GCA_035551175.1 Amycolatopsis sp. | reverse complement strand
CGGCGCCCGGAAACCCCGGGCGCCGCTTCCGACGGGCAAACCGATGGGAGAGAACTCAGTACCGGTAGTGCTCCGGCTTGAACGGCCCCTCGACGTCCACGTCGATGTACTCCGCCTGTTCCTTCGTGAGCTTCGTCAGCTCGCCGCCCAGCGCCTCGAGGTGGATGCGCGCCACCTTCTCGTCGAGCTTCTTCGGGAGGCGGAACACCTCCTTGTCGTACTCCTCGTGCTTGGTGAACAGCTCGATCTGCGCGATCACCTGGTTCGAGAAGCTGTTGGACATCACGAACGACGGGTGCCCGGTCGCGTTGCCGAGGTTCAGCAACCGGCCTTCGGACAGGACGATGATCGAGTTGCCGTTCGGGAACACCCACTCGTCGACCTGCGGCTTGATGTTCACGCGGTGCACGCCGGGGTAGCGGGCAAGGCCCGCCATGTCGAGCTCGTTGTCGAAGTGACCGATATTGCCGAGGATCGCCTGGTGCTTCATGCGGGCCATGTGCTCGACCATCACCACGTTCTTGTTGCCCGTCGTGGTGATGACGAGGTCGGCCTCGCCGAGGACGTTCTCGAGCTTCTTGACTTGGAAGCCGTCCATCGCCGCCTGCAGCGCGCAGATGGGGTCGATCTCGGTGATGATCACGCGCGCACCCTGACCGCGCAGCGATTCGGCGGCGCCCTTGCCGACGTCGCCGTAGCCGCAGACCACGGCGACCTTGCCGCCGATCAGCACGTCGGTACCGCGGTTGATGCCGTCGATGAGCGAGTGGCGGATGCCGTAGCGGTTGTCGAACTTCGACTTGGTGACGGCGTCGTTCACGTTGATCGCCGGGAAGAGCAGCTCGCCCGCGGCGGCCAGCTGGTAGAGCCGCAGCACCCCGGTGGTGGTCTCCTCCGTGACGCCGCGGATGCCCGCGCCGACGGTGGTCCACTTCGAGGCGTCGGCTCCGACAGACGCACGGAGCAGCTCGAGGAAGACCTTCCACTCGTCGGAGTCGTTCTCGTCGGCGGACGGCACGACGCCGGCCTTCTCGTACTCGGTGCCCTTGTGCACCAGCATGGTGGCGTCACCGCCGTCGTCGAGGATCATGTTGGGACCCTCGCCGTCCCAGGTCAGCATGCGCTCGGTGCACCACCAGTACTCCTCGAGCGACTCGCCCTTCCACGCGAAGACCGGCACGCCCTTCGGCTCCTCCGGCGTGCCGTGCGGGCCGACGACCACAGCGGCGGCCGCGTGGTCCTGCGTCGAGAAGATGTTGCACGAAGCCCAGCGCACCTCGGCGCCCAGCGCCACCAGCGTCTCGATCAGCACGGCGGTCTGCACGGTCATGTGCAGCGACCCCGAGATCCGCGCGCCCCGCAGCGGGTAGACCTCGGCGTACTCGCGGCGCAGCGCCATCAGGCCCGGCATCTCGTGCTCGGCGAGACGGATCTCCTTGCGGCCGAACTCCGCGGCGTCGAGGTCGGCGACGGCGAATTCGAGGCCGCCCCGGGTGTCGTGCCGCTTGGCAACGCTTTCGGGGGTCATAGTGCGGTTCCTCCAAGGATTGATGGCATCTGAACAGTACCGTTGTCGATTCGGCCCCCACCCGACCGGCTTAGGAGACCCTTACCGTGCCCGCCCCGCTCCCCGGCCCAGACACCCGCATCGTCGAGCTCAGGGTGGCCGGACTCGCGGGCACGAGTGGCGAGACGCTCCTCGACTCCGGCTCGACCGTCGACGTCGACGGCGACGGGATCGGCCGGGTCGTGCGCCCGGCGGACCGGCTGCGGCGCCCCGCCCCCGGGCCGGTCGTGCCCGCACTGGGCCGGTCCATCCCCCGCACGCTCGAAGGATACCTGTGGAGCCGCATGACGTCCGGCGGTGCCGCGAAGGCGATGTGGGCGCTGCTGTTCCCGTTTTCACTGGCGAACGTCGCGTTCTGGATGCTGCCTCCGGTGCACCGTGCACACTGGCTCGGCGGGCTGTGCCGCGGGCTGCTGCGCGTCGTCGCGGTGCTGCTCACGATGCTGCTGGTCGGCCAGATCGCGGCGACGGCGCTCGATCTGCTCGCGACCCAGTGCCTCGCGCCGGGCACCAGCTGCCTGACGTGGGTGCCGTCGTGGCTGCGGTCGAGCCCCGCGCGGCTCGCGATCGGCGTCGTCGTGCTGTTCCTCGTGATCTTCGTGCTGCACCGCATTTCTTCGACCAACTGGCGGGTCCACGCCGCCCCGCCGCACCAACGCCGGGGTTCACCGATGCAGCTGCTCGCGAACCCGGAGGCGCCCGGCCTGTCGGCGACACACACGGTCGCGGCGCTGGCCTGCGTGGCGCTGCTGTTGCTCGGCGGCCCGTTCCGGGTGCCCGCCGACGTGCCGAGGCTCGTCGGCTGGATCTGCGTGCTCGGCCTCACCCTGGCGGTGATCGTCGGCGCGGCCGTCGGCAGCGACCCCGGCCGCCTCGCGCGGCGCACGCTCATCACGTTCGCCTCGGCGCTGGTCGTCTACGCCGCCGGGCTCGCCTCGCCGCTGCCGTCCCTCGGTGAACTGCCCGGCACCGACGGCACGGTCGAGGGGCTCGGCGGCGCTCTGTTCGTGATCACGGTCCTGTTCGCGCTGGCTTTGGTGCCGATGGCGCTGCTCGCCCGCTCGCACTGGAAGACCCGGCCGCGGCGGCTGCGCCCGTGGCTCGGCGGCTGGGCGGCGGCACCGGTGGTCGCGCTCGCCGGCCTGCTCGGCGGCGGCTTCGGCGCCGGCCTGGCCATCGCCGTGCGGCGGCTGCTCGGCACCCGCGGACTGGTTCTGCCGGCGACGTACGACCTGGTCACCGTGCTGTGGGGCGGTGGGCTCGCGCTGATCGCGGTGCTCGCCGTGGCCGGGTACGCGATCGCGGTGCCGCTGCGCCGGCGCCGGCGCGGAATCCCGGCGATCGTCGGGCTGATGGAACTCGACCTCGAGCAGGAACGCGCCGCCGCGCGGGCGTGGGCACGCTCGGCGTGGGAACGCCGACACTTGCACCACCTCGTGATGATCGTCGCCACGGCCCTGTCGCTGGGCAGCGCCGCGCTGCTCGTCGCCCGCTTCGGTTTCGGGCTGCGGCCCTCGTGGTTCACGCCCGTGTCGGCCGTCGGCGTGTTCGCACTCGGCGGGCTAGCGGCCGGCCTGCTGCGCGTGGTCTATTCCGCCGCCCGCGCGCCCGAACGCGGACGACACCTCGGCGCGCTCACCGATCTCGTGTCGTTCTGGCCACGCGCCGCGCACCCGACCGTACCGCCGTGTTACGCGCTGAAGGTCGTGCCGGAGCTGACCCAGCGCGTGAAGAACCACCTCGCCGAACCGGGCACGCGCGTGGTGCTGTCGGGCCAGAACCTCGGCAGCCTGCTCGGTGTCCTCACGGCGGCGCGGCTGTCGGCCGAGCTGACGAGCGATGAACGCGACCGCGTCGGCCTGCTCACCGCCGGATCGCCCCTGCAGTGGGGTTACCAGCGCGCGTTTCCGGCCGTGTTGCCACAGGAGTCGCTGGCGGAGCTGTTCAGCGACCTCGACGGACGCTGGCGCGCGCTGTGCCGCGGCACCGACATCTTCGGCGGCGGCGTCACGACCTGGCGCCACCAGGTGTCGGGCCCGCATCTCATCGGCGACGGCTACTTGCCCACGGGCGGTTGGGGCGCGCTCGAAGCGACGGCCGACGACTCCGGCGTCCTCGTGCTCGGCGGCGACCACTGGCTGCCCGACCCGCTGCGCGCGCCCGACGGCCGGCGCCGTTGGGCTCCCGGCGTGCTGCGGCACACCGAGTACCTCGCCGACCCCGAGTGGGACCAGGCGCTCGCGATGGCCGCGGGGCTCGGGCGCCCGAACGGCCGCTCACGGCTGCTCGGCGAGCAGGGAGCGCTGTTCGGTGACCTGCCGCGCCCGCGCTGAAGCCGTTGGCAGACAAGGACATCGGAGAAGTCGTAACTCCTCCGGTGTCCGGTGGTCACCGCGCGCCGCGGTCGAGATCCGGTTCCAGGTAGATGAGCGACGCAACGGGGACCTTCGCCCGCACGCGCGCCTCCGCGTCGTCGATCGCTCCGGCGATCTGGGCCGTGTCGAGCCCCGGCACCAAGGCGAGTTTGGCGGCCACGAGCAGCTCGTCGGGACTGAGATACTGCGTCCGGATGTGGATCACGCGCTCGACCTTGCCCGCGGAGAGTTCGTCGACGATCGTCGCGAGGTCGGCGTCGGTCGCGCCTTCGCCGATGAGGAGGCTCTTCATCTCCACGATGAGGATCACGGCGATGATGCCGAGCAGCACGCCGATGAACACGGTGCCGATGCCATCCCACACCGGGTCACCCGTCAGCACGGACAGGCCGACGCCGAGCAACGCGAACACGAGACCGAGCAGCGCGCCGCTGTCTTCGAGCAGCACCACGGGCAGCTCGGGCTCTTTGGCCTGGCGGATGAACCGCCACCAGCTCACGCGGCCCTTGATCTTGCGTGACTCGCGCATGGCCGTCATGAAGCTGTAGCACTCGAGGGCGATCGCGACGATGAGGATGATCACCGCGACCAGCGGCGACTCCAGCGGCTCGGGTTCGACGATCTTGTGGATGCCTTCGTACAGGGCGAACGCGGCACCGAGGGTGAACAGCATCAGCGCGACGATGAACGAGTAGAAATAACGTTCGCGGCCGAACCCGAACGGGTGCTCCCGCGTCGCTTCGCGCTGCGAGGTCTTCTTCCCGAGCAGCAGCAGGCCCTGGTTCGACGTGTCGGCCAGCGAGTGCACCGACTCCGCAAGCATCGACGACGACCCCGTGACCAGGAACCCGACGAACTTCGCCACCGCGATCCCGGCGTTTGCCGCCAGCGCCGCGACGATCGCCTTGGTACCGCCACCAGCTGACACAGTCGCTCCCCTGTCCGTTTCCCCCGGATCCCACCGGTCGAATTCCCGAAATGCCCGATCGGAGCCTAGAGGAGCGGATGCCACGGGCGGCTTCCGGCCGGGTGAACAGCCGGGTCAGTCTTCGCAGGTGCCAGGCGTCGCGCGGAACAGCTGGGCGCCGGCGGCGGCCAGCGGGCGCACCGTGACCGCCGGATCGACCGCGGGCAACCACACCGACTGGCCGCGGCGCAGTTCCACCTGCTCGCCGTCCGGGGCCGTCACGAGCAGGTCGCCCGCCGTGCACAGCAAGATCTGCGGGCCGGCACAGTCGACGACGAGCTCGGCGTCTTCGCCCTCGGTCCACACCTTCCGCGAAAGCTCGAACTCCGGCGCGTCCGTGTGGTACACGGCCATGTCGCCGGCGCAGTCGCCTTGCTGCACCGGCATTTCGCCGCAGGCGAAGTCGACCACGCGCAGCAGTTCGGGCACGTCCACGTGCTTCGGCGTGAGGCCGCAGCGCAGAATGTTGTCGGAGTTGGCCAGGATCTCGACGGCCGTGCCCGACAAGTACAGGTGCAGGTTGCCTGCCGGAAGGTAAATGGCTTCGCCGGCGCGCAGCGTGAGCCGGTTCAGCAGCAGAGCGGCCAGCACGCCCGCGTCGCGCGGATGTGCCTCACCCAGCTCCAGGATCGTGCGGCACTCCACCGTGAACTCGCCGTGGTCGGCCACGTGGTGCACGCACGCGTCGAGGACCTCGGGCAGCAGCTCGTCGAGCACTGCCTGTGGCAACGTGATCCACGTGGTGAACAGCGCCCGCAGGCCGTCCGGGTCCAGCTGCGCCTCGAGCAGGCCCGTGTATTTCCCGAGCCCCGGGGTCTCGATCGCTTTGAGCAGCTTCATCGTGCGGTGCGGATCGCGGAACCCGGCCAGGGCGTGGAACTCCGTGAGCGCGCAGACGAGCTCGGGTTTCGCCGTCGGGTCCGGGTAGTTGCGATTCGGCGCGTCGCGCGGAATTCCGAGCCGCTCCTCGCGTTCGTGGCCCTCAGCGGCCTGCGTCGCCGAGGGGTGGGCCTGCATGGAAAGGGGTTCCTCCGCCGCGAGGATCTTCAGCAGGAACGGCAGCCGGCCGCCCCACCGCTGCGCGCAGCGCTCACCGAGCTGACCGACGGGGTCGGCATCGACGACGTCGAGCAGGCTTCGTTCGGTGCCGTCGGGCGCGAGCACGTGCGACGGGTCACCCGGGTGGGCACCCATCCACAGCTCGGCCTCGGGGTGCGGCGCAGGCACCGGACGGCCCTGCAGTTCCGGGATCACGGTGCGCGATCCCCAGGCGTAGGGCCGTACGGCGTTGCGCAACAGCTCCACTGTCACCTCAACTCCCAATCCTTCCCATCGGCCGCGGCCGATGTCGTGCGAACGCCGCCCCTACCGCAGCCGCCCACACGTGCTCCCCCTGATCCCGTGAGTCCTCAGGCAGTGGCCGACTCGTACCTTCCGGCACCGCCGATGCTGCCCGCCGCGAGCCCGAGATAGACGGCGGCCAGCTCGAACCGCAGTGCGAGCACCGCGGCCCGGACAATCTCGTCCGCGTCGATCTCCTCGGCGGGCGCGATCAGGTCCGCACCCGGGAGGAACTCCTCGGCCTGGTAGCGGGCGGCCTCGTCGGCCGGCCCGGTCCGCACCGAGAGCAACAGCACCCTCGTGGCGGTCCCACCCGATGAGTCGTCCGGATCGGCGAAGATGTCACGCTCTCCGCCGCCGGATTGCACCAATCTTCGAAGCGCCGGGCGCGCGAGCGCCTGCCGGTAGTCCTCCACGTCGCACACCACGGCCGCGTGGGCCGCGAACGCATGGGCCGCGTGCTCGCCGACGGCGACGGCCACCGGGTCGAGACCCCACAGCAGCGGCAACCGGTCGGCGACCCGCAGCGCGAGCGCTTTCGCCGGGTTGGCGAACGACTCGCGAGCCAGGTAGTTCTTCTCGGCCTCGAGGTCCAGCTGGTCGGCCAGCATCTCGACGTCGGCCACCAGCAGGCCCAGCGCATTGGCCATCAGCAGCCCGGCGGCGAGCCCGCGCGGAAACGCGAGCTCCGGCGGCACCGGAATGCGCGGCGCGAGCAGCAAGCCCTTGCCGGCCACGGCGGCGGCGACCGGGCCTTCGGACGGCGCCGAGAGCACCACCGACGCGCCGAAGCGGGCGGCGCGCTCCAGCGACGCGGCCAGCTCACGATCACCCGGGTCGTCGGTATGCGCGAACACCACGTCGAGCGCGCCGATCCACGACGGCACGATCTCGGCAACCACCACGGGCACCGGGCACGACGGCGCGAGCAGCGCCGCCAGCAGACGGGTGAGCGAGCGGCTCACGCCCGGGCGGTCGATGAGCACGAGCGAACGCGGGCGACCGAGGTCGAGCCGATCGGACAACTCCAGCTCGGCCGCGGCTTCGGCGGTCGCGCGGACCTGCGCACCGGCCATCGCGGCGGCACGCAGGAGTCCCGCGCTGTCGGCTTCGGCCAGCCGCGCGGGGTCGTCGAGCAGGGAATCGTCAAGCACTGTCGGCACGGCTGTCATCCGGCTCGCCGGGGGTACCGGGGTCAGTGACCACGGCTTCTTCGAGCAGCAGTACGGGAATCCCGTCGCGGACGGGGTACACCCGGCCGCATTCGGTGCACGTCAGCGCATCCGCGCCCGCGTCGTCGGGCGTGCCGGGCCGCAGCGGCGCGTGATCCGGCGACGGGCACGCAAGGATCTCGAGCAGCTGAGGGTCAAGCGTGATGGCCATGGTTCCTCCATACCACGCGCAAGGGAGCCGTGAAGGGCATCTTCCGGACACAGTTCGGTTCGGAAGCAGCGGCGCCACCGGGCTCAGGCGCGGACAAGTGCCAGCACATCGTCGGTCAGCGCCTCGACCGCGGCCCGATCGGCGGCCTCCACGTTCAGCCGCAGCAGCGGCTCGGTGTTCGACGGGCGCAAGTTGAACCACGCACCGCCCGGAAGCTGCACCGTCAGGCCGTCGAGCTCGTCGATCTCGACCCCCGGCTTGCCCTCGTAGGCGTCCTTCACCGCGAGCAGCCGGGCCACCTGGTCGGACACCGTCGAGTTGATCTCACCCGAGGCCGCGTAGCGGGAAAAGTCCTGGGTGAGGGCGGACAGCGGGCCGTCCTGCTCACCGAGCGCGGCGAGCACGTGCAGCGCGGCCAGCATGCCGGTGTCGGCCCGCCAGAAGTCGCGGAAGTAGTAGTGCGCGGAGTGTTCGCCACCGAAGATCGCGCCGGTACGCGCCATCTCCGCCTTGATGAACGAATGGCCCACTCGCGTACGCACCGGCTTGCCACCGTGCTCGGCCACGATCTCCGGTACGCCCTTCGACGTGATCAGGTTGTGGATCACCGTGCCGCCCGGTTCCTTGGCCAGCTCGCGCACGGCGACGAGAGCCGTGATGGCGCTGGGCGAAACCGGTTCGCCGCGCTCGTCGACCACGAAGCAGCGGTCGGCATCGCCGTCGAACGCCACCCCGGCGTCGGCGCCGACCTCGCGAACCTTGGCCTGCAGGTCGACGATGTTCTCCGGGTCGAGCGGGTTGGCCTCGTGGTTCGGGAAGGTGCCGTCGAGCTCGAAGTACATCGGCACGATCTCGATCGGCAGCCCCTCGAACACGGTGGGCACGGTGTGCCCACCCATGCCGTTGCCGGCGTCGACGACGACCTTCAGCGGCCGCGAGCGGGTCAGGTCGACGAGACTGCGCAGATAAACGGCGTAGTCGCCGAGCACGTCACGCTCGGTCACCGTGCCCGGCTTGCCCTCGAACGCGGGTACGCCCTGCTCGACGGTGTCACGAATCTCCGACAGGCCGGTGTCCTGCCCGACGGGCCTCGCCCCCGAGCGGCACATCTTGATGCCGTTGTACTTCGCCGGGTTGTGGCTCGCGGTGAACATCGCGCCCGGCAAGTTCAGCGACCCCGACGCGAAGTACAGCTCGTCGGTGCTGCACAGACCGATGGACACCACGTCGAGGCCCTGCGACGTCACCCCATCGGCGAACGCGCCGGCGAGCGAAGGCGACGAGTCACGCATGTCGTGCCCGATCACCACCGACGGCGCCTCCGTCTTCACGAGCAGCGCGAATGCGGCCCCGAAGTCGCGTACCAGCGCGGCGTCGAGCTGCTCACCGACCACACCGCGGATGTCGTAGGCCTTCACGATGCCCGAAAGATCTGGCACGCCGTCTCCCCGCCGTCCGTTTCCTGGCGGCGCCGGTCGCGCCGCCAGGAAAGCGTACCGGCGGGAGAGGGGTTCAGGCGCGCCCGGGGAGTACGCGCAGGTGCCCGCGCCTGCCGGACGGGCTTTGGGGCTCGGGCTCCGGCGCCGGCCGGTCCGAGCGGCCCGCTTCGCGGACGGCCTCGGCCAGCGCGGTCAGCTCGTCGGCCGACTGCTCGGGGGCGGCGAACGCACCTTCGTGACGCACGACCTCCCAGCCCTTCGGCACGGTCAGCCGCAGCGCGTGGGCCTCGCAGAGGTCGTACGAATGGGGTTCGGAAGCGGTGGCCAGTGGACCGACGACGGCGGTCGAATCGCTGTAGGCGTACGTGAGCGTGGCGACAGCGGGCTCAGGACATCCCGTCCGCGAACACTTCCGTACGCTCCGCACGATCCAGAACGATAGCGTGTCGCCGCAAGGGGGCCCCGGCGACACGCGCGTGGTCGGACCGACCGCATAGACTTACGCGGTGGCGACGGCTCGTGACTACCGAAAACGGCAGCGACAGCGGAGGGACCGGCACGGCCGCGGCCTGCGTGGACCGCTCTACCCCGCGTCGCTGCCCGCCGCCTCGAGCCGTGCGGAGAAGTTCGATGCGCTGGTACTGGACGCGCTGGAGCCCATCGAGGCGCGCTGGCGCCACGAACTGACGAAGCTCGACGTGGCGGTCGACGAAGTGCCGGAGGTCCGTCCGGACGGCCGCACGCCGGCCGAGGGCATGCTCCACGACGGGTCCGTGCCGCTGTCCCGGCTGGTCCCGGCGGGCGTCGACCGGACCGGACTGCCGACACGCGCGCGAATCGTGCTGTACCGGCGGCCGCTGGAAGCCCGGGCGAAGGACCCCGCGGAACTGGCGGAACTGGTGCACGACGTGCTGGTGGAGCAGGTCGCGGGTTACCTCGGCGTGGAACCGGATGTGATCGAGGGCGAGTGAGCCCGCGCGCTCACGAGGGCCGCCGCCGGGACGGGACCGCCGTGAGTGCCGTGAAGAGCACCGCCGCGAGCTGCACGAGCAGCAGCAGGCCGCGTTCGGTGCCGGGGAACGCGAGCGAAACCTCCGACGACGCGGCCGGGATCGACACCGCGACCTGGTGACCCCACGCCGGCACGATCGGCACGGACTTGCCGTTCACGCTCGCCTGCCAGCCGGCTTCCTGCTCGGCCGCGAGGACCAGCAGCCGGCCGGTGGGTCCGTCGGAGGCGCGGACGCGGACGTCGGGGAGCTGCGCGTCGACGGGCGAGACACCGGGTGCCGCGCCGGGCGCGCCCCCGCCGGTGACGGCCGCCTTGGCCAGTTCCGGCGAGATCAGCGTGGCCGGGCCTGCCTTCGGCAGCAGGTGCACGACGGGCCGGCCGTCGCTCGTCGGGGCGGCGCCGCCGACGAGGTCGCCGGCCAGCTGGGCAATGGCCTGTGCGTTGCTGCCGGGCGGAAGCACCACGTACTCGACGCCGGCCACCGCGGCCGCGGCGACGGCGGACTTCACGGCGGTCGCGTCGCCGGTCAGCAGCGCCGCGCGCCAGCCAGCGAGGCGTTCGGGCGTGCCTTTGGTCGGGGCGAGCTGGTCGTCGCCGTAGCGCGCGAGGCGGCCGCCGGTCTGGCGCGGCCGCGGCTTGGTCAGGTCGAGCACGGCGCGCCCGGACGCGGCGACCTCGGCCGCCACCTCCGGCGCGAGCGACGGGCGAGGTGACGCGGTCAGCGGGCCACCGGTGCCGGCGCCGACGGCGCTCACGCCGAGCGCGAGCAGCACGGCCACGCCCGCCACACCCATGACCTTCGGCAGCCACGGCGCCGGGACACTCGGCGAGCCGCCGCGCTGCCAGGTCGCGAGCACGGCCCACAACAGCCCGGCGCCGACGACCAGCAGCGGCACGCCGGTGTAGCCCGCCGCGGGCGCGCCGCCCTGCATCGGGGTGACCGGCAGCTCGCGCACCAGCACCACGCCGGCGACACCGAGCGCCGCGAGCGCGAGCCCGCCCGCCACCTGTTTCGTCGGCCGTACGACGAGCGCGACGAGCGTCGCGGCCAGCACCACGACCCCGATCGGCCAGGCACCGGGTCCGCCCGGCGTCAGGCCCGCGAGGTCGGCGCCGGACACGGGTGCGGCGGGACCGCCGAGTCCGTGCAGGAGCAGTTCCGGGTGGTTGAGCAGCACCGTCGGCCACGGCAGGAGCAGCACGAGCGGCAGGATCACCACGAGCCCGACCGACGCGACGCGCCGCGCGAGTCCCGTCGGAGCGGGCAGCACCACGAAGCCGGCGAGCAGGCCGACCAGCGCGAGCGCATGCGCGAGCGGGGAGAACGCACCGAGCACCGCGACGCCGAACGCCGACAGCGCCGAAACGTGCAGCCAGCGCGTACCGGGCCGGGTGAGCAGCCGGGTGATCCCCGCGACCACCAGCGGCAGCACGAGGTGGACCACCACGACGTCGAGCCGGCCCTGCGCGACGGACGCCGTCGCCGCGGGCAGAAGTGCGTACGTCGCGGCGACGACTGCGCGCACCCAGCGGCGCACGGGCAGCTTGCGCATGGCCACGTACGCACTGAGCGCCGAGAGGGGGAGGTCGCCGATGAGCAGGATCGCGACGAGCGCGGCAGGCCCGCCGATCGGTGTGAAGATCGCGCCGATGGTGCCGAGCACCGGCAGCGTCGCGGGCGCTGGCGCACCGGTCCCGCCGGCGACCGCGTGCCACGGTGAGAGGTAGGTGGACCAGATCTCGCCGAGTCCGCCGACGGGCAGCAGCGACCCACCGGACAGGTCGAGCCCGAGCCTGCCGCGGTTGACCACCAGCGCGAGCGCGGTGAGCAGGACCGTCAGCACCACCGGCGGCGCGAAGATCGTCGCGCCCAGCACTCGGCGGCGGTTCACCTCGACGAAAACCAGGCCCGGTTCGCGGGCGGGCTCCGGGCGGGGTGCGGGCGCGGGCTTGGGAGCGCCCGTTTCCCCGGGCACCGCAGTGCGGCCGGGGCCGGTGGCCGTTTCCGGTTCCGCGGTGCTTCCCGGCCCCGCTGTGGTGCTCGACTCGGCTGTGTTGTTGGACTCCGCTGTGGTACTGGGCTTCGTGGTGCTGTCGGGCTGAGCGGTGCTGTCAGGCTGAGCGGTGCTGTCGGGCTGAGCGGTGCTGTCAGGCTTTGCGGTGGGCATCCCCGGCGCTTCCGGCACGGCGACGGCGACGACGGTGCCCGGCCGGCGCAGGCGTGACCCGCGGGAGCTGAGCCCGCGCAACGCACCGGTCGGCAAAGCGTCAGGGCCGACGGGACGGCGGTTCGCCGCGCTGAGCGCTTCGGGCGGAATCCACGCGGGCTCCTCGGCCACGTTCTCGGGCACGGTGCCGAGCGCGACGTCACTTTCCACGCCCCGGCGCACCAGGCCGACGACGCCCACCCGCACCGCGTTGCGCAGCCGCGCGAAGCGGCTGACGAAAAGGCCTTTCACCGTGCCGGGCCGCGGCTGGGCCCGGCGGTCCGCGCGGGCTTCGCGGAGATTCCCGCGGCCGCTCGTGAGGTACGCGAGCGCGGCCAGCTCGGCGCCGGCTTCGGTGGTGCGCCGCAGAACGAAGAACACGAGCGCGCGCAGCAGCAGGAGCGGGGGCAGTCGGAAGAGCCCGAACCAGTACGACGGCGTCGAGCAGTTCACGAGGAACACGCGCAGCCCGTGGGACCGGTTGACGGCGGCGAGCGTGCGGCCCGCGGCGTCCGGCGCTCGGTGCCCGGCCGACAGCGCGCGGGCGTGGCGCACGCGCGCCGTGGGCACCAACAGCACGAGCGAGCCGGCGGCGTTGGCGCGCCAGCCGAAGTCGAGATCCTCGCGCAGCAACGAGAATTCGGGGTCGAAGCCGCCGAGTTCGTGCCAGAGTTGCCGCTGCACCAACGATCCCGCGCTCGGTACCGCGAGCACTTCGCTCGACTCGTCGCCCGGCGCGGCCATCTGCTGGCGGTGCCCGGAGGCGTCGGTCGAGAGCCCCGCTTCCACGATGAGGCGTGGTTCGACCCAGTCGAGGCCGAGTGGTCCGAGCACTTTCGCCGACGGGTTGTCGCCCGCTGCGCTCAGGAGCTGTTCGAGGCAATCGGGTTCAGGAGCGCAGTCGTCGTGCAGCAACCACAGCCACGCGCCCGGGTCGCCCCACCGCTCGACGGCGTGCTCGACGGCCGCCGCGATCGCCGCCGCGAAGCCAGTTTCACTCGAAAGAGTGAGAACGCCGGAGACGATCGGCTGCGTGTCGAGTCCCGCCGCGACGCCGCCGGGTTCGGCCGCTTCGGCGAGCAGTTTGGCTGTGCCGTCCGTGGAGCCGGTGTCGACCGCGAGCACGTGCCGGGGTCGGACCGTGCTGCGCCTCAAGGAAGAAAGCGCCAGTGGCAACCATTCCCGGCCGTTGTGACAGACCACAATGGCCAGAACGGGCAACGTCCTCACGACGGGCGGCGCGACGGGTCCGGTCAACGACCACTCCTGGCTGGGGATCAAGCGAGCTGGACGGGGTTCGGCCACCCTACGGCTTCGCCCCGCCCCTCAGCTTTCGCACCCACAAGCGTTCCGTCGCGGCCGGCCCACCCGGCCAGCACGAACCTGATCACCGCGAACCTGATCACCGCGAACCTGATCACACTGCCGCGTTCGCCACATCTCTCCCACTCCCCGGGATCGACCGACCACATGCGACACATCTCCGGCACTTCGCGGCGTCGGTTGGCGAGCGCCGGCATCCCCGGGGCTCGCCCTGCCGACCACGCCCAGCACCGGACAAGGCCAGTGCTCCTACGGAAATCGCCGCGCGACGAACCCCAGGGCACACCCTCCGGCCGTCGAACGCACCCGAGAACGCCACTCAGCGAATGGCCCCACCACAGAGGAGTCGGGCAGGGACTTACACCCCGGGCGGGCCGCGAAACGAAACCTGCCAACGCAGCCGCACGTCGGCGTCTCACCCAAGGGGCGCGCCCGGGTTCACCCCAGGCGACATCACCGGAGCGAGATGGTTCGCGTTGTCCGCGAACACACCTCACCCCTCGTGGGCTCTCGCCCTCACACGGCGCGCTTCTTCAGCTTTCGCCGCTCTCGTTCGGACAAGCCGCCCCAGATGCCGAAGCGCTCGTCGTGCGCCAGTGCGTACTCGAGGCATTCGTCCTTGACCTCGCAGCCGAGGCAGATGCGCTTGGCTTCGCGGGTCGAGCCGCCCTTCTCAGGGAAGAACGCCTCGGGGTCGGTCTGCGCGCACAGGGCGCGCTCTTGCCACTCTTGTTCTTCCTCGGGCAGGTCGAAGAGGTCGGTCAGATCCCCCAGCTGTTGCTCAGGGTTCTCGCCCCAACCCACGACGTGCCCCCATTCCGTTGCCTTTTCAGGCCTCCAGTCGGCCTTCGAGCCTTCTGCTTCCAACCGCACGTCCGCCTCCTCGCTCCTACGCACTCCCCAGGCTGGCGGTGGTGAAACGCCCCTCCCGGTCCCCTCTTCGACCGGGAATGACATCACTGTGATTACACCCGTGTAGTGCGGTCAGGTCAAGCGGAGTAGCAAGTTCGGGGGATACCGCGGGCCGTTCGCGCAAGGGGACACGCCGAAGACTTCACACCGGGCATACGGAAGACTGGTGGGGTGCAGAGATCAGCAGTGCGGCCCAGCCCGATTTTCATCGGCATCCTCGCCGTCGCCGTCCTCGGAGGTTTCCTTGCGGCGTTTGGTGATTCCTCGACTCTCACCGGTGACCGCGATCCGCTCTTCGTCACGGGAGTCGTACTCCTCGTGGTCGGCGGCTGGATCGCGTCGCTGACGCTGCACGAGTTCGGGCACGCGTTCGTCGCCTATCGCGGCGGCGACGCGGGGGTGGCTCAGAAGGGTTACCTCTCGCTCGACGTACGCCGCTACACCGATCCCGTGCTGTCGATCGTGCTGCCGCTGGTGTTCCTGCTGATCGGCGGGATCCCGCTGCCCGGTGGCGCGGTGTGGATCAACCGCGGCGCGCTGCGCAACCGCGCGACGTCGTCGTGGGTGTCGCTCGCCGGTCCGCTCTCGAACCTCGCGTGCGGCGCGGCGCTGTGCCTCGTCGCGGCGACGGTGCCGATGGCGACCGGCCTGTTCTACGGACTGTCCTACCTGGCTCTGCTGCAGGTGATGACGTTCCTGCTGAACATCCTGCCCATCCCCGGCCTCGACGGTTGGGGCGCGCTCGAGCCGTACCTGTCTCCGCAGGCGCGCATGTTCGGCGCCCGGGCGCGGCCGTGGGCGCCGCTGATTCTGTTCGCGTTGTTCTTCGCGTTCCGGCCCTTCTCAGAGGCACTCTGGTACGTCGCCGGCTTGATCTTCGACGCGCTGGGCGGCAGCGGGCTCGCCTCGAGCGTCGGACAGTCGGCGTTCCTGTTCTGGCGGTAACGGCCCGGGTGCCGTCGGGTCAGCGCGACCAGGACGAGTGCGCCATGAGCCACTCGTGGGCGCGCTTCCACACGACCTTGAGTCCGGAGCGCTCGCCGAGGTAGTCACCGGCGGCGCCGACGACGGGCAGCAGCCCGAGCGCCCGATGGTAGAAGCGACCGCGCGGGCGCTTCTCGAGTTCGTCGGTGATGCTCAGCAGCGAGCGACCGAGCCGCCACAGCGTGCCGGCGACGGCCTTCACCGTCACCTTGCCCCGGGTCCGCTTCGCCTCCGTCAGCTCTTCCGTGAGCCGCTCGGCCGCACTGTCCTCTGCGGACTCGTCGGCCTGCGAGCCCGCGGCGAGCGCCGCGTCGACGTCGCGGCCGAACAGCACCGACGCGATGAGCCGCACTCGGCTGCCGACATCCGTCACGCCGTATTCACCCGCGATCGCGCACAACAGAAGTCCCTGCGACGCGGCGCCGAGCGCGTCCTGCACCGGCAGCCGGTCGGCGAGCGCACCACCGAGGCCGGGGATCGACGTGAGTGCGGCCGTGAGCCGCCCGACCCGGTTGACCCACCAGCCCGCGCGCTGGTCGATGTCCATCGCGGCCCACGCGGCGGTGCCGGGCACCTTCACCGACGTGAGCGCGTCGAGAACCTTCTCCTTCGCACCGCTTTCGAGCCGTTCGTCGACAGCGCGGGCTCGCAGGCCGAACGGGTCGCCTTCGCGCAGCGCGTCGAGCACCGGCGCGCACGCGCGAACGAACGGCCGCAGCACCGCCACGAGGTGACGGTCCGAAATGGCTTCAGCCACGCGCCCGCCCCCGCGCCCCCGCGGCCCGGCCAAGGCCGCCGCCGAGCACGAGCGCCGCGGGTAGCGCGCTCAGCCCGAGGAGCAGGATCGCCCGCCAGTCCTGCACCAGCACGAGGTCACCTCCCGGCCCGGCCAGTCCCACACCGAAGATCACGATCACCCACACCACCAGTGGCACCCACGACAACCCCGGCCGCACGAGCTTCGCGGCCGTCAGCACCAGCCACGGTGTCGACACGGCGCCGACGAGCGCCGTCAG
Organism: Amycolatopsis sp.; assembly: GCA_035551175.1. Taxonomy (GTDB): domain Bacteria; phylum Actinomycetota; class Actinomycetes; order Mycobacteriales; family Pseudonocardiaceae; genus Amycolatopsis. Next base: position 139,165 of record DASZNR010000018.1, on the reverse strand, counting down.
CGGCAGCGGCACCGCGCCGAGCGCACCGACGCGCAACGGCAGGAAGAACAGTTCGAGCAGTGCCAGCAACACCGCGTCGAAACTGAGCAGCCCGAGCATCAGGCGCTGGTCGGACGTGAGTGGTTCGGACATCTCACAGCCCGCCGAACAGATCGGTCTCGGCGCCCGCCGCGTCACCGGCGGCGAGCACGAAGTACTCGGCCGGAGGGATGGGCTGTGCGAGTGAGTTGGTGAGCGCGAAGTGCGTGGGATCGCCGTCTACGACGGTCAGCTGCGTTTCGTGGGCGCGCAGCCCCGCGTACTTCGCGGCGAGGTGGGCCGAGACGTCGAGCACGGTCGTCACCTTCTCGTCCGGCGTGCCCGGCAGCTCCTCGTCGGCGGGGATCAGGAAGGGTGAGCCGTTCGCGCGCAACTCGGCCAGCCCGGCGTCGACGGCGGCGCGCGAGTGCACCACGTGGAAAACGCGCCGTACCGACTTCGCCCGCGACGCGGCGGCCATGGTGATGTCGTGGGCGCGGATGTGGTCGGGGTGGCCGTAGCCGCCGAAGGCGTCGTAGGTGACCACGACCTCGGGCCGCAGCTCGTCGAGCAGCTCCCCCAGCTGCGCGGTCTGAACCTGTGGCTCGCCGCGGACGAAGGCCCGTGGGTGCTCGGCCGCGGGCGTGCCCGCCATGCCCGAATCGCGCCAGCGCCCGATGCCACCCAGGTAGGCGTGGCGGGTGACGCCGAGCGCCGCGCACGCAGCCGCCAGCTCGCCCGACCGGTAGCCGCCGAGCTGGTCCGCCGCGTCGGACGCCAGCCCCGCCAGCCGAGGCGGCACGATCTCGCCCTCCTCGCCAAGAGTGCAGGTGATGACGGAGACTTCGGCACCTTCGGCGGCATAGCGGGCGATCGCCCCGCCGGTCGTGATGGTCTCGTCGTCGGGGTGCGCGTGTACGAGCAGCAGCTTGCGGGTCACGGCGTCCAGGTTAATGACCCCGACTTTTCCGTCCCGGCCCCGGCGTTCCGCGTCCCGGAACGTTCCGCGAGCCTGGTTCCGACAGGGCCCGCGCGAGGGCCGCGGATACGGTCGGCAGGTGCTCCGAGCCGCACTGCGGTAATCGATCGCCGACGTTCACGAGATCAGGTTAATTCCCGTTCACTTCTGGTTTGTCACGGCTGTGTGACTAGTCCATTCGCGGGGTCCACAAAGCGGAACGCGTCGGTTATTGTCCCCCGAGCCGAACGATTAACCGAGCAGTAGCTATCCCCCGACCAGGTCTCGCGCCATCGGACAAATAGCTACACACCGTAGTCATTCGACCGCAGAACCCGAGGTAGAGCCAGGCGAGACGACATTGCTGTTCCATCACGATCTCACTGAGCGTGTCCGGATCGATAGTTTTCACGCCTGTCCACTGCCTAGGTTGCACGACTACGGTGAGCTAACTCGATTACATCGAGCTCGCGGTCAGGAAGAGGTCGCCTCGCAAACCCGCGACGGCGTCGAGCAAGGAGAATGAATGTTAGTGACGACTAGGTCGCGCGCCGTGAAGCTCGGTGCGTTCGTCGCGGGCGCGGCCCTTCTGCTCTCAGCCTGTGGTGGCGGAGGCGGCAACAGCGCTGTGCAGACCGGACAGGCATTCGCCGACTGCGACCACGACCCGAATACGTGCAACACGGTGCCGGCCGATCAGCTCCAGCAGGGTGGCAACGTCACGTTCGCCATCGAGAAGAACATCCCCAACTGGAACGTCACGTCGGCCGAAGGCAACGTCTTCGAGACGGGCATGGTCACCAAGGGCATCCTGCCCTACACCTTCTACTCGACGCCGGACCTCAAGCCGGTGCTGAACAAGGACTTCGTCGAATCGGCGGAGCTCACGAGCACCAACCCGCAGGTGGTCGTCTACAAGCTGAACCCGAAGGCGGTCTGGGACGACGGCACGCCGTTCAACGCCGACGACTTCATCTACAACTGGAAGGTCCAGAACGGCAAGGACTGCCCAGACTGCGCCGCGGCCAGCACCTCCGGCTACGACCAGGTCTCCTCCGTCGTCGGTTCCGACAACGGCAAGACGGTCACCGCCACGTTCTCCAAGCCGTTCACCGACTGGCGCCAGCTGTGGAGCTCCTCCGGCGCGATGTACCCCGCGCACCTGGCCAAGCAGCACGGTGACATCAACACCCCGGCCGGGCTGGCCGAGTCGTACAAGTGGTTCGGCGACACCGTGCCGACCTGGTCCGGCGGCCCGTGGAAGATCTCGAAGTTCGTGAACAACCAGTCGGTCACCGAGGTTCCGAACGACAAGTACTGGGGCGCCAAGCCGCACCTGTCGAGCGTGATCTTCCGCGTCATCACCGACGCGACGCAGGAGCCGACGGCCCTGCAGAACAACGAAGTCCAGGTCATCTACCCGCAGCCGCAGGTCGACCTGGTGAACCAGGTCAAGAACATGCCGAACATCTCGTCGTTCATCGGCCTCGGCCTGACGTGGGAGCACTACGACTTCAACCTGAAGAACCCGTTCCTGGCACAGAAACCGCTTCGGCAGGCGCTGTTCACGGCGGTCAACCGCAAGGACATCATCGCCAAGACCGTCGGCCAGTTCACCAACAAGGTGCAGCCGCTCGACAACCACAACTTCATGCCGCAGCAGGCCGGCTACAAGGACGTGATCTCGTCCACCGGCCAGGGTTCGGGTGACATCGCCAAGGCCAAGAAGATCCTGACCGACGCCGGTTACAAGATCAACGGCTCGCAGCTGGTCGACCCGTCCGGCAAGAACGTGCCGGCGATGCGAATCCGCTACACCGTCGGCAACCAGATCCGCCAGGACGAGTGCGAGCTGTTCGCGCAGGCCGCGGCACAGCTGGGCGTCAAGGTGAACGTGCAGTCGACCGACGACCTCGGTACGACCACCACCACCGGCGACTACGACATCATCGTGTTCGCCTGGGTCGCCTCGCCGTTCCCGTTCGCGGGCGCCGTGCAGAACTGGGAGACCGGTCAGGGCAGCAACTACGGCAAGTACAGCAACCCGCAGGTCGACAACCTGATCAACCAGGCCAACGCCGAGACCGACCAGACCAAGGCGACGGCGCTGCTGAACCAGGCCGACCAGATCATGTCGGACGACGCGTACGTGCTTCCGCTGTACCAGAAGCCGACCTTCATCGCCTCGTCGGACAAGATCGGCAACATCCGCAACAACTCGACGCTGGACGCGCCGGTGTACAACATGGCGGAGTGGGGCATCCGCAAGTGATCACCACCCGGTAGATTCGCGCAGGACAACCGGTGAGGGGCCGGCAGGTTGCCGGCCCCTCACCGTATGTTCATTTGGATTGCCCGCTACGTCCAGAACTTCAGATTTGCCCCGTCTCGTCGCCCGGCCCTGCCACCACCAGCGGCGGGCGCCGGCAGAAACACCGTCCAGAGCAGGAAGACCTCCATGCTTGCCTTCGCAGTGCGCCGGCTCCTCGTCTCGGTGCCGATTCTGATCGTCTCGACATTCGTCGTGTTCGTGATGGTTTCCTTGTCGGCCAACCCGTTGAGCTACCTGATCCAGAGAAACCCGCCGCCGCCCCCGCGCGTCATCGATCTCGAGCGCGTCCGGCTCCACCTCGACCAGCCGATCCTGGAGCGGTACTGGAACTGGATCCTCGGCATCTTCCACGGTGACTTCGGCCCGTCCGTGCAGTCGAACCTCGTCATCGGCCACGAGATCTGGGGCCGCTTCGGCGTCACGCTCCGCCTGATCGTGCTGGCCATGGTCGTGGCCCTGATCCTCGCCGTGCTCATCGGCGTCATCAGCGCGGCCCGCCAGTACTCGAAGTTCGACTACACCGCCACCTTCTTCGGCTTCCTGTTCCTGTCGATGCCGTCGTTCTGGTTCGCGATCGTGCTCAAGCAGATCGGCATCTCGATCAACACCGCCGTCGGCGACCAGATCTTCTTCACGATCGGGTCGTCGTCGATCATCAGCAGCGGCGGATTTTTCGATCAGGTCGGCGACATTCTCGGCCACCTCATCCTGCCGACGATCTCACTCGCACTGACCTCGTACGCCGCGTGGAGCCGGTTCCAGCGCGCGTCGATGCTGGAGGTCCTCAACAGCGACTACGTGCGGCTGGCGCGCGCGAAGGGCCTGCCCCGCTGGACGGTGACCCGCCGGCACGCGCTGCGCAACGCGCTCATCCCGCTGACCACGGTCACCGCGCTGGACATCGGCGCCATTCTCGGCGGCGCCGTCGTGACCGAGACCGTGTTCCAATGGCAGGGCGCGGGCGCGTTCCTGCTGAACGCGATCAAGCAGAGCGACGTCTACGCCGTGGAGGCGTGGCTGCTGATCGCCGCCACGTTCATCATCCTGCTCAACCTCATCGCCGATCTGCTCTACGGCCTACTCGACCCGAGGATCCGCTATGCCTGACGACGCGATCTCCGCACCGCCCACCACCAAGGGCACTTCCCATCTCGCCCCGGCCGATCCGCAGGCTCCGCACGCTGCGCCCGAGCGCGAGTTCACGGTCAAGGAGCGCAGCCAGGCCCAGCTGGTCTTCCGGCGCTTCGTGCAGCACCGGCTGGCGATGATCAGTCTGATCGTGTTCATCCTGATCGTGCTCTTCGCCTACGTCGGCGGAGCGGTCTGGAAGTACGGCCCGGACACCATCACCGAGGCCAACTCGGCACCGCCGTCGGCAGCGCACCCGTTCGGCACCGACGCGGTCGGGCACGACCAGCTCGCGCAGGTGATGCGCGGGACGCAGATCTCCCTGCAGATTTCCGTGCTCGTCGCGATCTTCGCGACCGTCGTCGGCACGATCTGGGGCTCGGTCGCCGGGTACTACCGCGGCTGGATCGACACGATTTTCATGCGTATCTCCGACCTGGTGCTCACGCTGCCGCTGCTCGCGGTGGCCGCGGTGCTCGCGCACCAGTCGGGCGGCACCTGGTGGCTGATCGCGGTGGTCATCGCGGGCCTGTACTGGGCGTACGTCTCCCGCGTCGCCCGTGGTGTCGTGCTTTCGTTGCGGGAGAAGGAGTTCGTCGAGGCGTCCAAGGCGCTCGGCGCGAGCGACGCGCGGATCATCTTCCGGCACCTGGTGCCCAACGCCCTCGGCGCGATCATCGTCAACCTGACGATCCTGGTGTCGATCGGCATCCTGCTGGAGACCGCGCTGTCGTTCCTCGGGTTCGGCGTCCAGGTGCCGGACACCTCGCTCGGCCTGCTCGTGAGCAACGCGCAGACGGCGGTCGACACCCGCCCGTGGCTGTTCTACTTCCCAGGCATTTTCATCATCCTGATCGCGCTGACGATCAACTTCATCGGGGACGGCCTGCGGGACGCGTTCGACCCCCAGCAGACGAAGGTGCGCGCATGACCGAGTACGACTCCGTTACCCGTGGCGGCGATCCCGTCCTCGTGGTGGAGGACCTGACCGTGCAGTTCCCGACCGACGACGGCATGGTCAAAGCCGTGCGCGGCGTGAGCTACCAGCTGCAGCGCGGCGAAGTGCTGGGCATCGTCGGTGAGTCCGGCTCGGGCAAGTCCGTGACGTCGATGGCCGTGATGGGCCTGCTGCCGCGGACCGCGCAGACCTCCGGCTCGATCCGTTTCGAAGGCACCGAACTGCTGAACGCCAGCGAGAAGAACCTCAACAAGGTTCGTGGCAAAGGCATTTCGATGGTGTTTCAGGACCCGATGACCTCGCTGAACCCGGTGTACACCGTGGGCGACCAGATCGCCGAGGCCATCACCGCGCACCACGACGTGCGCAAGGACGTGGCGAAGAAGCAGGCGGTCGATCTTCTCGACCTGGTCCGGATCCCGAACCCGAAACAGCGCGCGGAGGAGTACCCGCATCAGCTCTCGGGTGGCATGCGCCAGCGGGTGGTCATCGCCATCGCCATGGCGAACAACCCGGATGTGATCATCGCCGACGAGCCCACCACGGCGCTGGACGTGACCGTGCAGGCCCAGATCCTCGAAGCGCTGCAGGCGGCGCAGAAGGAGACGGGCGCCGCGATGGTGCTTATCACCCACGACCTCGGCGTGATCGCCGGCCAGGCCGACCGCGTGCACGTGATGTACGCGGGCAAGATCGTCGAATCGGGCACGGTCGACGAGATCTTCTACACCCCGCGCATGCCGTACACGCTGGGCCTGCTGGGCAGCCTGCCGCGCCTCGACGTGAAGACCGAGCGGCTCACGCCGATCACCGGTTCGCCGCCCGCGACCACGAACATGCCGCCGGGCTGCCCGTTCAGCCCGCGCTGCCCGTTGTCCCAGCCGATCTGTGACGAGGAGGAGCCGCCGTTGGTGGCGGGTCCGGGCACGCAGGCAGCGGCGTGCCACTTCACCGAACAAGTCGTCGGCCGCGATCCGGCCGAGTTGTTCAGCACCACTTCGGCCGACACGGCTGCCGTCCCGGTCACCGTCGACGCCGCGACCGACACGGAGACGAGCCGATGACCGACGCACCCGTTCTCTCCGCGCAGAACCTGGTCAAGCACTTCCCGATCCGCGGCGGCGGGATCATCCGCCGCACGGCGGGCGCGGTGCAGGCCGTGTCCGGCGTGTCGTTCGACATCTATCCGCACGAGACCCTGGCCCTGGTCGGCGAATCGGGCTGCGGCAAGTCCACCACGGCCCGCGTGGCGCTCGCGCTGCAGCCGCTGACCGACGGCAAGGTCACCTACGAGGGCCGCGACCTGACGTCGTTGTCGAAGCGCGAGCTGCAGCGGCTGAGGCGCGACCTGCAGATCGTGTTCCAAGACCCGTACGCCTCGGTCGACCCGCGGCTGCCGGTGAACGAGATCATCGCCGAACCACTGCGCATCCACGGTCTCTACAACGACGGCGGCCGCCAGCAGGTCCGCGACCTGATGAAGACCGTGGGTCTGCGCCCGGAACACGGCAACCGTTTCCCGCACGAGTTCTCCGGCGGCCAGCGCCAGCGCATCGGCATCGCCCGCGCGCTCGCGCTGAGGCCGAAGGTGCTCGTGCTCGACGAACCGGTATCGGCGCTCGACGTGTCGATCCAGGCGGGCGTGCTCAACCTGCTGAAGGACCTCCAGGCCGAGTTCGGGCTGTCGTATCTGTTCGTGTCGCACGACCTTTCGGTGGTGCGGCACATATCGGACCGCATCGCGGTGATGTACCTCGGCAAGATCGTGGAGACCGCGCCTGCCGAGGATCTGTTCACCAACCCGGCCCACCCGTACACGCAGGCGCTGATCTCGGCGATCCCGGTGCCCGACCCACGCAAGGAACGCACGCGCCAGCGCATCGTGATCACGGGCGACGTGCCGAGTCCCGCGAACCCGCCTTCGGGCTGCCGGTTCCGCACCCGCTGCCCGAAGTTCGCGAACGAGCTCGACGACGCGGGCCGCAAGAAGTGCACCACCGAGGAACCGCTCCTGCTCGACCACGGCCAGGGCCACCCGGTGGCCTGCCACTTCGCGGAGAGCTTGCAACTGATCTGAGTCCGGTCAGGCAGGGGCTCCTCGGGGATTTTCCTCGGGGAGCCCCTTTTTCGGGTGGGCAGCTCGACCAGCTCGAGCACGGGACGAGCTCACCACGGTCGCGGAAGCCACCGTGGACCCGCCGTCAGTTCGTACCGCGGGTCCAGTTCACCGCCGAGCCGAACGGGCCCACCATGGGCGCGCCCGGGGTGAGGCCGGAGATGCCCTTGCCGACGGCGAGCGTCTCGGCGTCCTGGAACAGCGGGATCACGACGTCGCTCGACCACAGTTCGGGTTCGAGGGTCTTCAGTGCGTCGGTGAGGGGGGTGGCGCCGGTGAGCGCCGAATCGATGGTGGGCTGCAGGCTCTCGTCGCACAGGCCCGCGGAGTTGGCCGGCACCAAGGGTTTCGTCTTGTCGGCGGTGGCCTGATCCGGGGCGCAGCCGAAGGTGGACGCGAGCACCGTCGCCGCGTCACCGCCGACGGGCTGGGGGACCACGGCGATGTCGACGCCGACGTTGCCGTTCGCGTCGGGGCCCGCCTGCTGCTTGCCGTTGACGACGGGCATGGCGAGCAACGTCGAGAACAGGTCGCGAGGCTGCGGGGTGATGGTGTTGACCTGCACTCCGGCGGCCACGAGCTCGTCGGAGAGCTCCTTCGCGATCGACGCGTACGGCTCCTCCTGCCCCGGCGAGGCGACGACCAGCGACAGCGTTTTGGTCCCCTTGCGCCACACTCCCGCGTCCTTGGTGTAGCCGGCGGCCTTGAAATAGCTTTCGGCCTTCGCCAGGTCGGGTGTCGCGGGCGGGCCCGCCGGGATCGTCGGCGCGTAGCCGGCACCGGTCGGCGGGATCACCTGCGCGTCGGCCTTGAGCGACGCCGAAGGACCTCCCATGGCACCGGCGGCGATGAGCTTGGCGCGGTCGAGCAGGGCCGCAACGCCCTGGCGCACCTGGCGATCCGACAGCACCGCGCTGACCGGTCGCAGCAGCACCGTGGCTTCCATCGGCCGCGGCAGTGTCGACAGCTTCACGGCGGGGCCGAGCTCGTTGAGCAGCTGGAGCCCGTTTTCGTCGGTGCGGGTCAACGAGAACTGGTCGTTGCCGCTGCGCAGCGCCGTCGCGATGCCCGCCGGGTCGGAGCGGCGCAGGATCAGCGTGTCGACGGCCGCGGGTTTCTCCCAGTACCGGTCGTTGCGCTGCAGCACGACCTCGCCACGCGCGGTGTCGATGGTCTTGATCGCGAACGGTCCCGCCACGGCCGGGAAGTTCGACGCGAGCGCGCCCTGCCAACCGCCCGGAGCGTCCTTGAGCAAATGCTGCGGGAGCAAGTTGTCGAACAGCGTCTGCCAGGCCGGGTACGGCTTGCTGAACGTGACTTCGACGCCCTTGCCGCCGTCGCGCGGCTGGATGTCCGTGATGAGCCGGTAGCCGGCGGGTTCGATCACACCGGGCTGCGTCTTCATGGCGTCGGCCAGGTAGATGAAGTCCTCGGTGGCGATCGGCGCGCCGTCGGACCAGGAGGCGTCCGGGCGGATCTCGTACTTCACCGTGAACGGCATTTGCGACACGACCTGTGCCGAGGTCATGAGCGTCTTGTCGAGCACCCGCTTGCCGTCGTCGGTCTGGCGAAAGACCGAGGGCAGCAACAGCTGGGACAAGGCGGTGGTGACGGTGGAGGAGTCCGCGATGGCGTGGGGGTTGTAACCGCCCACGACGTCGTCGATACCCACCACGATCTGCGACGCCGCCGGCTCCGCCGAAGTGCTGGTCGCCGCAGGCGACGTGACGACAGGTGGCGGTGGCGTGGAGGAGCACGCGGCGAGGAGCGCCCCCGCGAGCGCCAGCACCGGCGCCGCCTTGCGTCCCATCCGCACGCGTATCCTCCCGACTCCCCGCGGCCCGAGCCGCCATGCTGCCATGCCGGCGCCTGCTCGGCACCGAGATTCCCACATCCGGCGTGACCACCCGACACCGGAGTGGATACCGCCAACCGGTGGACGTTCGAGCCGCCGTGGTGGTTCCACCGGCGATCTTGAAGTTTTGTGGCACCGGAACGACAGCACCCAAACGACAGCGCCCAAACGACAGCGCCCAAACGACAGCACCCCAACGACAGCGCCCAAACGACAGCGCCGGAACTACGAGCCCCTCGGCAGCCCTTCACAACGGCAGCCCCCGCAACAGCAGGGCGCCGCTCCCCTCGTGGGGAAGCGGCGCCCGTCGTGACAGTCGGCGTCAGCCGTTCTCGCGGCTCTTCGCGCGCGAACGCTCCTTCGCGCGGGTCGCGATGTCCAGCGTCACCTTGCGAACCCGGACGACCTCCGGGGCGACCTCCACGCACTCGTCGCTCGCGCAGAACTCCAGCGCCTCCTCGAGGCTGAGCTTGCGCGGGCGGGCGAGGCGCTCCAGCTCGTCACCGGTGGAGGAGCGCATGTTGGTGAGCTTCTTCTCCTTGGTGATGTTGATGTCGAGGTCCTCCATGCGCGGGTTTTCACCGACGACCATGCCCTCGTACACCTCGGCGCCGGGCTCGACGAAGAAGCTGCCGCGGTCCTGGAGCTGGATCATCGCGTATGCGGTGATCGGGCCCGAGCGGTCGGCGACGAGCGAGCCGGTGTGCCGCGTGCGGATCTCGCCTGCCCACGGGAAGTAGCCCTCGAACACATGGTTCGCGATGCCGGTGCCGCGGGTTTCGGTGAGGAAGTCGGTGCGGAAGCCGATGAGGCCCCGCGACGGGAGCACGTAGACGAGCTTGATGCGGCCGGTGCCGTTGCCGCTCATGTCCTCCATGCGGCCCTTGCGTGACGCGAGCAGCTGCGTGATCGCGCCGAGGTGCTCCTCCGGCGAGTCGATGTACAGGCGCTCGAACGGCTCGTGCAGTTTGCCGTCGATGGTGCGGAGCACCACCTGCGGCTTGCCGACCGTGAGCTCGAAGCCTTCGCGGCGCATCTGCTCCACGAGAATCGCCAGCGCGAGCTCGCCGCGGCCCTGGACCTCCCACGTGTCGGGGCGCTCGGTGGGCAGCACGCGGATCGACACGTTGCCGACCAGCTCCGCGTCGAGGCGAGCCTTCACCAGCCGCGCCGTGACCTTGTCGCCACCGCCGCGGCCGGCGAGCGGCGAGGTGTTCACGCCGATGGTCATGGAGATCGCCGGCTCGTCGACGGTGATCCGAGGCAGCGCGACGGGCTCCTCGGCGTCGGCGAGCGTGTCGCCGATCGTGATCTCCGGGATGCCCGCGATGGCGACCAGGTCGCCCGCGCTGGCCTCCGTGGCCGGCACGCGGGTGAGGGCCTCGGTGACGAGCAGCTCGGAAATGCGCACGTTCTGCACCGAGCCGTCTTCGCGCATCCAGGCGACGGTCTGGCCCTTGCGCAGCCGGCCCGCGTGGATGCGGATCAACGCGATGCGGCCGAGGAAGTTGGATGCGTCGAGGTTCGTGACGAGCGCCTGCAGCGGCGCATCGGCGTCCGCGACCGGCGCGGGCACGTGGCTCAGCAGCGTCTCGAACAGCGGGTCGAGGTTGTCGCTGTCGGGCAGGCCGCCGTCGGCCGGCTGCTCCAGGCTGGCCTTGCCGGCGCGCGCCGAGGCGTAGACCACGGGCAGGTCGAGGATCGCGTCGTGGTCGGCGTCCTCGATGTCGCTCGCGAGATCGAGCAGCAGGTCGTGGGTTTCCTCGACGACCTCGGCGATGCGGGCGTCGGGCCGGTCGACCTTGTTGACGACCAGGATCACGGGCAGGCCGGCCTCGAGCGTCTTGCGCAGCACGAACCGGGTCTGCGGCAGCGGGCCCTCGCTCGCGTCGACGAGCAGCACCACGCCGTCGACCATCGACAGGCCTCGCTCGACTTCGCCGCCGAAGTCGGCGTGGCCCGGGGTGTCGATCACGTTGATCGTGACCTGGCCGTCGGGGGTCTGGCGGTGGATCGAGGTGTTCTTCGCGAGGATGGTGATGCCCTTTTCGCGCTCGAGCTCACCGGAGTCCATCACGCGGTCGACGAGCTCGGCCCGCTCGGCGAAGGCGCCGGACTGGCGGAGCATGGCGTCGACCAGGGTCGTCTTGCCGTGGTCGACGTGTGCGACGATGGCAACGTTGCGCAGGTCGGGCCGGATCTTGCCGGAGGCGCGGCCGGGTTCGACTGCGGTGGCGCTTGCGGGCACGCGAAGACTCCTGAACTACGAAGGCGGGTGGGCGGCCGCGTCGCGGGCGGAGGAGCGGCCGGCGCGAATGCGCACGGACCACGTCACCGGCAACGTGACCGGCTTTGGCCACACGCGGACCTCACCAGGATACCTGGTCCGTTCGTGTGAGTAGCGCCACGCCCCATGATCGGTTAGGCTCACCTAACCTGAGGGGGACCGTCCGTCGAACCGCGGGGAGCCCGCCATGGGCAAGAAGGCCAAGAAGCAGCCCGACGATCCCCGCGCTGTCGTGCGCAAGCTGATGAAGTCGGGGAAGGTCAAGAAGAGGTGCTGCCGGTCCTCGTCGCGGTGCAAGAAGTGCCCGGTGATGGCGTTGAAGAAGGCGAAGACCGAGCTGACCAAAGCCGCTTGAGCCGCCGCACCGGGAGGCACGCGGCTCCCGGCCGTGACCGGCTCCGAAATCGCAGTGCGACGGCTACTGGACGAGAACCGGCCCGGCCGCTGGTGACGGATCTCACCGGCTGCGACCCGACTTCCTCGCAGGCCCCGCTCCCCGACTCGCGGGCACTGTGTCGTACCGCGACCGGTGCTCGCCGCAGCGGCCGTTCGTGCTCTAGAATCACGGTCATGTTCACGCACAGCACCCAGTGGTGGCCGCCCTCCGGCGGCCCCGTTGCTCTGCGCTGAAAACCAGCGAAGGCCGCCCCGGTGGGCGGCCTTCTCGCTTTCGCACGCGGGCTGACTCCCGGGGCACACCCAGGAGAGGAATCCCGCAGTGGTCCAGTTGTCCGGCATCACGCCGTCCGGTCACGTCCAGCTCGGCAACCACCTCGGCGCCCTACGGCGGTGGGCGGCCGAGGGACGACCCGACGACCTGTATTTCGTGTCCGACCTGCACGCCATGACCACGTCGCACAACCCCGCGAAGCTGCGTGCGCTCGCGACGGAACAGCTCGCCGTGCTCGTGGCCACGGGCATTTCGCCGGACCGCGTGTTCGTGCAGTCGGACATCGCGAAGGAGCTCGGCGCGCTCACGTGGATTCTCGAGTCCACGTGCTCCTACGGCGAGGCCGCGAGGATGATCCAGTTCAAGGAGAAGGCCAAGGGCCAGGCGGGGGTGCGGCTGAGCCTGCTGACGTACCCGGTGCTGATGGCGGCCGACATCCTGCTACAGGGCGCGTCGCAGGTGCCGGTCGGTGAGGACCAGCGCCAGCACGTGGAGCTGGCGCGCACGCTCGCGCGCAGGTTCAACACCACCTACGGCGAGGTGTTCATCGTGCCGGAGGCCACGTTGCCACCGGCGGGCGCACGCGTGAAGGACCTGGCCGATCCGACTCGCAAGATGTCCAAGTCGGCGCACGACTCCGCGGGCGTGGTGTTCGTGCTCGACGACCCCGACCAGGTGCGCCGCAAGATCCGCCGTGCCCGCACCGACGGCGGCTCAGTGCCGGCCTACTCCCCCGGCACGCGCCCGGGCATCGCCAATCTGCTGGACATCCTCGCCGCCTGCACCGGCGGCGACCCGGCGGAACTGGCCGACGAGTACCCGTCCTACGGCGTGCTCAAGGACGCCGTCGCGGACGCCGTGATCGAAGAACTGCGCCCCGTCCGCGAACGCACCATGACCCTGCTCGCCGACATCACGGAACTCGAACGCGTCCGCAAGGCGGGGGCCGCCCGCGCCGCCGACCGCGGCGATCACCGCCTGTCCGCCGCGATGCGCCTCATCGGCGCGGGCTGAAGAGCTCGGTGGCGGGATTTCCTTGGCGGGCAAGGAAATCCCGTCCGCCGGCCGCGCGGTGAGGCCCGTCAGTGCGTGAGCAGCGCCCGGAGGTCGGGGAGCAAGCCGCGGTCGGCGGGGAGCCAGTCGATGTCGTCGAGGTCGTCGGGGCCGACCCAGCGCAGTGCGGTGTGCTCGACGGCGCGTGGTTCGTCGCCCGGGGTGATGAGCGCGGCGGAGTACACGCGGAGCACCTTGCCGCCCGGGAGAGGGACCTCCGTGCCGACGCGGGCCCCGACCGTGACGGCCACGTCGAGTTCCTCCCGGCATTCGCGGGCAAGTGCGTAGGCGTCGGTTTCGCCCTCTTCGACGCGGCCGCCGGGCAGCTCCCACTGGCCCGCGTGGTGCGGCGGCCACGCCCGCTGCTGGGCGAGCAATTTCCCGTCGCGCACCAGCGCCGCTCCGACGATGACCCCGTCCATCCGCCCAGTCTCCCGCACGGGTTCAGCCGCCGGCCCGATCCCCCTGCGCAGCCCGCCACACGACCTCGAACCGGGCGCCGCCTTCGGGCGATTCGCCCACGCGGACCCGGCCGCCGCGGCGGCGCACCGTCTCGGCGACCATCGCGAGCCCCAGGCCGGTACCGCCCGAAGAGCGCGCCCGGTCGTCGGCGACGCGATAGAACCGGTCGAAGACCTTTGTGCGGTGTTCGGGGGCGATGCCGGGCCCGTCGTCGTCCACGACCACCCGCACGTGCGCGCGTGAGGCCAGCACGGACACCACGATCTGACCCGACGCGTAGCGGGCGGCATTGCGCAGCAGGTTGTCCAGCACCAGCTCGATTTCCGGATGGTTCCCGAGCGCCCACGCCTGCGCGACGGCCGCGCTCACCCGCGTTTCGGGTGCGCCGGCGGGCAGCCGCTCGACGGCGGCGCGCACCTCCGTGACGAGCTCCACCGGTTCGGCGGGCGGCACCTCGCCCGCATCGGACCGTGCGAGCGACAGGAGACCGTCGAGCAGCGCCGACAGGCGTTCGGACTCCGCGAGGATGTCCGTGAGCGTCTCCTGCGCCAGCTCGGGGTCCGGGTTCGCGACGGCCACCTCGGCCTGCACCCGGATCGACGCGACGGGCGAGCGCAGCTCGTGGGCCGCGTCGCCGGTGAAGCGGCGCAGCCGGCCACTGGCCTCGTCCTGACGAGCGAGCAGCGCGTTGAACTCCTCCGCCAGCGCGCGCAGTTCGTCGTGCGACGTCGGCAACGGCAGCCGCGAACCGGGCGGTAGTGCGCGCACCAGCCCGCGCATCCGCGCCACCGGCCGCAGCGCGAACCGCACCACGAGCCACGTCGCGAGCCCGGCCACCGCCGCGCCGACGACCGCGACGACAATCAGCCACAGCCCGCCGTAGTGCACCGCCGCCGAAAACCCGGCGAGCCCCGCGCTGGCGACGACGAGCCGCTGGCTGCCGTCCGGCGTACTCACGACCTGGCCACGCCAACGCGAACCGTCGGCCCGCACCGCCTGTCCGGCCTTGAGCTGCCCGACCGCGTCTTCGTCGAGCCGGGGCCGCGCCCCGCCGTCGACCGGCGCGCCGGAAATGTCCAGCACCCGCACGGAGATCGGGTCGGCCGGCGTGAGCGGGCGACCCGCACCGACTTCGGCCGCCGCCGGGCCGAGCGCGGCCGTGAGCTCGTGGTCGACGGAGTCGACGAGCAGCGGGTCGAGCCTGCTCGCGCCGAGCACCGCCAGCCCGAGCAGGACCACGAGCGTGAGCGTCGTGGCCAGCACGGTGATCCGGACCTGCAGCGGCCGGTCTCGCCACCACGACGGCGAGCCGCTCACCTGACCTCGTCGAGCTGGGCGTCCGAAGCGAGATAGCCGTGCCCGCGCACGGTCCGCAGCAGCGATCCCGCTCCGACGGCGTCGAGCTTGCGCCGCACGTACCCCACGTACACCTCGACGAGGTTGCGCGTCACCGCCTGCTCCTCGCCCCACACCGCGCGTAGCAGCTCGTCCTTCGTGACGACCGTGCCCGCCCGGCTCACCAGCACCTCCAGCAGCGCGAACTCGCGCGGCGACAGCGGCACGTCGGCACCGTCCCAGCGCACCTGCCGCAGCGCGCGGTCGACCTCCAGCGCGCCCAGCCGTAACGGTCCGCGCGACGCGTCCGGCCCGGCGCGGCGCAGCACCGCACGCAGCTGCGCGACCAGCACGACGAAGGAGAACGGCTTCACGACGTACCCGTCGGCACCGAGGTCGAGGCCGTCGGCCTGGTCGATCTCGCCGTCCTTGGCGGACACGAGCAGCACGGGCGTCGTCACGTTCTCTGCGCGCAGCTGCTGCAGCACGCGGTAGCCCGACAACCCGGGCAGCATGATGTCGAGCAGCACCACGTCGAACGCGCCCGTGCGCGCGAGCTGCAGGCCGCTCGGTCCGTCGGCGGCCGTGACCACGTCCATGTCCTCCGCGCGCAGGCCGCGGTCTAGGGCCTTGCGCACGCCCGGTTCGTCGTCGACCACGAGCACGCGAGGTTTCACAGGGTTCATCATGGCCGGTTCACGCTGGTCGCGCCGGGGCTCTCAGCGCGATCTCAGCCGCGGAGGCCGAGCATTCAGGAGTATCTCAGCCTCGGGAGTGCAGCCTCGGTTCCGGGAGCGAGCACACTGGAGCTCGGGAACACAGGGAGACGACATGGATCCGAAGAAGAAGGCCATCACGGCGGCGGTCGTGGGCACGGCTCTGGGGGTCGGGGGACTCGTCGTGGTCGCGATGCCCGCTTCGGCCGGCGACGCGCCGACGCTGCCGTCGATCAGCGCCGACGACCTCGTGCAGTCGGTGATGAAGGCGAACCCCGGGCCGTTCGACGGCACGGTGAGCGTGACCAACGATCTCGGCCTGCCCGCCGTGGGGTCGGCGATCCCGGGTGCGAACGCGCTGAACATCGACTCCGCGCACGTCTACACCGACGGCCAGGACAAGGCGAAGCTGTCGCTGACGAGCGGGTCGTCGCAGGAGACGATCGTGCGCAACGGCGCGACCGTGTGGGACTACAAGTCGGCCGGCAACACGGCCACGAAGACCACCGTCCCCGCCGGGGTGGCCACGAAGCACGACGACCTCGGGTCCGGCCAGATGGCCGACCCGGCCACGGCGACGAAACAGCTGCTCGCCAAGGTCCGCGAAACCAGCACGGTTTCCGTCGACGGCACGGCGAACGTGGCCAACCGGCCGGCCTACGAGCTCGTGCTCACGCCGAAGCCGACCGAGCGCACGTTGCTGCGGGAGATCCGCGTGGCCGTGGACTCGCAGACGCGCATGCCGTTGGGGCTTTCGGTGATGAGCAACGGAACCACCGCGCCTGCGCTGCAGATCGCATTCAGCGACATCGAGTTCACCCAGCAGCCGGCCGACCTGTTCACCTTCACCCCGCCCAAGGGCGCGAAGGTCACCGAGAAGACCGCCAAGATCGACGACCAGACCAAGGCGAAGGCGACCGAGGCCGAGCAGAACACCAAGTTCGTCGGCGACGGCTGCGACACCGTGGTCACGGGCAGGGTACCGGCCGACGCACTCGCCGCGAAGAAGTCGACCGGCAGTGAAGGCCGCGACGTCGATCCGCAGAAGCTGCTGAGCCGCTTCGGCAAGCGGGTGAGCGGCACGTGGGGCAGCGGTTACCTGTTCACCACCAAGGTCGGCACCGCTGTGCTGACCGACGACGGGCGCTTCGCGGCCGGCGCGGTGCCGGAGCAGGTGCTCTACTCGGCGCTGGGCCAGAAGTGACCGACACGACCGAGCTGGTCGAATCCGGGGCGGGCATCTCCGATGAGGTGCCCGCCCCGGCGGTCCGGCTCGCCGCGCGCACCCGCGGGCTGCGCAAGGTCTACCGCGGCACGGTCGCGGTGGACCACGTCGACCTCGACGTGCCCGAAGGCGCCGTGCTCGGGATGCTCGGGCCCAACGGTTCCGGCAAGACCACGACGATCCGCATGCTGCTCGGCCTGGTGCGCCCCACCGAGGGCGAGGTCGAGCTGCTCGGCCGTCCGATGCCCGACGGCGCCGCGCACGCGTTGCCGGACGTCGGCGCGCTCGTCGAGGGGCCCGGGTTCCACCCGTTCCTGTCCGGCCGCGACAACCTGCTGCGCTTCGCCGCCGCCGAGCCACGGCTGGCGTCGTCGGCGATCGGTGGCGCGGTTGATGCGGCGCTGGAGCGGGTCGGCCTCACCGTCGCCGCCCGCCGTCGTTACAAGGCCTACTCGCTGGGGATGAAGCAGCGCTTGGGGCTCGCGTCCGTGCTGCTCGTGCCGCGCCGGATGGTGGTGCTCGACGAGCCGACCAACGGCCTCGACCCCGCGGGCACCCGCGAAATCCGCCGGATCATCGCGGAGCTGCACGCCGAGGGCGTGACCGTGCTCGTGTCGTCGCACCTGCTGGCCGAGGTCGAGGCGACGTGCACGCACGTCGCGGTGCTGCAGTCGGGCTCGGTCGTGGCGCAGGGTGAGCTGGCCGAGCTGCTGGAGTCGGGCAACGCCGCGCTGCTCGTGCGCACGCCCGATGCCGAACGCGCCGTGGAAGTGCTGCGCGAAAACCGTATCGGCGCGCGGCTTACGCCCGACGGCGTGCGCGCCGACCTCACCGCCACGCCCGCACCGCGGGTGCTGCAGGTGCTCGTCGGCGCCGGCGTCGAGGTGCACGAGGCGACACGCGCCCGCACCGGGCTGGAGGATTTGTTCGCGCGGCTCACCGAAGGTGTCAACGGGGCCGGGGACGAGGGGGACGCATGACCACCGCGACGCTCGTTGCGCCCGTGAGCCGTGCGGGCCATGACACGGTTGGGCTCGCGCGCTTGGTCGCAGCCGAGTTGCGATGGATCTTCCGGCGGCCACGCACTCTGGCCGTGCTGATTCTGCTGGCGCTGGTGCCGATCGTGATCGGCGTGGGTCTCACGCTGGTCGGCAACAGCGGTAACGCCGGGGAGGGCCCGCCCGAAGCCGCTCTGCTTTCGTCGGCCGTGAACAACGCGCTGGTTCTGCCCATCGCGACACTCATGATGACGCTGGCGCTGCTGTTGCCGCTGGCCTCGGCGATGGCCGGTGCCGACGCGATCGCCGGCGAAGCCGCGCACGGCACGTTGCGTGGGTGGCTGGTCGCGCCGGTCAGCCGCGGCCGTCTGCTGGCGGTGAAGGCGTTCGGCGTCGCGACCGTGTGCGTGGTCGCGGTGCTGGCGATGTGCGTGACGGGTGTGGTGACCGGGCTGATCATCAGCGGCGGTGATTCGCTGTTCACGCTGTCGGGCACGACGTTGTCGCTCGGTGCGGCGCTCGTGCGGATCCTGCTCGTGGCGGGCTGGGTGGTGCTGCAGCTGTGGGCTGTTGGCGCCGTGGCGCTGGCGGTGTCGAGCTTCACCGAGCACCCGATGCTCGTGGTGGCTTCGGTGCTGGCCGGTGACATCCTGTTCACGATCCTCGGGTTCCTGTCCTCGCTCGACTGGCTGCACCCGTTCCTGCTCACCGACAACTGGGCCGAGGCGCCGACGGAAGTCCTGATGGACCCGATCTCCGGTTCGATGCTCGGCGAAGGCGCGCTGCGCGCCGCCTGCTACATCGTCGTCGGCCTGTCCATCGCGTACGGACGGCTCACCACGCGCGACGGCTGACGGACTCGTGAGTGGCGGCGCCGGTGAGAACCGGCTCTAAAGCTGCGCCGCCACTCACGAGTCAGCCGACCAGCGCGATGCCGTCCGGGTCCAGTGCCAGCCGGACCTGGTCGCCGGCGCGCAGGTCCGCCGCCACCGGCGCGACGGCGTCTACTGTGGACCCCGTCAGCGCCACGACCAGCCGAAGATGTTCACGGCGGTGCATGGCGGCCGTCACCTCGCCCGGCACTCCGGATTCCGCGACGCGCAGGGCGTGCGGGCGCAGGCCGAGCCGGACCGGGCCGTCGGCGACGTCCGGCAGCTCGACGACCCCGAGGTCCGTCCGCACCACCCCGCCGGCCGCGACCCCGGACACGAAGGTCGTGACACCGAGGAACTTCGCGACGCCGTCGTCGGCCGGGAACCGCCACACCGACCGCACGGCGCCCTCCTGCCGGATCTCGCCGGCGTCGAGCACGGCGACTCGGTCGGCGAGTGTGAAGGCCTCTTCCTGATCGTGCGTCACGAGCAACGCGGTGATCTTGCTGCGCCGCAACAGATCCGCGAGGTCGATGGCGAGCTGCTCGCGCAGGCCCGCGTCAAGGCCGGACAGTGGTTCGTCCAGGAGCAGCAGGCGGGGTTCCGGCGCGAGCGCCCGTGCGAGCGCCACGCGCTGCGCCTGGCCTCCCGAAAGCTGCGTGACGCGGCGGTGCTCGTAACCCACGAGCCCCACCAGGCTCAGCAGCTCTGTGATCCGAGCGGTCTGCCGCACCTTCGGGACGCCGTGCATGCGCAGGCCGAACGCGATGTTCGCGGCGACGTCGCGGTGCGGGAAGAGCTGACCGTCCTGGAACACGAGCCCGAAACCGCGACGGTGCACCGGGACGTCGGCGAGGTCCGCGCCATCCCAGCTCACCGTGCCGGCCGTCACGGGTTCGAGGCCGGTGATGGCGCGCAGCAGCGTCGACTTGCCCGAGCCGGACGGGCCGAGCAGGGCGAGCACCTCGCCGTCGGCGATATCGAGGCGCGCGTCGCGCACCGCGGCGAACGAGCCATAGTGGACAGTCAGATCCCGGACAGCCAGAGCCACGTCAGAACTCCCCCACTGAGGTGTGCCCGCGCACGGACCCGAACCGGTCGATCAGCAAGACGCCCACCACGGTCACGACCATGAGCAGGGCGCACGCGGCATACGCCATCTGGTTGTTGAGCTCGCCGGGCCGGGAGATGAGCGTCGCGACGGCCACCGGGAGCGTCGGCGCGTCCGGGCGCGCCAGGAAACTCGTGGCGCCGAACTCGCCGAGCGCCACGACGAACCCGAACCCGGCGGCCGCGACGAGCGACCGCGCGGCGAGCGGCAGGTCGATCTCGCGCCACACGCGCCCCGGGCTCGCGCCGAGCGTCGCCGCGGCCTGGCGCAGGCGCAGGTCGACGGCACGCAGCACCGGCAGGATCATCCGCACGACCAGTGGAATGATCACCAGCGCCTGCGCGAACGGCACGAGCAGGGGCGACGTGCGCAGGTCGCCGGGCAGCGCGTCGAGCGTGACGAGGTAGCCGAAGCCGACCGTCACGGCGGAAACGCCGAGGGGCAGCATGAGCGCGGCGTCCATCGTCTCGCCCATGCCCCGCGCGAGCCGGCCCGGTGACCGGCGCAGCGCCACGAGGACCACGCTCGCGACGACGCCGACGGTCATGGCGAGCAGCGTCGCGTCGGTGGCCGCGGCGAGTGAGTTCTTCGCGGCGAGCCAGCCGGAGATCTGCAGCGCGCCGTTCTGGCCGGTCGTGTTCAGCGCGCGGTAACCGGCGAGGCTCCAGCCGTCCGGTGTGGACAGTGACTCGACGAACAGCTCGACGATGGGCGTCATCAGCAGGACCACGACCACCGCGGCCGCGCCGACCGGCCACCACTCGCTCCCGCGCGGGCGGCGGGGCGTGGTCTGCTTGAGCTTGGCGGCGTTGTCCCGGCGCCGGCGCGCGAGGGCACCCACCGCGAGCGCGGCGAGCACGGCGGCGAACTGGATCAGCGACAGCGCCGCGGCGCCGGAGAGGTCGAGCAGATCGACCGTGCGCAGGTAGATCTCCGTTTCGAGCGTGCGGTAGCGGCCGCCACCGAGGATGAGCACCACACCGAAGCTGGTGGCGCAGAAGAGGAACACGACCGCGGCGGCCGACGCGAGCGCCGGGACGAGCGCGGGCAGCGTCACCGTGCGGAAGGCCCGCCACGGCGAAGCCCCCAACGCGCGTGCGGCTTCGGTCGCGCGTGGGTCGAGGTGACCCCACAGCCCCGCGACGGTCCGCGCGACCACGGCGACGTTGAAAAACGCGTTGGCGAGCACCAGCGGCAGCACCCCGCCGTCGGGCCACAACGCACGGAACGCGAGCCCGACGACCACCGTCGGCAGCACGAACGGCACCAGCACCAGCGTGCGCACCAGCCCGACACCCGGCAGCTTCACGCGCGCGAGCACATACGCCACCGGCAGCCCCGCGACCACGGCGACCACCGTCGACGCGGCCGCGCTGACCAGCGTGAACACGGCCAGCTGCCACGTCTGCGCGTCGGCCAGCACCGTGTCCACGCCGCCGGAGGAGAAGCCGCGTCCCAGTATCGCGACGACCGGCCAGGCGAAGAACACGACGAGGAACGCGACGGGCAGCAGGCCCAGCAGCGCGAGGCCCGCGGTTCTCGCGTGCGTCACGCTCCCATGAGCGAGCGCCATGCACCGATCCACTTCTCGCGGCCGGCCTGGATCTGGTCGGCGGGCAGCGTCGCGGGGTTCTGCGGCAACGGCGCGGCCGTGGCCCAGCCCGAGGGCAGGCTGACGCCTTCTCGTGCCGGGTAGACGTACATGTTGGCGGCGACCGTCGCCTGGAACTGTTGCGACAACAGGAAGTCCACGACCTTCTCGGCCTGCGGCACCTGCTTGCCGCCGGCGAGCACCCCGGCGTACTCGATCTGGCGGAAACACGTGTCGAGCAGCGCCTTCGTGCGCGGCTTGCCGTCGGGGCCGAGCTCGGCCGCAGGTGACGAGGCGTAGGACACCACGATGGGACGCGGGCCCTTGCCCGACGAACCGGAGAAGTCCTTCGAGTAAGCCTCTTCCCAGCCGCTGTCGATCTTCACGCCGTTGGCCTTGAGTTTCGACCAGTACCCCGGCCAGCCCTGCTCACCGAACTTCGCGATCGTGCCCAGCAGGAACGCCAGGCCGGGCGACGCCGTCGCGGCGCTCTCGGCGACCGTGAGGTCCTTGTACTTCGGGTCGGCGAGGTCCTCGTAGCTCGTCGGTTCCGGCAGGTGGTGGCTCGCGAAGTAGCCGGTGTCGATGTTCACGCACACGTCGCCGACGTCGACGGCACTCAGCCGGTGCTGCGGATCGACCGAATAACGCTGCGGCCCGCGGTCGGCCTCGGGACTCGTGAACGGCCGGAACACGCCCTCGCCCAGCGCGCGCGACGCGAACGTGTTGTCGACGCCATAAGCGACGTCGCCGATCGGGTTCGCCTTCGTGAGCACGAGCTTGTTGGTGAGTTCACCGGCGTCGCCGGACTTGAGGATTTTCAGCTTGATGCCGGACTGGCGCTGGAACGCGTCGAGCACGTCCTGCGGTGCGGCGAACGAGTCGTGGGTGACGAGCGTGACCGTCGGGGTCTGGCCGGTGTCACCGCCCGAGCCGCCACCCGACAGTGAGCACGCGCTCGCCAGCGCCGTGACCGTGGCCAAGGCCAGCACCGTGCGTGCGGTACGCGGAATCATCTGCCCTCCTGTAGCCGGGAGCGGGAGAGCGGCCCTCCCTGCGCCGGCATGATCCGGAATCAGGTGCGAACGGTCGCGGGTTTCCCACCCGCCTCTCAGCCCGGCTGCACCGGACTCCCGTGGCAACCGTGCAGCGTAGCCGAGTGCGCGGCACCATGGAGAAATGGCGGAACTCCTGAACGACTCCGAGATCACCACAGCCCTGTCGTCCGTGCCCGACTGGAACCGCTCGGGCGACTCCATCACGCGCTCGGCCGAGCTGCCGTCTTTCGCGGCGGCCATCGTGGCCGTCACCCGCGTCGGCTTCTACGCGGAAGCCGCCGACCACCACCCGGACATCGACATCCGCTGGCGCACGGTGACCTTCACCTTGAGCACCCACGCCCTCGGCGGCCTGACCAGCCGCGACTTCGCGTTGGCGAGGCAGATCGACGCGGTCCTCGCTGCCGCGGTGTGATCCCGGCGACCCCGGCCACACCGTTTGGTTTGCGGCGCGTCTCCCCCGGTGGAACCGATCCGAGGGGAGTTACTGATGACCCAGGCAATCGTCGTTGGAGCTGTTTCGTTCGGCCTCATGGTGGCCGTCGCCGGCGGCGTCCTCTGGCACACGGCCCGCACCCGGCGTGATCTCGAACACAGGCGGTAACGCGGAGCTAGATCAAGGCGCTATGCCAGCGGAATCTTCGGCACTCGCCCCGCTAGGACACGCGATGAACAACTCGCCCGCCACCCTCTCTCCCTTCCAGCGCGCCTGGATCACCCTGTTCGCCACGGCGTTCACGATGATCGCCCTGATCGTCCTCGGACTCCTCGGCTGAGACGCCCTCAACCGGGAACCCGGTCGTGGCCATTTCCGGGCGCACCGCGTTCGGGGCTGCGATCGGGTGCTGCAGGCGATGGATCCGGCGGTCCCTAGGTCAACTTTGTGCTGTTGAGCCGAACTACGTGACGCCCCGTGCGATCACGGAGCAAGGCCGGTGACCGTTGTGTCCATAATGGACGCCACTGCGGCGTGCTTGCTGCGTCCGCCACAGCCATTGATCCACGTGCTGCCCGCACCGACTCGATGAGGGCTTGGCCGCTGTTACGGCGGCCAAGCCCTCTTTCGTGCGTTCAGCGGTCCCGCCAGGCCAGCGGGGACAGGGTGGCTGCGGCCTCGGCGACACGCCGGGCGGTGTCCGTCGTGAGGCTGCATAGCCCGCTGACCAGGCAATGTGCAGTCACGCTCAACGTTGAAGCGGAACTCGACCGCGTTCCGACACAGACCAACCCCCGTGGCCACTCGAGCGCGACACGAAGGCCTGATCGCGGGATAGCCAGCGTCGGAGCACGTCGATCCACTCGTCGACGGCGTTGAGGCGGGCGTCATGACTACCGGCGGCGGGATCGATCCTGCCTGTCCCGGGCCTGCGCCGGATCAGTTCGTCCTTGTTGGCATCGCTGAACATCCCATGCTTCGCGAAGATCGCGACCGTCGGAGCCTCCAGAGCCTCCCACTCGTCCCAGCGCGGCTCGTGCACGGCCTCGATCGTGCGCTGCATGACCGCGGCGTGGAAGCGCGGGACGAGGCCATCATCCGTCTGCCGAACGTCCGCCACCCAGGCGTCGACGATCGCGTCATCGCCGAGGAACTCGCGAGCGGCGGCTTCGTCCTCGAACGGCACTGGCCAGGACGCGAGATTCCTACCGAGCCGAGCCCGGCAGCCTCGCTCGGGTCGCCGTTCCCCGACACGTGGCCTTCCAGCATCACGAGCGCCTCGACCAGGTCCGGACGCGCCGCTGCTGCGAGAAACGCGGTGCGGGCTCCCATCGACTGCCCGACGAGCGTAGCGCGCCGCCTCGGCACGAGCTCCTCCATCGCCGTGACGATGTCGCCGGGCAAAGGCATCGCGTGACAGATCATCAGGAAGCCGCGTGCTCGCGCCGTGCCCCCGTGTGGTCCACGAGAACTACCCGATAGCCCCGCAATGCATTTGCCGTGGGCAACAGCGCCCGCGAGCTCCCGGCGAGGCCATGCAACAGCACGACCACAGGACCGTCGCCACCGAGGTCGGTGACCGCGATGGAGACGCCTCTGGGCGCACCGCGATCAGGAGAGCGAGTCGTAAAGCGGCTGCAGAGTGCGCGCGGCATCTTCTCCGCTGAGTTTGTCGAGACCAGGCAGGTCGAGAAAATGCCTGGCGATCGTGATGCCGAGAATGCTCGCGACGATGAGCTGAGACCGCAATCGGGCGTCACTGCGCGTGGACGCGTCGGCGAGCACATCGGCCCGCTGCTGCAGGTAGTCGCGCATCACGGCCGCCGCCTCCGGCGAAGTGAGCATGGACCGCATCAGGGCCCTCGTCTCCGGCGGGAGTTCGCGAAGCCGCACGTCGAGGACCTCTGCGAGATGGCGGGGCACGTCGGGTCCGGTGAGGTCCTCCACCGGCTTGACCGCGAGGGCGAACAGGGCGTGCTTGGAACCGTAGTGCTGGAGCACCAGCGACGGGTCAACCCCAGCCCGCCGGGCGATGCCGCGGATTGTGCCGCCCTCCACCCCACGCTCGCCGAACTCGTCCTGGGCGGCGCGCAGGATCCTCTTGGCGGTTGCGGCGCGTCGGTCGGCTCGCGTCGGATTGTCGGACATGTTTTCACTCTACAAGCGATGAGCGTATGCTCAATCTTGCTCAACAAACGTTGAGCGATTCCAAAGATCGGAGAGTTGGATGGCAGAGCAGGTCCAGCGGGAGCAGGACATGTCGGTCCTGGTCGTCGGCGCGTCGCGGGGTCTCGGTGAGGCGATCGTGGAGACCTACGTCGACCGGGGCGCAAAGGTGGTCGGAACGGTCCGTGGAGACGAGCCGACGTTGCTGCACGAGTTCGCGGCGCGAGCAGGCGACGCGGTGGAGATCGAGCATGTCGACATCGACCACCCCGATCAGTTGGACGAACTGGCGGAGCGTCTCGCCGGCCGCACGTTCGACGTGCTCTTCGTGGTGGCGGGGATCTCACTCGTGCCGATGGAGCAGACCGCCGTCGAGATCTCGACCCAGGACTTCCACGCGATGATGACAACCAATGCGCTCGGGGTAATCTCCGCGATCGAGCGTCTGCAGGACCTGGTGGCACCGCACGGCACGATCGCGGCGATGTCGTCGGGCCAGGGAAGCATTTCCGGCAACACCGGCGCAGGCTTCGAGGTCTACCGGGCGACGAAGTCGGCATTGAACCAGCTAATGAAGAGCTATGCCGTGCGTCACGCGGATGACGGGCGCTCACTGCTGCTGATGGCCCCGGGTTGGGTCAAGACCCAGCTCGGCGGCCCTCATGCGAGGCTAGAGATCAGCGACAGTATTCCTGCGCTCGTCGCGACCGTCGAGGCGCAGCGGGGGATCCCCGGCTTGCAGTATCTCGACCGCAACGGGGCATCAATCCCATGGTGAGGCTCGTCGGGATCGAGGAGCACTGGATGGATGTTCGGATCGACACGGAGCTTCGAGCACTGTCCGGCGACAGCGCCGACCCGAGTCTCGCGCTCAACGACTGGGACGGGATCGATGCCCGGCTGCGCGACCTCGACGCCCGCCGACTCTCGTGGATGGACGCGCACGGCGTTGATATGCAAGTGCTCTCGCTTGCGCCTCCTGGCACCCACCCGCTGAATGCTGCGGATGCGGTGCCGCTGGCGCGGGACGCGAATGACCTGGCCGCGGCGACCGTCGCCGCGCTCCCCGAGCGTTTCGCGGCGCTGGCCACCCTGCCCTTGGCTGCCCCGGCCGCCGCCGCAGCAGAGCTGAACCGCGCGGCAGATCTTGGGCTCGCGGGCGCAATGGTCTACGGCCGTGCGGGCGACCGGGCCCTCGACGACCCGGCCCTGGACGACGTGCTCACCGTCGCGGAGACGCGCGGTCTGCCGATCTTCATCCACCCTCAGATTCCCTCGGCTGCAGTCCGGACCAACGCCTACACCGGGATCAGCCCCGGCGCTGACCTCGCCTTGGCGACCTATGGATGGGGCTGGCACCTCGAATCCGGAACGGCTGCCCTGCGGCTGATGGCGTCGGGGGCCTTAGACCGACATCCGGCGCTCCGTCTGATCCTCGGGCACTGGGGCGAGTTGCTGTTGTTCTGGCATCAGCGGGCCGATGGAGTCGCGCGAGCCGCACACCTGGAACGCTCCGTCACCGAGTACTTGCGCGAGAACGTCTGGATCACCGCATCGGGGATGCTCGATCCGGCGATGCTCCGTCACGCCTTGAGCATCACAACGCCGGACCGCATCATGTTCTCGACCGACTACCCGTTCCAGGAGCCGACGAAGAACGAGATCGACGCATTCCTGCAGGAGTTCCCAGACGATGGTGCGCGTGAGGCGTTCGCGCACGGCAACGCCCAGCTTCTCTTCGATCTTCCGGCACACGGCTGACGCTCACCATCTCGAGGAGCCGGGAATCAGTTATTGAATCTAAACTCCACCACGTCGCCGTCGGCCATCAGGTAGTCCTTGCCTTCCATGCGGACCTTGCCGGCGGCGCGTGCGGCGGCCATGGAGCCCGCCTCCATGAGGTCGGCGTAGGAGACGGTTTCGGCCTTGATGAAGCCACGCTCGAAGTCCGTGTGGATGACGCCGGCGGCCTGCGGGGCGGTGGCGCCCTGCGGGATGGTCCAGGCGCGGGATTCCTTGGGGCCGGCGGTGAGGTAGGTCTGCAGGCCGAGCGTGTGGAACCCGGCGCGGGCGAGCGCGTGCAGGCCCGGCTCGTCCTGGCCGACGGACTCCAGCAGCTCGCGCACGGACTCTTCGTCGTCCAGTTCGAGCAGCTCGGCTTCGACTTTGGCGTCGAGAAAAACGGCGTCGGCCGGGGCGACGAGCTTCGTGAGCTCTTCGCGGCGCGCCGCGTCGGTGAGCACGGGCTCGTCGGCGTTGAAGACGTAGAGGAACGGCTTCGTGGTCAGCAGGCTCAGCTCACGCAGCGCGTCGACGTCCACTTCCTTCTGCGCCTGGAACAGCGTACGGCCGGAATCGAGGATCGCCTTGGCCTGCTGCGCGTTCTCCAGCGCCGGACGCGCCTCCTTCTTCGTGCGCGCTTCCTTTTCCAGCCGCGGCAACGCCTTCTCGAGCGTCTGCAGGTCGGCGAGGATCAGCTCCGTGTTGATCGTCTCGATGTCGCTCGACGGGTCGATGCGGCCGTCGACGTGGACCACGTCCGGGTCGTCGAACACGCGGATGACCTGGCAGATCGCGTTGGCCTCACGAATGTTCGCGAGGAACTTGTTGCCCAGCCCCGCACCCTCGGAGGCGCCCTTCACGATCCCGGCGATGTCCACAAAGGACACAACGGCCGGCACGGTCTTCTCCGAGCTGAACATCTCGGCCAGCTTGTCGAGCCGCGGGTCCGGCAGCGGCACGACACCGACATTGGGCTCGATGGTGGCGAACGGGTAGTTCGCCGCGAGCACGTCGTTGCGGGTCAGCGCGTTGAACAAGGTGGACTTGCCGACGTTGGGCAGCCCGACGATACCGAGGGTGAGACTCACGGCCGGTAAGTCTACGTGCCGGGCTTCACCCGGCGCCGAGGCCCCGCGAAACCGCTGGTCAGGCCGTTACCCCGAGGAGAGCTCGATTCGCGAGCCCGTGCGGGACTTGTGGACCCGCAGCCGCATGGGGATCCGCTGGCGCAGCTCCTCCACGTGCGACACCAGCCCCACGACGCGGCCGCCGGCCCGCAGCTCGTCGAGGATGTTCATCACGATATCGAGGGTTTCGGCGTCGAGTGTGCCGAAGCCTTCGTCGACGAACAGCGTGTCGAGCAGCGCGCCGCCGGTTTCGGACGCGACGACATCGGCGAGCCCCAGTGCGAGCGAGAGGGACGCCAGGAACGATTCACCGCCCGACAGCGTTTTCGCCGGCCGCACCGCACCCGAATAGTCGTCGAGGACGTCGAGCCCCAGTCCGCCGCGGGTGCCGCGCGCGCCGGCGGCGTCGGAGTGGACGAACGAGTAGCGACCCTGGCTCATCGTGCGCAGCCGGGCGGTGGCCGCGAGCGCGACCTCCTCCAGCCGCGCGGCCAGCACGTAGGAGCGCAACGACATCTTGCGCGAGTTCTGGCCACGGCCGTTGACCACCTCGGCCAGCGCACGCAGCTCGGTGTACTCCGCCTCGATGGGCGCGAACTCCGCCATCGCCGTGCGCATCCGCCCGGCCAGCTTGGTGAGCTCGGCGTGCTGCGCGGTCACGGCAGTGAGCGCGGCGAAGGCGGCGTCGGCACGCTCGCGAGCCTGCCGCGCGGCTTCCGCCTTCAGCGCGACCTCCACGACGTCGTCGGGTGAAATGCCGAACAGCTCGGGTTGCGCGAGCAGCTCCCGCGCGCCCGCCGCGGTCGCCTCGGCATCGGCGAGGCCCTGTTCGAGTTTCGTCACCTGCTCATCGGAGCGGACCGCACCCCGCATCTCTTCGAGCGTCGCGAAACCCTTGGCATGCAAGGAGATCTCGACGAGCCCGTGCTGCTGCCCGAGGCGTGCCTCGGCCCCGGCGACGGCCGTGCGCGCCTCGGCGAGAGCGTCGAGCGCGCCCGCCAGCGTGAGCAGGTGGCGGCGGCGCGCTGGGACGTCGGAGAAATCGCCGCGGGCTTCGAGGAGCCGCTTCGCGCGCTCGGCCAGCCGCTCTTCCAGCGCGCGGACCTCGGCCCGCGCCTGCGTGACCGCCTGATCGGCCAACCCGCGCTGCTCGGCCAGCTGCTCGCTCTCCCGTTCCAGTGCGGTGACCTGCTGCGCGAGCGGATCCTTACGCGCGGCCAGCCGCGCCAGGGCCGCGAGGTCCCCGCGCGCCTCGGTCAGCTCCTCCGCTACGGAATCCGCGGCGCGCTCCCCGAGCCGCTCGCGCAACGCCGTCAGCCGCGCCTTTGCTTCTTCGAGCGCCGACACCACCCGCTGCCGCGCCGCACTCGCCCGCTGCTCGGCTTCCTCCGCGGCCCGCTCCTCGGCCGGATCCACGAGCTGCGCGCCGGACCGTGCCGGCGCCGGGTGCTCGGCCGCGCCGCACACCGGGCAGGCCACGCCGTCGGCCAGGCCCGCCGCCAGCTCGGCCGCCATGCCCTGCAGGCGACGTTCCCGCAAATCGAGCCGGTGCTGCCGCGCGGCCTGGTGCGTGTCGACAACCTC
The DNA here is from genome assembly GCA_035551175.1 of Amycolatopsis sp. Taxonomy (GTDB): domain Bacteria; phylum Actinomycetota; class Actinomycetes; order Mycobacteriales; family Pseudonocardiaceae; genus Amycolatopsis. The sequence goes on along the minus strand of DASZNR010000018.1, from coordinate 109,327 downwards.
GCGCAACTTGGCTTCGGCGCGTGCGACCTTCGCGTCCGCCTCGGGCAGGTCCGCGGCGGCGCGCGCGAGCGCCGTCAGTTCGTCGACGTGGGACTGGGCACCGTCCAGCTTCGCCGCCGCTTCGGCCGCCGACGCCGCTCGGCCCCGCAATTCCGTGAGCCGCTCGGGCAGCTCCGCCAGCCGGGTCCGCAGCTCGGTGACCCGCTCGGCTGCCGTCGCGGCCGCGTTCTCGCGGTCCTCGCGCCGGGCTGCGTCCACCCGCTGTTGCTCGGCTTCCGCGACGAGCTCGGCCAGCGCGCCCGCTTCCTCCCGCAGCCGGCCGGCGCGTTCGCGCAGGTCGCCCGGAGCGAAGCCGGCGGAATCGACGCCGAGCTCCGCGAGCGCGCGGGTGTGGTCGGCCTCGGCGATCTGCGCTTCGCCGAGCTCGTTCGTCCGCCGTTCCAGCAGCTCGACTTCCGGGACCACGGCCGACGCACGCCGCGCAGCGGCGATCTCCTCCGCCCACTCGGCCCGTTCCGCCGCCGTCTCGCTGATCTGCGCGAGGCGCGTGTGGGCCATCCGGACGCGCCGGACGCGCTCGGCGTCCTCTTCTGCCTCGCGCAGCGCGGTTTCCGCCGCCTTTGCCGCCGAACGGGCTTGTGCTGCTTCGGTTTCCGCCGCCTCGGCGCGCGCGGCAACTGCGGCGAGCACGCCGTCGGCCCACTCCGCCTGCTCTTCGTCCGGCGGCTCCTGCTGTGCTTCCTGGGCGTAACGCGCGACGAGTTCCCGCAGCTCCTGTTGCCGCTTCTCCAGTGCCCGCCCGCGCTCGGCGCGCAGGTCGGCGAACCAGCGCTCGACGTCCGAGAACCGTTCGGTACCGAAAAGCCGTTCGAGCAGACGCTCGCGCTCGGTCGTGTCGGAGCGCAGGAACTTCGCGAATTCGCCCTGCGGCAACAACACGACCTGGAAGAACTGGGCGGCGGTCATGCCGAGCAGGCGCTCGACGGTGCGCGCGACCTCGTCGATGCGGATGATCCCGTCGGGTGGCAGCCCGGCCGGGGGCTCGCCGACCCACGTCAGCGACACCTTCGCCTGCTGCGTGGTGAAGCCGTCGCCGCGTTTCTTGGGGCGCTGGTACTCGGGGCTGCGCACGATCCGCAGCCGCTGGCCCTGCACGGTCAGCTCCAGCACGACCTCGGTGCGCCGCTCGGGTGGTGCGACGTCGCACCGCAGCCGCTTGACGTCGCCGCGTGCACCGGGGACCACTCCGAACAGCGCGAACGCGATCGCGTCGAGCAGCGTGGTCTTGCCGGCGCCGGTGTCGCCGTGCAGGAGGAACAGGCCGTCGGCGCCGAGTTCGTCGAAATCGACCACCTCTCGGCCCGCGTACGGACCGAACGCCTCGACCTCCAGCAGGTGCAGCCTCACAGTTTCGCCACCGCCGCCCGGTTGGCCGCTTCGAGCGCGAGATGCACGAGGCGCTCCTCGCGTTCACTGGGTGGCGCGCCTCGGCAGTCGTCGAGGAAAGCGCGCGCGATCTCGATGTCCGTGCGGCCGCGCACGGCTTCGGCGTAGCGCAGCTGAGCGCCGGCGTGGCCGCCTTCGGGCTCCCAGTCGAGGTGCACCGCGAACGGGAACCGCGCTCGGAGGCGACGCATGGCGTCGAGCGGCCGCACGCGGTCGGTGACGGTGACGGACAGGAAATGTTCGCACCACTCGTCGTGTTCCGGCGCGGTGAGCAGCACCTCCAGCTGCCCCCGCAGCGTGGCGAGGGGCCGCGGCACGGGCAGCTCGTGCCGGCGGACCTCGGCGAGCCCGCCGGCGTCCAGATCGACGAGCCACACCGATTTTCGTTGACGGGCCTCGGAAAACGAGTACGCAAGTGGGCTGCCCGAGTAGCGAAGGTGCTCCGCGAGGGTCTGCGGGCCGTGGAGGTGGCCGAGCGCGACGTAGTCCACCCCGCCGAACACCTCACCCGGCACCTGTTCGACGCCGCCGACCGCGATGGTGCGCTCGGAGTCGCTCGCCGAGCCGCCCGTGACGAACGCGTGGGCGATCACGACCGACCGCGTTTTTTCCCGCGTGGCAAGGTCTTCGCGAATCCGGCGCATGGCTTCGGTGAGCACGCCGGTGTGGCCACGCGCTTCGGGCACACCGAGCGCATGGCGGGACGGCTCTGGCTCCAGATAGGGGATGCCGTACAGCGCGACGTCGCCGTGACCGTCGGGCAGAACGACGGGTTCGGCGATACCCGCGACAGTGGCGCGCAAGTGCAGGCCACCGGCCGCCGCGAAGTCCGCGAACGCGCCAAGCCGCGCGGCGGAGTCGTGATTGCCGGGCGTGATCACGAGCTGCGCACCGGCTTCGCGGATGCGGCTCATGGCCCTGGTCGCGACTCGGACCGCTTCGGCCGAAGGGACCGCGCGGTCGTAGATGTCACCCGCCACCACCACGACGTCGACGGACTGGCTGAGCACGAGTTCGGCGAGGTGGGCGAGGACGGCCTCCTGCTCGGCGAGCAGGTCGGCGCCGTGGAACGTGCGCCCGACGTGCCAGTCGGAGGTGTGGAGGAGTCTCACGGCGACCACGTTAAAAGGGGATCATGACGAAATCCGGGAGGCTCGCCGTAGCCTCACTCGAACGTGTGTACGAATACTATCGAGGCTCTGGTGGACACGCCCACCACCGAACCGGTGAACGCGCTGGTCAGCTACGCGGAGCGATCGAGCGAGCCGATTTTGTCGGTGCGGTCCGCCATGATGGGACCCAGTTCGGAGGGGTCCGAGCGCGGAGATTCGCGAGACATCGGAAGGAGGGAGGACCGGGTGGAGACCGTGATCACCACGGCGGCCGTCGTACTCGCGCTGCTCCTGTGCGCGGCGGTGGCGGTGTTGTGGCGGCTCTACAGCGACGGCATGCGCCGGGCCGACGCCGCGGCGCGGCTCGTGGCGGCCGAGCGCGCGAAGAACGATCAGCAGCAGCTCGCGTTGCGGCGGTACGAGGTGGCGTTCGCGTCGATCAGCGGGCGCGGGGAGCTGGGCGAGCAGGTACTCGTGGAGACGGCGCGCGCACTGGGGCTGCGCGAAGAGCTGCATTTCACGCTGCAGACCGATCTCGCCGGCGGCGGCAGCGTGAAGCCGGACATGGTGCTGCGCGTGGGAGGCGGCCGCACGGTACCCGTCGACGCGAAGGCGTCCATGGCGATCTGGGCGGAATCCGTGGAGACCGACGACCCCGAGGAACGCCTCGACGCCTTGCGGGCCCACGTCCGCCAGATCCGGTCCCGGGCCGCCGAGCTGGCCGGCAAGGGCTACCAGCGGTGGGCGGACGCGATCTACGGCACGATCATGTTCGTCCCGTCCGACGCCGCGGTCGTCGCCGCGCTCGACACCGATCCCGAGCTGCTGCGCTGGCTCATCGACCGGCGGGTGTTCCTGTGCGGGCCCACTGGCTTCGGGGTGCTGGCGTCGGCGGCGCTGTTCGCGGCGAGCGACCGGGCACTGGTGCAGGACGTCGAACAGGTTCGCGCGGGCGCCGCCGCGGCGCACCGGGCGGCCGCGAGCGCCGTGGAGGCGCTGAACCTGTCGAGCACGCACTTGCAACGCTTCGTCTCCGCGCGGCGCCGTGAGCTGGAGGCGCTGGAGAACTTCCGGGCGACGGTGGCGCCGCTGACCGACGCATCGGGAAGCCCGGCGCCGGTGCCGGAGGTCCGGAGGGGAGACGAGGTGGCGACCACGTAGACAAGTGTGGCTCGTGTGATTCGTGGGATAGGTGTGGCACTTGGGATTTTGTGAGGTCGAGGTGAGATTCCGGGGAGCGGGAACGTTCCGGCTCCGCCCCCATCGAGGCCTCGACGGGCGGGACCGGCCGGTCGCGCGTTTGTGCGAGAAAGCGAGCCCGGACCAGACCACTGGTCCGTAATCCCAGGTCAGGTCACCGGACCACACGAGGTCGCGAAGGCGGCCCGCGCGAAGGCACGCGTTCCGCCGCTCGGCAAGCCGCTTCATGCTGCTGGGTGGCTGGTCAAGGCTGTCTTCGACAGTGGCAGCAAGATCGTGACAAGTACGGGCTACGGTGTGCCTCGTGACCGCGATACGCGATCGCCAGAGCGATCCCGATGCCGAAGACGCCACCGTGCCGTGGGACGAGCGTCTCGTCGTCGGCGAGAGGCGCGGGCTCCCGTGGTGGGGTGCCGTCCTCGTGGGCTTCGGCCTGGCCGTGCTCGGCGCCATCATCGACGAGAAAACCCAGGGCAGCCTCGAGTTCGTCTTCAAGGCGGGCTACTTCCTCGGGGCCTTGATCGCGGTCGGGGCAGTACAGAGACGCGCTCTGTTCGGGCCGATGGTGCAGCCACCGCTGGTGCTGGCCGTCACGGTGCCCGCCGTGGTCCTGATCACCGGCGGATCCGGCTCCGGCAGCGACACGCTGTCGAAACTGCTCAACATCGGCACGCCGTTGATCAACGGCTTCCCGACGATGGCGGTCACCACGGGCGTGACACTGCTGTTCGGCTTCTTCCGCATCTTCCGCGAACGTGACCCGGACGCGGCGGTCAAGGTCAAGAGCAGCCAGCTCAAGGACGGCCGCCGTCCCCGCGACGCCGATGAGCCGCAGGCCACGGGCCCACGCACCCGACCGCCGGGTGCCCGCCGCCCGGGCCAGGCACCGCCGCCCGCGGGTGCCCGTCGCCCCACCCGTGACCGGGACCCCCGAGACCCCCGCGACCCACGAGACCCACGCGACTCACGCAACCTTGACGGCCCGCCCCCACGTCGACCCCGCCCGCCGGCGGACCCCAGCGGCCGCCCGCGCCGCACCCCACCGCCGGACCGCGACCCCCGCGGCACCCGTCAGCCCCCACCGCCCGACGCGCGCCGCCCGCGCCCGCCCGCGGCGGACGACCCTCGTCGCCGCGCCTTCGGCGACGGACCCCCGCCCCGTCGTCGCCCGCGCACGGACGAGCCCCCGCCCGGCCGCCCGCGCCCGCCGCGCCGCGAACCTCCCCGTCGCCCGCGCCCTTGGGAGGACGAGAGCTGACGAGGAAGGCCGCCGTCACACGAGATGGCGTCCGACGCCGGGCTTTCGCCACCAGGACAACGAAAAGCCGCGGCAGCCGGTTCGGCTGCCGCGGCACGTCACCAGGCCTCAGGCCTCCGGTTTGACCGCCTTCCGAAGCTCCTTCGGCAACGCGAAAGCGATCTTCTCGTTCGCCGTCGTCACTTCGTCGACCTGGCCGTAGCCGCGGTCGGCCAACCACTTGAGCAGGTCCATGACCAGCACGTCCGGTACCGAAGCGCCCGAAGTCACGCCGACCGTCGAAACGCCCGAGAGCCAGGCTTCGTCGACCTCCGAAGCGAAGTCGACCAAGTGCGAGTCGCGGGCACCGGCCTTGAGCGCGACCTCCACGAGGCGCTTCGAGTTCGACGAGTTCTTCGAACCGACCACCAGCACCAGGTCGCATTCGGGCGCCATGGCCTTGACCGCGACCTGACGGTTGGTGGTGGCGTAGCAGATGTCGTCGCTGGGCGGATCGGCCAGACCGGGGAAGCGTTCGCGCAGCTGGTCGACGCGTTCCATCGTCTCGTCGACCGACAGCGTGGTCTGGGAGAGCCAGATGACCTTCGACGGATCACGCACCTCGACGCGGGCGACGTCTTCAGCCTGGTCGACGAGCTGGACCTGCTCGGGCGCCTCGCCGGAGGTGCCTTCGACCTCCTCGTGGCCTTCGTGGCCGATCAGCAGGATGTCGTAGTCGTCTTTCGCGAAGCGGTTGACCTCTTTGTGCACCTTCGTCACGAGCGGACACGTCGCGTCGATGGTGCGCAGGTTGCGCTCGGCGGCCTCGGCGTGGACCGCAGGCGAAACGCCGTGTGCGGAGAACACGACGAGCGCACCCTCGGGCACTTCGGACGTCTCGTCAACGAAGATCACGCCGCGTTCGCGCAGGGTGTCGACGACGTGCCGGTTGTGCACGATCTCCTTGCGCACGTAGACCGGTGCGCCGTAGAGCTCCAGCGCCTTTTCGACGGCGATCACCGCGCGGTCGACGCCGGCGCAATAGCCGCGCGGCGTCGCGAGCAGCACACGCTTGGTGGCGCCGGACGGGTGGATTCCGGGACTCGCAGAAGTCATGCCCCCAGGGTACGGGCTGTCCAGCGCCGACCTCGAAGTCCTCGTTCGGATGACTCCGGAGACGGAGCAAGCTGTGCCAGGCGTCACGTCCTGTGTGCCAACCCACCTGTTCGGTTGGGCAGGATGGCCCGAATACGGCACCCTGGACGCCATGAAGCCACTCCCGCTCCCCCTCCGGGTCGCCGCGGGCCTCGCCGTCACCACCGCCGAGCGGGTTCGTGAGCTCCCGAAGCAGATCTCCGGCCTGCCCGTGACCGTCGTCAGCCAGGTGCTGCAGCTCTCCATGCGCGTGCAGCAGCAGGTCACCGAGCTGGCGATCAAGGGCGACGACGTGCTCTCGGCGCTGCGCCCGGTCGAGGACACGCCGAGCTGGGCGACGTTCGACGAGGACGTGGAGCCCGACCTGCCCGCGCGCCCCACGCTCGTGTCGGTCGACGACCTGCCCGAGCCCCGGGCCAACGGCCACCGCCCGGATCTTCCGCCGCTCACCGTGGACGACCAGGCGCCGGAAGATCCGTGGACGCAGGAAGAACGCGCACTCGCCGAAGACCACGCCGACGGCGAGAACGACAGCGCCGCTCCCGCGGGCCTCGCGAACTACGACGACCTCACCCTGCCCCAGCTGCGCGCCCGCCTGCGCCGGCTGACCGTGCCGCAGCTCGAGGAACTGCTCGAGTACGAAAAGGCCAACGCCGACCGCGCGTCGTTCGTCGGGATGCTCGCTCGCCGCATCGGCAACGCGCGCAAGGCCGAAGACGCCGAGCCGGGTGACAACGCGGAAGGCCAGTGAGCAGCGAACCCAGCACCACCGCGGAGAACCCCTGGCCCGTTCGCACGGTCGCCCGCAAGATCGGCGACTGGATCCACCGGCTCGGTGCCGTCTGGGTCGAGGGTCAGGTCACGCAGATCACCGCGCGCCCTGGCACGCAGACGGCGTTTCTGACGCTGCGCGATCCGTCGGCCGACGTGTCGATGTCCGTGACGGCGCCGACGTGGCTCGTGCGCGAGCTCGGCACGCCGCTGCGTGAAGGCGACCGCGTGATCGTGCACGCGAAGCCGTCGTTCTTCTTCGGCCGCGGCACGCTCAGCCTGCGCGCCGACCAGATCCGCGCCGTCGGCATCGGCGAACTGCTCGCGCGGATCGAACGGCTGCGCAAGCTGCTCGCGGCCGAAGGCTTGTTCTCGCCCGAACGCAAACATCCGATTCCCTTTCTGCCACAAGGAATCGGGCTCATCACCGGCCGTGCGTCGGCGGCCGAGCGCGATGTGCTGGTGAACGCGCAGGCCCGCTGGCCGCACGTGTTGTTCAAGGTCGTCAACACCGCCGTGCAGGGACCGCAGGCCGTGCCGCAGATGCTCCGCGCTCTGTCCACACTGGACAAAGACCCGGCCGTCGACGTGATCGTGATCGCGCGCGGCGGCGGCAGTGTCGAAGACCTGCTGCCGTTTTCCGACGAGGCGCTGTGCCGCGCCGTCGCGGCCGCGGGCACGCCCGTGGTGAGCGCCATCGGCCACGAGCCCGACACGCCGCTGCTCGACCACGTCGCCGACCTGCGCTGCTCGACGCCGACGGACGCGAGCAAACGCATCGTGCCCGACGTGCGCGAGGAATCCGCCCGCGTGCGGCAGATGCGCGACCGCGGCCGCCGCGCACTGCACGGCTGGGTCGACCGCGAGACGCGGTTGCTCACCCAGCTGCGCAGCCGACCGTCGCTGGCCGACCCGCTCGGCCCGGTCCAGCGCCGATCCGACGACATCGAGATGCACCGTGAGCGCGGGCGCCGCGCGATGCTCGGGCTGCTCGCCAAGGACCAGGCCGAGGTCGCGAGCGCGCGCGGCCGGCTGACGGCGCTCGGCCCGGCCGCGACGATGGCGCGCGGCTACGCCGTTGTGCAGTTCACCGATGACGCAGGCAACCTCCAGGTACTGCGCTCCGTCTCCCAGATCGAGGACGGCGCGCGCTTGCGCGTGCGGGTCGCCGACGGGGCGGTCCACGCCGTCACCGAGAAGCGCGAGACGGAAGGAGACGGGCCGTGACGTACCGGGCACCGGCGTTCCTCCCGCTCACGGTCGACGCCGCCGCCCGGCTCGACGCCCGGCCCCTGCTCCACCAGGCGCTGGTCACCGACCGCGCCGCCGCCGAATGCTGGACTGCGCTGCTCGCCGGCTGCGGCGCCGCCGCGCGTCGGGACCTGGGCCCGCAGCTGCGCCACCTGTCGGAGGCGACGTCGTCGCACGTCGGCGTGCGCTGGTGGGCCACCGAGGGCGCGCGCCACCGCCGCCGCGTCGCTAGCGCGCAGACGTCGATCGAAGACGCGATCGCCGACGGCGACGGGCAGGAGTTCGCCCTTGCGTTCGTCGGTTACGACAACGCGATGGCGAGCGCGCTCGTCTGCCGACCGCGCGTTCCGGCCGGGACACCGGCTCAGCCGACCGGGCGCCACCGGTCCGATCACCAGCCGTGACCGGTCGGACGCGGCCGGCGCGGTAGTGTGCGAGCAGCCGGTTTGTCGAGTGGTCCCGGTTGTCGAGAGGTGGGGGTGCGTCGAGCGTGAGCGAAGCAGGCAACGAAACCGCCGGGCTCGGGTACGAGCAGGCCCGCGACCGGCTGGTCGAGGTCGTCAAGGAGCTCGAGGCGGGCGGGTTGTCGCTCGAGCAGTCGCTCGCGCTGTGGGAAAAGGGCGAGGAACTCGCCAAGGTCTGCGAGCGCCACCTCGAGGGCGCGCGGGAACGGATCGAAGCCGCGTTGGCATCCGTGGAGAACGACGACGACGCACAGTGATGTGCACCATGCGCAACTGAATCGGTCTTGTTTCGGCAAGTTCTGAGACACTGTTCTCCCGCCGAGTTCAGCGATCCGGGAGGCCCGCATGAGCACCGTCAGTGACCCACGACGCGAAGCACCCGACCGCAACCTGGCCATGGAGCTGGTCCGCGTAACCGAAGCGGCTGCGATGGCCGCGGGCCGCTGGGTCGGGCGCGGTGACAAGATCGGGGGCGACGGAGCGGCCGTCGACGCGATGCGCCAGCTCGTCGCCACCGTGTCGATGCGCGGGGTGGTCGTGATCGGCGAGGGCGAGAAGGACGAAGCCCCGATGCTGTTCAACGGCGAAGAGGTGGGCAACGGCGACGGTCCCGACTGCGACGTCGCGGTCGACCCCGTCGACGGCACCACCCTCATGGCCAAGGGCATGCCCAACGCGCTGGCCGTGCTGGCCGTCGCCGAGCGGGGCGCGATGTTCGACCCGTCGGCCGTGTTCTATATGGAAAAGCTGGCCGTCGGGCCGGAGGCCGCGGGCCGGGTGGACATTTCCGCTCCGGTCGCGGACAACATCCAACGGGTGGCGAAGGCCAAGAACTCCGACGTCAGCGACGTGACGGTGTGCATTCTCGACCGTCCGCGCCACGAGCAGCTGGTCAAGGAGGTCCGCGAAGCAGGTGCGCGGATCCGGTTCATTTCCGACGGTGACGTCGCCGGCGCGATCGCGGCGGCCCGCCCGACCACGGGCGTCGACATGTTGCTCGGCGTCGGTGGCACACCCGAGGGCATCATCGCGGCGTGCGCGATGAAGTGCCTCGGCGGCGAGCTGCAGGGCAAGCTGTGGCCGAAGGACGAGACGGAGCGCGCGAAGGCGCTCGCCGCCGGCCACGACCTCGACCGGATCCTCTACAACGACGACCTCGTGCGTGGCGACAATGTGTTCTTCTGTGCCACCGGCGTCACCGACGGGGACCTGTTGCGCGGTGTGCACTACCGGGCAGGCGGCGCCACGACGCAGTCGATCGTGATGCGCTCGAAGTCCGGCACCGTCAGAATGATCGACGGTTACCACCGGCTGGAGAAGCTGCGGGCCTACTCGTCCGTGAACTTCGACGGCAATTTCGACATCGGCGAGGACGCCGTCCCGCTGCTGCCCTGACCCGAGGAGTTTCGGTGCCCAAGCGGTTGCTCGCGCTGCTGCTGCCGTTCTTCGCCGCGGCCGCGCTCCTCACCGGAAGCGCGACCGCGGCGCCCGCGATCGTCGGCGGCACCACAGCCGATCAGCCCTATCCCTTCACGGTGTCGATGCACACCGCCTCGGGCGAGCTGTTCTGCGCCGGTTCGCTGATCACCCCGACGTGGGTGGTCACCGCCGCGCACTGTGTGTCCGGAAAGGACCTGGCATCACTCGTGTTCCGCTTGGGTACCAACGAAAGCGATACCGGCGGCGAGACGGCTAAGCCGGCGGAGATCGTGCTCAACCCGCACTACAACGCGGCCAACCAGACGGGCGATCTCGCGCTGGTACGGCTTTCGGCGCCCGCGAAGACGACTCCGATCACGCTCGGTTCCGCCGCCGCCCCGGGCACGGCCACCCGCGTCCTCGGCTGGGGCCAGACGTGCCCCACACCCGGTTGCGGTGACCCGGTGAAAACCTTGCAGCAGCTCGACACCCATCTCGTCGACGGCTCGCGCTGCCCGTCGGACTTCGACGGCACCACGGAACTCTGCACCGACAACCCGGGCGGCACCGCGGGTTCCTGTTACGCCGACTCCGGGTCACCCGAGCTCGCCCGCGAAGGCGACCACTGGACGCTGCTCGGCGTCACCAGCCGCCCCGGCAACGCGTCCCCCACGTGCGCGACGGCACCGTCGATCTACACGTCGACCGTCGCGTATGCACCGTGGCTCGCGAGCAAGACCGGGTGATCACTCCACATTGCTGGAGTGTCCGGGAAACAGGTGCGCCTCGGGGTTCAACGCCACCGCGATGTTGTTGACGGCCGTGGCGGCCTCGCCGAAGCCCGTCGCGATGAGTTTGACCTTTCCCCGGTAGTGCGCGACGTCGCCGGCCGCGTACACCCGTTCCCTCGCCGTCGCCATCGTGGAGTCCACCGAAATCGCGCGGTGCTCGATCTCCAGTCCCCAGCTCTCGATCGGCCCCAGGTCGGCCGTGAACCCCAATGCGGCGACGACGGCGTCGGCGCGCAGAACCAGGTTGTCACCGCCCTTCACCGACACCTCGACCGCTTTCAGCGCCCCGGACGGCGACTCGACGAACCGAGTCACCTCCGCGTCGGTCACCAACGGCACGCCCAGCCCCCGCACTTCGCGCACGATCGACTCCGCCGCGCGGAACTTCGCGCGCCGATGCACCAGCGTCACGCTCTCGGCCACCGGGTGCAGCGCCAGGCACCAGTCGAACGCCGAATCACCGCCGCCGACGACGACCACGTGCTGCCCGGCGTGTGCCTGCAGCGACGGAACGAAGTGCACCATCCCGCGCCCCAGCCAGCCGTCGCCTGCCGGCAGCGGCCGCGGAGTGAATTCGCCGATTCCCGCCGTGATGAGCACCGCACCGGCGCGCAGTACGTCGCCGCCGTCGAGTGTGAGCTCGACTCCGTCAGCGCCCGTTTCGAGCTTTTCCGCCTTGCGCCCCAGCAGGTACCGCGGATGCCACGGCGCGGCCTGGTCCACCAGTCCCTGCACGAGGTCGCGGCCGCGGACACCGGGAAACCCACCGACGTCGTAGATCATCTTCTCCGGGTACATCGCGGTGACCTGACCGCCCGGCTCGGGCAGCGAATCGACCACGGCCATGGAGAGGCCACGAAAGCCGGCGTAGTAAGCGGCGAACAGCCCGGTGGGCCCGGCGCCGATGATCACGAGGTCGTAGTCCATTTGCTCGCTCCAGCCAGTGGTGGGTGGCGGTGATCGAGAACACAGCCGATCCTACTGGGTGACCTGCGGCCGCGAGGTGTGCAGCGCCACCCGGCCGCGCGGCCGCGACAGGGCCAGAATCGAAGGTATGGGAGAACAGGAATACCGGATCGAACACGACACGATGGGTGAGGTCCGCGTCCCGGTCGACGCGCTCTACCGCGCGCAGACGCAGCGAGCCGTGGAGAACTTCCCCGTCTCGGGCCGTGGCCTCGAGCGCGCCCAGATTCGCGCGCTGGGCCTGTTGAAAGCTGCCGCCGCCCGCGTGAACAAGAAGCTGGGCGTGCTGGACGCCGACGTCGCCGACGCCATCGCCGCGGCCGCCGACGAGGTCGCCGATGGCAAGTACGACGAGCACTTCCCGATCGACGTCTTCCAGACCGGCTCTGGCACGTCGTCGAACATGAACGCCAACGAGGTCATCGCGACCCTCGCCACGCGCGCGCTGGGCCGTGACGTGCACCCGAACGACCACGTCAACGCGTCCCAGTCGTCGAACGACACGTTCCCGACCACGATCCACGTCGCCGCCACGGAAGCTGTGCTCACCGACGTGATCCCGGCGCTGGACCACCTCGCGAGCACGATCGAAGCGCGTGCCGAGGAGTGGGCCGACGTCGTGAAGTCCGGCCGCACGCACCTCATGGACGCCGTGCCGATCACGCTCGGCCAGGAGGCCGGAGCGTGGGCCGCGCAGATCCGGTTCGGGATCGAGCGGCTGCAGTCGGGCGTGGGCCGCCTGGGCGAACTGCCCATCGGCGGCACGGCCGTCGGCTCCGGGCTCAACGCGCCCGACGGATTCGGCTCGGCCGTGGCCGCCGAGCTGGCGTCGCTGACCGGGCTGCCGCTCACGGAGGCCCGCAACCACTTCGAGGCGCAGGCGACGCAGGACAGCGTGGTCGAGACCTCCGGTCACCTGCGCACCATCGCCGTATCGCTGAACAAGATCGCGAACGACCTGCGGTGGCTCGGGTCCGGTCCGCGCACCGGTCTCGGCGAGCTGGCCCTGCCGGATCTGCAGCCGGGCTCGTCGATCATGCCGGGCAAGGTCAACCCGGTCATTCCGGAGGCGACGCTGCAGGTCGTGGCCCAGGTCGTGGGCAACGACGCCGCCGTCGCCTTCGCCGGCGCGGCCGGCAACTTCCAGCTCAACGTGAACCTGCCCGTCATCGCCCGCAACGTGCTCGAGTCGGCGCGCCTGCTCGCCGCCGTGTCCCGCCTTCTGGCGGACAAGGTGTTCACGGGCGTCACCGCGAACGTCGAGCGCGCCCGCGCGTACGCCGAGGGTTCACCTTCGATCGTCACGCCGCTCAACAAATACATCGGCTACGAGGCGGCGGCGGCGGTGGCGAAGCAGGCGCTGAAGGAACTGAAGACGATCCGCGAAGTCGTCATCGAACGCGGCTTCGTCCGCGACGGCAAGCTCACCGAATCACAGCTCGACGAGGCCCTCGACGTCCTGCGCATGTCCCACGGCGGCAAGTAGGACTCGTGAGTGCTCGCGCCGGTTAGAACCGGCGCCGCCACTCACAAGCGTTTTGTCGGTCCCCGGGGCCATGATGGACGGGTGTTGCTCACCGACATCGTCACCGCGTCCGCCGAGCTGGCGGCCACCCGGTCGAGGAAGGCGAAGACCGCCACCCTGGCCGGGGTCCTGCGCGCCGCCGCGCCGGACGAGTTGCCGGCGGTCATCGCATACCTCACGGGGCAGACGGCGCAAGACCGGCTGGGCGCAGGCTGGCGCACCCTCGCGGACCTGACCGTCGAACCGGCGGCCACGCCGGAAACGGAGGTACACGACGTCGACGTCGCACTCACGGAGGTCGCGGCGGCTTCGGGCGCGGGGTCGGTCAAGCGGCGGGCCGAGGTGCTCGCGGCGTTGTTCGCGAGGTTGACGAAAGCCGAGCAGGAGTTCCTGTTCCGGCTGGTCACCGGGGAGCTGCGGCAGGGCGCGTTGGAGGGCGTGATGGTGGAGGCCGTCGCGGTGGCGGCCGAAGTCGGCGTCGAGCAGGTGCGGCGGGCGTTCATGCTGTCGGGCAATCTGCCGGTCACGGGGTACGCGGCGATGACCGGCGGCGCGGCGGGCCTGGCGGAGTTCCGGCTGCGGCTGGGGCGGCCGGTGAAACCGATGCTGGCGTCGCCCGCGGAATCGCTCGACGAGGCGGTCGCCGAGCACGAGCACCGGATCGTCGAGTACAAAATGGACGGTGCACGCATCCAAGTGCACCGCCAGGGCGAAGAAGTGCACGTGTACACCCGCACGCTGCGAGAGATCACGTCCAGTGTGGACGAACTGGTGATGCTCGTGCGCGGGCTGCCGTGCGAGTCGGTAGTCCTCGACGGGGAGACGCTGGCGCTCACGGACGACGGCAGGCCGCGGCCGTTCCAGGAAACGATGAGCCGCTTCGGCAGCACGCGCGAGGAGCAGGTGCGCGCGTTGCTGCTGCGGCCGTACTTCTTCGACTGCCTGCACCTCGATGGCGTCGACCTGCTCGACGCACCGCTTTCCGAGCGCAACACGGCGCTGCGGAAGGTGGCCGGCGACCACGTGATCCCCGGCGAGCTCGAGCCGGCCGACCCGGCGGCGGTCCTCGACGCGGCGATGGCGGGCGGCCACGAAGGCGTGATGGTGAAGGATCTCGCGGCCCCGTACGCGGCCGGTCGGCGCGGGCGTGCGTGGCTGAAGGTCAAGCCGGTTCACACGATCGACCTCGTGGTACTGGCCGCCGAATGGGGCCACGGCCGGCGCACCGGCACGTTGTCCAACCTGCACCTCGGCGCCCGTGATCCCGATGGTGGCCCACCGATCATGGTGGGCAAAACGTTCAAGGGCATGACCGACGAAATCCTGGCGTGGCAGACCAAGCGGTTCCAGGAGATCGAAACGCACCGCGACCGCTGGGCGGTGTACGTGCGTCCGGAGATCGTCGTGGAGATCGAACTCGACGGCGCCCAGGTCAGCACGCGCTACCCGGGCGGGCTCGCCTTGCGGTTCGCGCGCGTCGTCCGGTATCGCCCGGACAAGGACGCCGCCGAGGCGGACACCATCGACACCGTGCGCGGGCTGTTGCGAGGCGATCGATCGGGCTGATTCGGTGCGCCGCGGGTGAAAGGCCAGACGAAAGTCGATGTTGCTCAGCACTGCGATAGGTGAGAGTTGAAGTCGATCCTTCGGTGCGACCAGGAGACGACATGACTTTGCGGGTTCGATCCGCCGTCCGTGGATTCGGGCGGCCGATCGCCGTTCTGGCCGCCTCGGCGCTGGCCGTCACGGCGATCACGGCACCGGCGGAGGCGGCGGGCGGGCCTACCGCGCCGGCGCCGGCGCGGCACCACTTCTCCGCGGCCGCGCGGTCGTTCATCGGCGCGACGACGGTGGCCCAGCGCGTGGCGAAACTCGAAGCCGCGATGGCTTCGCTGCCCAGGGAAAGCGTCGCGTACAACGCGCCGAAGCTGTGGAACGAGGGCATCACGGGCGCCGGCGCCACCGTCACCACACTGGTGTCCTTCGGCGACGACCAGGTCAAGCAGGTGCTCGACGAGTACTCGCAGAGCCACGGCCTGCCGCCGGCGAACGTCGAGGTACTGCGGCCTTCGGGGTCCGTGCCCGCCTGCACCGACCCGGGCGTCGACACCGCCACGTGCCAGGCGTGGGGCGGTGAGACCGACCTCGACGTCACGATGATGCACGCCATGGCACCGCACGCGAAGATCATCGTCGCGGCGACCCCGGTCGCGGAGACCCAAGGCTTCACCGGGCTGCCCGAGATGATGAACGCCGTCGACTACCTCACCGAGCACGAATTGACCGACGTGATTTCGATGAGCTTCGGCACCACGGAGGAGAATTTCCCGTCGTTCGCGTCGATCAAGACCCTCGACCCGGCGCTGGAGCGCGCGAGCAAAGCGGGCATCACCCTGGTGGCGTCCTCAGGTGACGACGGGCCGACCGGCCCCTACCTCCAGGGGCCCGGCAACTACCCCTACCGGGTGGCGAGCTGGCCGGCGAGCGATCCGAACGTGACCGCCCTCGGCGGCACCCAGTTGCACCTCGACGCGAACGGACAGCGCACGAAGCCAGACGACCTCGTGAACGTCGCCGACAACGGCTTCGGCGAAGGCGCGGGCTTGTCGAAGGCGTATGCGCGCCCGTCGTGGCAGAACGGCGTCAAGGCGATCACCGGCTCCACGATGCGGTCGTTCCCGGACATCAGCATGGAAGGGGTGCAGGGCACCTCGCAGTCGGCGCCGCTGTTCGCCGGCGTGCTCGCGCTGGCAGTACAGGCCAACCACGGCAACCTCGGCCAGATCAACGCGGCGCTGTATCGCAAGCTGGGGCCGAGGGGCGAACAGGCGGGCATCGTCGACGTCGTGACCGGCGACAACAGCCAGGACGGCGTGCAGGGCTTCTCGGCGGCACCGGGCTTCGACATCGCCAGCGGCTGGGGCACCGTCGACGCGTCTGTCTTCGTGCCGGCGCTGGTGAAGGCCTTGCACTGAGGAAACTTGCACTGAGGGCCCCGGCACGGACGGAACCTGCACTGAGGGGCCTGCACTGACGAGCGGGGCACGGCCAGCCGCTGCACCGCCAGGCCCTGCACCGCCAGGCCCTGCGCCGACGAGCCCAGCAGGCCGCCGCGGGTGGCGCGGCCGGACCGCGCCACCCGTTCGGCTCACCACACGCGTTTCGGCTGGGGAACCGCGGCGGTGAACCGTAACCTCACCGCATGCCACCGACGCGACTGACCCGCACCTGGTTCGCGGTGACGGCACTCGTGGTTCTGATCGGCCTCATCACGCAGATCTTCGTGACCGCGGGCACGAAAGGCTGGTTCACCACACCCGGCGCGCAGATCGCCAACATGTGGGCGTACTTCACGATCGAGTCCAACCTGCTGGTGCTCGTGGTCTCGGTCGCGTTCGCGGCGGGGGCAGCCACCAACGGGTTGCTGCGCGTGCTGTGGCTCGACGCGCTCATCGGCATCGCGGTGACCGGAGTGGTCTACCACTCGGCGCTCTCCGGGCTGCTCGACCTCAGTGGTAGGGCCCTGTTCGCCGACATCATGCTGCACACGGTGTCGCCGATCGTCGCGGTGCTCGGGTTCCTGGCCGCGGCACCACGAGTACTCGAGTGGCGCACCGTGGCGTGGTCGGTCGTCTGGCCGCTGGCGTGGCTGGCGTTCACCCTCGTCCGCGGCGGCCTGATCGGCTTCTACCCGTATCCGTTCCTCAACGCCGGCATCCTCGGCTACGGCCGGGTGGCCGTGAACTGCGTGCTGATCGCCGTGTTGTTCGTGGCGCTCGCGAGCGTCGCGAAGGTGCTCGACGGCTGGCTCACCCGCGCACCCGCCGAAACGCGTTCAGCGGATCGCTGATCGCCGCTTGCGCCAGGGCGCGCCACGCGCTCCGGCTCGCCGCCACGGGTTTGCCGGCGGCGACCCGGTGCAGCTGCTGGGTGTGCCACTGGATTTCGAGCAGGCTGTCGGCCAGCCGGATACCCGTGCGCGGGCAGAGTCGTTGCGCGGGAACGGTTTCTTCACCGATCAGGCGACCAACGAGACGTGGGTCGACGGTGAGCGGACGGCCGAGGCCGATCACGTCGAGCGCGCCGGAGCGCAACGCCTCGGCCATACCTTCGGCCGTGGCGAAGTCGCCGGTGACCATCAGCGCGACATCGCCGGCCTGGCGCGCTTTCGCGGCATAGTCGAGGAAATACGCTTCACGCTCTCGCGTGCTCGCGCGGCCGGCGCCCATCATCACGGCCTTTTCATAGGTACCACCCGAAATCTCGAGCAGGTCGATGCCCGCCTCACTCAGCTCACGGACGACGCGAAGGGACTCGTCCTCGCCGAAGCCGCCGCGCTGAAAATCGGCGCTGTTGAGCTTCACCGACACCGGCACGTGGTCGCCGACGGCTGCCCGGACACGCCGCACGAGCTGCAGCAGAAAACGGCTGCGGTCGCGACCCCATTCGTCGTCGCGTCGATTCGTGAGCGGCGAAAGGAATTGTGAAATCAGATATCCGTGCGCGCCGTGGAGCTGGACGCCCGCAAATCCGGCGTCGACGAAGGTTCGCGCGGCGAGCGCGAATCGGTCGACGATCGCGTCGATTTCGTCACCGGTCAACGCACGCGGTGGAGCGAACGCTGTGCGCACGCCGCGGTCGCCGAACGGAATCGCCGACGGCGCGACCGGGTGCCGGGAAAGAAATCGCGGGCTCTGCCGGCCGGGGTGGTTGAGCTGCACCCACAGCTGCGCGTCGGTGCCGTTGACACTGCACGCCCAGTGCCGGTAGTCGGCGGGATCCGGGCGCACGGGCAGTGCGACGTTGCGTGGTTCGCCGAGCGCAGCCGGATCGACCATCACGTTGCCCGTGACCAGCAGCCCCGCGCCGCCCTGGGCCCACGTGCGGTACAGGTGCACGAGCTCGCGCGTCGGCGCGTTACGACGATCGCCGAGCTGCTCGCTCAGCGCGGACTTCGCGAGCCGGTGCGGCAGAACGGCGCCGCAGCGAAGTTCGAAGCGTTCGGCCAGCACTTCCCGGGTGGCTGTCATCGAGGTCCCGTCGTCGCAGCGAACTTACTTCCAGTAAGTCTACTCATAAGTAGATACGGGTGGTATTTCGGCCGGAGGGGCCGCCGGGCACTAGGGTCTGCAGACCATGACGGCGATAGTGCAGAACCTGGTCACGTCGGGCGTTTTCGAGCTCGACGGCGGCAGCTGGGACGTGGACAACAACGTGTGGATCATCGGCGACGACACGGAGGTGATCGTGATCGACGCGGCGCACGACGCCGACGCGATCGCCGACGTCGTCGGGGACCGCGCCCTGCGCGCGATCGTCTGCACCCACGCCCACAACGACCACGTGAACGCCGCGCCCGCCCTCGCGGCGCGCACGGGCGCCCCGATCCTGCTCCACCCGGACGACCGCGTGGTCTGGGACCTGACCCACCCCGACCGCGCACCCGACGGCGACCTGGCCGACGGCCAGACCATCACCATCGCCGGCACGGACCTCACGGTGATCCACACCCCCGGCCACGCCCCCGGCGCGGTGTGCCTTCACGCCCCGGACCTCGACGTCGTATTCACGGGCGACACGCTCTTCCACGGCGGACCCGGCGCGACCGGCCGCTCCTACTCCGACTACCCGACCATCGTCCGCTCCATCCGCGACCGCCTCTTCGCGCTCCCCGACTCCACCTCGGTCCGCACGGGCCACGGCGAAGGCACCACGATCGGCGCGGAAAAGGCGGCTTCGGCCGACTGGCCGGAGGCCTGAGCGGCCTACCCCACCAGCTTCGGCGCCACGGGCTCGACTCGGACGTGAGACTTCGCCTCCGCCGCCAGTGCGTCGGCCCAGCGCTGCAGGCCGGCGACGTCGATGCCGTGCGGAGGCGAGGTCCGGAACGGCTCGAGGTTCGACGAGCCGCGCTGCAGGAGGGCGACTGCGCCGCTGCCGTTGCCGCGCAGCGCATGCGTCATGCCGACGGCGAGCTGGGCCAGGCCGCGCCACAGTTCACGGTCGGGGCCCGGCGTGGATTTCCACGCGTCTTCGAACACCTCGTGGGCGTGGAAGGGGCGGCCGGAGTCGAGAAGCTGCTGGGCTTCGGCCAAGGTCTCGGCCGGGGTGCGCACGATGCCCTCGGGCTGACGGGCGACGCCGGAAGCACCGTAGGGCAACGGGCGGCCCAAGCCGTCGCGAGGACGGGCGTTGCGGGCGCGCCCCGATTCGTCACGGTCGCGGGCGGGCACGGGGACATCATGCCCGGTCCGGCCATCCGATCAAAAGCGGCGGCCACCGGCGGGTTGCCGGGTTGTGGCCGTGGCCGGATCGACGGCAGGCAGCCGGTAGCGTCCCGTTCGCCGGCCACGTAGCCTGGGGACTCGTGCGCTTTCTCGATGGGCACGTGCCCGCTCACGACCTGACCTACGACGACGTGTTCCTCCTGCCGAACCGCTCGGACGTGGAGTCCCGCTTCGACGTCGACCTCTCCACTGCGGACGGAACCGGCGCGACTATTCCCGTGGTCGTCGCCAACATGACGGCCGTCGCCGGGCGGCGGATGGCGGAGACCGTCGCGCGCCGCGGCGGGCTGGTGGTGCTGCCGCAGGACGTGGCCGCCGACGCGGTCGCCGAGATCGTCACGTGGGTCAAGAGCCGCCACACCGTATGGGACACCCCGCTGGTCCTGACCGGCAGCGACGCGGTCGCCGACGCCCTCAATCTGGTCCACAAGCGCGCCCACGGCGCCGTCGTCGTGGTGGACGGCGACGGACGACCGGTCGGCATCGTCGACGAAGCCGCCTGCGCGGGCGTCGACCGCTTCGCGCGCCTCGCCGAGATCGCGCAGCCCGCCGCCGTCGCCGTCCCCCTGGACACGCAGCCGCGCGAGGTGTTCGACCTCCTGCACGACCACGGTGCGCACCTCGCCCTCGGCGTCGACGCCGAGGGTCGCCTCGCGGGCGTGCTCACCGGCGTGGCCGCCCTGCGCGCCGGCGTCTACACGCCGGCCACCGACGCGAATGGGCGCCTGCGGGTGGCCGCGGCCGTCGGCGTGAACGGCGACGTCGCCGCCAAGGCCGAGGCGGTGCTGGCCGCGGGCGTCGACACGCTCGTCGTCGACACCGCGCACGGACACCAGGAGAAGATGATCTCCGCGCTCAAGGCTGTGCGATCGATGTCGCCCAGCGTCCCCGTTGTCGCGGGCAACGTCGTGACCGCCGAGGGCACCCGCGACCTCATCCACGCGGGGGCGGACGTCGTGAAGGTCGGCGTCGGCCCTGGTGCCATGTGCACCACGCGCATGATGACCGGCGTCGGACGACCGCAATTCTCCGCCGTCGCCGAATGCGCGGCCGCGGCGCGTGAGCTGGGCAAACACGTGTGGGCCGACGGCGGTGTGCGCCACCCGCGCGACGTCGCACTGGCACTGGCCGCGGGCGCCTCGGCCGCCATGGTCGGCTCGTGGTTCGCCGGTACCCACGAATCCCCGGGCGACCTGCGTTACGACGAGCAGGGCCGTCCGTACAAGGAGTCGTTCGGCATGGCGTCGAAGCGGGCCGTCGGCGCCCGCACGCGCTCGGACAACTCGTTCGACCGTGCCCGCAAGGCCCTGTTCGAAGAGGGCATCTCCACCTCGCGCATGGCGCTCGACCCGGCCCGCCCCGGCGTCGAGGACCTGCTCGACTCCATCTGCTCGGGCGTTCGTTCTTCCTGCACGTACGCGGGCGCGCGCACGCTGGAGGAATTCCACGAGCGCGCCGTGCTGGGTGTGCAGTCGGCCGCCGGCTTCGCCGAGGGCCGTCCGCTGCCTTCCGGCTGGTGACGCCGTAAAAAAGGGGCTCCCCGGGATGGTCCGGGGAGCCCCTTTCCTAGTGGGTCAGCCGTGGTCCTCCAGCATTTCCGTGACGAGCGCCGCGATCGGCGAGCGCTCGGAGCGGGTGAGCGTGATGTGGGCGAACAACGGATGGCCCTTCAGCTTCTCGATCACGGCCGAGACGCCGTCGTGGCGACCGACCCGCAGGTTGTCGCGCTGGGCGACGTCGTGGGTGAGCACGACGCGCGAGGCGGTGCCGAGGCGCGAGAGCACGGTGAGCAGCACGTTGCGCTCCAGCGACTGGGCTTCGTCGACGATCACGAACGAATCGTGCAGCGAACGGCCGCGGATGTGGGTGAGCGGGAGCACCTCGAGCATGCCGCGGTCGAAGACCTCGTCGAGCACGTCCTGACTGACCAGTGCGCCGAGCGTGTCGAACACCGCTTGCGCCCACGGCTGCATCTTCTCGCTCTCGGAGCCGGGCAGGTAGCCGAGCTCCTGGCCACCGACGGCGTAGACCGGGCGGAAGACCACGACCTTCCGGTGCTGGCGCCGCTCCATCACGGCTTCGAGGCCGGCGCACAGCGCGAGCGCCGACTTGCCGGTGCCCGCGCGCCCGCCCATGGAGACGATGCCGACGTCGGAATCGAGCAGCAGGTCCAGCGCCACCCGCTGCTCGGCGGACCGGCCGTGGAGGCCGAACGCCTCACGGTCGCCGCGGACCAGGCGGATGCGTTTGTCGGCCGTCACGCGGCCGAGAGCGCTGGAACTTCCGGCGAGCAGCCGCAGCCCCGTGTGGCACGGCAGTTCCCCCACCTCCGGCAGGCCGAACTCGACCGGGTCGACCGTGTTGCCCGCGAACAGGCTGTCGATCAGCTCCTGCGGGACGTCGGCGTCGGCCATGCCCGTCCAGCCCGACGGCGTGACCTCCTGTGCGCGGTACTCGTCGGCGTCGAGGCCAACGGCCCCCGCCTTGACCCGCAGCGGGATGTCCTTCGTCACCAGCGTGACCGCCGGCCGTTCCCCCGCGAGGTTCAGCGCGCACGCGAGGATGCGGTGGTCGTTGGAGTCGGTGCGAAAGCCAACGGGCAGCACCGACGGGTCCGTGTGGTTGAGCTCCACCTGCAAGGTTCCGCCCTGGTCACCGATGGGGATCGGCGTGTCGAGGCGGCCGTGCTTGAGCCGCAGGTCGTCGAGCAGCCGAAGCGACTCGCGGGCGAACCAGCCGAGCTCGGGGTGGTGGCGCTTGGCCTCCAATTCACTGATGACGACCAGGGGCAACACGACCGCGTGTTCGGCGAACCGGGTCACCGCCCATGGGTCGGAGAGCAGCACAGACGTGTCGAGCACGTACGTGAACTGCCCGGATTCGGGCGAGATCGAGGCTTTCTCCGGTGCTGGAACACCGGTCGAAGAACGGCCAGAGGCCTTGCGGGGTGAACGCTGCGCAGTCACGACGGCATCTCCCTCGAGGGCGTGTGCACCCCACGCCCGCACTCGCTGGGCCGGGCACCTCCCTGGCTGGGTCCGCACTCCCTGACGCCGGCTGCGTCAGCGGGCACGGCCACGAGGGCCGGGTGCCGGCCCCCTCGTGCATCGTGTGAGCGGCTGCGCCGCCCCCTCGATCAACGCCACGACCAGGGCCTCCCGCGAGGACCCGCACGGAACGCGCGTCCTCACCTCCGGAAGGTACCGACGGATCGCCGATCGTGCAGGCAGCCACACAGGTGATTCGCCAACTCGTCATCTCACGGTCGGTCGTCCGCCATCGACTCCAAGTAATTGTCACTCAGCGTGACAAGATAGGCAATCGGGTGATCGCACGGCGGAATGATCTTAGAAAAAAGATCACCGTGCGCGCATAAAAGATCATCGGAAAGGCTTGTACCACGGGTCTGACAAGAATGCATTTCGCATCCTGAACACTCAACCGGACCGAGTGAACCGCGCAACTTCCGACTCACACAATGGGAGTACCGAGCGCTCGAATCGGCCAGCCAACGGGTAATTTTTTCACTGCGGGCACCCCACCGGAATTCCGGTGCCCCGGATCCAGGTATCTCTACTTAGGAGTGTGCGAAGTGATGAAGAAGGCTGGAATCGTCGCCGGTGCCGCAGCGGGCCTGATGATGATCGGCGGGACGGCGTTCGCCTCGCCGGCGGACACCGGCTCCACCCCCGACCCGACGTTCGGCGACGCCTACGCCACCTTCATCGAAGGCGGCGGCGCGCTGGGCTACGGCGCGGCTTCGCTGGTTGCCGGCGCCTACACGGGTATCGCCCTCACGCCGGCGCTGGTTGCCCACTCGCTGGAGCACCACAGCTGACAGCCGAGGCAGCAAAGGAAAACCCCGGGGCTCACGGCTCCGGGGTTTTCCTTGTCAACTGCTTGTCCACTGCTCGCCTACTTTGCGCGTGTGCAGTGGGGACAGTGCTCACTGGACGGACGTTCTCACGTCCCGAACCGGCGGTGGCGCCATGCGTAGTCGCGCAGCGCGCGCAGGAAGTCGACCCGCCGGAAGGCCGGCCAATACGCCTCCGTGAACCAAAATTCCGAATGCGCCGACTGCCAGAGCAGAAATCCGGAAAGCCGCTGTTCACCCGATGTTCGGATGATGAGATCCGGGTCGGGCTGACCGGAGGTGTACAGGTGTTCCGAGATGTGGTCGACGTCGAGGATTTTCGCGAGTTCGCGGATCGACGTGCCCTCGTCGGCGTGCTGCAGAAGGAGTTTGCGTACGGCGTCGGCGATTTCCTGACGCCCGCCGTAACCGACAGCGACGTTCACCTCCATCCCGGCCCGGCCCTCCGTGCGCGCCGCGGCGGCCGTGAGGCGCTTCGCCACCTCGAGCGGCAGGAGTTCCAGCGCGCCCATGATCCGTAGCCGCCACGGCATGCCGGGCGCGGCGAGCTCGTCCGTTACGTCGGTGATGATCTTCAACAGGGGTTCGAGCTCGTCCGGGTCGCGGTTCAGGTTGTCGGTCGAGAGCAGCCACATGGTGACGACCTCGACGTCGGCCTCGCGGCACCAGCTGAGGAAGTCGGCGATTTTCTTGGCGCCCGCGCGGTGCCCGTCGGCCACGTCGGCGAACCCGGCTTCGCGCGCCCACCTGCGGTTGCCGTCGAGCATGATCGCGATGTGCCGCGGATGGCGACCCGCCGCCTGCTGGATCAGGCGGCGGCCGTAGATGCTATAGACGACGTCGGACATGAAGGACCGGAGGCTCACGCGACCGGAGCCTACGCACCCGGCGGCCGTACGTGTGACTCGCCACGGTGGCTGGCGAAAAACCTACGCTGCCGTAACCTTGGGCAGGTGAGCGTGACGACCGAACCCCCACCGTCCGGCCCGACGCCCGTGGACACCCGCCCACGCCTGCGGGGGCACATTCACTTCTGGTCGTTCTTCGGCGCCGTCGCGGGCACCGCGGTGCTCGTCAGCCTGGCCGCCTCCACCGTCTCGCCCCTCGCCGCCCTCGCGACCTCCGTGTACGGGCTGACGGTGCTCGGCGTCTTCGGCGTGAGCGCGCTCTACCACCGCCGCCTGTGGAGCCCGCGCGCCTACAAATGGATGAAGCGCGCCGACCACTCGATGATCTTCCTCTTCATCGCCGGCACCTACACCCCGTTCACCCTGCTGGCCATGTCGAAGCCCACGGGCTACGTCATCCTCGCCATCGTGTGGGGCGGCGGCCTGTTGGGGGTCGCGATGAAGATGCTCTGGCCGCACGCCCCCCGCTGGCTCGGCGTGCCCATCTACATCGCCCTGGGCTGGGTCGCGATCTTCGTCCTGCCCGAACTCGCCCGGCACGCCGGCATCGCCGCGTTGGTGCTGCTCTGCGTGGGCGGGCTGTTCTACACCCTCGGCGCCGTCTTCTACGCGACGAAGTGGCCCAACCACTGGCCGAAGACGTTCGGCTACCACGAGTTCTTCCACGCGTGCACGGTTTTGGCGGCGGTGTCGCATTACATCGCGATCTGGCTGGCTCTGTACGCTTAGCTGCGGTTTGCCGTTGTGGGTCCGAAGACCGCCACCTCGCTGCGGGCTCGGCGAACCATCAGCGGCCGGTCAGCCCCGCAGCATCGGTGCGGCCAGGAACTCCTCCGGGATCGCGAACGCGTCCACCAGTGTGCGGGCGTGGGGGCGCAGCGCGGCGCACAGGGCGTTGACCGCGGCGGTCACGGCTTTGGCACGGGTGGCGGTCAGGCGGCCGTGTTCGAGAAACCACGCGCGGTCCGCCTCGATGGCCGACAGCGCGTAGAGGTCGCAGACGCGGGTGAGCAGCGGGCGAGCGTCATCCGGGCACGTGTCGAGGGCGCGGGCGAAGGCTTCGAGCACCAGGCGTTCCACGTGGACGCGGCCGGCGGTCAGCACGTGGTCCTGGGCAGCGTTGAAGACGCCGAACGGGTCGTCGGCGGCCTTCCGCAAGCGGCCGGCGACGCCGTCGAGCATGTGGCCCTCGCGGTCTTCGAACAGCTTCAGCTGCCATTCACGGTCGAACAGCACCTCGGCGTCGTCGGATTCGGTGAGGCGCTCGATGACCTGGCGAGCCGAGGTGCGTTCCAGGACGGCGCCCACCAGCTGCTCCGCGACGAACCGGGCGGTCGCAAGTGGACTGAGGTCCGCGAAGTGCTCCTTGTACTGCGTCAGCAGGCCTTTCGCGACGAGCTGCAGCAGCACCGTGTTGTCGCCCTCGAACGTGGTGAACACGTCGGTGTCGGCTTTCAGGCCCGGCAGCAGGTTTTCCGACAGATAGCCGGCGCCGCCGCAGGCCTCGCGGGCAGCCTGGATCGTGTCGGTCGCGTGCCAGGTGGTCACGGCCTTCAGACCGGCCGCGCGTGATTCGAGCTCGCGCTGCTCCTCCTCGGGCGCGTCGGGTGCGATGTCGTGCAGCTTTGCGACGAGCTCGGCCTGTGCGAAGTGCAGCGCGTAGGTCTTCGCCAACGCAGGGAGAAGTTTTCGCTGGTGGCCGAGGTAATCGAGAATGACGACCTCGCCGCCACCCGGACGCTCGAACTGCCGGCGCGCCTCGCCGTAGCGGATCGCCAGCGCGAGCGCGCGTTTCGTCGCGCTGCCCGCGCTCCCACCGACGCTCACCCGGCCACGGATGAGCGTGCCCAGCATCGTGAAGAACCGCCGCCCGTCGCTTTCGATGGGCGAGGTGTACGTGCCGTCCTCGGCGACGTCGCCGAAGCGGTTCAACAGAGCTTCGCGCGGCACGCGCACGTGGTCGAACGTGAGCCGCCCGTTGTCGACGCCGTTCAGCCCCGCCTTGGGACCGCAGTCCTCGATCGTCACGCCCGGCGCGGGGTTACCGTCCTCGTCGCGGATGGGCACGAAAAACGCGTGCACGCCGCGCGACACGCCGCCTGTTTCGAGCTGCGCGAACACCACGGCGGCATGCCCGTCGCGCGCCGCGTTACCGATGAACTCCTTGGTGGCACCGGGATCCGGGCTGTGGACGACGAACTCGCGCGCCGCCGGGTCGTAGGTCGCGGTGGTGTGCAGGTGCTGCACGTCGGAGCCGTGACCGTGCTCCGTCATCGCGAAGCAGCCCAGCAGCCGCAGATCCACGATGCGCCGCAGGTACTGCTCGTGGTGGCGCTGGGTGCCGAGCAGCTGCACGGCGCCGCCGAACAGCCCCCACTGCACTCCCGCCTTGACCATCAGCGACAGATCGCCGAACCCCAGCATCTCGAACGACGTCACCGAGCCGCCGACGTCACCGTGACCGCCGAACGCGCGGTCGAATCCCAGCGCCGGCCAGCCCGTGGCGGCGAGCTCGCGCACCTGGGCGAGTACCTGTGCGCGGTGCGCCTCGACGTCGAGACCCAGCACGTCGCGGTATTTCACCTGCGCGCGCACCTCGCGCCGCACTTCGGCCCACCGCCCGTCGAGCACCTCGGTGAGCACTTCCGGGTCCGTTTTTTCCGGGACGGCAGGGATTTCCACGGGTCCTCCTCGCTGCGACGGCGCTCCTCGCCGATGAGCCTGCCCCAGTGGGGAGGCCGCCGCAGCTCGAAGCGCTCAGCCCAGGTCGGGGCCCTTCGACCGCAGGTCGTCCACCTTCGACATCGCCTCTCGCAGTTCACCGAGCCAGGTGTCCGCGTGCTCGCCGACCAGCCGTACGGCCCACGCCAGCGCGTCGGAACGCGAACGTGCCACCCCGGCGTCGACGAGCGTGTCGAGCACGAGCCGCTCCGGCTGGCGCAGCCGCGTCATGACCGGCGCGGACAACGTCGTGAACAGCACCTTCGTGCCACCGAGCTTGGCGCCCCACGCGACCTTGCGCTGGTAGCGGTGCTCGGCCTGTCGCGCGATTTCGATGCGCTCGTCGCGGGTCTGTTCGCGGAACCGGCTGATCCGGCCGTCCTCGGCGGCCGCGCGGGCCGCGTCGTCGGCGAACTCACCGGTCAACGCGGGCAGTTCACCCACGATGACGATCTCTTCCCGGTCGACGGTGACTTCCGGCTCGCCGGTGAACCAGTCATCCGGGAGGCGTCCGCCGAACCAGGCGGCCGCGTCTTCCGCCGACGGCACCTCGGCCTGCTGCCAGCCGCCGCGGCCTTTCCATCCTCGTCCCATGTGTCCCGCCTTGAAGTGCGCGTACATGCCTCTCGCCTCCGCGATTACATGATTACAACGCTACTTACGTTACGCCTAAGACACCCGATCAGGGAGATGTTCACCAGGGGCGGAACTACAGCCGGGACACCAGCTCGGACACCTCCGTCACGGGCCGGTCGCACACGTAACCGCGGCACACGTACGCCGCCGCCACGCCTCCGACCAACGGCCGATCGGCCAGCAACGGCACGCCTTCCGCGTCCGGCGAACCACCCAGCACCACGCCGCCGCCGTGGACGTGCCGGGCCGCGGCCGTCACCAGCTCGCCGCGCTCCGGCCCCACGACCGCGACCTGCACCGGCCCGGACTGCGCCGCCTCCGCGACCGAAAGCCAGTGGCCGGCGAACCGCGGCACGCGGGAGGCCAGCAAACCCACGCGGCGCAACGCCGCTTCCGCCGCCTCTCGGTATCGGGCCGCGCGCTCGTGACCCGCCAGCGCCGACGCCGTCAGCAACGCTCCCGCCATCGCCGACGCCCCCGACGGGCTCGCGTTGTCCGTCGGATCGGACGGCCGCTGCACCAGCGTCTCCGCGTCGTCGGCCGTGTCGTGGTAGGCGCCGGCCGCTTCGCCACCGAAGTGCGCCAGCGCCACGTCGAGCAACTCGGTCGCCGCCGTGAGCCAGCGCGGTTCCCCGGTCGCCTGGTGCAGCGCGAGCAGGCCGTCGGCGACGCAGCCGTAGTCCTCCAGAACGCCGGCCGGGCGGCCGACCGCGCCGTCGCGTGAACTGCGCCGCAACCGCCCGTCGACGAGGTGCACCTCCAGCAGCAGCGTCGCGGCGTCGCGCGCCAGGTGGATCCACTGTGGACGCTCCAGCGCGACGCCGGCCTCGGCGAGTGCGGCGATGGCAAGGCCGTTCCAGGCCGACACGACTTTGTCGTCGCGGGCCGGCTGCGGCCGTGCACCGCGGGCCGCGAGCAACGCCGCGCGGACCCGTTCGAAGCGCGCCACGTCGTCGGGGTCGCGCGGCAACTGCAGCGTCGAAGCGCCCCTTTCGAACGTTCCCGACGTCGTGACGGAGAACAACGAAGCCGCCCATTCGCCGTCGGCGTCGCCGAGAACTTCGCGCAATTGCGCGGGCGTCCAGACGTACGTGAGGCCCTCGACCCCGTCGGTGTCCGCATCGAGCGCTGCCGCGAAGCCGCCGTGCGACGTGCGCAGATCGGTCTCGAGGAACCGCACGATCCCCTCGGCGATCCCGAGCGCGAACGTGGACCCACGGCGTGCCAGGTGAGCGTACACGCGCAGCAGCAAAGCGTTGTCGTACAACATTTTCTCGAAGTGCGGCACGACCCAGGCGGCGTCGACGGAGTACCGCGCGAAGCCGCCGGCCAGCTGGTCGTGGATACCGCCGCGCGCCATCGCGCCGGCCGTCGACTCGACGAGCGCTAGCGCATCGGCCGATCCCGTGCGCTCGTGGTGGCGCAGCAGGAACTCCAGCACCATCGACGGCGGGAACTTCGGCGCCGTGCCGAAGCCGCCGTGCTCCGGATCCGCCTCGTCCGCGAGCTTCCCGGCCGCCGCACTCAGCACGTCGGCGTCGACGGCGGAGGGCCGCAGCGGCCCGCTCTGCTCGGTGAGATGACCGATCAGGCGTTTCGCGCCGTCGCGCAGGTCGTCCGGCCGTTCGGTCCACGCGTCGGTGACGGCGGTGAGCAGCTGCGGAAACGACGGCGTCCCCGGCCGCGGCGACGGCGGGTAGTAGGTACCGCAGTGGAACGGTTCGCCGTCGGGGGTCAGAAAACACGTCATCGGCCAGCCGCCCTGGCCGGTCATCGCCTGCGTGGCGGCCATGTAGACGGCGTCGATGTCCGGCCGCTCCTCGCGGTCGACCTTGATGTTCACGAAATTCGCGTTCATGAGCGCCGCGGTGCCCTCGTCCTCGAAGGACTCGTGCGCCATCACGTGGCACCAGTGACAGGCCGCGTACCCGACCGACAGCAGGATCGGCACGTTGCGCCGCTTCGCCTCGGCCAGCGCTTCGGGTCCCCACTGCCACCAGTCGACGGGATTGCCCGCGTGCTGCAGGAGGTACGGGCTGGTCGCGTCCGCCAGTCGGTTCGCCATGTGTGCCACTCCGATCCAGTGCTGCTCGTGTCAGCGAGGCCCCTCGTCGATCGTACGAGCCGGGCACCGGCACGGTGCCACTGAGTGATCCGCACAGCCCCGCACGGCAAAACCTGCAGACGGGAGATGAACCGAAACGGGTGTTGACAAGCCACGGGGAAGCAGAGTTTCGACCCGGGTCAAACTCGATCGAGAACGTCGAAAATCGCCTCACGCACGGGGCCGGGGGCTTCCTGCGGGATGAGGTGTCCGGCCTCGCCGACGACCACCAGCTTCGCCTGCGGCGTGGCCGCAACGAGCTCTTCGGCCACCCTGTTCCACAGTGGACGGATCGTGCCCATGCCACGGTCGACCCGGCCGGCCTGCAAGTAGAACGTCGGGACTCGCGGCGTACCCGTCGCCTGGAGTTGCTGGATAGTGGGGAGCGCCGCGAGCAGGTGGGCGCATTCACGGGCGCCGGTTCGCATCGCCCTCGGGCAGGCGTAGTCGCGAAGGAGGATTTCGAGGTCGGCGCCGCTGATTTCCGGCGCGGACCCGTGCGGGAGGGCAATGCGCAAGAGCATTCGCTTGCCCGCGAACCTCGACAAGATCGAGAAGGCCCGGAAGGAGCGCGCCGTCGCCTTGACGAGCTTCACGCTGAAGCATTCGGCGAGGCTTCCGTCCACGAAAACGAGCCCGGCGACGCGATCCGGGTTGCGGTCGGCGAACAGCCGGATGATCGGGCCGCCCCAGCTGTGCCCGGCCAGAACCACCGGACCGGTTTCACCAACTGCGTCCAGTACCGCGCTCAGATCCTCGACGATGCGCTCCAGCGTGCGGTCGTGCGGATCGTCGTCACTTCCTCCGTAGCCGGCCCGATCGTAGGACAAGGTGCGCGCCCGGGCGGCGACCTCTCGCTGGGTGTGCACCCACTCGGCCGCCGGGGCACTCATCCCGGCTTCGAACACCACCAGCGGGCCGGGACCGGACCCGCCGGTGATCGTGCGAATCCGGCGTCCGTCAGGCAGGGTAAGGAAGTTCTCGAGCAGCCCGGTTCCCGGACTTCGCGTCGTGGCGGGGAAGTGATCTTGCGACATCTTCCGTCCTTTACTCACGCCAGCAGGTCGGGTGCACCTCGGTCTGCGGGGCTGCCGATTCGAGCGCCGCGGCGAGGGCCAGCAATCGCGCGTCGCCGCGCTGATGCCCCACGAGCTGGAACCCGTGTGGCATCCCGTGATCGTCAAGGTGTGAGGCAAGCGTGATCGCGGGCGCTCCGGTGAGGTTGGCCCACGGGGTGTGGCAGGACCAGGCGAGCATCCGATCGACGACGTGCTCGGGGCCCTCCGCGTCGTAGTGTCCGGGGGGGACCGGCGGCCCGTTCGTCGTCGGGGTGAGGGCGAAGTCGAACTCCGACAACACTGTCAGGAACGACGTCGCGTACTGGGCGAGCACCGACTGGAACGCGACGGTCTCGGACCCGGTGAGGGCTTCGCCGATGGCGAGCAGGTGCCGATTGAAGGGCGTGAGCAGACTTGCGCTCGCCGCGGGCAGCATCGCCTTGGCGATTGCCGCGACCGCAGAGCCGAACATGTGCAGCATCGCCTGCTGGGTCCGTTCGTCGCAGCGAGCCGGTATCGCGATCTCGTCGACGCGGTGCCCCAGCTCGCGCAGCAGGGCGGCCGTGCGGCGCACCGCCGTTACCGCTTCGGGGTGCGGCGGGACCCCGTCCACGCCGGTGTCGACCCACATCGCGATCCTCAGTGGACGCGTCGGTTCCTGCGTGGTGGCCTCGGCAAAACTCTGTGCCGGGTGCCATCCGAACAGGTCGCCGGGATGAGCCTGTGCCATGACGTCCAGCAACACGGCGGCGTCGCCGACGGTCCGGGCGATCGGGCCTTCGATCGTCGTGGCGAAGTAGGAGCTCGCGGGTGCCGGACTCACCAGGCCCCGGCTCGGTTTGACGCCGACGAGATGACACGCCGCGGCCGGGGTGCGGATGGAACCCGCGCCGTCGCTGCCGTGCGCGACGGGAAGCAGGCCCGCCGCGACGGCCGTCGCCGCGCCCCCACTCGACCCACTCGAGTAGTGCTGCGCCGAATACGGTGTGACAGCCGGCCGAGGCGTCACCTGGTTCTCGGTGTAGCAGGTGGTGCCGAACTCCGGGGTGTTCGTCTTGCCCAGCACCACCGCTCCTGCCCGCCGGAGAAGCCCGACCGTCCACGAGTCGGCCTGCGGAACGTGCTCGGCGAGCGCGGCCGATCCGAACGTCGTCCGGATTCCGGCGGTCGCGTAGAGGTCCTTCACCGCGATGGGCAGGCCGAGCAGGGGAAGTGACTCCCCGCCGGTGAGCGCGGCATCGGCACGTTTCGCTTGATCCAGCGCGAGGTCGGGAGCGATCGTGACGAACGCACCCAGCTCGGCGCCGAAGCGGTCGATCCGGGACAGATAGTGCTCCGTCAGCTCGCGGGAGCTGATCTCGCGGTCCCGCAACGCGATCAGCTGCCGGGCCGCGGGCAGCTCGTGCAGCTGTGTCATCGGTCCTCCCCCAGCTGCTCGGTGAGCACACGGAGCACGGACTCCGCGAGGACGTCGAGGTCGGCGGAGCTCAGCCGTGGCTGGAGGAAGACGTGGTTGTGCATCAGCGGGCCCTCGATCAGGTTCCCGGCGAGCACCGCGGCGCGGGTCAGATCGACCCGCTCCGGGATTTCACCGCGCTGCACGGCCCGCGCCAAGGCCGTCAGCAATGGCTGCGAGCCGCGTCGCGCCATTTCGCGGTGGGCGTGGCCGGCAACGGGATCGCGGCGCAGATCTGCGAGCCAGGCGACGATCGCCGCCGCCGACGCCGAGGACCACCGAGCTTCCGTGTCGTCGAGGATCGCTCGAAGGTCACCGCGCAGCGAACCGGTGTCGACGTCGGCCATCGGCGGCTGGTGCTCGGCGACGGCTGCGGTCACGAGCTGCGCTTTGGTGGGCCAGCGCCGATAGATGTCGCTCCTGTGCGCGTTCGCCTCGACGGCGATCTTCGCGAACGACAAGTCGTCGTAACCCTCTGCCAGAAGCAGTGACCACGTCGCGGCGAGGAGCCGTACTTCGAGGTCAGGGTCACGTGGCCGGCCTGCCATGGGTCCTCCGATGAATTCCGCTACAGCTTGTAGCGCTACGCGATGTAGCGGAACTGTAGGCCTCGCGAGGGTGAAGGACAAGGGCAGCAGACGAAACGATGTGAACTCGCCCGGACGACCCGGTCGTCCGCGAACGGGATCAGCCGTGGTCTCACTGGTCACGGCGTACTAGTACGGCCTGGTCTACCCTTTGGCCGTGACAGACAGCGCCAAGGCCCCGCTTCCCGTGCAACGTCGCGCTTGGGACACCCGGGAAAAGATCCTTGCCGCAGCCGTCGAATGCCTCGCCGAAGATGGCTACGGCGCGACGACGACCTCCCGGATCCAGGAGCGGTCCGGCGTCTCCCGCGGCAGCCTCCTGCACCAGTTCCCATCCCGGGACGATCTTCTGATCGCCGCCGTCGAACACCTCGCGAACATCCGGATCCGCGAAGCCGGCGACCGAGTGGCCGCCCGCGAACGCGACGCGGACGACATCGACGCCGCCGTCGAGGTGGTCTGGGAAACGTTTCGCGGCCCGCTGTTTCGGGCCTCGCTCGAACTGTGGGTGGCCGCGAAGAGCAACCCCAACCTCGCGCGGGCGCTGGCACCTCACGAACACGAGGTCGGGCGCAGCATCCGGCACGCGGTTACGATCATCTTCGGGCCGCGCCTTGCCGCACGCAAGCAGTTCGGCGACCTCATCACGCTGCTGCTGTCGAGCATGCGTGGCACGGCACTGACCTACACCTTCGAACCCCGGCCCCACGGGGAGGAACCGGCGCTCACGATCTGGAAGAAGCTGGCCCACACGATGCTGCGTTGACGCGATCACCGGCGAACTAGTACGCCTTGACTATTAACGGCGCCGGTGCCATGTTGTGGCCTCCACGCACCTGAAGTCCCGGAGCGACCCATGACCTCATCCGCTTCGCCGACACCGCCGACGGCCGCCGACGGTGCACTCTCCGCCTCATTCGTCCAACTCGTCCGCCACCACGCGGACGCCGCGCCGGCCGCGCCGGCGGTCACGGACCAGTCGGGCACCCTGACCCGGGAAGAGCTCGAGCGCAGGTCCAACCGGCTTGCTCGGGCCTACGCGGGCTTGGGAGTCGGTCCCGGCGACATCGTGGCGATCGCCCTCCCGAACGGCACCGCGTTCGTCGAGGCGATGCTCGCTGTCTGGAAACTCGGCGCGGTTCCGCAGCCGATGTCACACCGGTTGCCGCCGCGCGAGCTGGAGGCCATCGTCGCGGTGTCCTCACCCGCGCTCGTCGTCGGGCTCGAAGCCCCGGCGGGCACACCGAGCGTGCCCCGCGAGTTCACCGCGGCAGCCGCCGACGATCCGTTGCCGAGCCAGGTTTCGCCGTATTGGAAAGCCGCGACGTCGGGCGGGAGCACCGGCGCGCCCAAGGTGATCGTGGCGTTGCAGGAAGCACGCGGCGATGCACTCCTTCCGCTGCTTCCGCTGCTGCGGCTCGAACCGGGAGCCACTGTGCTGGCTGCGACGCCGCTTTCGCACAACGCCGGTTTCATGTGGGCCAGCGCCGCGCTCATCTCCGGGGGCCATCTGGTGCTGATGGAGAAATTCGACGCCGAGGCGGCCTTGGCCCGAATCGAGCGGCACAAGGTCGAATGGACCTTTTTCGTGCCGACGATGCTGCACCGGATCGCCAGGCTTCCGGACGAGATCCGCAACCGGTACGACGTGTCGAGCCTGACGACGATGATGACCGGCGCGGCGATGTGCGCGCCGTGGATCAAGGACTTCTGCGTCGACTGGCTCGGGCCCGACCGGGTCTTCGAGCTGTATGCCGCCACCGAGGCGCAGGCTGCCGCCGTCACCGACGGCCACGGCTGGCGCAGCCACCCCGGCTCGGTCGGACGGGTCGTGCTCGGGGAAGTCGAGGTCCGCGACGCCGAAGGACGTGCTCTCCCGGACGGCGAAGTCGGCGAGCTGTGGGTCCGCCGCGGGCCCGAAATGGCGGCGCATTACCGCTATCTCGGCGCGGCGGCACAGCGTGACGCCGGGGGCTGGGAGACCGTCGGCGACATGGGACGGCTGGAAGGCGACTGGCTCTACCTGACCGACCGCAAGACCGACATGGTCGTGGTGGGCGGGGCGAACGTCTTTCCCGCGGAAGTCGAGGCCGCCCTCGACGAGCACCCCCTGGTCGGCTCCAGCTGCGTGGTGGGGGTGCCGGACGACGAATACGGTCAGGTGCTTCACGCCGTCGTCCACACCATTGGTGAAGTCAGCGACGAAGCACTACTGGTCCACCTCAAGAAGCGGCTGGTCCCGTACAAGATGCCGCACGGATTCAGCCGGTCGGACACGCCGCTTCGCGACGACGCGGGCAAAGTGCGGCGCAGCAAGATTCGGGAGGATGTGCTGGCCGTGATCGCGAACGGCTGAGCTCTCCGCGGTTCCTTACGGAGCACTGACAACTGACCTCGCGTGAGGCGTCGGTGCACCGCCGCACCTCACCTGGAGCAGGCACGACGATGCGGCCCCGTCGGACCGGGGCCGCGACCGCGACGTCAGTCGGACTTGGCGCGCGCCGGGTCGGCCGAGGCCTTCTTCGCCGGCTGCGACGCCACTGCGTCCTTTTCGGGCGACTCGTCCGGCTCGTCCGCCGGTGCCTCTTCTTCCTCGAAGCTGGCCGGCACCTTCTTCAGGTGCTTGCTCATCGACCGGATGAGGAATGCGACCGCGATCAGGAAGAGGATCAGCACGAGGAAGCCGACCGGCGACGACTTGCCGAAGTCCTCACCCTGGCCGCCGTTGTCACCGCTGTCGGGTTGCTGGGCCAGGAACAGGGCCGACGCGGTCAGCGGCGCCACCGCGACGGCCGGCACACCGAAACTCATGGACTCACCTTCTCCTTGATGCCGGCGAACAAATCATCCTCCGGCAACGTGCTGTCCACCAGGGAGCGGTTGAGCTCGTACTCCTCGGTCGGCCACGTCTCGCGCTGGGTCTCGAGCGGGACCGCGAACCAGCGGCTGGTCGGGTCGATCTGCGTGGCGTGCGCCTTCAGCGCCTCGTCTCGCACCTCGAAGTATTCACCGCACTCGATCCGGGTGGTCACCCGCTCCATGATGTCGGCCCGATCGGGGTCCCAGGACTTGAGCCACTCCTCGTACGGCGAGGGCAGACCGGCCTTCTTCAGCGCTTCGTCGAACGCAACCATGCGGGCCTTGGAGAACCCGTGCACGTAGTAGAGCTTGAGCGGCTGCCACGGGTCGCCTGCACCGGGAAACCGGTCGACGTCGCCCGCTGCGTCGAACGCCGCCATCGAGACCTGGTGCGTGCGGATGTGGTCCGGGTGCGGGTAGCCGCCGTTCTCGTCGTACGTGACGATCACGTGCGGGCGGAACTCGCGCACCACGCGTACCAGTGCCTCGGTGGACTCCTCCAGCGGCACGACCGCGAACGAGCCCTCCGGAACCGGTGGCAACGGGTCGCCCTCGGGCAGACCTGAGTCGACGAAGCCCAGCCAGCGGTGCTGCACACCCAGGATCTTCGCCGCACGCGCCATTTCCTCGCGCCGGATCTCGGTCATGTTCGCCAGCACCTCGGGCCGGTCCATGGCCGGATTGAGGATGCTGCCCGCTTCGCCCCCGGTGCACGTCACGACCATGACCTCGTGGCCCTCTGCCACGTATTTGGCCATCGTGGCCGCACCCTTGCTCGATTCGTCGTCGGGGTGCGCGTGCACCGCCATGAGACGCAGTTTGGAGTTACGGTCGCCCGTCGTCAGCTCGTCAGCTCGCACCATGCTGTGAACGACCCTTTCGTTCGCCTTTATTCCGTCGTACGCCGCCCCGCCTCCACGCCGCCGGAAGCGCTCGCGGATACTCGGTGACGGTGGTGCCCCCAGGTGGGCTCCCACCCATTGTCCCCACGGGTACGACAAGAACGACCGGAGGCCCGGACTTGCAGACCGGAGAGACCGCGACCACCGAGGGCGGCGCCGGCCCGGCGCGGCCGGCGGACCGGTACGGCTCGGCTGCGAAGACGGCGCCGAAACGATGGCGACGCTGGGCTTTCCTCGCGATCGCGCTGGTCGTGAGCTTCGCGGTGGCCTGGATCGCCTACGTCAACCTCGGACAGGCTTCGATCGACGCGGAGCGCGTGGCGTTCGAGGCGCGCCCGGGCAACGCGATGCAGGTCACCATCAATGTCACGCGTGACGACCCCGACAAGCCCGGGGTCTGCATCGTGCGGGTGCGGGACAAATCGGGTGCGGAGAGTGGCCGCAAGGAAGTGCTGGTTCCCGCCGGGGCCGGCCACAGCCGGGTCAGCACGGTGGTCAAGAGCATCGATCTACCGGTGACGGCCGATGTGTACGGCTGCTCTTACTCCATACCACGCTATATGTCAACCCCATAGCGGCCAACGGAGTGAATTGCGCGGTGAGTGTCCCGCGCGCGTGGAAAGGACCGGCGTCGCTCAGTCGTGCCGTGATACGCTGATACACCAGCACGGCCCGAGGCGGGCCGTGTTTTTCCTTTATCCCAGCTGTGCAGGCGAGGTCTTGTCTGTGCGGAGGCCGGCTTGAACACCCAAGCCTGGCAGGCCCAACGAGGAGATGGTGACCGTGAGCGACAAGGTGACCTGGCTGACCCAGGATGCCTACGACAGGCTCAAGCACGAGCTCGACGAAATGATCGAGAATCGGCCGGTCATCGCTGCGCGCATCAACGACAGCCGCGAAGAGGGCGACCTCAAGGAAAACGGCGGTTACCACGCGGCCCGTGAGGAGCAGGGCCAGGCCGAGGCGCGCATCCGCCACCTGCAGGAGCTCTTGCGCAACGCGAAGGTCGGCGAGGCGGCCGACGACGACGGGACCGCCGGCCCCGGCAAGGTTCTCACCGTCAAGTACGAGGGTGACGACGAGGAGGAGAAGTTCCTGCTCGCCACCCGCGAAGAGGGGGCCGAGGGCTCGCTCGACGTGTACTCCCCCGAGTCGCCGCTGGGCAAGGCCCTGCTCGGCGCCAAGGAAGGCGAGTCGCGCGAGTACGAGCTGCCCAACGGGCGCACCATGAAGGTCACGCTGGTCAAGGCGACGCCCTACAGCGAGCACTGACCCGGCGCGCGCCCGGCTTTCGTGGCCGGGCGCGCCGGTCCCGGGGCCACCGTGATTCCCGGACATCACTGGGGTGGACCGATGAGCACGCTTCCGATGTGCCGCACGTGCGGCATGCAGTACTCCGAACCCCGCGCCGACTGCCCGATCTGCGAAGACGAACGCCAGTACGTGCCGCTGACCGGCCAGGCCTGGACGGATCTCGCGGCGCTCCGGGCGAGCGGCGAGTACGAGGGCCGGGTCGAGGAGCAGGGGCCGGGGCTCATCGGCATCGGATGCACCCCCAAGTTCGCGATCGGCCAGCGCGCACTGCTCGTGCGCGCCGAGTCCGGCAACTTCCTGTGGGACTGCGCCGCCTACCTCGACGACGAACTGGTGCGCCAGGTGACCGAGCTCGGCGGCATCACCGGCATCGCGATCAGCCACCCGCACTACTACACGACGATGGTCGAGTGGGCGCAGGCCTTCGACGCCCCCATCCACCTGCACGAAAGCG
Source organism: Amycolatopsis sp. (assembly GCA_035551175.1). Taxonomy (GTDB): domain Bacteria; phylum Actinomycetota; class Actinomycetes; order Mycobacteriales; family Pseudonocardiaceae; genus Amycolatopsis. The sequence continues at coordinate 70,830 of DASZNR010000018.1, read as the reverse complement.
ATCGGCAGTGGATCGGGCGACCCGATCCGTGGATCCGGCTGTGGTCGGGCACCACGTTCGACGTGGCTCCCGACCTGCGGCTGATCAACCTCGGCGTGCACTTCGCCGGCGGCACGGTATTGCACTGGCCCTCGGGTGAACAGGGGCGCGGCGCGCTGCTTTCGGGCGACATCGTGCAGGTGATCCCTGATCGCACCCACGTGGCGTTCATGTACAGCTACCCCAACCTGATCCCGGAACGGCCGAGCGTCGTACGCCGCGCGGCCGAGCTGCTGGAGCCCTATGCGTTCGAGGCGATCTACGGCGCGTGGTGGGACGCGATCGTCCACAGCGAAGGCCACGAAGTCGTGCAGCGCTCGGCGAAGCGCTACCTCGCGCACGTTTCGGATCTTCCCTGATCGCGCGCAGTGCGCTCCAGAAGCGGACGCACGCGCGGCGGAACCGGTGTCGACAAGGCGATCGACGTGGAGGTGCGCAGGACGCCGTCGACGCCGACGACCTCGTCGATCACGCGCTGCAGGTCGTCGTTGTCGCGTGCCACGAGCCGGACGAACAGGTCGCCCTGCCCGGTGGTCGCGTGCACTTCGCACACCTCGTCGATCGCCGCGAGCGCCTCGGCGACACCGCTGCGGCGGCCCTGCGCGATTTCGAGCACGGCGAACGCGGTGAGCCCGTAGCCCATCGCTGCGAGGTCGAGCTCGGGCGGAAACCCGCCGAGGATCCCGCGCTCGGTCAGCCGATCGAGGCGCGCCTGCACGGTGCCACGCGCGACACCGAGGCGGCGCGCGCATTCGAGCACGCCCAGCCGCGGCGAATCGGTGAGCAGCAGCAACAGCCGAGCGTCGAGCGAGTCGAGCACGAGGTCCTCCCTGCACAGGTTGTCCACTATGCCCTGAGGCTACGGGAAAGTAGCAGGCAGATTGTCCAGCAGATTCGGTAACCGTTGCTCATCTTGCCGCGGCGGACCGATCCTGGTTGGCATGACCCACACCATGGACTCGCAGGGCGCACTCGACGACGTCAGCTTCGATCAGCTCCGTCAGCTCGTGGGGCTCGTCGAGCACGACGCCACGAACGACCCGTTCCCTGTCAAGGCTCTCGACGCGGTGGTGTTCGTCGCCGGCAACGCGACGCAGACCGCGTGGTTCTACCAGGTCGCATTCGGCATGGAGCTCGTCGCCTACGCCGGCCCCGAAACGGGGCGGACGGACAGCAAGGCGTTCGTGCTCAAATCGGGCTCGGCACGGTTCGTGATCACCGGTGGGGTGATGCCGGATTCGCCGCTGCTCGACCACCACCGTCGCCACGGCGACGGCGTGCGCGACCTCGCTCTCGAGACCACCGACGTCGACAAGTGCGTCGAGCATGCCCGTGCGCAAGGCGCGACAGTGCTCGAAGAGCCGCACGACGTGTCCGACTCCCACGGCACCGTTCGCATGGCCGCGATCGCGACGTACGGCGAGACCCGACACTCGCTGATCGACCGGTCCCGGTACACCGGCGTGTACCTGCCGGGCTTCGAGGCACGCCAGAGCACGGTGCGCCGTCCCGAGGGCGCACCGAAGCGGCTGTTCCAGGCAGTGGATCACTGCGTGGGGAACGTCGAGCTCGGCAGAATGGACTACTGGGTCGACTGGTACCACCGCGTGATGGGCTTCGTGAACATGGCGGAGTTCATCGGCGACGACATCGCGACGGACTACTCCGCGCTGATGAGCAAGGTGGTGTCCAACGGAAACCACCGCGTGAAGTTCCCGCTCAACGAGCCTGCGGTCGCGAAGAAGAAGTCGCAGATCGACGAATACCTCGAGTTCTACGAAGGTGCGGGGTGCCAGCACATCGCATTGGCCACCAACGACATCATCGCCACGATCACGGCGATGCGCGCTGCGGGCGTCGAGTTTCTCGACACACCGGACTCGTACTACGAGGACCCCCAGTTGCGCAGCCGCATCGGTGAGGTGCGGGTGCCGATCGAGGTGTTGCAGGAACACAAGGTGCTCGTCGACCGCGACGAGGACGGGTACCTGCTGCAGATCTTCACGAAGCCGATCGGCGACCGGCCCACCGTGTTCTACGAGCTCATCGAGCGGCACGGGTCGCTCGGCTTCGGCAAGGGGAACTTCAAGGCGCTGTTCGAAGCGATCGAGCGTGAGCAGGAGCGCCGGGGCAACCTCTGACTTCTCCGCCCGCGCCGGCCGATCGATTGCGGCGCAACAGGAAACACCGGTTCGCCACCGCTGTCAAATAATCTCGGGTGCGAGCGGCCCGTTCGCGACACAATGGTCGTGAACGGGCCGCTCGCTACGTTCTGTCCAACTTCGGTCACGAAAAGTGAGTACGCTGATTCGGAGGCCGGCGGGTTGACTCGGCTGGCAAACTGGGCCGAACGGATCAATTCGGACCGGTCCGGAACCACGAACCGGCGTGATCCGTCACTGTGGGGAAGTACGTTCGGAAGGAATGAGGACCCGATGTCCGACGGCGTCGACGCCAGCCAGCAGATGATCGACGGCTGGGCGCGGCAGCTGCAGGAGACGGCCGCGCGTTACCAGGCGATGGCCGACCGCATGCAGGACCAGACCGTCACGGAGCGGACGAAGGACGGCACTGTCGAGGTGACCGTCGATGCCAAGGGGCTGCTGAAGAATCTCGTGATTTCCGAGTCCGCGAGCGGCAAACGGATGGCCGAGGTGTCGGCCGAGGTCATGCGGTTGGTGCAGAAGGCGCAGTCGCGGATTCCCGAGCTGTTGCAGCAGGCCGCGACGGAAACGCTCGGCCGCGACGGCACGGGCAACCAGCTGGTGGCCGAAGCGAAGAGCACTTTTCCCGAGCCGCCCGAGGAGCCGTCCGGGCCGCCCGAACCCGACCGGTTGCACCACTTCGGGCCCGAGGAAACCGAGGCACCGCCTGCGACCCCGCCTGCCGCACCACCGCGGCCGCAGGCGCCGCCACCACCTCCACCGCGCCGTCGGCGTCCGGAATCGCAGGACGATGACGACGACTTCGGCGGATCGATTCTGTCCTGACGCGGCCGACCTAGGGGGACGAAAGCCATGGCACCGAAGGGATACGAGGTCGGCAGTGACCTCGAGGTCCACGCCCGTCAGCTCGACGGGATCAGCGCCGACCTGCAGCAGGCCGTCGATGCCGCCAACCAGGTGAGCATGCCGACCGACGCGTACGGCATCCTCTGCCAGCCGTTTCGCATGATGCTCGATCCCGTCGAAGAATTCGGGCTGAACGCGCTGAAAAACACAGTGACGGCGATGGACGCGCAGGCACAGAAGGTGCGCAACGCGGCGCAGGCATACCGGGACACGCAGTCCGGCGCGAGTGACTCACTCAACTCGACGCAGGAGCCGAGCTGATGGCGGACGGCAATCCGCTTGTCGCGCAAGCGAAGCAGGACGGTGACGGCCCGGGTCCGCTGACGGCCGGCAACGGCGACTACGGCTACGCCACGGGTATCGGCATCGCCGAATCGGCGATGGACGCCTTCAACGGCATCAAGGACGGCGACTGGATCTCCGGCGGCCTCGGCGTGCTGAGCCTCGCCGGTGAGGTCGCGAGCGCGGCGATCGACCCGTTCGGGTATCTGATGTCTTCGGTGGCGTCGTTCCTCATGGAACACCTCCAGCCACTCAAAGACATGCTCGATTCGGTGGCAGGCAAGCCACCGGTGATCCAGTCCTATGCGGACACTTGGGGCAACGTCGCGAAAGCGTTGCAGGAGCGGCAAAAAGACTACACGAACGCGGTGAAGACCGGCACCGCGGACTGGAAGGGCGACGCCGCCGACGCCTACCGCAAGGGCGCGTCGGAGTGCGCCGAGGCCCTCGGTGGCGCGGCGACGGTGGCTAGCGCGATCGGCACCGTGACGATGATCATGGGTCAGGTCGTGTCATTCGTGCGCGAGACCGTGCGTCAGCTGATCGCCGACCTGGTGGGCAAGCTGATCTCGTGGGTCATGGAAGAGGCGTTCTCACTCGGTTTCGGCACGCCGGTCGTGGTCGCACAGGCCGTCACGGCGATCTCCAAGTGGGGCGAGAAGATCAGCGGCCTGCTGACCAAGCTGTGCGAGACGATGCGCAAGGTCTCTCCGCTGCTGGGCAAGCTGGCCGATGTCTTCACGAAGATCATCAAGATCCTCGGCAAGCTGGCGGGCAAGGTCACTGGCCTCGATGTGATCAGCACCAAGAACATCAAGGCCGGCGGCTTCGTGCACCACACCGGCGGCGGTGGCAGTGGCGCTGGCGGCGGGCACCACAGCGGCTCCGATGACTCGGGTGACTCCGGCGGCTCGGACTCGGGCGACTCGGACTCGGGCGACTCAGACTCGGGCGACTCAGACTCGGACGGTTCAGACTCGGGCGACTCAGACTCGAGTGGATCAGACTCGGGCGGTTCAGACTCGGGTTCTCACGACGGCGATTCGACTTCGTCGAGTCCCGACAACAGTTCGTCCACAAGGGACAGCTCGTCCGGCGACGGCTCCCGCCACTCGGGTGACTCCAGCGACGGATCGCCCAGCGGCTCCGGCGGCCCTTCCGGCGATGGCTCCGGTGAAGGCGGCAGCGCGCGCAACGGTTCGGGCGGCGGAGAATCAAGCCACACCAACGGTTCGGGCGACGGTGGGTCCGCCGACGCCGGCGGATCGGGCAGTGGCTCAGCGCACTCCAGCGGTGGCGGCGGATCTGCCCACGCCAGTGGCTCGGGCGGCGGCACCAGCCACACCGGCGACTCCGGCGGCAGCGGGTCGGGCGGCGGCAGCGCCGCCCATTCCGGGGGCGGCTCAGGTGCGGGCTCCTCGGGCACCCACTCCGCTCACTCGGGCGGTGGCTCGTCCGGTTCTCCGTCCCACACCGGCGACGCACCAGGTTCGCACGCCGGCTCGGCCCCGTCCACCAGTAGCACCCCGGCCTCGCACGCCGGCGGCTCCGGCGGCGGCGCGACGTCCCATTCCGGCAGCGGCGGTGGCGCTCCGGCCCACTCGGGCGGCTCCGGCGGCGGCGCTCCGGCCCACTCGGGCGGCTCCGGCGGTGGCGCCGCGCACTCGGGTGGCTCCGGTGGCGGCGCTCCGGCCCACAGCCCGAGCGACACCTCCACGTCGGCTTCGGGCTACGCCCCGCCCCGAGCCGACGAACCCTCGGCAGTCACGCCGCCGCCGCGCACCGGCGACGGTGGCTCGGCCCCGTCCGGTAGCCCCACCTCCTCGAACCAGCCCAGCCCGGTCGGCGGCGGCATGCCGCCGGGCGGCGGGGGCACGGCCACCCCACCCGGAGGCGGCTCTCCGTCCACGCCCTCCGCCCGCCCCGGCAGCGGCAGCGGCTGGACCGGCACCCCCGGCAGCCCGGGCGCCCGAACTCCGGACAGCCCCGGCCCCCGTGCCGGCGGCGACCGCACCTCGTCCACCACCACGGCGGGCCGCTCGACCCCCGAGACCTCACCCCACCGCCCCGGCGACGGCCCGGCCCGTTCCGCCGAGGCGTCGAGTTCGCGGCGACCCAACGAAAGCGGGGGCTCGTCGACCGGACGGCCCAACGACGCTGGTACGCGGGAGCCGCGCCGGCCAGGTGAAAGTGACGTGCCCGGTCCGCGGAGGCCGGCAGAGACGCCCCAGCCCGTGGCGCGCGGCGGGCAGGCCACAGCGACGCGGCCAGACAGTCCACATCCGACGCCCGAGGGCGGAGCGCCGCAGCACCCTGAATCCGGAAACGGTGCGCCGCACCAGGACACCGCGCCCGGACACCACGACGGCCCGTCGGAGCACCACGACAACGGCCACCGGGACAACGGTCACCAGGGCAACGGCGAAACCAACGGCCACCACAACGACAGCCACCACCACGACAGCGACCGGGACGCGAGCCACCCCGATCACCACGACGGGAACCAGCCCCACCACGACAGCCACGACGCGCCGGACCACGACGGCACCCACCATGACACCCACACCGACACCCCGGATGGCACTTCCCACCACCACGAAGGCGAACCCCTGACGCCGGACGAGGTGAACCAGCACCACTCCGAGAGCACCCCCTCCGGCAGCTCCTACCACCGCGGCGACCCGGAGATGGGCGACCTGCCCCACCGGGTGCAGCCCGATCCGGACGGGCGGTACACGGTCGACGTGCACGTGACGCCGGATGGGCACGCACGGATCGGCGACCGGCACTACACGCCTGAGGAGTTCGCGGATGTGTTGCGCCACAACGCGGACTACGATGGTCGGCCGATCCGGCTCATCGGGTGTGACGCAGGGTCCAACGATTTCGCCAACCGGCTGTCGCACGAGCTGGACACGCCGGTGCTGGCGCCGAGCAAGCCGGCGTGGAGCGATGCGCACGGTCGAGTTTTCTCATCCGACTACGAGGTGGGCCCGGACGGCCGGATGCACCCGCGAATCCCGCCGGACGGCGAGTGGTCGGTGCATCACCCGGACGGCACGTCGCATCCGCTGGGCGAAGACGGGTTCGCCCCCGACGGCCACCACCACGAACCGGACAGCGTCGACGTCGAGAGTTCGCGCCACCGTGGTGAAGAGCCACCGCCGGACCACGACCCGGACGCCGAGCCATACTCCGAGCCAGACTCCGAGCCACAGCACCACGACCAGGGCAGGCAGCAGCAGGAGCCGCCGCCGGCGCACGACCCGGACGTCCCCGAAGACCACAATCCGGCTTCGCGCCAGCAGGAGCACGACCTGCTGGATCCGCAACACCAGGCTGATGTTCGCGCGCACCCGCAGGACCTCACGGACTTCTCACCGACCTCCCACGGCGATCCGATCGACGTCGGCGGCCCGAACCACCACGGTGACGGCCCGAACCCGCCGTCGCCGGACGAGCGGTGGCCCGGCGGGCAGAAGCTGGAGCCGAACCGCGAGTACCGCGTGCACGACAGCGACGGGAACCCGCGCGGTACCTACCACACGAACGAACACGGCCGGGTCAGCCACATCGAGGCCGAGCACCCGAACCAGCAGCCGCGAGTCGGCGGCAAGCCGAACCCGAACTACCACCCGAACCCGGACGTCACCCATCCGCACCCGAACACCACGTACCGGGTGGGGATCGATGGGCACCACCAGACGTTCACGACCGACGCCGACGGTCTGCCGCACCCGGCGTTCGAGTACCACCGGCCCGATTTCGACGGCGACCCGGTGCACATCGGCGCCGACGATCCGCACGCGCCGAAGGGCGACAAGTCGTTCGCGAGCGGCGGCCCGTACGAGCCGCACCGGCAGTACGACGTCACCGACGCCAACGGCGTACACCGCGGCACCTTCTACACCGACGCCGACGGGCACGTCCGCTGGGCCGAGGTCGATTCCGGCCGCGTCGGGCGCACCAACCCCGACCTGCCCTCGCCCGGTAATTCACACCTGCCGTCGGACGCGAAGGTCACGGTGCACCAGAAGCTCGATCCGGACGCCGACGCGCCCCACGGTGTCTCGGACCCGGACCGCTTCCACGGCGCGCAGCGCGAGGACGTCAAGCTGTCGAAGGACAAACCGTTCCTCGACAGCGTGCCGAAGCACCCCGAAGGGCACCCGCACGCGGGCGAGCCGGACTTGAAACCGAACCACAAGTACGTGGTGAGCAGCGATTTCAAGGACGGCTCCAAGACGACCACGCACCCGCGCACGGTGGTTTGGACCGACGAGCACGGGCGGGTCGCGGCCGTGGAGACATATCGCCCGCACAATCCGGACCTCAACAACCCTGGGCCGAACATGGCCTACAACGTGGACGACGGCCGGTTCACCTACCAGACCACCGGCAACCCCGACGGCACCGCCGACACCTCGCTGAACCACTCCAACGACCTGCAGCGCGCCGACAACACCGACCTGCCACGGCGCGACGGCGCGGCGCAAGGCCAGTCCAATTCGCAGGCGACCGTCGGCCAGTACGACGGCGGCCACATCGCCGGCAACCAGTTCAAGGGCCCGGGCGAACTGCTGAACATGCTCACGCAGTGGCGTCCCCAGAACCAGGGCTGGAAGGGGCAGGCCGGCACGGACATGCACTGGAAGGCCTTCGAAACCGACCTGGCCAACCACCTCAAGGCCGGAGGGAAGATCGACGGGATCGACGTCTTCGCCCTGCGTGGCGAGGGCAACCGGGTGCCACACACCATCCAGGTACGCTGGGTCGAAACCGATCCGGCCGGCAACACGAGTGTCCACATGCGAAGCTTCGACAACGGTCCCTCAGGCCGCGCATGAGCACCGGAAACGTGGCGGTAGAAAGGAAACCCTCCGATGGCACGTGACCACGACCAGTGGCGGGAGCTCACCTACGAGGTGGGTTACGCGCTCGTCGACGCGGTCGGAGAGGGTTGGCTGCGCATCGAGCTGTTCAGCCGCGTCACCGCTGAGGTCCAGGACTTCACGCTCACCGTGCTGATGGCCGACGGAAGCCAGGCCGCCGTCGAGATTCCGGAGGCGGCGACCCGCGCGATCCTCGGCATCCGCGACGCGTACTACGTCGAGGGCGAAGGCACCTGGTTCTCGATGCGGTACCTGATCGACGCGCCGAGCAAGATCCACGCGCTGTACAACCTGGACTGGGACCCGGACTGGGATCCGGCCATCGACGTTTCGGCGTGGCCACGCGATCTCGAACGTTACCCACGCGACGAGTTCCACACGCCGTCGTGGCTGCGGGAGAAGCTGATCGAAGCGGGTGCGGACGTCCCCCCTGCCCCGCCCGAAGTCGTGGAGCTGCAGCTCGACGCCGAAGCGCAGAACGAGATCTGGACGGATCTCACGAACCGTATCGTCATGACCGTGCCGGCCGACTGGCAGCAGGTGCTGCTGACGTACCGCGCCGTTGGCGATCACGTCGAGCTGCCGGTGATGGTCCGCCGGGTCACCGATGGCGGGCTCTATCTGTGGGAGCCGCCCGCGGAGGTCGCCGAGTTGCTGGCGAAGCTGCGGGCGGGCATGTACCGGGAAGGCCGCGGCACGTGGCTGCAGGCGAGCGGCACCGTCGACACCAGCTCGCACAGCGAGTTCTCCTACGTGTGGGACGAGGAGCCGTCGTGGGATTCGCCGCCGTCGGCGGCGGAGTTCGCGCGCGAGCTCGAGCTGTTTCCCCGTGAGGGCGCGAACCTGCCGGCCTGGCTGGCTGAGCGCGTCGGCGGCGCCGGAGCGGCGACGCTGGCTTCCCCGACCGACCCGAAGACCGCAGCCACCGAAGCGCTGCGTGCGGCCGAGGACGCGGCCGCGGAGCTGGAACTGGATCCGGCGCGCTACCGGATCGGCGAGGCCGCCGATGGCGCGTGGTGCCTGGTGTCCGAAGAGGACGGTTGGGCCGTGTTCCTGCTGGAAGGCGGCGAACGCTTCGAGGCCGCGCGGTTCGCGACGGCGCAGCAGGCGGTGCGGTACTTCGTCGGGCACCTCTACTTGAACCGGGCGGCGTTTCGCGGCGAGCTGGCACCGGACGCCAAGCGGCCCACCGACGCGTGGCCGATCCAGCCGCTCGGCGGCGACCCGGGCCTGCAGCTCTACGGGGGCAAGCGGATCGTCACTCTGCCGCCGGGCACCGAGATGGACCGCTACGGCGGGCCAGAGGGCAACACGTTGTACGCGGCCGGAACCGAATGGACCCACCGCTCCCAGCCGTCGGAGGTGCGGCAGCGCGAGTACCACGTGTACCGGCTGCGGCGTCCCGTGCGCGCGATCGTCGGCTCACCGATCGCGTGGTACGACGAAGCCGGCGGCGGCACGGCGTATGTGCTGGAGCGTTCCGTCGCCGAGCTGCTCGCCGACGGTTCGGCCGAGGAGCGCCCGGCGCCGACCGTGCACGCGCCCGGAGGCGCGGGATGACGACGCCGCCGGGGCCGCTCGGGCCGGACCAGCAGCAGGCGATCGTCGACCGCGTCGGGCGCGGCCTGGCGGGCCTCGTGCCGCCCGGCTGGCGGCAGCTGCGCGTCGACTACCGCGCCGCCGGCCGCCACGTGGAGTGCGACGTGCACGTCACCAGCGCCGACGGTGCTGTGCGCCCGGTGCCCCCGCCACGCGAACTGCTCACCGATCTCGCCGAACTCCGTACCGGCATGTACCGCCCGGGCATCGGCACCTGGCTCACGGCCGTCCTCACTTTCGACCCGGTCCGCGGCGCGCATACCGAGTACTCCGACGACCCCGAACCTGCGTGGCGGCGCCTGCCTCCACCCATCGGCTTCCAGGACGAGCTCCGATTCTTTCCGCGCGCCGACCACCACGTGCCAACTTGGCTCCGCGCCCGCGCCGGCCTGCCCCCGCTGCGCACCCCTGGCCCTGCCGCTCCCCCACCCGGCAGCGTGCCTCCCGCCACCCCACCCCCTCCGCCCCAGACCGACGGCCCCACACCGCCCGGCCCACCACCGGTCCCCGTGGCCGACCGTCCCGCACCGCCCGGCCCACCACCGGTCCCCGTGGCCGACCGTCCCGCACCGACCGGCCCGATCGGGAGCGAGCAAGCACCGCAACCCGAACGAGCCACGCCTCCGACGCCGGCCGCCGGATCCGGTCCGGCCGCGTCCGGACCGGCGTTCGCGCCGGCCGGCGCGACACCAGTCGGCCCGGAAGGCAGCACCGGCACACCACTCGCTGCCGATCCCGGCGCACCGGGCCCGACCGGCGATGAAGACGCGCAACCCGGCCCGGCGGCCCCATCCTCAGCCGACGCTTCGGCCACTCCGCTACCGGCCACCACGCAAGGCCCGGAAGAAGATCTCCAGCCGACCGCCCGACCGGCGCCGGGTGCGGCCGAGGCACCGGCACCGGACGGGGCCACCCCGCCGACCTCCGCCGAAACGCCCGCGGAGCGTGAGGGCGTGGCGGATCCACCGGCGAGGACGGCAGCGGACGTCAAGACACCGAGGATCTACGACGGCCTCGACGAGGCTGGCCGGCCCGTGGTGGAGCGAGAGCCGTTGTCTCCCGGCGAGCGGGAGCAGGTGCTCGCGTACCTGGAGGCCGCACCGGCCGTGCTGGCTTCGCGGAGTTACGGCGCGGACGCGTTCGCGCCGGAGCGCGTGGACGTGGTGCCGATGGTGTTCCGGACGGATGGCAGCTGGGCGTGGCCCGCGGCGGTCGCCTATTACCTGCGCGAGCACGACGTCGCGCCGGATCCGGAGCTGCTCGGACACATCCGCGGGCACCGGTTCGCGGTGCCGGAGGTCGACAAAGCGGCTCAGGACATCGCGCTCGCGGCGATCACCGGCCGACCCTGACCGTCCTCAGTGGATGGTTCAGACGATGGTGAACCCGGCGTCGGCGAGGGCGCCTCGACTTCCCGACAGTGTTCGGGGCCGCGCGTTTCGAGAGCAAGTGCCACGTCGACCTCCCCGAGGGCAAGGCTGCCGGAGATGCGGGAGTGCTCGACGTCGAGAACGTTGGCACCAAGGTCTTTCACACAGGCGAGCACGGACACCAGCGAGCCCGGCCGGTCGGGCACGCGCAACCGCAGCTTGAGGTAGCGCCCGCCGGCCGTCATGCCGTGCTGGATGATCTGCTGCAGCAACACCGGGTCGACGTTGCCGCCGGACAGGATCGCGACCACGGGCGGCTCGAACGCCCCCGGGTGCTCCAGCAGCGCCGCCACCGTCGCCGCGCCCGCCGGTTCGACCACGAGCTTCCGCCGCTCCAAACACAGCAGAACGGCGCGCGACAGGCCTTCTTCGGTGACCGTCACGAAGTCGTCCACCAGTGAAGACACGTGCGCGTAGCTGACGGGCCCTGGCTCACCGACCGCGATGCCGTCGGCCATCGTGTACATCTCCCGTAGCCGCACCGGCGCGCCGGCCGCCAGGGAAGGCGGGAACGCCGCCGCGTCCTCGGCCTGTACGCCGACGACGCGGATGTCGGGCCGCAACCCCTTCACCGCCGCGGCGACGCCGCCGACGAGGCCCCCGCCGCCCGTCGCGACGAGCACCGTCTTGGCGCTCGGCACCTGCTCCAGGATCTCCAGCCCGACCGTGCCCTGCCCGGCGATCACGTCGGCGTGGTCGAACGGGTGGATGAACACCGCCCCGGTGCGCTCGGAAAACGCGACGGCTTCGGCGAGGGTCTCTTCGAGCACGGCGCCGTGGAGGTGCACGTCGGCGCCGTACCCGCGCGTTGCCGCGAGTTTCGGCAGCGGGGCGCGCAATGGCATGAACACCGTCGACGCTATACCAAGCAGTGAAGAAGCCAGCGCCACTCCCTGCGCGTGGTTGCCGGCACTCGCCGCGACGACGCCACGGGCGCGTTCCTCGGCGCTGAGACCGTGAATCCGCGTGTACGCGCCGCGGATCTTGAACGACCCCGTGCGCTGCAGGTTCTCGCACTTGAGGTACACCGGGCCGCCGTGCAGCCGGCGCAGGTCGCGGGCGTGTTCCATGGGGGTCACCCTGGTGATGCCCTCGAGGAGCTTGCGTGCTTCCTCGATCCGCTCGATGCTGACCAGTTCCATACGCCGGATAATGCCACCGACAGATGGCTGAGGTGCGACCCCCGCAAGACCGGTACGCTGGGCAACAGCAACCACACGTGATCAGGGAGTATGACAATGGCCCGCGCGGAAAACGCGTCAACCGCTCGTCGGATGCGCGCGACCCGTTCGGCCGGACTGCTGCCGCTGGTCTTCGGCGTCGCTTCCGCGGTGGCCCTCACCGGCGCCGCCTACTTCACCGTCGACGCCGCCGGCTGTGGCGGCCAGGCCCAGTACATCCGCCACGACAACCACGTCGAGCTGGTCGGGGGCTGTGTCGACGGCTCCGAGCTGCCCAGCGCGCCCGCGCAGCAGCAGGAAGCCGCGCACATCTCGGGCCACCGAGCGGGTCCGCAGCCAAGCAGTTTCCGGCCCTGACCGGTCGATCGCGAGAGCCCCGCACCGAAGCTCGGTACGGGGCTCCTTTGTTGCCCGCCGGTTTGTTTACTTGCCGATCTCGTTCGCTCGGCGGTCTTGCGACGCCCGCGAAATTCAGTCGAGCGCGGCCGTGAGGTCCGCGACGAGATCGGTGCCGTCTTCGATGCCGACGGACAGGCGGATCAGGTCTTCGGGCACCTCGAGCGTCGAGCCGGCGGTGGACGCGTGCGTCATCCGGCCCGGGTGCTCGATGAGGGACTCGACGCCACCCAACGACTCGGCCAGGATGAACAGCTTCGTGCGCGACGCGAACTCCAGTGCGGCCTGCTCGCCGTCGGCATGGCGGAAGGAAACCATGCCGCCGAAGCGCCGCATCTGCTTGGCCGCGACCTCGTGGCCCGGGTGCTCCGGCAGGCCTGGGTAGTAGACCTGGGACACCTTCGGGTGCTGCGCCAGCGTCCGCACGATCAGCTCGGCGTTGTCGCTGTGGCGATCCATCCGCAGGGCCAGCGTCTTCAGGCCACGCAGCGTGAGCCACGCGTCGAACGCACCCGGGACGGCGCCCGCGGCGTTGCGCAGGTAGAACAGCTGCTCCCGGAGGTCGTCTTCGTTGGTGAGCACGGCGCCGCCGACGACATCGGAGTGACCGCCGAGGTACTTGGTGGTGGAGTGGACCACGATGTCGGCGCCGAGGGCCAGCGGTGTCTGCAAGTACGGCGTCGCGAAGGTGTTGTCGACGACCAGTCGCGCCCCCGCGTCGTGGGCCACGCCCGCGAGCGCCGCGATGTCGGCGACGCCGAGCAGTGGGTTCGTCGGCGTCTCGCACCAGATGAGCTTGGTCTCGGGCCGCATGGCGGCGCGCACCTCGTCGACTTTGGCGAGGTCGGCGACGGTGTGCTCGATGCCCCACAGGCTCAGTACCTTGTCGATCAGGCGGAACGTGCCGCCGTACGCGTCGTTGCCAAGCACCAGGTGGTCGCCGGGGCGCAGCGTGGTGCGCAGCACCGCATCGGAGGCCGCCATGCCGGAGGCGAAGGCCAGCCCATACCGTGCGCCTTCCAGCGAAGCCAGCGCTTCCTCGAGCGCGCTGCGGGTGGGGTTCGCGGTGCGCGAGTACTCGTACCCGCCTTCGCGAGTGCCGCCGACGCCGTCCTGCGCGTAGGTCGACGTCTGGTAGATGGGCACGATCACGGCGCCGGTCCGCGGATCGGGCCGCTGCCCGGCGTGGATGGCGCGTGTCTCGAAGCCCAGTACGGAGTAGTCGTCGACCATGGTTCCAGGGTACGGCGCGGCACCGACAATCCCGCCAGGTGGGACGGAATTCACGACTTCCGGCGGGTTTGCCCTGGTACTGGCGTGGACCAGTACCAGGGAGCCGTCACCAGCCCTGCGGTTGCTGCGGGTAACCACCAGGGTATTGCGGGGCCGCGGGAGTGGCGCCGAGACCAACCCACTGCTTGGTCGGGTTCACGATCGCGAGGATGAGCGTGGCGATCGGCGGGAGCAGCATCACGATGGTGACTCCGATGCCCGCCCCCAGGAACTCGGACGACGCACCCAGCGACGCGGTGCCGACCGCGTTGAGGATCACCGAAATCACGTCGAACGCGATGGTGACCGAGCAGCCGATGATCACGAGCATCCGGCCGAGCGGCTTGTGCATGATCAGCGCGATGGCACCGTAGAGCAGCAGGACCGCCAGCGCCGCGTCGACGATGAGCGAGACGATGAGTATCACGAACACGCCGTGGAACGCGCTCATGCCGACGATGCTGCCGACCACGCCGATCAGCGCGAAGATGCCGCCGAGAATCGCCAGCACCGCCGCCGTGATGGCCGTGCCGCCGCCCGGCTTCTGCTGCAGCTGACCGGGGCCGCCCGGATACGCCGGGTACGGCTGGCCGTACTGCGCGCCGGGGTACTGAGCCGGCATCGGCTGACCCGGCACGGGCTGCTGCCCCGGCACCTGCTGCGGACCCGAGAACGGCTGGCCCGGCATCTGCTGCGGACCAGACGGCTGCTGTCCGTAGGGAAACTGCTGGTTCTGCCCCTGCCCGGGGTTCTGGGGATAGCTCACGAAAGTCCTCGAGATCGGGTCCCCACTGGTGGCGGGGTGGTGTCCTCGTATCGTGCCAGGCGAGAAGCGGTTTCGGGGCGAAAATCACCACTGTCCGGGTGTCGCGGTCCGGTACCTGAGATACGAGAAGGTGGGCCGCGACGCCGCGAGCACCAGCACGAGCGGCGACAGCGCCACGAGCACGGCCCGGTCGACAGCCGCGAAGCCCGACAGTGAGAAGACGACGCGGAAGTATTCGGCGTAGCCGCCGTCGCCGAGCGTCGGCTCCAGGAGGATCGCACCGATGGCGATCAGCGCGCCGAGGATCAGCAGCACGGCGCCCGTGGGGGCGCGGAAAATCGCCGCGACGCCACCGACGAGCAGCAACAGACCCGCACCCAGGAATGCGCCGAGATCCACCAGTGTCCACATCGGAAGATCACCGAGGCTGAACCCGGACGGGATGTCGATGAACGACGTCACCGGCACGTATCCCGCCGCGACGGCCGCCACCAGCCCCAGCAGCGCCGCCGCCGTCGCCGTGACCCAGGACGGACGACGCCGCCCCGCCGCAAGTCCCTCGCGCGCGGCCCCGGAACGCTGCCGCGGCGGAGATCCGTACGGGCCACTCAACTCCAGCTCCCCCTCGGCTCGAAAGCGAAACGGACGGCTCACCCTAGCCCGGAATTCGCAATCGCGGACCACTGCTGAGGCTCCGAGAAAGATCCCTTGCCGGATTCGCGCAAGCTCACCTGATGATTCGCGATCAGTCGCTCGTGAGGTTAGAGAAAAACCACATTTCTCGATTCTCCGCAAAGAACGGCCGTACGGTTTGACCCAGCTCAGCAGCAGGCCGGTCAGGGAAATGCCCGCCGAAGCTTCGCCGACACACCGTCGAGACGGTGTCGCGTCTCCCGTACGGAGCGGATCGCTCCCGCTGTCATGTACTGAACACAGCGCAGGGCCCCTTCGGCGACGTGCACCGAAGGGGCCCTGCGTGGACGAGGTCAGCTCACCACTGCTGTTGCTGAGGTGGCTGTCCCGGCTGGCCGTAGCCACCCTGGCCGGGCGGCGGACCGTACCCGGGAGGGGGCTGCTGTCCCGGCGGCGGCCCGTAGCCGGGGGGCGGACCGTAGCCCGGCGGTGGCTGCTGCGGGTAGGCGCCCGGCTGGGGCTGACCCGGCTGGGGGAAGCCACCGCTGCCCGGCTGGCCGGGCTGGGGGAAACCGCCGCTACCCGGCTGCTCGGGCTGGCCGTAGCCCGGTTGAGGGGGCTGACCGTAACCGCCCGGCTGGCCCGGCTGACCGGGTTGCGGGAAGCCGCCGCTGCCGGGGTTGGGCCCACCCGGCTGGCCGCCGGGTGCACCGAAGCCGGGCTGCGGCTGACCGGGCGCGCCCGGCTGGCCGAAACCGGGCTGACCGGGTGCGCCGAAGCCCTGCGGCTGGCCGAAACCACCCTGGCCCGGACCGCCGAAACCACCCTGGCCACCGGGGGTGTCCGAGGAGCCGCCGAGGCCCACGAACTGCGCGGTCGGCGGGATGAGGCCGAGCACGCCGACGATGAGGATCAGGATGCCGAAGATGAGCGTCGGGATGCCGAGGCTGTTGGTGGCCGCCGGGGCGCCCGCCTGCTTCAGCTGGTCGATCAACTCCTGCTTCGGGCTGCTCGCCATCATCAACAGGATGGCGAACAGTGTCAGCACGACACCGCCGGCGACGACGACGATCGGCACGAGCTTCTTCCTGCCCGCCGCGAGCCGCCCGGACACGATCAGCCCGGCGCCGCCCAGTAGGGAGATGAGCGCGCCGATGAGCAGCAGGATCACGTAGATCCAGATGGTGGTCGGCGACGACAGGCCGGTTCGGTCGAGGAACTGCTGGACCTGGGCGTCGGTACCCTTGCTGAGTTCCGAGGAGTAGTCGCTGGCGTCGCTCATGTAAATGAAGGACCAAATCAGCGACAGCACACCCAGCAGTGCCACGAGGCCACCGGCGATGTAGGCGTAAAGCCCACCGCCCGAGCCCGACGACGCCGGCGCACCACCGTACGCCGCAGGCGCACCGAAGCCGGGCTGACCGCCGAACCCGCCGGGGGGCGGGCCGCCGAACCCACCCGGCGCGCCGAAGCCTTGAGACGGCTGTCCGGGATCGCCGGGAGCAGTACCAGGCTGGCCCGGCTGGTCGAACGGGCCCGGTTGACCGGGCTGAGCCTGCTGGCCGAAACCGCCGGGCTGACCCGGCTGACCCGGCTGCGCGAACCCGCCGCTCATGGCCGCCGGGTTGTCTGCCGCGCTCGGCGGTGGCGAGTACGGGATCGCGGGCGACTGCGAGCCGGGCGAGACGAGCTGCGTCGACTCGGCACCGAAGTGGCTTTCACCGGCGTTCGCGTCTCCCGGCCGGACGACCTGCGTCGGTTCCGGGGCCTCGCCGAACAGGCCACCTTCGCCTGAGGCGGGGGCGGACGCCGAGGCCGAGGGCGTCGGCTGACCCGGCTGGACGACCTGGGTCGGCTCCGACGCGCCGAAAGGACTGTCCTGCTGAGGTGTTGGGCCACTCGGTGGGCCCTGCGGCGGCTGCTCGCCGCCGTCCCCGGGCTGGCTCGGTGGCTGCGGAGCACTCATGTGGGTCTTGAACCCCCTTGACGAGGACGCGAAAAAGTTCTACCGGGCTAACGCTATCGGATACCCGCGCACGGCGCTCGAAATGCCCCGGGTCCGCTTTGCCGATTTACCGGTTGGTGCGCCCTGCGAGGAACGCGAGCAGATCGTGCCTGGTGACGACGCCCGCCGGCTTGCCGTCGATGAGCACGAGCGCGCCGTCGGCTCCCTCGAGCGCCTTCATCGCGGCGCTCACCTGCTCGCCTGCGCCGATGGTCGGCAGCGGAGGCGACATGTGCGCCTCGAGCCGGTCGGCGAGCTGTGCCTTGCCGGTGAACAGCGCGTCGAGCAGGTCGCGTTCGTTGACGGCGCCGACGACCTCGGCCGCCATCACCGGGGGCTCCGCGCTGACGACGGGCATCTGGCTCACGCCGAACTCCGAGAGAATGGCGACGGCCTCGGCCACGGTCTCGTTCGGGTGCGAGTGCACGAGACTCGGCAACGCGCCACTCTTCTTGGTGAGCACGTCGCCGACCGTGGCGCCCGACGAGTCGGGCGGGAGGAACCCGTAGGACGACATCCAGGCGTCGTTGAAAACCTTGGTGAGGTAGCCGCGGCCGCCGTCGGGCAGCAGTACCACGACGACGTCGTCCTCGCTCAAGCCTTCGGCCAGCTTTAGCGCGGCGGCCACGGCCATTCCGCACGAGCCGCCGACCAGCAGGCCTTCCTCCAACGCGAGCCGGCGGGTGGTGTCGAACGACAGCGCGTCGGACACCGCGATGACCTGGTCGGCGACCCGGCGGTCGTACGTTTCGGGCCAGAAGTCCTCGCCGACGCCTTCCACGAGGTAGGGCCGGCCGGAACCGCCGGAGTAGACGGACCCTTCGGGGTCGGCGCCGACGATCTGCACGCGCCCGTCGCTCGCCTCCTTGAGAAAGCGGCCGGTGCCCGAGATCGTGCCGCCGGTGCCGACGCCCGCCACGAAATGCGTGATCTTCCCGTCGGTCTGGCGCCAGATCTCGGGGCCGGTCGAGCGGTAGTGGCTCTCCGGGTTCTCGGGATTGGCGTATTGATTGGGCTTCCACGCACCGTCGATCTCGCGGACGAGCCGATCGGAGACGTTGTAATAGGAGTCGGGGTGCTCGGGCGGTACCGCGGTCGGGCAGACGACCACGCGGGCGCCGTACGCGCGCAACACGTTGCGCTTGTCCTCGCTCACCTTGTCGGGGCAGACGAACACGCATTTGTAGCCCTTGCGCTGCGCGACCATGGCCAGGCCCACGCCGGTGTTGCCCGACGTCGGCTCCACGATGGTGCCGCCGCGCCGCAACTTGCCCGAAGCCTCGGCGGCTTCGATCATCCGCAGCGCGATGCGGTCCTTCACACTGCCGCCCGGGTTCACATACTCGACCTTCGCGAGCACCAGCGGCTTGAGGCCCTTGGTGAGGGAGTTCAGCTTGACCAGTGGCGTGTTGCCCACCAGGTCGACGATGTGCTCGGCGTACTCCACGACTGCGCTCCCTGCCCTTTCCTCGCCGGATCTCGGCGGCGCACCCAGCCTAAACGGCCCACCGGAGGTGCCGCGCACTCTGCCCGAAAGTGGCCCGCGTCGCTCTCCACTTTCCGCCGGGCCGGGCACGCGGCACTATGGTGAGCAACCGCTTAGTGCCACACCGACCCGAGGAAGTGTCACGTCATGCCCGAAGCCGTCATCGTCTCCACTGCCCGCTCCCCGATCGGCCGCGCGGCCAAGGGCTCGCTCGTCGATCTGCGCCCCGACGACCTCGCCGTGCAGATGGTCCGGGCGGCGCTCGACAAGGTTCCTCAGCTCGACCCCGCCGACATCGACGACCTGATGCTCGGCTGCGGCCTGCCCGGCGGCGAGTCCGGGTTCAACATGGGCCGCGCGGTGGCCGTCGAGCTGGGCTACGACCACCTGCCCGGCTGCACGATCACGCGCTACTGCTCCTCCAGCCTCCAGACGACCCGCATGGCGATGCACGCGATCAAGGCCGGCGAGGGTGACGTGTTCATCTCCGCCGGTGTCGAGACCGTGTCGCGCTTCGCGAAGGGCAGCTCGGACTCCTGGCCGGACACGCACAACCCGCTGTTCGCCGATGCGGAGGCCCGCACCGTCGAGACGGCTGCGTCGGGCACCGACAGCTGGGCCGACCCGCGCGCGGACGGGCAGATCCCCGACGTCTACATCGCCATGGGCCAGACCGCCGAGAACCTCGCGCGCCTCAAGGGCGTCACGCGAGAGGAGATGGACGAGTTCGGCGTGCGCTCGCAGAACCTCGCGGAGAAGGCGATCGCCGACGGCTTCTGGGCCAAGGACATCACCCCGGTGACGCTGCCCGACGGCACGGTCGTGTCGAAGGACGACGGCCCGCGCGCCGGCGTGACTGTCGAAGGCGTGTCCGGACTGAAGCCCGTGTTCCGCCCCGACGGCCGGGTCACCGCCGGCAACTGCTGTCCCCTCAACGACGGCGCCGCCGCCGTGATCGTCATGTCCGACACCAAGGCGCGCGAGCTCGGCCTCACGCCGCTGGCCCGCATCGTGTCGACGGGCGTGACTGGACTTTCGCCGGAAATCATGGGCTACGGCCCGGTCGAGGCGTCGAAGCAGGCGCTGGCCCGCGCGGGAATGTCCATTTCGGACATCGACCTCGTGGAGATCAACGAAGCGTTCGCCGCTCAGGTGATCCCGTCCTACCGCGACCTCGGTATCGACCTCGACCGCCTGAACGTCAACGGCGGCGCCATCGCCGTCGGCCACCCGTTCGGCATGACGGGCGCCCGCATCACCTCGACCCTCATCAACTCCCTGCAGCACCACGACAAGCAGTTCGGTCTCGAAACCATGTGTGTCGGCGGCGGCCAGGGCATGGCCATGGTCCTGGAGCGGCTTTCCTGACCGGTCACCAACGCTCGTTAGTGTTCGCGCCGGTTAGAACCGGCGCGAACACTCACGAGGGGTCAGTGCAGCGGGACCGCCGGGGTGGGTGTGCCTTCGTCGGCGGCCGGTGGCGCCGACGGGATGAAGCGCTTCTTCGGCAGGAAGAAGGCGGGCACCAGGCACAGGGCCAGGATGACCGTCGCCCACAGGAACGTGGTGGCGAAGGAACCGGCGGTGGCGTCCGCGGCGGCCGCGTGCGTGGCGGGATTGAGGGTGGCCGCGGTTGCGGCGAGCTGACCCTGGCTCGTGGGGACGCCGAAGCGAGACGCGAGCAGCGCCGCCAGGATGATCGACATGACGGCGGAGCCGATGGCGCCCGCGGTCTGCTGCAGGATGCTCGTGGCCGTGGACGCCTTGGCCATGTCTGCGGGCCGCAGGGTCTGCAGGGCAGCCGACGTGATGGGCATCATCGTGCCGCCCATGCCGATGCCCATGACGAACGCCGCCGACAGCAGCAGCGCGTACGGCGTGTTCGCGCCGACCTGCGTGAACGGGATCATGCCGAGCACGATCAGCAGGAGGCCGGGCAGCACGATGCGGCGCGCGGCCATCTTGTCGGTCAGCCGGCCGGTGAGCGGCATGACGACCATCGCACCGAGGCCCTGCGGCGCGAGCAGCAGCCCGGCGTGCAGCGCCGTTTCCCCGCGCACCAGCACGAAATACGTCGGCAGCAACAGCATCGCGCCGAAGAAGCCGATGCAGAACACCGACAGCGTGATCATCGAAATCGAGAACGGCCGGTTCTTGAACAGGCTGAGGTCCATCAGCGGATGCGGCACCCGAAGCGCGCGCAGCACGAATCCGACCAGCAGCACGACGCCGGCCAGCGCCGGCAGCCACACCTCGAGCGCGGCGACCGTGCCCGTCGACGGGATGCGCGAAACGCCGAAGATCAGCGCCGCCAGCCCCGGCGACACCATCAGCAGGCCCGGGAAGTCGAAGCGGCCCGTGGGCGCGGGCCGGTCCTTCGGCAGCAGCCGCAGCCCGAGCAGGAACGCGATGACGCCGATCGGCACGTTGATGTAGAAGATCCAGCGCCAGCTGACGGCGTCGACGAGCCAGCCGCCGAGGATCGGCCCGCAGATCGGGCCAAGCAACATCGGCACGCCGAGCACGGACATCACGCGCCCGATGCGCTGCGGTCCCGCCGTGCGCGTCAGGATCGTCATGCCCGCCGGCATCAGCATGCCGCCGCCGAGACCTTGCAGGACTCGGAACACGATGAGCGTCTCGACGTTCCACGACAACCCCGCCAGCATCGAGCCGACCAGGAACGTGCCGATCGCCAGCAGGTACAACCGCTTCGTGCCGAAGCGGTCCGCCGCCCAGCCCGTGATCGGGATGACCGTGGCGAGCGCCAGCATGTAGCCGGTGACGACCCACTGGATCGTGTCGAGCGACGTGGAGAACTGCAGCGTGAGTCTCTGCAGCGCCACGTTCACGACGGTGGTGTCGAGGATCGCCATGATGGCGCCGAGCACCACCACCGACGCGACCTTCAGTACACCCCGGTCGAGTTTGTCGTCGAGCCCCGCCGCCGGGCTCGCATGTGCGGACATGCGGAAACCATCCCCATCTTCAGGTACCGGAAGCCACGCAAGCCGCCCGGCGTCGCCAATCAGGTCCCCCTTGCGTGACGCGATCGAGAATAGAGGAGGGATCCGACAAAAAGCCATCGGTTTCTCCACGGGCGAGCGGACGACCGGAGATTTCCACTCCCCGCAACGGTTCTGTGACTCTACGGCTTGCCGCGAAGCGCAGGTAATCGCTTCTACCGTGCGTACGCGCTTCGTCGCGCGAAGCAATTCCGAAACTGCGCACAGAAAAGGCGCCCCGTGAAAATACGGAGCGCCTTCTCGGGAATCCTGCGTGACTTCAGTCGCGCAGGTAGGACAAGAGTCGGAGGATCTCGAGGTACAGCCACACCAGCGTGGTCATGAGGCCGAACGCGGCGTACCACGCCCACTTCGACGGCATGCCCGCGCGGATCATGCGGTCGGCCTGGTCGAAGTCCAGCAGGAAACTGAACGCGGCGATGCCGATGACCACGAGGCTGAAGATGATCGCGATCGGCCCGCCGTCGCGCAACGGGTTGAAGCCGAAGAACAGCGAGGTGACCAGGTTGACCAGCATCAGGACCACGGCACCGCCGACGGCCCCGACGATCCACTTGGTCAGCTTCGGCGTGACTTTCACGGCGCCGGTCTTGTAGACCACCAGCATCGCGATGAACACACC
The DNA here is from genome assembly GCA_035551175.1 of Amycolatopsis sp. Classification (GTDB taxonomy): domain Bacteria; phylum Actinomycetota; class Actinomycetes; order Mycobacteriales; family Pseudonocardiaceae; genus Amycolatopsis. Next base: position 48,130 of record DASZNR010000018.1, on the reverse strand, counting down.
CGCGGTGCCGATCAGCGCCTGCAGCGCAATGCCCGGGTACACGAGTTCGAACAGCCCGCTCAGCGCGCCGAGGAAAATGCCCTCCGCGGCCGAATAGACGAGCGTGAGCGGTCCACTCGCCTTCTGCCCGAAGACGATGACGAGCGAAATGACGAGACCGACGATCAGGCCGCCGAACAGAGCGCCCATGAGGGCACCGCTCATGCCGGTGACCCTGCCGAGCCCGTCGACGAGCAACTGGGACTGCGCCCAGATCGCGGTGAGGACACCGAGCAGCAGCGCGGTGCCCAGCGAAAGGCCGGTCTTGATGACGACGTCGTCGACCGTCATCGGCCGGTCGCCGGCGCCGGCGGCCATCCGTCCCGGCGCGTAGCCGGGGACGCCACCCTGACCCTGTGGGTAGCCGTAGGCCTGCTGGTCGAAGCCGACGTTTGGCCCGTACTGCCCCTGCGCGGCCGCGCCGCGGGGCAGGTGGCGGAACGCGGGGTTGCTACTGGATCGCACCTGATCCTCCTGGATCTGCTGGCACCTTGCATCGGGTTCAACGACCGCCCGGGCCTGCTGGTTCCCACACGAGGGCGTCGAGTAAAGACTACTTTACCCATCCGTCCGGTCAGGTGGTCTGGCCCGCGCCGGACTACACCGTATGCGACCGAGATCACGACCGTTCGCCGCAGGTCACCCGATGACCTCTAGACAATTCCGGTGATCACCGGCGAACCTTCACTACGCGTGTTCGGGACGTGACCGAGGGCGTGTCGGGGGATTGTTCGATCGTGCGACCTGCGGCGACGTAACGGCGTCGGTGCAGGGCACGGTGAAGGAGTCAACACACCATGGGGTGGTCTTCACGCCCGCGTGCTCGACTGCGCGCGGCCGTCGGCCTGGTCGCTACGGCACTGGTCGGCGCACTCTCCGTCACGGCAGTCGGAACGACACCCGCCGGCGCCGCGACGCAGGAAGGGGTCGGCGTCGAAATCAAGCCCGGTCAGGGCCGTGGAAGGCAAACCGGCGAGCCGCAACTGGCTTGGCTCCTACCTCGTCGGCGGCAAGCAGGTGTTCTGCGTCAGCTTCCAGCTCAAGGCACCGGACACCGACGAGAAGTACAAGCCCGGCGACGAACAGCTCACGAAGTGGGGCGAGAAGATCCCCGCCGACCACGCGGCGAACATCTCGTACCTCTTGCTGCGGTACGGCGACACGAAGGATCCGAACATCGCCGCCGCGCTCGCGCACCTGCTGCACTCCTGGACCGCGGCCCCTCGGCCCGGCCACGACGATCTCAACCCGAACCTCTCGAAGGCGGAGATCGGCTACGACGTCGGCTTCCACCTCGCCGCGCTGAAAAAGGACCACCCGGCGGCCTACGCCGACGTCTCGAAGCTGACCGCCGACGCGGAGGCCAACCGCGGCCCGTGGACCGCTTCGGTCACCCCGCCGAAGGACAACCAGCACCTCGGCACGGCGGGCACGTGGACGATCAGGGTCAAGAACGCCAACGGCACCGGGGTGCCCGACGTCGCGGTGAAGATCGACGCGACCGACGGGACGCTGGCGACCGACAGCTCGACGACCGGCGCCCCGGCTGCCGACTCTTCGAGTGGCAACGCAGCAGGCGAGAGCGCACCGACCGGGGCGACCTCGCGGGCACTGACTTCACAGACACTGACGACCGGCGCCGACGGCACGATCTCCGTGGAGCTCACCCCGACCGGCGATCAGCCGAAGCTCGCGACCTCGCTGTCCGCGCCCGCCGACCGGCCGTACGTGCAAAACCCGGTGAACACCGGAGTGCAGAACGTCGTGTCCACCGGCGGGGAGAAAACGCTGACCGCGCTGGGCGTCGCGGCCCTCGCGAAGCCGGGACAGGTGCAGGTGACCAAGAAAGATGCCAAGACCGGCAAGGGCATCGGCGGCGCCGCGCTGCGGATCACCGGCAAGGACGAGAAGACGGCCGCGACCGGACAGGACGGCAAGCCGCTGACGGGTCCCGATGGGCAGCCCGTTGTGGTCACGACCAGTGGTGACACGGGCGCCGTGACCGTCGGCAATGTACTGGCGCCGCAGGACGTTTGCGCGGTCGAGGTGACCGCACCGCCGGGCTACGAGAACGCGTTCGACCCGAACAACCCGCCCGCGGCGTGCGGTACGGTCCGGCCGGGCGGCACACTGGCGCTCGCACTGGTGAACACCCCGAACGAAGTGCCCCACGCGATCCCCGCCGGTGACCGGCCAGTGGCGATGGCGAAGGGTGCCGTGGCCACGAGCTACTCGACGCCGGGCCTCATCGGGCTCGCCGCGCTCGTGCTCCTCGGATCGGCACTGGTCGGGTTCGCCGCGCGACGGGCGTCGCGGAGGTAGCGAGAGCGGTACGGGTATGGCACGCAACGGCCGGTTGGTCACCGGATTCGTCCTCGGCGCGGCGAGCGTCCTCGCGGTCGAGCTCGCCACCGTCGTGATCAGTGCGCCGCCGACGGCGGTGGTGGCGGGCACCGCCGTCGCGGTGGTCCCCGCCTCGCCGGCTCCGGCCGCGCGCCCGCCGTCTGCGGCGCCGGCACCGCCAGCAGCATCGGCATCACCGGCATCATCGGCATCATCGGCAGCACCGTCGTCCTCCCCGGCGCCGGCAGGTCGGCCACCGGTGGCACGCGAGCAGCTCGCCCCGCAGAAGCCGGGCACCATCCGGTTACCGGGAGGCGGGACGGCCGCGATGGTGCGCCAGGGCCTCGGCCCCGGCGCCACGCTGCCGGTGCCATCGAACATCGGCCAGGCCGCGTGGTGGGGCGCCGCGCTCGACGCGGTGAGCGGCGCGAGCGTGTTCGCGGGGCACGTGAACTGGAAAGGCATGACGGGTCCCTTCGCAGAGCTGTGGAACGAGCACATCGGCGGCGGAGTGACCATCGTGGACAGTGCGGGCAAGACGTCGAAGTACCGGATTTCGCAGCTGGTCACCGTCCACAAGGACGATCTGCCCGGGCGCGCCGACGACCTGTTCGGCCAGGCCGGGCCACACCGCGTGGTGCTGGTGACGTGTGGAGGCCGGTGGATCGGTGGATCGGACGGGTACGAGGAGAACCGGGTCGTGATCGCGGACCCGGTCTGATCGAATCCCGCTCTTGCTCGGAGCCGACCGTCGGCTACCTCCCGTTTTCCGTCGCGGTTGTCGGCGGGCTTCCCCGGGCTTACCGGGCTTCCCCGGGCTTACCGGGCTTCCAACGGCACTGCCGCCTGCTCCGCTGTCGCGAAGGGACCGGTCGTACCGCCGCAGGCGGTGGTACGACCGGCCCCTTCACACCGCTCCCCGGGACCCCGATGGACGAAAACCGGTCCGCGACCTGCGGCCCCGCGCGAAAGCACAAGTTACTAGCTAGTAACATGAGGTCCGCGCGCTGTGGTCAGCGCGGCGTCCATGCAGCACAATGCGCAAGGGTCCAGCGGTGCACGGCGGAAGGTGATGGGGATGGCGACGTTCTTGGTGACGGGGGCGACCGGCCTGATCGGCCGCGAGTTCACCCGGCAGCTGCTCAGGCGGCCGGACGCCGACCGCGTCGCACTCGTCGTGCGCGCGGGTTCGCGTGAGAAGCTGGCGAAGCTGGTCGACGGCTGGCCCCATCCGGAGCGCGTGACGCTGGTGACCGGCGACCTCGGCGAGCCGTTGCTCGGCGTCTCCGAGGCGGATCGCGACACGCTGCGTGGTGTGGACCACGTGGTCCACCTCGCCGCGCTGTACGACCTCACGGCCGACGACGAGACGAGCATCAAGGCCAATGTGGACGGTACGCGGAACGTGCTGGACCTCGCCGCGGACCTGCACGCCGGCTGTCTGAACCACGTGTCGTCGGTGGCCGTCGCCGGTGATCACGAGGGGCTGTTCACCGAGGAGATGTTCGACGTCGGGCAGCGGCTGATCACGCCGTACCACCGGACGAAGTTCGAGGCCGAGAAGCTGGTGCGCGAGCAGCACGAGGTGCCGTGGCGCGTGTACCGGCCGGCAGTGGTCGTTGGCGACTCCGAGACCGGCGAGATGGACAAGATCGACGGGCCGTACTACCTCTTCCCCGCCATCAGCAAGCTGACCGGGCTGCCGAACCTGCCGATCGTCGGGCCGGACCTCGGTGACACGAACGTGGTTCCGGTCGACTACGTCGCCAAGGCGTTGTTGACGATCGTGACCACGCCGGGCGTCGACGGGCGCGCGTTCCATCTCGTCAACCCCGAGCCACAACCGGTCGTGTCGGTGTACAACGCCTTCGCCCGTGCCGCGGGTGCGCCGCCGATCACCGTGCAGCTGGGACAGGGCGTGTCGAAGGGAATCGTCGGGCTGGCGAAGCTGAGCGAGCACATCCCGGGTTTCACGATCGCGCGTGACGCCGTGCTGGAGCGTCTCGGCATCCCGCCGGTGCTGTTGGAAACGCTGTCGTTCCCGTCGGTGTTCGCGTCGGCCGAAACACGCAAGGTGCTCGCGGGCAGCGGCGTCGAGGTGCCACGGCTGGAGGACTACGCGCCCACGCTGTGGCGCTACTGGCGCGAGCACCTCGACCCGTTCCGCGCCCGCAAGCACGGCCCCCGCGGCGAGCTCGACGGCCGGCGCGTGATCATCACCGGCGCGTCGTCGGGCATCGGGCGCGCGACGGCGCTGAAGGTCGCGGCCGCGGGCGGGGTACCGCTGCTGGTGGCGCGGCGGCAGCACGAGCTTGAAGAGGTGCGCGACGAGATCATCGCCGCCGGCGGAACGGCGTCGGTCTACCCGGCGGACCTGACGGACGAGGAGTCGGTGCGCAAGGCCGTCGACGCGATGCTCGCCGACCACGGCCGGATCGACATGCTGGTGAACAACGCGGGCCGGTCGATCCGCCGGTCGATCAAGCTGTCGTACGACCGCATGCACGACTACGAGCGCGCCATGGCGATCAACTACTTCGGTGCCGTACGACTGATTCTCGCGGTGCTGCCGCACATGTCGGAGCGGAAGTTCGGGCACATCGTGAACGTGTCGTCGATCGGGGTGCAGGGCATCGCGCCGCGGTTCTCCGCGTACGCCGCGTCGAAGGCCGCGCTCGACTACTTCTCGCGCATCGCCGCGACGGAGACGCACGGAGACGGGATCACGTTCACCACGATCCACATGCCGCTCGTGCGCACGCCCATGATCCGGCCGACGAAGATCTACGACGCATTTCCGACGAAGTCGCCGGAACAGGCGGCCGACATGGTGCTGAAGGCGCTGATCGAGCGGCCGAAACACATCGGCACGCCCGCGGGGCAGGCGATCGGGCTCACCTACGCGCTGGCACCCGGGCTCACCGACGCGATCGCGTACCAGGGTTACCGGATCTTCCCGGACTCGACGGCGGCGGGCGGTTCGGGCCGCCTGAAGATCGGTCGCGGCGAGAAGCACCTGTCGCGGGCGGCGATGGCGCTCGCCCGGCTCTCGAGGGGGTTCCACTGGTAGTCGCGGGTGAGGCCGTTCAGGGGAAGATCACCAGGTGGGGATCGACACATGGCGGTGAATCACCAGTCCTGACGGTAACGACACAAGGTGCGCGGGTACGGTCGAGCCCATGGTTCCCGAGCGAGACAACGGCCTCCTGCCTCTCCGGCGCGAGTACACCCAGGCGTGGCATGGCTTCGACCGGAACGAGGTGCGCCAGTACCTCGATCACGTCGAGGCGCAGCTGCGCCGGCTGATGAGCGATCGCGACGCGGCGGCGACCCAGATCACGACGCTGCAGCGCGAGCTTGAGAACGCCAAGCGCGAGGTGACCAAGCTCCAGGGTCGCGTCGACGAGCTGTTGAAACCGCCGGAACGGCTCGAGGACCTCGATGAGCGCATGCAGCGCACCGTCCAGCTCGCAACCGCGCGCGCCGAGGAGGTCACGAAGCGCGCGCAGGTGGCGGCCGAGAAGCACTGGGCTTCGTCGACCGAGGCGTCGACGAAGCTGAGGGAGCGCTACCAGCGGCTCGTGGAGGAGCTGGACAAGCAGGCCGAGGCGCTGCACTCCGAGCACGAGGCCGCGCTCAAGGAGACCCGCGCCGAAGTGCAGCGGCTCACCGTCGAGGCGGCGCAGCGCCGGGAACTCCTCGACAACGAAGCCGAGCGCAAGCGCCGAAAGATCGAACGCGACTTCGACGCGAAGATCACCGCGGAGCGTTCCGCGCACGAAAAGGTGATCGCCGATCAGCGCACTGCGAGCAAGCAGCAGGCCGAACGTCGCATCGCCGAAGCGACGGCCGAAGCGAAGCGCCGCCTCGACGAAGCCACCGCGGAAGCCAAGCGGCGCCTCGACGAAGCCACCACGCAGGCCGCTCAGCGCACCACCGCGGCGACCCGCAAGGTCGAGCGCCTCGCCGAGATTCGTGAGCAGGCCCGCAAGAGCCTCGCGATGGCCGACGAAGTCCTCGGCCGTAGCGAAGGCCTCCTCACGGCCCTCCCCGCCGAATCCGTCATCCCCTCCGCCTCGAAGCTGGTCGGCGGTGACGAGGCCTCCGCGAACACGCCGAAACCGAAGCCGGACGTCGTCTCGGTGGATTCCCCGACCACCCCGGCGTCCCCCACGGTGAAGCCGAAACCCCAGCCGGCCCCGGCGAGCGGCAACGGCGCTCAGCCCGCTTCCGCTGCCGCCAAGCCGTCCGACAACGGCGCCTCTCGCCCCGTGTCCCAGACGGCGGGAAAGAGCAACTCCTGACCCACGCTTCGCAGCGAAGGCCGCTTCCCGTCGGGGCAGCGGCCTTCGTCGTCGTGGGGTGGCGCCGATTCGTTCAGGCAACGCGAGGCCAGGGGTTCACGGATTCCAGCTGTGCCGCCAGCCCCAGCAGCAGCGATTCCCCGCCAGGCGGAGCGACGAGCTGGACCGAGGTGGCGAGGTTGTACCTGGGGTGACGGCCGACCGGGACGGAGATGGCGGGGTAGCCCGCGAGGTTCCAGGCGCCGGTGAAGGCGGCGACGCGGACGGAGGGCGCGGCGGTCGCGAGCCAGGAGCGGCGGTGCCAGCGGAGGGCTTTCGGAGGGAGAGTCGCGAGGGTGGGAGTGATGAGCACGTCGTGCGTGGTGAAGAACTTCTCAGCGCGCTCGACCCAGGCCGTGCGGGCCGCGTCGCGGACGAAGCGGGACGCGGCGCGGCCGAGGCGGACGTGGGTGCGGGTGCGGGGTTGCAGCGCGGCGAAGTCGAACCCGGCGTCGGATTGGGTCGCGGGGCCGGCGAGCCAGCGGGTTGCGAGGGCGGCGAAAAGGCCGGCGCCGTAGTCGGGGGTGGCATCCGTGACCGTGTGGCCTGCGGCGGCGAGCAGGGTGCCCGCGCGAGTCACGGCGTGGCGGAGCGGGCGGGCCAGCGGCGCGCGGATGATGGGCACCTGGGTGGACAGCGCGAGCCGCTGCGGCTCCGGGTTCGTGACCGAAGCGAGCGCGGGACGTTCGCCCAGCACGGACATGAGCAGGGCGGCATCGGCGACGGTGGTGGCGATCGGGCCGTGCGCGGAAAGGCCGAACCAGCCCTCCTCCGGCTCGCGAACGACGCCGCGGCCCGGTTTGAGGCCGACGAGCCCGCACATGGCCGACGGCAGGCGGATGGACCCCATCCCGTCGGTGCCGTGCGCGATCGGAACGAGGCCAGCCGCGACGGCCGCCGCGCTACCGCCCGACGACCCACCCGCCGTGAACGACGGCTCCCATGGGTTGCGGGCGATTCCGTCCGGATCGTCACTCATCGGGAAAACGCACAGTTCCGGCACCCGGGTGAGACCGACGATCACGGCGCCCGCCGCGCGCAGCCGCTGGGCGATGACGCCATCTTCGGTGAACGGCTCGCGAGCGCCGGCGACCGAGCCCCAGCCGGCGTATTCGCCCGTGACCTCCGTGACGTCCTTGACCGCCACGGGCACCCCGGCCAACGGGAGGTCCCGCAGGTCCGGCCGCGCCGCGATCTCCGCCGCTTCGGCGAGCGCCTCAGCGGCGCGCACCCGCCGGAACGCGCCGACCACCCCGTCGGCCGCTTCGATGCGAGCCAGCGCCGCCCGCGTCACCTCGACCGGATCCACCTCGCCGCCACGCACCGCTCGCGCGATTTCCTCCGCGGTTTGCACCATGACGGCACCCTAACCGTCCTCAGTGGACAGCGGCAAGGCTTCCGGCACGGGCGGCGGCCGTGACCTCCACGGCTGCCGCACCGCCGCGGGCCCCGAGGTCGACCGCCGCTCGAGATCGAGCCCGAGTAGCGTCGCAGCGACCAGTACCGACACCTGCAAAGGAATTCATGAAGATGCCCGCACGGAGGCGGCTACCTGCAGCGATCACCGTTGCCGCGCTCGCTGCCGGCACGCTCGCCGGCTGCGGTTCCGGCCACCCGGTTTCCGGCACCGCGCTCGCGCAATCGGACGCGAGCCGCGCGCCGGCCTCCGCTCCGGCCCCTTCGCCGACCGCGGTGCCGTCGTCCACCCCGCGTTCGGCACAACCGTCGTCATGCGACTCCGTGCTCGCTTCGATGGACGTGCGCGCACGGGTCGCGCAGCTGGTCGTGCCCGGGGTCGACGCCGGCGACCCGGCAGCGGTGACAAAGCTCGTCCGGCAGCAACAGGTCGGCGGCTTTTTCGTCGGCGGCAACAACACCACGCTGTTGCAGAACCACGCGCTCGACGCCGTCCAGCGCGCCGCGAAAATCCCCGTGGCCGTGTCTGTCGACGAGGAAGGCGGGCGGGTGCAGCGCATCGACGACCTCGACGGCTCGATGCCCAGCGCGCGTGAGCTGGCCAAGACGAAGACCCCCGACGAGGTCCGCGCGCTCGGTGAGCAGCGTGGCGAGCAGCTGGCTGCGCGCGGGATCACGGTCGACTTCGCGCCCGACACCGACGTCAGCGACGAACCAGACGACGCCGTGATCGGCGACCGGTCCTACAGCGATGATCCCGCCACTGTGCGGACGTACGCACTGGCGTTCGCCGACGGGCTGCGCGCGGCCGGGATCACCCCGGTGCTCAAGCATTTTCCCGGCCACGGCCACGGTTCCGGCGATTCGCACGAGGGCACGGTGACCACGCCGCCGCTCACGCAGCTGCGGCAGGCGGACCTCAAGCCGTACGAGAACATCGCGGACTACGGCCCGGTCGAGGTCATGGTAGGGCACCTCGACGTACCGGGGCTCACCGACGGCGTGCCCGCGTCGCTCTCCCCCGCCGCGTACCAGCTGTTGCGCGGTGACTACCACTTCACCGGCCCGATCATCACCGACGACCTCGGTGGCATGAAGGCGATCACGGACCAGTACCCGTTGCCCGAAGCCGTACTGAAGGCACTCCAGGCCGGCGCGGACCAGGCGCTGTTCTCCTCCGGCAACGGCGACGTCGGCGCGGTCCTCGACCGGCTCGTGACGGCCGTGTCCAGCGGCGAACTGCCGGCCGACCAAGTCGCGGCCTCGGTGAAACGGCTGCTGATCGCGAAACACGTGTGTCACTGACGGCCGCCCGCTCCGGCTCGCCCGGGGTCGCCGTGATTCCCGGTACGTCCTCTCATGCCCACCTGAAGCAGAACATCGGTGCGCTGGAACTGCCTCGGGACGTCGTCACGCGGCTCGCCGACCTCGGCTAGCTCGCCGGGGTCACCTCCAGGGTCACGGTGCGGTTCGCGGCCGCGTCGCCGCCCGGGTGGGCGGCTGCCGACTGGTCGGCGCTGGACACGGCGAAATTCGTGAGCGGCAGGCCGCTCACGTCGGCCAGTGCGCGGGCCGCCGAGGCGGCGCGGGCGAGGGCGATGGTGGAGCCACCCGTCGCCGGACCGCCGGGGAGGGCGACGCCGTGGCCGAAGACGGTGACGCGCACCCTCTGTCCTTTGAGGACGTTCGCCCAGCGGGTGAGGGCAGCGCGACCACCGGGGCTCGGGCTGGTGGCGTCGGGGTTGAAGAGGCCTTGGTCGAACGTGACCGTGACCGCGGAATCCGTCACGGCCGTGTGCACGCCGGCAGTGGCGAGGCGCTGGGCCAACGCCGCGAGCCGGCCGGTCCGGGCCGCGGCAGCTTGCGCAGCCTGGGATTGCGAGGCGTGCAGCTGGTCCACTTCGGACTGCAGCGCCGGCGAAACCGGCGCCGAGGCGACGGGTTCCGGGCCGGCCGACCACGGCAGTGTCACGACGACGGCCACAGCACCGGCGATGACGAGAACCGCCGCGCCGGCCGCGGCCAGCCTGCGGCCCACCGGACGGCGCCGCAATCGGCCCGAGCGAACGCGCGCGATCACCCGCCGGCCGGCCAGCGCGGCCGTCGACTCCGGCTCAAGTTCGAGTACGCGTGCCCACGCGGCGTCGGCGCGGTCGAGGTCGCCTGCCTGGGCGTGCACGCGGGCGAGCAGGTCGAGGCGGGCGGTGTCGTCGGTGGCGTCTCGCTCCAGCAGCGCCGCGGCCTGCTCGAGGTCGCCGTGCCGGGCGAGGTCGGCCGCTTCGGCGAGCAGCAGCTCGCCGGCGAGTCCGTCGAACGCGGTGGTCACCGGCCCTCCTTGAGCAGGCCGCCGGTCGGGTCGTCCGGGCTGTCGGGAGGCAGCAGCCGGCGCAGTCGACGGTTCACGTCGGGCAGCGCGGTCCAGTCGTGCGCGGCGATAGCCTGCTGACCCTGGCGGATGAGTTCGCGGGCCTGCGCGGGCGAGGACATGTTCTCCTGTGAAGCGCACAGGGCGTGGAAGATCTCCACGTCGAGCGAACCGTCGCGGCGCAGCAAGATCACCTGCAGGTCGGTGGCCCGGTCGGACAGCCGCTCGGCGGCGGCGGTGTCGCGGTCGTCGCGCACGCTCTCGTACTGCCGTTCGAGGTAGGCCAGCTCGGCGCGGTCCTCGTCGGAACCGACCCGCTCCACGAGTTCACGGCAGTGCTCCAGCTGGTCCCGCAGCCGGGCCATCACCTCGGGGATCCGCAGCTCCGCCTCGATGTCGTCGAGCTCGGCCTGCACTTCCCGCATGCGCTCGTCCGCCGACACGGCCGAGCCCTCGTCGGTGCCGCTGGAGGTGACTTCTTCGCGCACCGCGGCGACGGTGCCCTTCTCGTCGAGCCTCGCCAGCAGCCCACGGGCCCGGTCGGACCGCGTGACCTCCGCCTCCGAGCGCAGCTGCTCGTGCCGGGCCTCCAGCTCGTTCAGCATCCGGCGCAGTGACTGCTGCTGGGGCACCTCGCGCTTCTTGAGGTCCACGGCGGCGTCGAATTCCGCGTCGAGCACCGGCACGAAAGCGCTCACGGACACGAGTCGCGATTCGTCGATGTGGAACGTCATCTCGACCTCGCTGCCCCGTGGCAGGTCGCGGCGGACCTCCTTGGCCTTGATTTCGATGAGACCCACCTGCACGTTGCGCTCCCCGCGTTTGCGTTCGCCCTCGACGATCGGGATGCGGATCACCCCGTCGGACTCGGAGCGGCGCAGGCTCGCCGTGGTGTGGAACGTGCCGTTGTTCGTCGCGGGCAACGGGGTGTTTTTCATCAGCATCGGCGTGAACGTGCCGTCGGCCTCGGTCAGACCGACGGAATTGACCAGGGTCTGGCCCGTCATCTCGTTTTCCCAGTGGGTGATCGTCAGCGTCGGCGGGTCCACCGGCACCCGCGCGCCACCCGCGTCGATCAGCTCGACCTCGAACCGGTTCGCGGCCAGCTGGGCCAGCAGCGCGTCGACGGTGAACGAGCCGTCGGCGGCGAGCGCGACCTCCGCTGTGCGGTAAGACGGCATCCGCTTCGCATCGTTCAGCGCCACGCGGAAGCGGGTCCAGTCCGCGCCACCCGGCGTCGAAAAGCGGCCCGACACGGGGACCGACGGCAAGCTCGTCGTCGACGGGTAGGACAGCGTCACGGTGAACTCGCCCCGTTTGGGCGGTGGCCCCGCGACTCGGGGCAGCTTGACCGTGCCGGCGTAGATCGCGGCGCCGCGCGCGACGACCGTGCTGGGGTCCTGGCTGTGGTCGAGCGGGATCCCCAGGCCGTCGACCGGATCCGCGAGCAGCTCGCGCAGCCCGGGTGCCAGCGTCGGCCCGCCCACGAGCAGCAGCTTGTCGATGTCCTGCGGCCGCAGGTTCGCCTGGTCCAGCGCGTCGCGGCACAGCTGGACGGCGCGCAGGTACAACGGCATGGCGAGCCGGTCGACCTCCTCGCGTCGCAGGGTGTACTCGAAGAGTTCGGTCACGCCGTCGGAACGGTCGAGGTTCAGCATCACCGGGATCTGCTCGCTCGACGAGAGCGCGATCTTCGCCGTCTCCGCCGCACCGCGCAGGCGCGCGAGGTTGCGCAGCCACACCGGGTCGTCGGCGGTCGGGCCCGCGAAGCCCAGCTCCTTCGCCGCGGCGGGCGCGAGCACTTTGCCGACGACCGCCGCGTCGATGTTCTTGCCGCCGAGGCCGAGGTCACCGGCGTGGTGCAGCACGGACAGCTCACCGTCGGCCGTGCTGACCACGGCCGAGTCGAACGTGCCACCGCCGAGGTCGAAGACCATCCAGCAGCCGTCGCGGGTCTCGTTCTGGAAGCCGTAGGCGAACGCGGCCGCGGTCGGTTCCTGCACCAGCGGGCACGGCGCCGTGAACCCCGCCAGTTTGGCGGCTTCGCTCGTCGCCTCCGTCTGGTTGAGCAGGAACGCGGCGGGAACCGTGATCACGGCCGCGGCGGGCGGCTCACCGAACCGCCGGGCCGCGTCACCGCGCAGCGACTTGAGGACCTCGGCCGAGAGCTCCACCGGGGTCATCGTCGCGCCGGCGCGCGGGAAGTGCCGCCGGGCATCGGCGAACCCCATGGCCTGCTTGAACTCGGTCTGTACGTTCTCCGGATCGTTGCCGGCGCCGGACTTCGCCGCGGACCCGACCTGGATCGAGCCGGGTTTCGGCATCCAGACCGCCGAAGGTGTGTAGTCCTCCTGCAGATTGTTCTTGACCACCGAGACCGCACCGCCGTCGAGCACGGCAAGCGCACTGTTGGTGGTGCCGAGGTCGATGCCGAAATCAATGGTGTCACGGGTGTCCCGCATCAGCTTCCTCCGCCGCGTTGCCAGGGGCGACCGGGCACCCCACGATGACCTGCCCCATCTGAATTCGCTTGCCCGCCAGGTAAACCGACGGCCGGACCGTCTCCACCACCCGCTCGGCCGTCAGGCCCGGCTGTTCCTCGAACAGCATCGGTTCCAGCGCCAGCCCCGCTTCGAACGGCGTTCCGTCGTGATCCTGGATCAGCACGCCCGCCGCGCCGAGCGCGTCCTGACTCGCCGACAGGAACCGCTCGGCCTGCCGCGCCACGCGGTCTTCCGCGCCGGTGAGCCGTTTGCGGGCCCGCCACAACGCCGTCGCCGCGGCCGCCAGGTCCGATTCGGACAGTGCCGGGCCCGCGGGCCGCAGCGCGTCGGTCACCTGCTCGGCAAGCGCACGCAACGTCGCCCGTTCCTCGGCGCCCCATCGGGGTTCGGCGATGCGGAACTCCTTGTGCTGCCGGCGTTGCCGCCGGTCTTCGGCGCTCACCACGTGGTGGTCCTCTCCGTGCGCCCGGCCATGAACAAAAGCAGCACCGCGGCGGTCAGCCAGGTGACCCAGGCCGGGATGGCGGTGCCGTTCGCGTGGAGCAGCCACAGGGTCAGGCCGGCGATCGCGTCGCTCACGAGCAGGAGGGCCAGCCGGCCGGGTCCGGCCAGCACATCGCCCGCCACGCCCAGCGAGGCGAACAAGCCGGGGATCCCGAGCAGGAGAATGGGCAGAAGCGGCGAAGTCAGCAGGGTCGCGAGCAGGGTGATGCCGAACGCGACGTGAAGCAGCGCGAGGAACACGCGAGGCGCGCTGTAGAACCGCGGAGCCGTCCGGCGCCGCGCCGGGCTGGGAGTGCCCTGCAGCTCCCGCACCTGGTCGAGCATCGTGCGAGCCTGTTCGCGATCGGCGGCGTCTTCGGCCCCTTCGGCGATGATCTTCAGCAAGCGACCGGCCTCGTCGTACCGGCCTCCCTTGATCAAGGCCGCCACCGAATCCCACAGCGGCGCCGTGGAGGCGGTGCCGGGGGAGAACGCGGGGTGGGCAGGTGAACGTCGACTCGGTGACACCGAGGGACTCGGGATACCGCTGAGGTTCTTTTCGTTGCGGGTGATCGTTTCGAGCGTTTCGGGGTCCTCGGTCAGCTCACGAGCGAGCGCGAACACCTTCTTGGCGAGCCGGATGGACGCCTCGCGCGCTTCCGACAACGCGACGCCGATGTTGTTGGCCACCACGGCCGCGGCCTCGCTCACCGTCTCCGTACGGCGGAAATCCTCGCGCGGCACCAGCTCTTCGAGCCGCGTGATCAGCGGGCGAGCGTCGGCGACGGCGCGCTCGGCCGCCTCGCGCGCCCGTCCTTCGTCGAGCAGCCGGCGCAATTCCTTGAGCAACGACTCCAGCCGCAGGTATGTCCCATCGGCGGCCTCGCTCCGCGCCTCGGCGACGGTGTGCCGGTCACCGCCGAAGAGCGGCAGGTAGGCCACCAGCCGGTGCGCCTCGGTGGATTCGGCCGTGAGCGCCACGAGCGGAGCCAGCAACGCGCCGGGCAGCGCACCGCGGATACCCTCCACAGTGGACTCGTCGAGGCGCCGGTCCCCGAGCTGCGCGATGCGCTGGACGAGGTGCTGCCAAAACGCTTCGCTGCGCAACGTCACGGCCCACGCGCGCGCCGCCTCCGTCCACAGCGGAGCAGGGTGATCGTCGGTGAGCTCGGCCTCGGCGTCGATCGCCGCCGCGTGGGCGCGCACGGCGGTGTCGTGCTTGTCGTGCAGCTGGGGTGGGCACCCGCACCCCTCCGGCGGGCCCCACGTCCAGAACAGCTCGTCGACGAACCGGTGCTCTGTGTTACCGAGCGCGTCGAACGCCGCGCGCAGCTCGTCGGGCGCGACGTCGGAGGGCACGCCCGACGGACGCGCGCCCCCGACCTCGAGCACGCCGAGCACCCGGAGCCGCTGCTCGCGCACCGCCCGGCGCGACGCCGTCGCGGTGAGCCCGGTGATCCGGAACGGGTTGCGCCGGTACAGCTCGGGGGTCGCCACCGCCCGCAACCGTGTGGCCGCTACCCGCCCGCGGCTCTCGTTGGCACCCATGGCGTGGAAGTTAACCCCGACCGGCCGGGAGGGGTCCCGATCAACCTCGTCACGCCGTGCTGCCGCCATAGCTCGGTCGGCGGGACAACGCCGCAGATCCGGGGCGGCCCGGGAGCATCGATCAGGCGGTAATTCACCATCCGTCCCGACAACTGGTGGGGACTGATTTCCCTTGCTCGCCCCCGGTTTTTTGTGTTCTTGTGGCGTCATGGCCCGGTGGCCCGTCCGTCATCCTCACGTCGGGGCCCACTGACGAGCAGAAGGAGGCGCGCGGTGAGCGCACAGTGCCACGCGGTCGAGGAGCACGCGGTCGAAAACCCCGCGTTCGAGGACCCCGCGTTCGAGGACCCCGCCTACGAAGACACCACCCTCGAAGACACCGCCTTCGAGGAGACCGCCGAGTGGCTGGCCGGTGAGTTCTCGGGCCGGCTGCCCGCGCCGTTGGTGGCCGGCGTCGTCCACGCGACCCGGGCGGACCTCGATGGCCGCATCGCTGCGGAGGACCTGGGCGAGATGCTGTACCGCATCGCGCGGGCCCGGCTGACGCGAATGGTCGGCGACCGGATTCCGCATTCCCGGTAGCAGTGACACCGCCAAGATCGACGGGAGCCCCTCACAACCGAACCGCCGAGGCTCCCTCGGCGGACCCGTAACCGCGGCCACGGACCTGAATGGCCCATCGGCGCTGGTCGACGGCGGGACAGCGGCGTCGGCGCGAACGCGCCGGTAGGGTCGTGGGGTGAACTGCACGCCGGTGGAGATCGTCTCGCTGCTCGTGTCGCCGGTGCACGCGTTCGAGGGGCGCCCGGCGGACGGGCCGACGGATGATCCGGACTGGGTGTCGCGACCGTTCGTCGAGGTGCGGGCCGGCCTTGGCCTGGTGGGCGACCGGTACTTCAACCATCGGGCGCACCGCGAAGCCGCCGTGACGGTGTTCGACGCTGCGGCGCTCGACGCACTGGACTCGCCGGATCCGCTCACGACGCGGCGCAACATCGTGCTGCGCGGCTTCCGGGTCGACGACCTCGCGGCGACGCGTGACCGGCCCGGCGCGGTGTTCTCCCTCGACAGCGGCGACGGCCCCGTGCGGTTCCGCGCGCGACGGCCGGCGAATCCGTGCGCGTGGATGGACGTTTCGGTGGCGCCCGGCGCGTTCCGTGGCCTGCGGGGCCGCGGCGGCGTGCGGTGCGTGCCGCTCGACGACGGCGTGTTGCGGCTCGGCCCGGCCGAGCTGACGGTACTGGAACTCGTGGAGGCTCGATGACGGACCAGTGGCACCAGCCCTTGCGGCACATCCGCGGCGGCTCGTTGACCGGAGACACCACCCAGACCAGCGGCATGCGCCGCTTCGAGGCGATCTCCGGCAAATCCGTCGGCTCGCACAAGGTGTGGATGGGCGAAACGCACGTGACCCCACACACCAACTCCGGCGACCACCACCATGGCGAAGCCGAGACGGCCATCTACGTCCAGTCCGGCCACCCGGTGTTCGTCTTCGCCGACGGCGATTCGGAAATCCGCCTCGAAACCTCCCCCGGCGACTACGTGTTCGTCCCGCCCTACGTGCCACACCGCGAGGAAAACCCCACGGGCGAAGACGCCGTGGTGATCATCGCGCGCAGCAGTCAGGAAGGGATCGTCGTGAACCTGCCCAGCTTGTGGGCCGACGTCGAGATCCCCGGCGCGGAGTCCTGAACCGTCAGGAACCCGGCAACACCCGGCTGCTCAAGGGCAGCGACGGTCGCTGCGGCGGCCACCACACCTGCGCGGGCGGTGGGGGCACGTCGTCGTCGGGCAGTTCGAGTTCGTCGGCCCCGCTCTGCCACCGGCTCCAGTGCGCGGCGCACAACCCGCGCCACAGCGATGGCTCCTCGCATCCCTGCCGCCGGCACCCCTGCACCTGCTGCCCGCTATCCACCACGCTCACGTCTCCAACCCGCGATCCGGCTCCCGACGCCCCCAGCTTGCCCCGGAAACCACCGGCCAACCCCCGCCGGCGCCAAGACAGTGGCCAACACAACCCTTGTGCAGCAACGACAACGGGAACACCCAGCGTACCGCTCGCCGGGACGGGCCACGCACCACCCGTTCAGCGGTTGACGGAGCCCTTCGCCGGATGGGTCAGGTCGTACTCCCTGGCCGCGGTCCGTTGCTGACGCGTGCGGAGCAAACCCTCGTCGGGAGACTCGTTCAGTTCGTTGAGGCCCAGGGACACGGCGCGGCGGATCTGTTCGCGGTTGTCGCGGACGACGGCGGAGAAGAAGTCGTCGATGCGGGGGTCGAGGAGGACCTCGAGCAGGACCCGGAAGGAGGCGTCGACGGCGGCGCGGACGATCTCGTCGTGGAAGGGGAGCCGCTTCAGGCGGCCGAGCTGGGGGTCGGCGGCCAGCTTCTCCGTGATGA
The DNA here is from genome assembly GCA_035551175.1 of Amycolatopsis sp. Taxonomy (GTDB): domain Bacteria; phylum Actinomycetota; class Actinomycetes; order Mycobacteriales; family Pseudonocardiaceae; genus Amycolatopsis. The sequence continues at coordinate 30,686 of DASZNR010000018.1, read as the reverse complement.
TGGCGCGAAGTTCCACCTTGTTCTCGCTGAGGGACTTCGCGAGGTTCTCGGGGTAGTTGCCGGTTTCGAGGACCTTCACCACTTCGTCGAGGACGGCGATCGTCACGGGCTTCTTGATGGCGCGCACGATCGGGTCCGACAGTTTGTCGACCAAGCGGTACGTGAACTGCTCACCGACGGCCCGGTCGGCCGCGCGCCCGATGCGGATGAGCAACAGCAGGGTCACGAGCACGTGGTGCTGTGTCACGAATGGCGGGTACGCGACGGGGATCATCGCGAACACCTCGTACCAACTGCGCGCGAGGAACGCACCGCGCCAGGAGACCTTGCGCCAGCGCCACAGGAAGTCGAGCAGGAAAATACCGCAGACGACGCAGTCGGCTCGGAAGAACCACGCGTTGGCGCTCGCCGGGGGCGGAGAGCCGAGCAGCAGGTAGCCGAGGCCGCCGACGGAGATGACGGCGAGCACGAACATGACCCAGTCGTCGGCGTGCACATTGCCGGGGAGGATCCCGCTGTTGAGCTCGGCCTCCCGCCGTCCGGTCGGTGTCATGCCATCTCCAGGTGTCGACACGGTGTCGCGCCCGATCATGGCACGCCGGGGCGCCCGCAGCCGGGTGACGAACCCGTAGTCGGGACCGGACGACCGGTCCCACCGTGCCCTCGTGGAGCTCGGGCGCGCCGGTCAGCGGCGACTGGATCCAGGCAGCGCGCCCGGGCGGACACGCCGCGTCACGTCGCCGCGTTCGGCCTCGGCGCCGGGCACTCGCCGCCCGGGTCAGTGAGCAGTTCGAAGTGCCACAGCTCGTTGGCGTAGGTCTGGCAGAGCCCGTAACGGGGGGGCGTGGCGGATGAGCGAGTCGTCGGCCGCGGTCGGGCCGGGATCCACAGCCTTGCCGGTGACGTGTGTCGATTTTTCGGGCGTGTTCACGTACTGGCGCGCCTTTTCGAGGCTGCCGTACTTCCGCACACCTTCCTCCAGCAGCCGCTCCTGGTATTCCGCGCTTCGCCAGCCCGAGGTCACCGTGACCACGGTTCCGCGCTGCCGGCGCAGATCCGTCGCTGCGCGCGGCACGGCTTTCAGCAGCGCCGGGTCCAGTTTGGACACTGCTGGGAAATCCAGGTCGAACGGCGTGATGGTGCGTCCGTCCGGAATCCCGCCCTGCGCCGGATCGGTGTCGGGGTCGCCGCCGATTCCCCGCCGCCGGCGACGCCGGAGGGCCATTCCGACGCGGCGTCCGAACACGCCACCGTGAGAGCCGCGGACAACACCGCCAGTGCGACCACTTTGGACAACCGAGGCAAACCGATCACGGAGACCACCGTGCCGCGGGGGTGTCCCAGCACCGTCAGGCAAGTGTCCGGGCCCGGTAACAGCTCCGCAAGGTCCCGCAACGACCCGTGGCCCTGGCTTCGTGAACGCCCAGCACCGGCTCAGTTCTCGGTGCGCGCCCAACCGCTTTCGTCGGCGCTCAACGCGGGTTTCCGCTGCTCATCCGAGCGAGCGGAATTCGCTCGGTGACCCGCAGAAGGTACCGGTGGACGCCCACGCCGCTGAGGCCCACCGCGTATCCGACGACCAGGCCGGCGAGCACGTCGTGCGGATAGTGCGCGCCGAGGTACACCCGCGAGAAGCCGATGAGCACGGCGAACGCCGTGGCCCACCAGCCCCACGAGCGCCGGATGAGCAGCAGCGCGCCGGCGAACGCGGCGACGAACACGGTGTGGTTGCTGGGGAAGGCGTAGTCCGTGGGCGCGTCGCAAGGCACCAAGGTGTGCACGCCGGGCACCACGCGGCACGGGCGGATCTCCGCGAACGCCGACTTCAGCACGGTGTCGATACCCAGCGCGACGGCGACGGCGATCGGCACCCACGCGGCGCGCGCGAGAGCATCCGCGTCCCGGCGAGCGTGCCACAGGAGCGCGAGCAGCACGGGCGCCACGAGGAACACGCCGTACTCACCGATCGCGACTGCGATGCCCGCGAGCCAGTGCTGCGACCACGCGAAATCCGTGATGGCGCGATAGATGCCGGCGTCGGGCATCACGCCACCACCCGGACCCGCCGACAAGTCCACAAAGGACTTCCCTGAGCTCGGCTCCTCTGAAAAACTACACGCATGTCGAAATAGTACACGAGCGTAGGAGCGAGCGAGGGTACAACGGGGACGAAAGCGACGGTCGAAGCAAGGCACATGCGGTCCGCGAGGTGCCCGTACCCACCCGCCGGACTTCCCGGTGGACGGGACTCCCCACGGATTGCGTATCCGCGCGAACACCCAGCGCGAAACCCGGCGTACCACCGGTTCAGACCTTTGTCCTGCTTTGTCCACCGAACACCGGCACCGGGAAACGCCCCGTGGTCCGGCGTGAGATCGAGGCCGCTACCGTTGGCCGTCGAGCATCCGGGTGAACGCGCCCCCGGCCGCGTCCGTGACCCCAGCAGAAGAGGAGCCTGATGCCGCGCACCAAGGCCTTCGGACCGCTTCGGGCGGCACAGGTCGTGCTCGTGATCGTGTCCGTCCTCGTGCTCGGTGGCACGGGCTACGCCTACTCCACGCTCCGCTCGCTCACCGACGGCCTGACCAGGGCCGACGTGATCTCCGGTGACGACGGGGCCCCGCTGGGCGAGCAGAACATCCTGATGGTCGGCCTCGACACCCGCACCGACGCACAGGGCAATCCGCTGCCCGCCGACGTGCTCTCGCAGCTGCACGCGGGCGGCGCCGACGACGGAGGCGACACGACCGACACGATGATCGTGATCCACATCCCAGCCGGCGGCGGACAGGCGACCGCGATCTCGATCCCGCGTGACTCGTACGTGCAGATCGCAGGCGACTACGGCAAACACAAGATCAACTCTGCCTACACCTACGGGCTCGTGGCGGAAAAGAACAAACTGGTCGCGCAGGGCGAGTCAGGACCGCAGCTCGAAACCGACTCGGCCGCGGCCGGTGCGAAAACGGCGATCGACACGGTCCAGCAGTTCACCGGGCTCAAGATCACGCACTACGCCGCGGTGAACCTCGCGGGCTTCTACTACCTGTCGCAGGCCGTCGGCGGTGTCCCGGTATGCCTCAACGCACCCGTGCACGATTCGTTCTCCGGTGCGAACTTCCCGGCGGGCCCGCAGACCGTCGGCGGCGCGCAGGCGCTGCAGTTCGTGCGCCAGCGCCACGGCCTGCCCAACGGCGACCTCGACCGCATCAAGCGCCAGCAGGTCTTCATGGCGAGTATGGCCAAGACGATCCTGTCGGCGGGCACGCTCACCGATCCGACCAAGCTGGACAATCTGATCAGCGCCGTGAAGAAGGCCATCATCGTCGACAGCGGCTGGGACATCGTGAGCTTCGCCCAGCAGCTGCACGGAATGAGCGCTGGTGCCATCAAGTTCGTCACCATCCCGGTGATCAGCATCTCGCTGAAGACGCCATCGGACGGCGACGCTGTCGAAGTGAGCCCGGCACAAGTCCAGCAGTTCGTACGCCAACAGGTGGGCGCTCCAGCGTCCGACGGGCCGTCCGCGCCGCCCCCGCCTTCGGCCGACGAGAACCTCAGCCAATACACCGTGGACGTCCGCAACGCCTCAGACGTCAGCGGACTCGCCGGACGCGTAGCCGGCAAGCTCACCGCGGCCGGGTACCAGCAAGGCGTCGTCGCCAACGCGACGAGCCGCAAGACGTCGATCATCTTCTACAGCCACGACGAGAAGACCGAGGCGACGCAGATCGCGAAAACGCTGGGCGCCGACATCGCCGTGAGCCCGGACAGCTCACTGGAGAAGGACCACTTCCGCGTCTTCCTCGGCCAGGACTACGAGGACGCCGCCGGCGCCTCGAACACTGGCGGCGGCAACACTTCCGCTGGTTCCGGTCAGGAGCGGCCCGCCGCGTACGTCACGCCCGCGCCCGCGCAGACCCCGCCGCCGATCACGGCGGGCGGCGTCACCTGCGTGAACTGACAATCCACTGAGCACGGTCACGACGAGCGTGCGTGGTCGGTGTTCGGGCGCATCGGCGAACGGCGGTGACTCAGCTCAGGCCACTCGAACCACGCCGGCGAACCGGCCACCGCCGGGTACCGTCAGAATCGGGGGGACACAAGGGAATCCACGCCGGCAACCCGTACTTCCGGCCCGGAGACGTCGTCGGCTGGCCGATCCGGCGTGCCGTGATCGAGTTGACCACCAGGGCTACGACGTCGACATCCGGATTCGAGTGGGTCCGGTCCGGATCAGTAGGCGGGTGCGGCCAACGGCGAGGAGCGGGGCGATCACCGGGGTGGTCGTCGGTCAGGCGCGAAAAGCGGGGTCGGTCCGAAGTCGGACCGACCCCGCGTCAGGAAGTAGCGGTCAGACGTTGCGACGACGGCGGACCAGCAGCACCATGGCGCCGCCGACGATGACGAGAGCGCCACCGATGCCGAGAGGCACGGCGGCGTTCACGCCGGTGTTCGCGAGCGGCTGCGAGCCACCCGCGGGAGCGGGCGGGGTGGTCGGCGCGGCGGGCGTCGCAGGCGTCGTGGGCGGTGTGACGGCCGCGGCCGACCAGGAGGCGGAGGCCGACGTGGAGACGGTGGTCTGCTGCGACTCCGCGACGATCAGCGACTGCGCCGGGTGCTTGGCGTAGTTCTCGCCGACGAACAGGCGGCCGGTGTCGAGGTGGCCGACGGCCTTGAGCGCCAGCTCGGCGGTGCCGGCCTCGGCGTCCTTCGGAACGTCGAGGTACAGCTTGCTGCCGTCGGAGATGTCGCCCTGCGCGAGGGCCTTGCCGTCGGCGTCGGTGAGCTTCACGCCGTCGGGCAGCTGCGTCGTGAGGTCGGTGATGTCGCCGGTGGTGGCGATCGTGAACGGGCCGATGCGCGTGCCGGCCTCACCCTTCGCCGAGGACGGCGTGATGCTCAGTGTCGGCTTGGGCTGCTGGCCGATGCCGGTGTTGTCGCTACCCGTCAGGTAGTCGTAGAGCGCCAGGACGTCGGCTCCGTTGTCCGCGCTGCCGTACTGCACCGGCTTGTTCCGGTCGAGTTGCTTGTCGTCACTGAAGTGCCACACCGCGGCCTGTGTGCCCGCGATGGCCTCCGCCTGAGACAGGCCGTCGTGCAGCGACACCCCCTTGGCCGCCAGCTCCGACTCGATGTCCTTGAGTCCCTCGGCCGGGAAGCCGTGGTGCAGGACCCAGTTGATCTTGGCGTTGTTCTGCCGGAACGGCGAATTCGGGTTCGGGTACTTGTCCCAGGGCGTTTCGAGCATGTCCTGGTTCTCATCGATGTTCGTCTCGATCTCGACGCAGTACAGCTTGAGCGTGCTGCCGTCGGTCAGCTTCAGTCCGAACAGGACAGTGTCGTAGTAGTGGTCCTTGCCGTTCTCGTCGAGGTTCACCCCCAGGCCGTTGGTGCCACCGCCGGGGATCAGCCGCCCCTTTGCTGCGCCGTCTTCAGCCTTCGTGCCGGTGTCCGCGGAAGCGCCTTGCGCCGCCAGCAGCAGCGCCGCGGCCGCGGCGGCCGCCGCGATCCCGCCACGCATCAGACCTGACCTGACCTGCATCCGTTCTCCCATCCAAGCCCGTCCCAGAAAGTCGGAGCCGCGTGAGACAACACACCCCGATCACGACGGCACCAATCAGGTGAGAATCCACCCAGTCAAGCGAGTCGCGAGCATACACAGGGTTCACATCACCACCCAGAGTGGTCCTGTCTTACCCACCTGGGCGATAAACGGCAATGCGGGCGGTACCGCTGATGGCGGCCTCGCCGTCCCACTGGCCGCACCGAGGCCGATCCGGCGAGCATCTAGGATTTCCCCAGCTCAGGTGCGCGGCGGCGCGATCTGCGTCACGAACTCCCGGCCCCGGCTATGCACAGTCATACATGATGATGCATAATCATAACCATGTCCAAGGTGCTCACTTCCCTTCCCGTCGGCGAGCGGGTCGGCATCGCGTTCTCCGGTGGTCTCGACACGTCCGTGGCGGTGGCGTGGATGCGGGACAAGGGTGCGGTCCCCTGCACCTACACCGCTGACATCGGCCAGTACGACGAGCCCGACATCGCATCCGTGCCAGGGCGGGCGACGACGTACGGCGCGGAGCTCGGCCGGCTGGTCGACTGCAAGGAGGCGCTGGTCGAGGAGGGACTCGCGGCACTGACGTGCGGCGCGTTCCACATCCGCTCCGGAGGCCGCAGCTACTTCAACACCACGCCGCTCGGCCGGGCGGTCACCGGGACGCTGCTGGTGCGCGCGATGCTCGAAGACGACGTCCAGATCTGGGGTGACGGCTCCACCTACAAGGGCAACGACATCGAGCGGTTCTACCGCTACGGCCTGCTGGCCAACCCGGCGCTGCGCATCTACAAGCCGTGGCTCGACGCGGATTTCGTGAGCGAGCTGGGTGGGCGCAAGGAGATGTCGGAGTGGCTCGTGGCCCACGGGCTGCCCTACCGCGACAGCACGGAGAAGGCCTACTCCACCGACGCCAACATCTGGGGCGCCACCCACGAGGCCAAATCGCTGGAGCACCTCGACACCGGCATCGAGATCGTCGAGCCGATCATGGGCGTACGGTTCTGGGACCCCGCCGTCGAAATCGCGCCCGAGGACGTGACGATCGGCTTCGAGCTCGGCCGCCCGGTGTCGATCAACGGCAAGCAGTTCGCGACGTCCGTCGACCTCGTGCTGGAGGCCAACGCGATCGGCGGGCGCCACGGCCTCGGCATGTCCGACCAGATCGAGAACCGCATCATCGAGGCCAAGAGCCGCGGCATCTACGAGGCGCCGGGCATGGCCCTGCTGCACGCGGCGTACGAGCGGCTCGTCAACGCCATCCACAACGAAGACACCCTCGCCAGCTACCACAACGAAGGCCGCCGCCTCGGCCGGCTCATGTACGAAGGCCGGTGGCTCGACCCGCAGGCCATGATGCTGCGGGAGTCACTGCAGCGCTGGGTCGGCACGGCCGTCACGGGCGAGGTGACCCTGCGCCTGCGCCGCGGCGAGGACTACTCGATCCTCGACACCGCCGGTCCCGCGTTCAGCTACCACCCCGACAAGCTGTCGATGGAACGCACCGAGGACAGCGCGTTCGGCCCCGTCGACCGCATCGGCCAGCTGACCATGCGCAACCTCGACATCGCCGATTCCCGCGCCAAACTCGAGCAGTACGCGGGCCTCGGCATGGTCGGCAACACCAACGCCCACCCGGCCCTCATCGGCGCCGCACAGGCCGCCGCCACGGGCCTCATCGGCGCCATGCCCGAGGGTGGCGCCGAAGCGATCGCCTCCCGCGGCCGCTCCGACGACGTCGAACTTCTCGACAACGCCGCCATGGAGTCGGGCACCGACTGAACACACCCGGAAACGGCGATCCACTCCTACCGAGGCGCCCTGGGCGGCCACACCGCCGCCCAGGGCGCCTCCGTGTGAAGACCGCCCAGACCCGATTCCCGAAGCGGATCTCTGGAGAGCGCCGGCACTAGAAAAACCAGGGCACTGGATCGTGTCCCCGGTCCACCACGTCGCTGAACCGCCCGCCGACGAACCCCAGCGGGTCACCGTCGCGTGCGCAGGTGGTGAGAACCGAGCCGAGGACGACGTGGTGGTCGCCGGCGGGAAGGGCCGAATGAACGGCGCACTCGAGGTGCGCGAGGGCGTCGGGGATCACGGGGACGGCGTGGGAACCCGTGGTGACCGGCAGGCCGGCGAAGTGGTTCTCACCGCGGCGGGCGAAGCGGAGGGCGAGTGGTTCCTGGCGCGCCGAGAGGACGTTGAGGGCGAAGCGGCCGCGGGCGAGCACGGCGTCGGTGGTGCGCGCGCCGGTGGTGAGGCAGACGAGGATCAGCGGCGGCGACAGCGACACCGAGGTCAGCGAGTTCACCGTCATCCCGTGCGGTCCGTCGGCGGCACTGGTGGTGACGACGGCGACGCCGGTGGCGAAGCGACCCATGGTGGCTCGCATCGCCGCCGCGTCGACGGGACCCGCACCCGGCGGGCAGTCGGGAGGCATGGTGGTCATGCGCGGTAACGCACTTCGAACGTCAGCACGCCTTCGTCGGTACGCCAAGGACCGTGCGGCATGCCCGGCGGGCGGCACGCGTACATTCCCTGGCTGAAGGTCTCGCGGAGCGTCAGGTCGGTGAACGAGCCTTCGAGAATGTAGACCTCCTCCCAGAAGTCGTGCACCTGCACGCCCATCGGCGTCGAGTCGGCGCCCGGTTCGTAGCGCAGAAGCCGCGTGGCCACACCGGTTCCGTCGGAAGCCAGCACGCGCTCGGTGATGCGCGGGTCGTCGCCCGCGCAGACGGTGAACTCGACGTCGGTGACTGGAAAGAACTCGCGTTCGGGCTTGGCCATCAGCTCTCCTCGGTGTACCCGGCCAAGAACTGGTCCACTTCGGACAGTGGGCCGTCGAAGCCGTAGTTGCGGAACGCGTAGCCCTTCACCACGAACGGCGCGCCCGCGTAGAACAATTCGTATTGGTGGTGGCGGCCCGCGAACTCGCTGCCCACGGCGTCCCACGCCAGCTTGAACAGCTTCACCCGCTCAGCTGCCGGTGCGCTCGGGCTGTAGATGTAGCGGTCGATGTCCGCGCGCGTCGCGGGGTTTCGCAGGTCGTCGACGCTCGAGGGCACCTGCAACACCCCACCGCCGACGAGGTCTCGCAGGATCGCCAGCACCCGCGGGTAGAGCTCCGACTGGAGGCCCATCGCGCCGTACAACGCCCGGGCGCCGGGCCGCCAGAACCCGGCGTCGTCCGGGGAAGCGGTGTACTCGGCGGCGAGCACGGCGGACTCCACAACGGACACGAGACTCGCCAGCTCCCCCAGCTTCTCCACCACGCCGGGGAATTTGTCGACACCGTTGACCGCCGCGACCTTGCGCGCCAGTCCCGCCAGGAACTGCAGCTTGACGGAGAACCGGATCTGCGCCTGCCAGTTGCCCAGCACATGGGCCCCGGTCTCGAAGAACTGCCGGCGCACGCCGGCGACGTCGCGGTACACGAACACCCGCTCCCACGGCACGAACACGTCTTCGAACACCACGAGCGCGTCGGTCTCGTCGAAGCGCGTGGTGAGCGGATAGTCATAGTGACTGGTCGCGGCCGGCGCGTACGGGCGGCGGCAATAGAGTTTCAGCCCCTCGGTGTCCACCGGCACCGCGAAGCTCAGCGCGAACTCCGCGTCCTCCGGTGTCAGCGGTTTGATGCAGGACACGAAGATTTCGTCGGCCACCGCCCCGCCCGTGGCGAGCATCTGCGCGCCGCGCACCACGATTCCGTCCGCGCGCTCCTCGGCGACGCCGACCTGCACGAGGTCGCCCTCCCACGCGCTCGCGGTGGTGGCGCGCGAAACCTGCGGCGGGATGATCGCGTAGGACAGGTACAGGTCCTGCTCGACGATCCGCCGGTGGAACGCCGTGACGTTGTCCGCCCGCTCACCGAACACCTCCGGATGCGTGGCGAACGCGGCCATGAACGCCCCGACGTGGTCCGGGCTGCGCCCGACCCAACCGTGCGTGTGCCGCGCCCACGTGGTCGCGGCTTCGCGGAACTGGGTGAGTTCGTCCCGGCTGCGCGGCGCCGTGAACAAACGGTTCACCGGCGCGCCGCCGGGACCTGGGCGTGAGATGCCCGTTTCCGGGTCCGCGGCGAGGTCGAACAGCTCGCCGACGGTCTTCGCGATCGGCGCGAACGCCGGATGCCGCGCGACGCCTTCGACCTGCTTGCCGTCGAGGTAGACGCGGCGGCCGTCGTCGATCGCCGCCAGATACTCGGAGCCGGTGCGCATCAGGCCCTCCTTTTCCGTGGTTCGAATCCGCTCAGTCGCGGCCGGCCTGCACGAACTTGCGGGCCGTGAGCTCGGGATCGGTCAGCAGCACCTCGTGGCTGCCCTCCATGCCGACGAGACGAAACATCCCGAGCCGGTTGGACAGCCTCGGGTGGCGTCCCCACTCGCCTTGCGTGATGTCGTTGTCCTCGTACGGCGCGAGATAGCTGAAGGCGTTCGGCACGCGCTCCCAACCGGTCATGTCGGCCGGGTCGGTGAAGGCGGCCCACGGCTGCGGGCGCAACACTTCGTACACCCGTCGGGCCTCCTCGACACTGCCGTCGCCGAAAAACGCGTCGCGCCACACCGGGAAGGGCAGCACCACACCACCGTCACCGCGTTCCTCGAAGCTCGCCTTCAGCGCGGCCACCAGGTGCGGCGGAATCTCGTCCACCAGCGCGCGGCCCTGCGCGGGCACGAACGCGGCAAAGTACACGAGCCGACGGATCCGCTCGGGCACCTCGATCGCCACGCGCGAGATCAGGTAACCACCCCAGCTGTGACCGATGAGCACGACGTCGGTGAGGTCGTGCTCACGGAGGTAGTCGACGATGGGCGCCGCGCAGGCCCGCAGGTCCACGTGCTTGTCGTCGTCCGCGCCGAGCCCGGCCGCGGTCGGCGTGTGCACCTCGTGGCCCGCCGCCTCCAGGTGCTCGCGCACGGGGTTCCACAGCTCTCCGTAGTGCCAGGCTCCGTGTACCAGTACGAACCGCATCGGCCGCTCCGTTCTCACCGTCGAATTGGGTACGGCCATGCTGCTGCGGCTGGTGAGCACCGGCTATCGGCGAAGCGAGCGCCGGTCATCGGATTCGCGAACCGCCGTGGGAAGGGTCAGCGGGAAGCGAGCACGGACGACGGCGTCACCCCGAACCGTGCCCTGAAGTGCGTGGCGAACTCACCGAGGTGGAAGAACCCGCATTCGGCGGCGACGGCCGTCACCGTGGTCCGGGCCGGATCGCCGGCGGTGAGCAGCCGGTGTGCCCGATCGAGCCGCCGGTCGCGTAACCACCGGCTGGGCGTGGTGTCGAGGTCACGGCGGAACCCGGCCTGCAGGGTCCGCAGGCCGACGCCGCAGTGCGCCGCGACGCCGGTGAGGGAAACGGGCTCCGCGAGGTGGTCCAGCAGGTAGTCCATGGCCTTGCGGACCAGCACCGACGGCACGTGCGCGGGTTCGTGCTCCGCCGGCAGCTGCGCCAGCAGGAACGACTCGATCACGAGCTCCGCGAGCTGCCGCCCGACCTCCGGTCGCCCGCTGGTGCCGAGCGTCGGCAGGCTCACCACGCTCTCCAACAACCGGTACAGGAACGGAGGCGGCTCGGGCAGCGAAAGTGACAGGTCGACGCGCCCCGCCGAGCCGCGGATACGGCGCGCCGTCGTCTCGACCCAGCACCGGTCCATCCGCAGGATCAGCTGGTCGAAGGCGCTGTCGATGTCGAATCGGAACTCGCGGTACGGCCCGACGATCGCCGGGCGCCCCGGCGAGACGTCGGCGGTGTCACGGCCGTAGGTGAACCGCGCGGAACCGGCGACGGGGAAGATCACGAGGAAGTTGTCCTCTTCCGGCACGGCAGGCACGACGGCCACGTCGGCGCCGTAGCGCAGCCGGTTGAGCGAGATCGGGCCCGCGGGCAGGTGCTCGAGCCGGGTCGCCAGCCGCGCCCGCCGCTGCAGCACGAGCCGGTGCGGGCGCAGGGCCTCGGTGCAGGCGTCGCGCACTTCGTCTGGATCGCCGCTCGCGGCCAGCACCCGGTGCGAGACACCGGACAACTCGGCCGCGACCTGCGCCGCGTTCACACCGCCTCCGCGGCGACACGTACGTCGGCGGTGCTGATTGCCGCCTCCGCGGCGACACGTACGACAGCGGTGCTCATGCCGCCTCCGCGGCGACAAGTACGTCGGCGGTGCTCCATGCCACCTCCCGGGGGTCTTGGCCGCCCCAGGACAGCATCCCGGCCGGGCGTTGTCCAGCCGTAGCACTCACAACAGCCGGATACACGCGACGGCGGAGCGCGGCCGCACGGCTACGGTGAGGCCATGTTCGTGAAGATCTGCGGCCTGCGTACGGCGGCCGACGTGGCGTGCGCCGTCGAGGCTGGCGCCGACGCCGTCGGGTTCGTGCTGTCGGAAAGCCCGCGCGAGGTCAGCCGGGCCGAAGCGGCGGAGCTGGCGGGCGCGGTGCCCAGCCACGTGCTCACCGTCGGCGTCTTCAAGGGTGTGCCCGTGGCCGAAATCCGGGCCGCCGTTGCCGAGACCGGCATCCGCGCCGTGCAGCTGCACGGTTCGGGTTACGCGCAGGAGGACTTCGACGCGCTGCGCGACCTGCCGGTGAAGCTGATCCGCGCGATTTCCTTGAAAGACGGCGAAACCCCGCGGGTCGGCGACCGCGGTGAGGATCTGCTGCTGCTCGACTCCCCGCAGGCCGGCTCCGGCGAAACGTGGGACTGGTCGAAACTGTCCACACCAGACGGTGCCTGGTTGCTCGCCGGCGGGCTCTCGCCGGACAACGTCGCCGAGGCCGCGGCCGCCGTGAAGCCGTGGGGCGTCGATGTGTCCAGCGGCGTCGAGTCTTCGCGCGGGGTCAAGGACCAGAACCTGATCCGCGCCTTCCTGGCGGCCGCGCGCCGCTGACGACCCGGACGAGCCCGGTCTGACGGCACCCGGTTGTCGCTGACGGGCGGCGGTCCGGCGCCCGGACCGTCCATTAGCGACTCAGCACTTTCGTCAACGCGTGTGCTTCCCTCAGCAGCAGCGCCCCGAGTTCCGCCTGGCGCGCGGGGCGGAACCGGGACTCGACACCGGTGAGGGTGAGAGCCCAGGCCGGCTCGCCCGCCGCGTTGAAAACCGCCGCGGCCATACCCCAGCTGCCCTCGACGACCAGGCCGGGGTTGACCGAGTAGCCCGCCCCGCGGGTCGCGCGGATCCGTTGGCGCGCCTTCGGGGGCGCGTACTCCGAGCCCCAGTCGGCGACGAGATCGGCGCGCTTCAGGTAGTCCTCGACCTCACGGTCGGGCAGCATCGCGAGCATGACCATGCCGGCCGAGACCACGCCAAGTGGAAAGCGCGCGCCTTCGTAGAGCACGAAGGAGCGGATCGGGAAGTCGCCGTCTTCGCGCAGCAGGCACACCGTCTCGTCGCCGCGACGCGCGGAGAAGAACGCACTTTCGCCGGTCGCCGCCGCGAGCCGGTGGACGGCCGCGCGCGCCTGCTGGGTCACGTCGTAGCGCTGCGCCGCCACTTCGCCCAGTAAATACAGCTCCGGCCCCAGGTACCACTGGCCCGTGCGATGGTCGCGGTCGGCGTAGCCCTCGCGGGCGAGCGCCGTGAGCAGACGGTGCGTAGTGGGCCGGGCCAGGCCCGTCGCGCGGGCGACCTCCGACGTCGAGGCACCCGTCTTCCGGACCGCCGAAAGGGCCCGCAGCACGGCGGCGATCCGGCCCGTCGCGTGCGCTGGAGGTTCGGTGGTCATGCCCCGATCCTACGTTCACTTAGTGAACGCTGCGGACGGGTTCGGTCACCGGATGAAAGGTTCGGCCCACGAAAGCCCTGTTTCCTTGACGGTCGGCTGGTTCGTGGCCTTCACTGCCGACCGTTCACTCACCGACTGAAGGGGCTCGCGTGTCAACGACGTACGCCACTGCCGAGCAGGCTTTGACCGGCGTGCTCACCGACGGCATCACGATCGCCGTCGGCGGGTTCGGCCTGTCCGGAGTCCCGTACGACCTCATCGAGGCAGTCCGCGACTCCGGTATCCGAGACCTGACGATCGTGTCCAACAACATGGGCGTCGACGGCAAGGGTCTCGGCCTGCTGCTGGAAAACCGGCAGGTGCGCCGGGTCATCGCGTCCTACGTCGGGGAGAACAAGCTGTTCGCCAAGCAGTATCTCGACGGTGAGCTCGACGTCGAGTTCGTGCCACAGGGCACGCTCGCGGAACGCCTGCGCGCCGGCGGCGCGGGCATCCCCGCGTTCTACACGCGCACCGGCGTCGGCACACCCGTCGCCGAAGGCAAGCCCCACGCGGAGTTCGACGGCATCACCTACGTGCAGGAACGCGCGATCGTCGCCGACCTCGCGCTCGTGCACGCCCACACCGGCGACGCGGCAGGCAACCTCACCTACCGTTACGCCGCCCGCAACTTCAACCCGGTCGTCGCCACCTGCGGGCGGGTCAGCTCCGCTGAGACCGAAGTCCTGCTCGACGGCTATCTGCACCCCGACCAGATCGTGACGCCGGGGGTGTTCGTGCGGCGGATCGTCGCGGCCCGGCCGCGGGTGAAGGAGATCGAAAAGCTGACCGTCCGAGTGAAAGCGGAGGCCTGACCATGGCGTGGACCCGTGACGAAATGGCCGCGGTCGCGGCACGTGAGCTGCGCGACGGCGACTACGTGAACCTCGGCATCGGCATCCCGACCTTGGTCGCCAACCACCTCCCCGCCGGCGTGCGCGTGACACTGCACAGCGAAAACGGTCTCCTCGGCCTCGGCCCGTTCCCCTTCGAGGGCGAGGAAGACGCCGACCTGATCAACGCCGGCAAGCAGACCGTGACGCTCGCCCCCGGCGCCAGCACGTTCGACTCCGCCACATCGTTCGCGATGATCCGCGGCGGCCACCTCGACGTCGCACTCCTCGGCGCGCTGCAGGTCGGCGCGAACGGCGACCTCGCCAACTGGACCGTGCCCGGCTCACTGGTCAAGGGCATGGGCGGCGCCATGGACCTCGTCGCCGGCACCCGGCGCATCGTCGTGATCACCGACCACGTCGCGAAGGACGGCACGCCCAAGATCGTCGCCCGCTGCACGCTGCCGCTCACCGGCGCCGGCGTGGTCGACCGCGTCATCACCGACCTCGCGGTCCTCGACGTGACCCCCGACGGCTTGCGCCTCGTGGAAACGGCACCCGGCGTGACGCCGGCGGAGGTCCGCGAAAAGACGGCGGCACCGGTCCGCTGACCGGCACCGAATAGTAGCCGACTGGCCACGTGCCGTAGCCCCGGCTCCCATCCCTCGTACGGAAGCCCACGAAAAAAGGGGAGGGGCCGCATGGCCCCTCCCCCTGGTCGGTCGTGCTCAGGCGAGCGGGTAGTGGAGCATCACCACGCCGCCGGTGGCGTAGTTCGCCACGTCGCCGGCCACGGCCTGCCCCTCCGGGGAGGCCAGCGAGTCGGTCAGAGCCTGTTCGGACTCGAAGTCACCGTGGAACACCGCGAAATACGGGCTGTCCTCGCCGAGCGCCGCCACGTCCAGCGAGTAGTCCGACCGGATCAGCCCCGGGAGCTTCGCGGCCAGCGGCAAGTGCGTGCTCACGTAGTACTCGCGGAAGTGCTCCGGGTCCACGGGCGGGTGGTAAAGCACGGTGAGACGGTGCATCGGAATCCTCTCTCGACGGGCGGGCAAAACGATCAGCGCAATTCCGGGCACGACATCTCGAAATTTCGCGGTCGCGCACGATCGTCTTCACAACGCCGCCCCGGGGCAACTGGGCCCGAACCAGTGGTCACCAACCGGTGCTGGACGGCGGCATCGTCCCGACGAGCGGAGAGCCGTTCGACGAGGTCGAAACTTGATCCTTTCCCGGAGACGGCGACGCGGCGGTCGCCGGTTCGGTGCTTTCGAGCGGGGTGAACGGGGCGCCACTCCGACTCGGCCGGTCGGCTCCCAGCCCGCCATCGTGTACCCGGTTCATGGACCCGGTTCGGCGAAAGCCCCGCCGAACAGGCATGATGGTGACCGGTTGAGCAGTCAGCCGTGAGTATTTCCTACCTGGCGTCCGCGCCGAGCCTCCGGAGAAGGAAGTGCGATGAGCGAGCTGGTCGATCCCTTGGGACAGCTTTCAATCGAACGCAACGAGAGGTCCCCGGCGGTCATCCTGACCTTGCGCGGGGACATCGACCTGGTCACCGCGCCGCAGATGAAGACAGCGGTCGCCGAAGCACTCAAGGCGGCTCCGCCGCTGCTGGTGCTGGACCTCACGGCGGTGGATTTCCTGGCCTCGACGGGCCTCACGGCCTTGCTGACGATCGTCCGTGAAATACCGGCCGGGTCCACGTTGCGGATCGTGGCGTCCGGGCGCGCGACGATGCGGCCGATCGAGCTGACCGGCCTCGAGAAGAGCCTGCCGTTGTACCGAACCCTTGATGAGGCCCTGTCCGAGGCGTGATCACCGAGCGTCAGTGACGCGGACCACAGTCAGCGCGACGTCGTCCTCCGGTGGCCGGCCACCGACCATCGCCGCCATGATCCGCGCGCAGGCCCGCTCCGGCTCTTCGGCGCGGAGCATCTCGGTAAGCATGTGCATGCCCCGGTCGGCCAGGCGGTGCCGGCGTTCGACCAGGCCGTCGGTGTAGAACACGATCATCGAGCCGGGCCGCAGGTCCACCGCGGTGGTGCGCCTGGTCGCGACCCTGGTCGCCAGCCCGATCGGCGGGTCCGGCGGGGCGGGCACCAGCGTGGCCGACTCGCCAGCCACGATGGCCGGCGGTAGGTGCCCGGCAAGTGAGAGGTCCAGGCGCCGACGCGCGGCGTCGACGACCCCGTACGCGACGGTCGCCATCACACCGTGTTCGAAGTGATCGGCTTTGCGGTCCAGCTTGTCGAGAACGGTCGCCGGATCCTCGCAATCGAGGGAGTACGCGCGCAGGGCGCTGCGGAGCCGGCCCATGACCACCGCCGCGTCGAGGCCGTGGCCGGACACGTCGCCCATGACGACGCCAACGCGGTCGCCGGGCAGCCGGAAGAGGTCGTACCAGTCGCCGCCCAGCATTTCGCCCGCGCCCGGCACGTAACGAGCGGCCAGATCGAGGCCTGGAATCTCGGGCAGCTTGCCGGGCAGCAGGCTGCGCTGCAGGGCGACGGCCGCGGCCTGATCCTGCCGCAGCAGCTCGGCCTGCATCGTGGCCGCCAGCCGGTCGGCGAGCAGCCGGATGACCTCGACGTCCGTGGTGGTGAACCGGCGCGCCCGCGTGGATCCGACGTGCAGCACGCCGACCAGTTCGGCACCGGCGAGCATCGGCACGCCGAGCATCGTGTGCAGCCCACGTTCCCACAGCAGGGCGTTGACCACCGTCGACTCGTCCACATGGTCGATCACGACGGGTGCCCGGCGCGCGGCGACGGTGCCGGCGAACCCCGCCCCCACCGGCACCCGCACTCCCTGGTAGACCTCTTCCTCGAGGTTCGCGGCAGCGACGGCCACGAGTTGCTGCGAGCTGGCCTCGTGACGCAGAACTGTCGCCGTGTCGACATTGAGCACGATGCAGGCTCGCGCGAGCGTCTTCGCGATCTCCTCGCCCGGGTCGACGGGACTCGTTGCGGCACCGACGATCTCGGCGAGCAGCGTTCTCGACTCCGGCTCCGGGGCGTGCGGCGGCATAGGTCGACCGTAGTCGGGCGGGCCATGGTTGGCGACGGTCCGCGCCGACGGGTGTGAAACCCGCCGGCGCGGGTAGCCCTCCCGTCGACGACGTGCGGGCGCAACACAACGATGAAGGGGCCCAACGTGACCGATCCGGACGAGGCCTTCCGAGCGTTGGACCTGCGCGGGACCGACGCGGGGACGCTCGCCCGGATCCGCGGCTGGGCCAGACGGGCACTCGAGGACCTGGCGCCCGGCCATCGCGGCGACGTGCTCATGGTCCTCGACGAACTCGCTTCGAACGCCTACGAGCACACCGCCGGGCCGACCAGCGCCCGGCTGACCACGCGGCGGCATCCCTGCCAGGTGGAGATCGAAGTGGACGATCCGGTGCACGACCATCCCGTCACCCCTCCACCTGGCACCTCCGGCCTTCGCGGCCGCGGCATGCAACTCGTCGACTACCTGTCCGACGCGTGGGGCGTGCGTGACCGCCCCACCGGGAAAACCGTCTGGGCCCGCCTCGACTGCAGTGCCGGGCAACGAGATCCCTGCACCGACGACACCCGCGGCGATCCCGAATCCGCCCACCGGTCGGCCTCGCCACCGTCGAGTCCATTCAGGACGGGTTCGGTCAACACCGCCCGTGCGCGGAGAACACCCGATCAGGAGGGCGAAACCGGGCAGGCTTTCGAAACCTGATGGTCCCCGGGTACCCGCGGACAGACCACTTGCCGGCACCTGGGACCAGTGCGATCACCTCTGGCTACGGATTCGCCGAGCCGCGCCGGCCAACCCCGTGGTCACCGGTCTGACGTCACCGGCCCGCCAGCGTCTGGATCAGCTGCGCCAGCTCCTTCGGCCTGGAGGCGAACGGCGAGTGGCTGCTCTCGATCGAAGCGACCCGGAAGCGGTTTGCCGGCGCGAACCGGTCCGCGTCGTCGATCATCCTGCGCTGCAGCGCCGGTGCGATGGCTCGATCCCCGGTCGTCAGCACGTATGACCGGGGTATCGAACCCCACCGTGCTTCGGTCACCTCGACTTCGGCGGAGGCGATTCGATTGGGGTTGTCCGGGACGAGACCCTGTGCGAAGGCCAGAAAGCGGTCCTCGGGCACGTCGCCGTAGAAGGTTCGGTGCAGCAGGTCGCGATAGCCGGGGTCGGTGCTGCGGAAGTTGATTCGGGTCGCGCCGATCTCGGCCGCGTCACCGACGTAGAGATCGCGGTACCGGTCGCCGGCCTCGGGCAGGCTGAGGTAGCGGGCCGCCGATCCCAGCAGCGTGGGCACGAGGGCGGCGACATAGACGAGGTGGTCGACCAGCTCGGGAGCCTTCTCTGCGGCGCGGGTCACCGCGAGCCCGCCGAGGCTGTGCGCGACCACGACCACCCGGCGTCCGGCACGGGCGGCGCCCAGCCGGCGCAGGGCGGCGACGACGGCGTCCGCGGCCTCTTCCAGCGTGAGGTCCCGCAGGGGTGAAACTTCGGTGGTGAACTCCTGCTGGCCGTCGGCCAGGTACGACGCCGGGAAGCGGGCATTCGGCCCCGCTCCCGGCAAATCCAGTGCGCAGGCCCGCGAGCCCGCCGCCGCGAGCTCGAAGCTCACCTCGGCCCAGGCGGCACCGCTGTGCCAGGCCCCGTGCACCAGAACGAAGTCCGTCTCGGATGGCAAAGTTAGGTCCTTTCCTGGACACCTCGAACGGCGTGCCGGGCCGCGAGGTCGCCGAACATCAATGCGCTGCCTACGCGGCAGCCGGGTCCCGGGTACTCCGACGCGGGTGACCGAATTCGTGTCGTCACCACCGGCGTGCGGACCCGGTACAGGATGGCCGGTCGCGGGTGTCGGAGCACAGGCGCGCTCCTCGATCCCTGCCTGCGGTCATGGCCGAGAATGGTGCCACATCGGTGCGGCGTCGAGGGCAGCGTTCCGCATAGGAGAATTGTGACGCGCTGACCAACTACGATGTCACCGGAGGCGAAGCGATGGGCCGCACGCCCAAGTACCCACTGAAATCCGTTGATCATGCGCTTCAGGTGATCGCACTGCTGCAGACCGGAGCGGCGGTGACGGTCGGGGACGTTGCGGACTTGCTGGGAATCGGCCGCTCGAGTGCTCACCGAGTGTTGAGCGCGCTCGTCCACCGCGATTTCGCCGAGCAGGGCGTGCTGCGCGAGTACCGCGCGGGCCACCGCCTGCCGGCGAACCAGCCGGGCCGTGACCCGCTCGGCCGGCTGCGGAGCGCGGCCGCACCCGCCATGAAAAGGCTTTCGGAACGGACGGGGGAAACGGTGTTCCTGCAAGTGCTCCGCGGCCGCGACGTGCACTTCGCCGCCACCGTCGAATCTCCTCAGGCGGTGCGCGTCGGCGACCGGACCGGCCTCGTGCTTCCGGCCCACATGGTCTCCGGCGGCCGCGCCATGCTCGCCACGATGAGCGACGAAGACGTCATCGCGCTCTACGACGGATCACGTCTCGCCGCCGATCCCCGGAGTTTGCGACGCACGCTGGACGACGTCCGCCGCAAGGGGTTCGGCACCAATGTCACCGAGACCAGGTCCGGGTTCGTGGCTCTGGGCGTCGCGGTGGGCGGGACCGAGGACCACGCGAGGTCCGCGATCTCGCTCGGGGTTCCGGAGTTCCGCTACGCCCCCGACCGGCTGCCGGAGTACCTCACCGCTGTGCGCCGGGCGGCAGCGGAAATCGAGACGCGCCAATAACGATCTCGGAGATCGGTTCCGGCACCCGCTGCCGGTTCGGTGCACGACGACGTCTATGCGGCCAGCGCCGGCTTGACGGTTTTCTCGGCGAATTCGCGAAACGTGGTGGGCGTGGTGTTTTCCGCAGTGCGCGGCGTGGCGTTGTTGATGCCGCGTTCGCCGGCCCGGTCCATGTCCATCATGGACCGCGCCATCGCCTCGGAAAACCCACGGCTGACGAGGAACCGCTCCAGGTCGGCCCGTTCGCCGCGCTCGTATCGGATGGGCGTGCCGAGGACGTCGGTGAGGATCCCGGCGATGTCGTCGTATGACAGGTCTTCACCGCCGAGGGACTCGACCGAGTCCTGCCCGGTCCAGGTGTGGTCGAGCAAATACCCAGCGGCGAGCTCCGCGATGTCCCTCGTCGCGATCCACGGCATCCGGAACTCGGCCGGCAACGTGCCCGGAACGACCCCGTCGCGGATAGCGGCCACCTGCCGCAGGACGTTGTCCATGAAGGTCGGCAGAGCCAGTGCGCGAACGTGCGCGCCGGTGCTGCGGAACAGGTCTTCCATCGCGTGCGACGCCGACACGTGCCCGGCGTAGATCTGCGTTCCCCGTCCGAGTGCGGAGACGATCACCACGCGCGGCACGGCGCGGCGGACGACGGCGTCGGCGCCCGGGACGGAAGCGCTCACGTACGCCTCGTAGGGACTCGTCGCGGTCGCGGCCGCCGGCATGAGCCAGAACAACGCGTCGGCGCCGTCGAGAGCGCGATCCAGGACGTCGGGGTCGCGGTGCGATCCCTCGACGATCTCGACTCGCTCGGCGACTTCGGCCGGCAGCTTGGCGGGGTTGCGGACGACGAGCCGGACGGGTTCGTCGTGTGTCAGCAACGTCGAGACGAGCTTTCCGCCGATCTGCCCGGTCGGGGCGGTAACCACGATCATGGATGATGACTCCCATCAGCATCGAACCAAAGTAAACTCGACTGTACCGTATACTTTGAGGTGGACGCCATGGCCCGACGCGGGCAACAGCTGCGCGAGCACATCCTCGACACGGCGAAGCTCGCGTTCCTGGACGACGGCTTCGAACGAACCTCCATGGACGCGATCGCGGCCCGTGCGGAGACATCGAAACGTTCCCTGTACGCGCACTTCCCGACCAAGGACACGCTGTTCCTCGCGGTCGTCGAACGCATCCGCACTTTGTTCGGCGAGCGGATGGGCACACCCGCCGACTACGCCGACGAGCCTGCGGAGGCGATCGTGCAGTACTGCGGGCGCCTCGTGCAGCTGCTCGGCTGGTCTTCCGTCGGGAAGATGCTCCGCCTCGGCATCGGCGAAGCCGACCGCTTGCCGGACCTGGCAGGTGGCCTCTTCGACGTCGTCTTCGGAATCACCACCAGCAACGTCGCGGCCCACCTCGTGACCGCGTCAGGCCTCGAAGCGGACGTTGCCGAGGCGGCGGCGAACGAGCTGATCGGCCTGGCGATCCACCCGGCGCTGCCCCGTCTGCTGTTCGGCGTCGACCCGCTCACCGACCGGACGCCGGACCGGGCTCGGCTGGCAACCGACGTCGACCTCGCCCGGATCCGGCGGCTTGTTCACCAGGTCCTGCCGCCGACAACCTGAGGGCCTTTTCGTTTTTCGTTGCCCGCTCTGGAGAGCACGATGGTTCCCCCAATTCCGGGGGTGCACCGGGGGTTGATCTTGATGGCGAGGGAGGGATAGCGTCCTGACCTAGCAGGAAGTGCCCCCGACGGGATGCCGCGCAAACCATCATCGAAGAAGACGTGCTCGACCTGGCCATCTGCTGGCCCTCCTTCGATGTGGCGGAACTTTGTGCGATCTCAGCTGGCAGCGGAACGACGTTCGAGCGGTTGAGCACCTGCGAGACCGTGGCCAGGGTCTCGCCGACTTGAGCTCGGCGCGCCGCTCGTTGATGTCCCGCACCATCTCCTTCCTGACGTCGTCAGCGACTTCCAGAGCCCGGAGGAGGTTCTTGCTCTTCGTCGCATTGTCGGCGAGGGCGCGGCTTCAGCGCGCGGATGCGGTCGACTCCGTCTCGGCTGCCGGCATCGTCGAGATCCTTGAGGGCTCACCGAGTTCGTACACTGTCGCGCCGGACCGGTAGTCGGCGATCAACTGCTCGACTTGATCGGCACGGAGTTGCCGAGCACGGCGAGGCCGGCCGCACTTGATCAAGCTCGGCTCGGGGGCATCGAGGCTGGGAAGCTTCTCGCGGAGCTCTTCCAGCGCTCTGACCTGGTCTTTTATGTTCGAGTAAGGTCCCCGAACCTCCACAGCTTTCAAGATCGCCCGGCCTGGACGTTTACGCAGGCCGGGCGCTATTTTAGGAATACCGAGCCTGTGCCTAGTGTGGGAATTCGTGTCCCTGGTGCTACGCAGCAGGATCAGTCAAATCGACAGCATCGATCCAGCAATTTGGCCGCAACAACAAGGCCTGCCGCCTCGTCGGGGCGCTCGACGGTCATTCGACGGTGACCGACTTTGCGAGGTTTCGTGGTTTGTCGATGTCGTGGCCCAAGGTTAGGGCCGCGTGGTAGGCAAGCAGCTGCATCGGCACGGTCAGGAGGATCGGATCGAGCTCGGGTTCGTTGCGCGGCACGGTGATCCGGCGAGCGGCGAGTCCGCCGAGGTCGACGTCGTCGTGCGTCACGACGACGAGCGGACCATTGCGCGCGGCGATCTCGTGCAGCGCCCCCAGATTGCGCTCGGTCAGGTCGTCCTGTGGTACGACCGCCACAGTGGGCAGTTCCGAACTGATCAGCGCAAGCGGACCGTGCTTGAGCTCGCTGCTCTGATATGCCTCGGCGTGACAGTAGGTGATCTCCTTGAATTTCTGCGCGCCCTCCCGCGCGACTGGGAAGCCTCGGACCCGGCCGATGAAGAACAGGCTGGTCGCATCGGCGAGTTGCTTCGCGATGTCTGCGATCGCGTCCTCCTGAGCCAGGACTTCCGCGATCTGGTCAGGGATTCGCCGCAGACCCTCCACCAGCCGGCGACCGTCGGCCACGGACAGATCCCGAACGCGGCCGAGATTGATCGCCAGCATCGCGAACGCCAATGCCATGTTGGTCAGCGCCTTGGTTGAAGCGACCGCGATCTCGGGCCCGGCATGAAGATAGATACCGCCATCGCAGGCACGCGCGATCGACGAACCGACGACGTTGACGACACCGACGACCCGTCCGCCCTTGCGTTTGATCTCTTCCACCGCGACCAGCGTGTCCGCGGTCTCACCCGACTGGCTCACCGCTACATAGAGCGTGCTGGGTTCGACCACCGGATTGCGGTAGCGGAACTCCGAGGCGGGTTCTGCGTCGGCCGGGATGCGGGCGAGTTCCTCGATCAGCTGCGCACCCAGCTGTCCGACGTAGTACGCCGATCCGCAGCCGAGGATCTTCACCCGGGTGATCGCGCGGTTGTCCCGCGGCTCGAGGTTGAGACCATTGAGCCGGGTAGTGCCGAATCGGTCCTCAAGACGTCCGCGCAGCACGCTGCGCGCGCTTTCTGGCTGCTCGAGGTACTCCTTGCGCATGTAGTGCTGGTGACCGGTCAGTTCGTAGTCGTCGGCGCCGACCTCGACCACGATCGGGGATTTGGTCACCTTGGCGCCGTCTGCGGTGAAGGTGGCGAACCCGGATGCGGTGACGGTCGCGAGTTCACCGTCCTCCAGGTGAGCAACCGTGGAAGTGTGGCGAACGAGGGCGGCCAGATCACTGGCCACATAGGTCTCTCCTTCACCGATGCCGATGATCAGCGGAGAACCATTGCGGGCCACTACGAGTCGGTCGGGGTGCCGCGCATCCAGGACCGCGAGCCCGTAGGTGCCCTCGATCTGGCCGAGCGCCTCGATCACAGCCTCCTCCAGCGTTTCCGCCGTCGACCTCGCGATCAGGTGCGCGACGACCTCGGTGTCGGTGTCCGAGCGCAGCGTCACGCCCTCGGCGTCCAACCGTGCGCGCAGCGCGGCGGCGTTATCGATGATCCCGTTGTGTACAACGCACACCCGGCCGTCTTCGGATCGGTGCGGGTGCGCGTTCTGCTCAGTTGCCGGACCGTGTGTGGACCACCGGGTGTGGCCGATACCTACCCCACCTGCAGTTGCGGCAGGCAACATCGCCTGCAGGTCCCGTACCCGGCCGGCGGCCCGGTTGACGTGCAGTTGTCCAGACCGATCGATGACGCCGACACCCGCGGAGTCGTAGCCCCGGTACTCAAGCCGGGTCAGGCCCTGAACAAGCAGCGGCACCGCGTCCTGGGAACCGATGTATCCGA
Source organism: Amycolatopsis sp. (assembly GCA_035551175.1). Classification (GTDB taxonomy): domain Bacteria; phylum Actinomycetota; class Actinomycetes; order Mycobacteriales; family Pseudonocardiaceae; genus Amycolatopsis. The sequence continues at coordinate 6,516 of DASZNR010000018.1, read as the reverse complement.
CAATTCCGCACATCGTCGCGTCTCCTCATCCGTAGATCATGCGTCGCAATTGCCGCAGCGACAGTTGCGGCGCGGCTACAAGACGGGCACCTAATTCGCCCTGCAGCAAGGTGAAGATTTCCTCGTTGCGCATACCGCACAGCTGACATTCGGCATGCCGACGGCGAACGTAACTTTCCACGGTCTCGTTGAAGTAATCCAGGATGTCGGCAATGACCTTGCGGGCATGCTCAGGGCTGACGCTGAGCATGCCCGCAACATGTCTCACAAGATCATCTTCCGGCATTGCGCCCATCATGCTCCAGCGACCACCTGATCGTCAAAATCCTGCCCGATTTCGGGCACGCGGTGGTCGCATGCCTGGTGAACGCCCGTACAACGCCTACTTCTGCCACGGTCCACCTGGCGGCCCGCGGTGACCGTGCCTTCGACTCGGTGCCAGACCTGGCCCATTCGCGAACAGAGGGCGACGGTCGACAGCCCGCGATCCGAAGGTAGTGGTCCGTTCTGATTCGACAGATTTCGGCAAATCGGACAGGTGCCACGGAACGCGTTAACCAGCGGGTTCGAATTCGGACGGTATCTGACTTGATTCGCCTACTTATCCGCTGAGCCTTTGTGGAACGTCCTCGGTGCGAACCACCGTCACTAATGGCCGTGACGTCTTCGCACCGACCCGAAGCTGCTTTCGAAGCGTCTCCGCGGAGATAGGACGCCGGTAAGATCGCCAGTGTTCAGCATCCGCATGACGAGCCCGGTCTACGCGCCTCTCGTCGAGATCATCGATCTGGCGGACAGTCGTACCAGCCTCCTGGTCATTTCGACGGCCGGGCGTCTAGGCGCCGTCAGTCCAGCACTATCGTGCTTCGCTCTGTTGGCGAGTGGTCTGGCGGCTCGGCTGATCCGAGATCGAAGTGTGCGGAGCTCAATGCACGCAGCAGCCCTGGACCTGCTTCAGCCAGACCGGCATCCGGGCCGGGCGGAGTACGACCGGCTTCGCGCGGGCGGGGTGCGGCGGCGCGAAGCCGCAGCGCACGTGAGCGTCAACGAACGCACCGCCAGGGACTGGGACCGCGGGATCCGGAAGATCGGCAACGCGCGCCTCCATCCGGATGGACGCCGAATCGGCTACACCACGGGCGTGACCACCATTGTTGCCACGTCAGGACCGTCGCTGGCGGCGGTCCAGGCCGAGCTGCATCCTCGGTTCCTCACCGTGACCGAGCGGGAGCTGATCGCGGACCTGCGCCGTCAGAGTGCGTCGCTGCGGGCGATCGGGCGGGCGCTGGGCCGAGCTGCGTCCACGGTCAAACGCGAGATCGACGCCCGTTCGGTCGATGGTGTCTATCGCCCGCATCAGGCGCAGCGGGCGTGGGCCACCAGCCGCCCGCGCCCAAGCGGTCCAAGCTCGCCCAGGACGGGCGGCTGCGTGACTACGTCGCCGACAAGCTGCGGGAGCGGTGGTCGCCCGAGCTGATCTGTCACGCTTTCCGTCATCGAGTTCCCCACGACGAGGACATGCGGGTGAGTCCGGAGACGAGCTACTAGGCGATCTATGTCCAGGCCCGGGCGGGCTGCGGCGCGAGGTCGCGGACGCGCTGCGCACCGGACGTACCCGCCGCACACCACACCGCAAGCCCGACCAACGCACGCACCGGTTCGTCGAGAAGGTGGTGATGATCTCCGACCGACCCGCCGAGATCGAGGACCGGGCCGTGCCCGGCCACTGGGAAGGCAACCTGATCGTCGGCACCCGCAACGAGCACGCGATCGTGACCCTGGTCGAGCGTTCCACCCGCTACGTCCTGCTCGGGCACCTGCCCGGCGGGCACACCGCCGAGGAGGTCCGCGACGTGCTCGTGCCCCTGATCCAAACCCTGCCCGAACACCTACGGGGCTCGCTGAACTGGGACCAAAGCTGCGAGATGGCCGCCCACAAACAGTTCTCCGTGGCCGCCGGAGTACCGGTCTACTTCTGCGACCCGCACTCGCCCTGGCAGCCCGCCTGCGTGATGCAGGTGACGGGGGCTTCGGTACGGTGTGCGCGCGGGCGCGGTGCCCCCTCCCCCCACTTGACACCGCGCCCGTCCGCCCTGACTGTCCTCGTAGCGCCTACAACGAGAACAGCTCGGCAACACCCAGTGTGGCGAGCTTACGCTCGACCACCGACGAAACTCGCAGAAGCAGCCGTGTCGTGGCGTGGGCCAGACGGAAGTCGACCAGGACCCAAGCGTCTTCCATGCTGAAATACGTCACACCGGTCAGGTCGATCAGCATAGGCCCGTTGGCACCGGCGTAGCCCGATCGCAAAGCAGCCTCGAACTCGCCGGCATCGAGCTCTCCTCGGGCCCGCACGGTCACCGGGCCCCCCTCAGGCGCGCTGACCTCGACACCGCCAGAACAATGTGCAGAAGGATCTGGCGAGCCGACTGCGCTGGCCATCGGCAAACCTCGCTCCCTTAGGCCGCTGACTTCTCGCGCATCATCCTACCGCCAGGTCCGGCTCGACCCAACTGCGCGAACCTCACCAATCAGCCCACACCCATCGACCCAACAGCCTAAACGAAGCCTTCGGCGGTTGAGGCCGCGACCGCGGGTCGTTCGGCATCACCACGGCCACCGCGCCGGTGCCGAGCCTTGTCGTGCCGTGTGGTGATTCCGTCGATCTGCAATGGTGCAAAGGTCGGTTTGGAGCCAAAAGGGGAGTTGGATGTGATGCGGTTACCGAAGCGGGGCCTGACTCGTAGAAGTCTTGCGCTCGTGCTGATAGGCGGTGTGGTTGTCGGCGGTTGTTCGTCGCCGGGGGAGGAGCCGCCCGAGCCGAACGTTCAGGTGGTGGACGGCCAGGTCGCTCGCCAGCTGAAGAGTTCAGTGAGTGATGCCGGGGCGGTCGTCCACCTGCAGGCATTGCAGAAGATCGCCGACCAGAACGGCGGCACACGGGTGTCGCCAGGCCCCGGTTACGACGCGAGCGTCGACTACGTCGCCGGGGTCCTACGTGCTGCCGGTTACGACGTGAGCACGCCGACCTTCGAGGTGTCCCGGGAACACCGGGGCGAGCTTGGCGCCGGGCGCAACGTCATCACGCAGACCCGTACCGGGGACCCGGCTCACGTGGTGGTGATCGGGGCTCATCTGGATTCGGTGGAGGACGGCCCCGGGATCGTCGACAACGGTTCCGGTGTCGCCACGCTGCTGGAAATCGCCCGTAACCTCGGTCCGTCGGCGCCGTTGCGCAATATGGTCCGGTTCGCGTTCTTCGGCTCGGAAGAGAACGAATTAGAGGGCTCGACGTCGTACGTGCACAGCCTGTCCGCCGCCGATCGCGACAAGATCATGTTGTACCTGAATGTGGACATGGTGGCCTCACCCAACGCCGGCTACTTCGCCCAGGGCGGGGTGGGTGACGACCAGTCCGAGACTGGCCCACCCGGTTCGGCCGCCGTCGCCGGTGTCCTCGCCGGCCAGCTGGCGGCGACCGGGGTGAAACCGGAAATCATCAAATTCGTCGGAGACGACGAAACACCGTTCGTCGAAGCCGACATCCCGTCCGGTGGTGCGGAAAACGGTGACGCCGCGGACAAGCCCGGTGCGCAGGCCCAGGCCTGGGGCGGCCAGCCGGGCGAGCGGTATGACCCCTGTTACCACAAGTCCTGCGACCGCATCGAGAACGTCAACCGTGTGGTGCTGGGCCGTTACCTCTCGGCGATCGCCGGGACTGTCGCCCACTTCACGACCTCCGACAAGCCCCTTCTCCGGTAGACAACATTCCCGACGCTTTCGGTGATCGGCCCGTATCTGCTTCCGGGGCCCATAGTGGGCCTTCCGGTAGCAGTCGCCGAAAAGCACGATTGATCGCGAAGTCGCAGGTCAGGTGGCTGGTAGAGCACTCAGAACCCTCTCCGTCGTCCAACATCGCTGGACGACGCAGAAAGGCTCGGGAACAGAAGCAAGCCGTTCAGTGCTGAGGCGTATGCTGGCTAGCTACCAGTTGCTTGCCACCGAGAAGGACTGGCGGGAACGGGCGCGGGTGGGTGTGGTTGCGCGGCTCTTACACACACTGCTACCGGCGGATCGTCAGCTGCGGAACCAGCAACGCCCGTCTCCACCAGCGCGGAGTCGGGAGGCAGTCGGGCGTGACTGAGCGGCGCGACTCAGGTGATCTTGTCCGGTGGAGGCTCCCCTTCCGGACGTTGCTGCCGCGTGGTCGTAGGCTGCGATCATGACCGATGCTGCTGCATCTGTGAGTCCTGCTGACGCTGTCGATCTGTTGGTGGCCGGTAACCGGCGTTTTGTGGATGGTGCCGTCGAGCATCCGAACCAGGACGCGGCCCGCCGGGCTGAGATCGCACCGGGTCAGCACCCGCTCGCGGTGCTGTTCGGTTGCTCTGACTCGCGGCTAGCTGCCGAGATCATCTTCGATCGCGGGCTGGGTGATCTGTTCGTCGTGCGTAACGCTGGGCACGTGGTGGGTGTCGAGGCGTTGGGCAGCATCGAGTTCGGCGTGGAGGTGCTCGGCTGCCCGTTGGTGGTGGTCCTCGGCCACGATTCGTGTGGCGCGGTGGCCGCCGCTCGTGCCGGGCTGGACGAGGGAATCACTCCGGGCGGGTATGTACGCGACGTCGTGCAGGCGGTGATTCCGAGCGTGCTCGCCGCTCGGGCCGCCGGTCGCGTTCAGGCCGACGAGGCCGTGGACGAGCACGTCCGGCTCACCGTCGAGCTGCTGCTGGATCGCTCCCGGGTGCTCGCCGAGCGGGTCGCCGCCAGGCAGGTCGGCGTGGTGGGTCTGCGCTACCGGCTGGCCAAAGGCCGGGTGCAATTCGTCACCGCCCAAGGCGTGGACGTCCCCGCCGGCGCCGCGTCCTGACTGCCGGTCACCCGGGGCGGCGCGGACCAGCGGCTCTGCGGAGCCGGTTGGCGATCGCCAGGCCCAGTCCTTCCTCGGGCGGCAGGGACGCCACGATCACGTCGCATCCGTGCTGGTCGAGGTCGCGGAAAAACCCGTACAGGCCGCGTGCGTAGGCGGCCACCGAGCGAGGGACGGGGATCACCGCGCGCGCCGCGACCGCAGCGCCGGCAAGACCTGGCGGCAGCAGGACACCCACCTGATGACCCTGCACGTGGGCGTGCTGCGCCTCGGCGACAAGGGCCTCCGGCGCGACGAGCACCACACGCGCCCGCGGCGCGTAGTGGGACGGATGCTGGCCGGGTACCCGCACCTGGCTGGCTGACGAGTCGTCGACAACCGGGCAACCCAGTACCGCTTCAAGGTCCTCGCGGGTCACCCCGCCCGGCCGCAGCATGCGGGGCGCCGCGCCCGTGGTGTCGACGATCGTTGACTCGACGCCGACCTGGCAAGGGCCCCCATCAAGCACCAGGTCGACCGCGTCACCGAGCTCGGCCCGGACGTGCCCGGCCGTGGTGGGGCTGACCTGGCCGAAACGGTTGGCCGACGGGGCGGTGACGCCGCCGCCGAACGCCGACAACAGCGCGAGCGCGACGGGGTGGTCGGGCACGCGCACCGCCACCGTTTGCTGGCCACCGGTGGCCTCGAGCGGCACGCGGGCACCGCGCGGCGCCACCAGGGTCAGAGGGCCCGGCCAGAAATGGTCGGCGAGCAGGCGAGCCGATGCAGGCACATCAGCGACCCACTCATCCAGGTGCTCCGCCCCAGCGATATGCACGATCAGCGGGTGGGACGAGGGGCGGCCCTTGACCTGGAAGATGCGCATGACCGCGGCGGCGTTTTCGGCGTTGGCGCCCAGCCCATAGACGGTTTCGGTCGGGAAAGCCACCAGCCCCCCTGCGCCCAGCACCCCAGCCGCCTCCTGGATATCACCCGCGCTCACAACCACCCGCCGATCCTCTCACGGGTCGGCCGGGCGCGGCGCGCAGCGGCCGGTATGCAGGTGATCCGTCCGCGTCTTCGCCCAACGCCCATACGACCGGAGCACCTCCGCATCGACGCCCCTGGAGAATGCGCGACCTGGCGATACCTGGGCATCTTTGAAGCTGAGCAGAATTAGCGAATGGGTACACCTCATTTAGCTGTTCGTTGACCGTGTTGATGAGGCGATTTTGAGCCTAGTCGAGCCTGGCTGTAACCCGCAGGGAGACCCAACTGGTACAGTCGAGTGAGAATATCCGGGTTGTCCATTTTCTGCACGTGATCGTGCGGTCCTTTTTTGCTGAATCCTGAATCATGTGGCCACTCGATCATCACTGAACCGGTCGCGGACCGTGTGTCGTCGACTCGTGAAAACTGACCCCCAGGAGTCTTCTGAAGGTTGACCCCTCTGAGGTAGGAGGGTGTTGAACGTGGAGGACCGGGCGGAGATCCGCCGGTTGCATCGGGCTGAGGGTGATGCGCCCCGGGTTCTGTGCAGGCTCTGGTGTGCCCCGGGTTTCGTGGAGTCCGGTTGATGGATTTTCATGCCACGACGGTTGCGTTCTCGAACTCTATCGGAGTCAACCATCCCAGTCGGCTGTGACGGCGCTGGCGGTTGTGCCAGATCT
>DASZNR010000017.1:0-7639 GCA_035551175.1 Amycolatopsis sp. | reverse complement strand
CCATCCCGAGCTTGGTCAGCAGCCGTGAAACGTAATTTTTCACCGTCTTCTCGGCGAGGAACATCCGCTCCGAGATCTGCCGGTTGGTGAGCCCTTCGCCGATCAGCTCCAGCAGCGCGCGTTCCTGTTCGGACAGCTGGGCCAGCGGGCCGCGCTTCTTTTCCGCGCTGTCCCGCAGTTTCGCCATCAACGCGGCCGCGGCGTGCGCGTCGAGCAGCGACTTTCCGGCCCCGACGTCCAGGACCGCCGAAACGAGGTCGAGGCCCTTGATGTCCTTGATCACGTAACCGCTGGCACCGGCCATCACCGCGTCGAGCATCGCCTGCTCGTCGGTGTAGGACGTGAGCATCAGGCACCTCAGCTCGGGCAGCCGGGACCTCAGCTCGCGGGCGAGCTCGATGCCGTTGCCGTCCGGCAGCCGCACATCGAGCACCGCGACATCCGGCCGCAGCGCCGGAATCCGGGCCAGCGCCTGCGAAACATTTCCCGCCTGGCCCACCACAGTCAGCTTTTCGTCCTCCTCGAGCAGGTCGGCGACACCGCGCCGGACTACCTCGTGGTCATCGACCAGGAAAACCCGCAGCATGCGTCACTCTCCGACGTCGGCACGGCACGGCACCGTGCGGCCAGAAAACGAGCCTACGACCCCAACGGCCCGTCCGGCGACGACCAAAAGTCCTCACTGCGCCGTGGCAGGTCCCGTTCCGGCCGGGACCGTCCAGTCCAGCCGGCTTCCTCCCGTGACGACGAGTGTGCCGCCACGGCGTTTCGCCTGTTCGGCCAGCACGGCGAGCTCCGGCCCGGCGGCGGCATCGAGGTCGCCGGTCCCGTGGTGGTGCACGACCACCTGCACCTGGTCCGGCTCCACCTGAATCTCCACCTCGGCGGCTTCCGCCGCGCCGTGCAGGACGACCAGCCGCAGGGCCTCGTCGAGGAAGGGAACCACCGCGTCGAACGGAATCGAATCCAGTTTCCCGACCAGTCGCGTCGACACGGCGAAGCCCAGCGCCGCGCTCGCGTCGGCCAGGACACGCAGTACCTCGTCGAGCACCGAGCGGGGCGCCACCGGCTCGTCCACCTGAAAAACGGTGTCCTGCACGCGATTGATGATCTCGTCGAGGTCCGTGATCGTCGCGCGAAGCCGGGCGGCGACCACCGGGGACCGCGCGAGCCCGGCCGTGGTCTGCAGGGACAGCCCGGCGGCGTAGACCCGCTGAACGATGTCGCGGTGCAGGCCGGCGGCGATCCGGTCCCGCTCGTCGTGCAGCGCGTCGAGCTCCCGCTCGGCCCGAGCCCGCGCAAGCTCGACCGCCACCGACGCCTGATCGGCGAACCACGCCGCCATGTCGATTTCGTCGGCGGTGAACGTGCGACGGCCGGCCAGCCGCGCGACGGACAGGACGCCGTTGGTCTCACCCGTGCCGGTGAACGGGACCAGTAGGACGGCATCGAGGTTCGCCGGCACCGGCGGCCGGCCGGGCAGCCGCCGCACCTCCTCCGGCCAGGAGACCACACGGGGCTTTCCGCTCTCGAGTACCTGGCCGGCCACCGTCGCGCCGGGCGCGAGCACCAGCCCGCGCAGCTCGTCCGCGCCGACGCCCACCGCGTGCGCCACGTGGACCGCGTCTCCCACCGGACGGACCACACTCACCAGATCCGCGTCCGCCAGCTCCCGCATGTAGGTCACGATCAGCTCGAGCGGGTCTCCCGGGTCCGTCGACAGCAGATCGCGGGTGACGGCCGCCGACGCGCGAAGCCATTCCTGCCGGCTGCGCGCCGTCTCGTACAGCCGGGCGTTCTCGATCGCGCTGCCCGCCGCGGCCGCCAGCGCGAGAGCCAGCTCTTCGTCCTCCTGGGTGAACGGCCCGTGCACGCCCTCGGTGAGGTAGAGATTGCCGAAAACCTCGCCCCGGGCCCGGATCGGCACGCCGAGGAAGCTCGTCATCGGCGGGTGCCCCTCGGGAAACCCGGTCGAGCGGGGGTCGTCCTGCAGCCGGGCCAACCGGACGGGCCGGGGGTCCTCGATCACCGCCCCGAGCAGCCCCTTGCCTTCCGGCAGCCGCCCGATCCGCGCAACCGCGGCCTCGTCCATCCCGGTGTGCACGAACTCCACCAGGCGCCCGTCGGTACCGATCACCCCGAGCGCGGCGTATTCCGCCTCGACCAGCTCCCTCGCCGCACCGACGACGCGCCGCAGCAACGCCGGTAACGCGAGCCCGCTGGTGATCGCCTGCGTCGCCCGCAGCAGCCCGCGCAACCGCCCCTGGGTGGCCATGACCTCCCGGGCACGTTCGATCAGCTGGGCCAGCAGCTGGTCCAGCTCCAACCTCGGCTGGTCGGGGAAGATCAGCCCGGCCTGCTCCGGTGCGTCCCGCTGGCTCACCCCTGCTCCCAGTCGTCGACTTCGCGGCCCCCTCGCACTGCGCACCACGAACGATTCAGTCTCGCCGTGCCACCGGGAACCGTCAAGGCCCCGAAAATCCTTGCGGCGTCAGGAAATGACCAACGATTCGCGCGGCCGGGCGCCGGGCCGCCGAACCTCGTCACCGGACGAAGAGCCGTGCGGTGGCCACATCGGCGCGGACCGCTTCCCGGCATCTCGCACACCCCCAGGCGGAATCCGCGCTCGACGCGGCACATCCCCGCCGCGTGGGTCACGAAGTCACCGCCGCCTGGACGCACCGGCACAGCACCGTCAGCAGAACCAGCAGAACGAGAGCCACCACTACCCCGTTCCCTGCCAGCTGGACGGCGAGCCAGCCCGCGAGCACCACTCCGGCGGCGTATCCCAACCGGGGCGCCGGCCGCGAGCCGCGCCATCCCGCCACGGTGGCCCACCCGAGAAAGCCGCCGGCCACGACGATCAGCGCCAGCCCGGACAGGACCCAGCTCACGAGCCGAACGCAGCAAGGACGCCGGTCGGCAAGCGAGACCCCGGCGCCGCGGTGTTCAAGCTGCGGTGTTCAAGCTGCGGTGTTCAAGCCGATGCCGCCGGCCAACGCGCCTGCCGCGCAAAGGCGAGCCGTCGATCCCCGCGATCACCGCCGCTTGCTCAAGTTCGGACACGACGTGCTCCGCTTCCCGCCCGCCGCAGCGCACCCAGCCGCTGGAACCGCTCCCGGTCCTGCTCGTCGCGCGCGGACAGCTCGGCTTGGGTGAGCACGATCGCGTCGGGTCCCAGGCACACGGTCGCATCGTGGTCGTCGGCCGGCCGGCGCACGGTGTACGGCGGCGAGCCGACCGCGATGATGCAGCCTCGGAGCTCCAGCCGGTCGACCCGGACGCCCTGCACGACGAGCCAGTCACCAGGCTGTGCGTGCATCACTCCTCCTCGATCTTGAAGTCCGCTCGAGCAGACAGGCGCCCGCGTCGACGGTCACGGCGTCGCGTTCGGTGCCGCGAGCTCCACCGACACGACGCCTTCGACGATGCGAGCGAGCGCCGTCACGAGACGGCGTTCGGCCTCGTCGGCGAAAGTCCCGTGGATGGTCACCGCTCCACCGGCTACCGCGACGTCCCAGCGGATCCGGTGGCCCGCGTAGTCGCTCAGCAGAGCGCGCAGCCGTGACGCGATCGCGTCGTCGTGGCGGACCAACAGGCGCAGCAGATCGCGGCGGCTGACGATCCCGACCAGGCCGCCCTCATCCACCACCGGCATGCTTCGCAACCGATCGACCAGCATCCGGGCGGCGATGTCGCTCACGTCGGTGTCGAGATCAACGACGTCGACCTGCTTCGTCATCACGGCCTGCACCCGCAGATCCGGCCCCACCGGCTCGCCGGTCAAGACACCGGCGAGTGCGTCCGCCTCGGTGAAGATGCCGACGAGGTGGTTCTCGTCGTCGACCACCGGCAGCGTTGCGACGCAATGCTCGGTCAGCAGCGCGATCGCCTCACGCACCGGTGTGTCCGGCCCGAGCCGCACCACCGGTCGGCTCATGATGTCCCGTGCTTGCACGGCTTCCTCCACTTCTCGGGGGCCGGCTGGCTGCACGGCTCAGGCGCCGCCGCGGCCGAACATTCAGCTGTGCCGGGAACCGGCAGCTGCCCGCCCACGCGGCGGCCCAGCCCTACGGTCGCGCACCGGCACTGACTCCCGTCAGGGCCTGAAGTCCCCTACCACCGGGACGAAAGCGGCCTCTGAACCTCTGCCCCGCTGCTGGCACGACTCGTGAGTGGCGGCGCCGGTTCTAACCGGCGCGCCACTCACGAGTCCGTGAAGCTCCTCACAACAACGGGCCCGGGTAGTAGGCACGGCCGGACTCGGGCTCCGGGAGCGGCTCGCATTCGGCGGCCGAGCGGGCCGGGACGATGACGACCGGGCACCTCGACTCGCGCAAGCAATACTTCGAGACCGAGCCGACGAGCATGGTCAGCACCCGGCTGTGTCCGTGGCTGCCCAGCACCAGCATCGTGGCGTCGGCCGCAGCGCGGACCAAAGCCGGACCGGGTGCACCCTCGATCGTGCCGGTCCGCACCGAAACCGGTTCGGTACCGGCCGCGGCCTTAGCGACAACCTCATCCAGTTCGTGCCGGTACCGGCGCGCGATTTCCTCCAGCGAGCGGGTGACGGCCGATTCGAGGTCGACGAGCGGGTCGTAGGTCCAGGCCCGCAGGGCCACCACGGTCCGGCCGCTGACCCGGGCCTCCGACAGCGCCCAGCGCACCGCAGCGACGCTGCCCGCCGATCCGTCCACGCCGACGACGATGTCGCCGCCGTTGACTGTGGTCATGATCTTTTCCTCCGGTTCGGATTTCCGTTCACGAAGCCGGCCGCAAACGTGGGCATCCCAGGCAATTTTCGCCGTCAAACGGTCCACACCGGACGGAAACGGCGACGAACCGCATGGAGCAGTTCCGTTCACCGGAACCGGCGCGCAACCGAAGCGCGGCCTCGGTGCACAGCGGCCCAGGTGGACGCACGAGAGTCACCTGCCATCAGCCGGCAGTGCCAGCGCCGCCTGGTCGACACTCCCGCAGCGGCATGGTGGCCATGTCCGCGGGCCACGCCATCACCATCGGCCTCAGTCCTTGTCGACGTGGATCTTGATCTGTTTCTCGTACGGTTGCGCGGCCAGCGGGACGGTGATCTCGAGAATGCCGTCGGTGTACTTCGCGCTCACGTTGGCGGTTTCGGCCCCGGCCGGCAGCGCCACGGTGCGGCTGAACTTTCCGTAGTAGAACTCGCTTCGGCCGTCGACGTTCTCCTTCGCCTCCCGATCGGCCGTAATCGTCAGCAGGTCACCGTGCGCCGTCACCGAAATGTGCTTCTCCGGATCGAACCCCGGCAGCTCCGCACGTACGACATACCTGTCGTCCTCAGTGGACTCCTCGATCCGCACGGGGTTGTGTTCCGCGAACGACCACGGGACGAAGTCATGCTCACTCCTCTCCTCGCGAACGGTGTTGCCCCTTCACTGAACCCGTGGCGCTTGCTCCGGCGACGCGGCCGGACTGCCCGAACCCGAGGGACGAAGGTCACCGGCCCCGGTGCCCTCGCCACGATGCCCGCTGAGCTCACGCGCGATGGCGGTGCCCCAGGCACGGATCGTCGGCCAGTCCCGGTTGTCGCCGTCCTTCACGCGCAGCGCCGCGACCACCGCGCGTTCCGGGAAGCGCAGCACGGAACGGTCGATCCTGCCGCCGAACAAGCGGTGCTCCCTGGGTCCGCTCGCGGCCACCACGTCGCTCACGTCCACCGGATCCTCACCGGTCCGCGGCTGCTCCCCCACCGGCCCGCTGGAGAACAGCCAGACGGGTATGCGCGACAGCTCGCCCCGGTGCTCGTGCACCAGGCGCCGGGCCTGCTCCAACCAATGTCCGATGTAGACGGCACTGCCGAGCACCGCCGCATCGTAGGTCGCGAAGGACCCGACCCGGCCGGCGTCGGCCACCTCAACCTCCGCCGGCACTCCCGCGTCCTCGAACTCCCAGCGTAGCGAGGCCGCGATCTGCTCCGCAACTTCCCGCGTCGCTCCGTGCCGGGTCGCCACCGCGACCAGAACCCTCATGACCTTTGCCCTTCCTCCGATCTCGACGCACCGGCGCAACCACGCCGCCGACGTGGACCGGCCCGCGGCCGGCCGGTGCACGTCAGCGGCGGCCTTCATGCCGGGCGGTCCAGGTGTGGCTTCGTGCTTGTTCTTCTTGACGCATGGTGCTCGTCCACCTGCAGATACCGGCGGATCGCGCTGCCGTGTTGGCCGCGTTCGGCGACTTCACGGCGGGCATCCACCTCGATCCGCGCCTTTTCGCGCTCGTCCATGATGTTTCGTTCGTCATGGCGCCGACCGTAGGAAAGCCACCTTCGCGCCGCTGCGGGCTGATGTCCGCGGCACCGGAGTCTTTGGTCCCCGAGCCAGGGGAGCTGCGGCCCTCGCGCGCGACACCGCGCGGCGGAAGAGTCGGCCGATGACCTTCGCGACGTTCCCGCTCGGCCGCATCGCCGGGATCCGCATCGGCGCCCATTGGTCGGTGCTGATCGTGATGGGTGTACTGGCGTACCTGCTCGCGAAAAGTGTTCTGCCCATCGACACCCGCGGCTGGCCGGTCGTCGTGAACTGGGCAGTCGCGATCGGCTGCGCCCTGCTGTTCCTGGCGTCGTTGCTCGCCCACGAACTGTGTCACGCGCTGGCCGCCCGGCACTACGGGCTCAAGGTCGAGCGCATCACGCTCTGGCTGCTCGGCGGCGCCACCGAACTTCCCGACGAACCACCCACTCCGCGTGCCGCCGGACTCATCGCCATCGCCGGGCCGGGCGCAAGTCTCTTCGTGGGCGGCGCTTTCCTCGGTGCCGCGGCGCTCGGCGCGGCCGTGCTGCCCTCGACCGTCACGGTGGCGCTCACGTGGCTCGGCTGGACGAATGCGGTACTCGCCGCGTTCAACCTGCTGCCGGGCACTCCCCTCGACGGCGGCCGCATCCTCGAAGCCGTCGCGTGGCGCCTCACCGGGGACCGGGACCGGGCCCGGCGGATCGCCGGTGCCGGCGGCCAGTTGCTCGCCGCCGCCGTCGTCGCACTCGGCGCCTGGGCGCTCGTGACCCAAGCGTCGCTCACCGGGTTCTGGCTGATCGGCATCGGCTGGTTCCTCGCCGTCACCGCCCGCGCCGAACAGTCGGCGGCGCCGTTGCGCCAGCTGCTTTCCCACCTCCGGCTCGGTGACGTGATGAGCACCGAGCCGGTGACCGCACCCGGCTGGTACACCGTGCAGGGCTTCCTGGAACGGGCCGCGCCCGCGCGCTTCCGCACTTTTCCGGTGGTGTCGTTCGACGGCACCCCCGTCGGCGTCCTCAGCCTCGCCCGACTGACGCGGATCCCGCCGAACGAGCGGACTTCGACGCGGCTGGAAGACATCTGCACCAAGCCTCCCGCGTGTCTCGTCGCCACCCCGGACACCCCACTGACCCAGATCCTCAGCCGAGCACGGCTGCGCCCGGGCCAGGACGTGGTCCTCGTCGTCGACCGAGGCTCCCTTCTCGGCGTCGCCGCGCCGGGCGACCTCGCCCGCGCCCTCGAACTCGCCGCGCTCGGGCTGCGGCCCACGCGCACCGCCGGCACCGCGAAATGAAGCGGCACAACGACCCCGGTCGTTCGCCCGGCCCACCGAATCGGGCGGGCGCCGGCGACGCAAAGCCGTCGAC
>DASZNR010000016.1:0-33484 GCA_035551175.1 Amycolatopsis sp. | reverse complement strand
TTGGACGTGACCGACCTCGAGGCCGCGCACGAACGGGTGCTCGACCTTGGCGCCAAGCTGCTCGACGACTCGCCGGAGACCTTCCGCGTCTACGCCGACCCGGCCGGGCACCCGTTCTGCCTGTGCGCGTGCTGACGCCGGACCAGGCGAGCTGGGCGGGTCGTCGGCGCCGAGAGTTCCCGAGAGTCCCTGCGATGGGCAACCGCTGCGGCGCGGTCGGCCTGATTCGCCGCAGCCGCAACGCTGTGGGTACGCGGATTCGCCCCGTCCGTTCCGGCTGGCGGATCGGTGGTCCGCGCCGTCGGCTGTGAGTGCGCCGATCGGGCAGTTCCGCGGCGAGTTCGGACGCGAATGCGGCCCTCGTTGCGCCACGGGGGCGCTAGGTTCGGGCGCGTGCGCAGGCTGATCGTCGCGGTGGTGGTGCTCGGGCTTGTGTCGGCAGGGTGCTCCCGGTCGGTGTCACCCGACCAGGGGCCGATGGTGGCCCGGCCGGATTCTCGCTGCCCAAGGGGGCCGAACATGTGGTCGCTCCGGGCCGGGATCCTGACCTCTCGATCGAGCTGCCGGTGGGTGGTCTGGTCAAGTTGCTGGACGACACTGCCCAGCGTGCCCGGGACGCTCAGATCTGGTCGGTACTCCGGCTGGCCCAGGTGTCCGGCAAGACGGCGATCTACCAGGCGGTCGCGCCGGGCAAAGTCGGCTTGGTGATCGCCGCCCGAGCTCAGTATCGATGCCCGTCGATTGCCGCACCAGCGCGCGGGTCCGGCGCCGCCGAGGTGCTAGGGGACCAGGTCCCAGCGGCGGCCGTCGGGGTCGTTGAGCCAGAAGAACTGCTCGGGGCCCGCCAGGGTGAGGCCGAAGGCGGAGCGCGTGGGCCGGCCGAGGGAATCCCAGAGCAGGTAGGCGTTTTCGGTGAGGTCCCACAGGGCGCGGGGGCCGCCTTGGGCGACTTCGAGCGTGGCGCCTTGGGTGCGGTAGCGGGCCCAGGAGCCGTCTGGGGCGACGAGGGCGATGAATCCCGGGCGAGGGTGCCCGGGGTCGGAGTTGGCGCCTGAGGCCGGGGCCGGGTCGTCGGCGGCGTTCGTCGAGGCGGCCGGAGAGTGGGCGGGATCGCGCACCGGTCGAACACCCGGGAGCTCCAGCGAGGCGAAGAACTCGAACTCCATCCGCGGCGTCACGACCATCTCCAGTGGTAAGCGGGTCCGGCGCCAGGCCGAGTCCGGTGGCGTCGGGAGGGGTGGAGGTGGCGGTAGGCGGTGGCCGCGCAGCGGCATGAAGCGCCCGTCGCGGGAGAGGACGCGACCGTGGGCGGTGGGGCCGCGGCCGGCGGTCAGGCGGACGAGGCCGGCGCCGAGTGGGCGGTTGAGGGTCGTCACGATGTGGCCGCCCGGCAGCGTTTGCTCAAGCCAGGCCAGTGGAACGGAGGAGACGGCGGCGGTGCAGATCACGCGGTCGAAGAGGATGCCCGAGGGGAAGCCGAGGGTCCCGTCGCCCACCGCGGTGGAGGGGGCGTAGCCGGCGGCGCGAAGATGAGTGCGGGCGGTGGCCACGAGTTCGCCGTCGATGTCTATTGTGGACACTGCGCCGGAGCCGCAGCGGTGGCTGAGCAGTGCTGCGTTGTAACCGGTGCCCGTGCCGATCTCCAGCACGCGATGGCCGTCGGCGACGCGGAGTTCCTCGAGCATGATCGCCATGATCGCGGGCATGCTCGAGGAGCTGGTGGGTTCGCCGGGGATCGGCCCGCAAGTGCGTGCCTGCTCCCACAGTGACGAATCGTCGTCGAGTTGTGTCACCAGGACATCGCGCGAGTAGACGCGGTCGAGCCAGCCCGGGTCGGACCGGTCGAATGCGGCCCAGCGGTCGCCGGCGCGGGTGAAGAATCGCGGCAGGAACACGTGCCGCGGCACTGTGCGGAACGCATCGATCCACCGCGGATCGTGCAACGCGTCTTCGGCGATGAGCTGCCGGACCAGCCGCCGGCGAAGCCGCTGGGTTGCCATGGGACCACCGTAGCGGCGGGTGAGCGGGCCCACATCCATAAGTGCAAGCAGAGTGCTTGCAATAGCTAGCACTCCCGCGTACCGTCGAAAACGTCGCGAGGAGGTGACCGGATGACAGAAGCCGGCGGGAACCAAAACCCCATGGACAAGGTCGCGGACATTGCTTCCGACATTGCCTCCGACATCGGCGGGTACATCCGCCAGCAGCGCAATTCCGCGAAGATCTCGTTGCGCCAGCTGTCGAAGCTCGCCGGAGTGTCCAACCCGTACCTGAGTCAGATCGAGCGCGGGGTGCGCAAGCCCAGCGCGGAGATCCTCCAGCAGATCGCCAAAGGGCTGCGCATCTCCGCCGAAGCCCTGTACGTGCAGGCGGGGATCCTCGACCTTCCCACGGGTGGGCCGGTCGGCGAGGCGATCCGCGCCGACACCGAGCTGACCGAGCGGCAGAAACAGGTCCTGCTCGACGTCTACGAGTCGTTCCGGCGCGAGAACGCCGCCGAGAAGTCCACCGAGAAGCCCACCGTGACACCAGCCGAGAAACCCGCCGCCGCCACACCCACCACACAAGCCATCGAGGAGACACCATGACCACGCCAAAGACCGAAGACGTCCGCAAGGCCGTCAGCACCGCCATCGACCAGGTCCGCACCCCGCTGCTCGCCGCCCTCGGCGCCGGCAACCTCGCGAGCCAGGCCGTGACCGACGCCGTCGCCAAGGCCCGCAAGAGCGGCGAGCAGGCCCGCAAGAACCTCGGGGCCCTGCCGACCGACGTCGAGAGCCTGCGCGGCAAGCTCGACCCGGCCGAGCTGCGCAAGGCCATCGACGAGTACACCGAGGCCGCGCTCAAGCTCTACAACCAGCTGGCCGAGTCCGGCGAGCAGGCGTGGGACAAGATCGCCGCGCAGCCGCAGGTGAAGAAGGCCCTCGAGCAGCTCGACGAGGCGCTCCACACCGCGCAGTCCCGCGTGGACGGCCTCGCCGAGGAAACCCGCGGCCGCGTCGACGGCGTGCTGGCCAAGGTCACCAAGCGCACCCGTTCGGCAGGCGAGAAGGCCGCCCGCAAGGTGAGCGAGGCCGCCGACGAGACCGCGACGGCCGTCGAGGAGCTCGGCGACGACCTGGCCCACGAGGCCCGCTCCGTGACCCGCAAGGCGGCCAACCGCACGGCCCCGAAGACCGCTTCCCCGGCGGGTCGCACCTCGACCACCGGCTCGACCACCAGTGCGACCACCGCCGCGAAGAAGCCGGCCGCCCCGAAGACCGAGAAGTAACCAACGACACGCCTTCGCCCGGGTCGCCTCCGCGGCCGGGGCAAGGGCATGTTGGGCGGTTTGCCGTAAGCTGGGCCCCGTGCTGGTTGCCGAATGGATCCTCACGGTCATCCACTGGGGCAGCGCCTTGGTCGGGCTCTTCGCCTTCGTTCATGCGCTGCTGCAGCGCTCAGACGCGTATTCGGCCGCGGACAAGAAGACCAAGCCGATCTGGATGCTCATCACGGGTGGTGCCACGCTCGCGATGGTCCTGTTCGACGTTCGCGGGCCCGGCTTCATCTTCTGGGTGCCCGCCATGGCCGCGGCGCTGGTGTACCTCGTCGACGTCCGCCCGAGGCTCATCGAGGTCCAGCGGGGCAACCGCAACTGGTGACGCGCCGCCCGCGTAGATTCGGGGCGTGACCACCTGGACCATCGCCGGGAGCCTCACGGTCGTTCCCGCGCCCACCCGCACCGATCTGCTCGCCGAACCCGTCGCGAAGGCGCTCGCCGCTCTGGCGGAACCCGACGCGGTCGGCGTCGCCGAAATCGATCCCGAACTCGCCGACACGGCCGCCTTCTGCGAGGCCTACGGCTCGCCGCTCGACGCGTCGGCCAACTGCGTGGTCGTCGCCGGCAAACGCGCGGGCGAGGTCCGCTTCGCCGCCGCCATGGTGCTCGCCACCACGCGGGCCGACGTCAACGGCGTGATCAAGCGCCGCCTCGACGTGCGCAAGGCATCGTTCGCGCCCATGGACGAGGCCGTGTCGATCACCGGCATGGAGTACGGCGGGATCACGCCGGTCGGCCTGCCCGCCGACTGGCCGATCCTCATCGACTCGCGCGTCGCTGCCGCGCCGGAGCTCGTGATCGGCAGCGGCATCCGCGGCAGCAAGCTCCTCGTCTCCGGCTCGGCCCTTCAGTCGTTGCCGAACGCCGAGGTCATCGAGGACCTCGCCAGGTGAGCTCGGTCTGGCTCCGCTACCTCAGCGGTGACGACATCGACAGCCTCGGCATCACCAATTCCGACATCGTCGGCGCCGTCGAAGATGTCGTCCGTGATCACGGCCGCGGCCAGGTCGTGTTCGAACCACGCACGCACCTCGTGCCCGACAACGGTGGCAAAGGTCACTTCAACGTGCTGCGCGGGCACCTGTCGGCCCAGCAGGTGAGCGGGGTCAAGGTCGTCGGCGACTTCGTGGGCAACCACGAACTCGGCTTGCCCAGTGAGATGGCGCTGATCCTTTTGCTCGACCCCGAAACGGGCATGCCGCGCGCGATCGTCGACGGCACCATGATCACCGAGGCCCGTACGGGCGCGATGACCGCCGTCGGCGCGAAGTACCTGGCGCGGCCCGGTTCGAAGGTGTTGGGGCACGTCGGCGCGCGGGGCACGGCGTGGTGGAACGTGGTGTTGCTCGACTCGCTGTTCGACTTCGACGAGATTCGAGTGACGAGCAAACGCCCGGAATCGCGTGCGGAGTTCGCGCGGAAGCTCACCGAGCAGCTCGGTAAACAGGTGCGGGTATGCGAGACGGCAGCCGAAACGCTCGACGGCGCCGACATCCTCGTCGAGGCTTCGCGGCTGACGGAGCCGGAAGTGCTGGTGCGCAAGGAATTCCTGCGCGCGGGTTCGTTCCTCGTGCCGTACGGCACCATCAGCGCACTGGAGCTGACGCTGCTCGACGCCGTGGACAAGGTCGTGGTCGACGATTGGCGCGAGTCGCAGTCGGGCAACCCGCGGTTCGGCGCGTTGCGGCCGCAGCTCAACGCCGGGCTGCTCACGGCGAGCGATGTGCATGCCGAGATCGGCGACATCGTCGCGGGCAACCGGCCGGGGCGCGAGAGTGACGCCGAGCGGATCCTGTTCTGGCACCGTGGACTGTCCACAACGGACGTGGCGGTCGCGCACCTGATCCTGCGGCGCGCCGAAGCCGCGGACGTCGGCACGATGCTGCCGTACCGGTGATCATCCGTGGTCCGGCCGACGTCCTCGCGGCCACCGGCGAACGCCTCGAACTCCACCCGGCCCTGCTGGTCGAGCTGGCGGATCGGCGGGCGGCCATGCTGGCGGCGCTGGACGAAGCCGACCACCCCGTCTACGGCATCAACACCGGCATGGGCCGCCTCGCCGGTGTCCGGCTGACGGCGGGACAGCAGGCCGAGCACCAGCGCAACCTGCTGGTCGGCCGCGCCGTCGGCGGCCCACCGTGGCTCTCGGCCGAGCTCACGCGGGCGTTGCTGCTCATGCGTCTGCGCGGCTTCCTCGACCCCGCGACGGCCGTGAGCCCTGGGCTCGTGAAGTTCCTCGTCGACCGCCTCAACGACAATTTCCTGCCAGCCGTCCCGCGCGACGGGCTCGGCAGCGCCGGCGAGATCATCCCGCTGGCGCACGCGTTCCAGACGTTCTTGGGGCTGGGGTTCGTCCTCGGCGGCCGGCCCGCCGCCGAAGCCCTGCGCGAACGCCGCGCCACGCCCTTCGTGCTCGGCCCGAAGGAAGGCGCGAGCCTCATTCAGGGCTCGCCGCTGGCCGAGGCGTACGCCTGGCTCGGCTCCCGTCGCGCGAGAGACCTGCTCGACCTTCAGACGCAGTGTGCGGCCATCGCCGTCGACGCTCTCGGCGCGCCGCACGCGGTCTACCGCTACGGCGCGTCCACGCGGTTTCGCGAGCTGATCGCCGGCGCCGAACCGCGCGAAGGTGTGGTGCAGGCACCGATCTCCGTGCGGGTCGGCCCGCGCGTGCTGGAGCTACTGGCGCGCGTCATCGGCGAGCTGACCGGCGAACTCGTGGCCGGCTGGGCCGAACCCGCCGACTCACCATCCTTTGTGGACGGAGAGTTCGTCACCACCACCGGCTACCACGCCGCGGGCCTCGGCCTGCGGATGGACGCGCTCAAGGCCGTGCTCGTCCACGTCGGCGAAATCGCCGTGCAACGACTGCACCGGCTGCTCGACCCGCAGTTCAGCGGCCTGCCGCCGCAGCTGGCCGTCGACCCCGGGCCCCAGGCCGGACTCACGCCGCTGCACAAACGCGCGGTCGGCGAGCTGCACGCGTTGCGGCGCCTCGCCGCGCCCGCCACGCTCGGCTCGCTCGACACGTCCGCCGGCCAGGAAGACGTGCAGGCCTCGGCCTGGGCGGCCGGCGCCGAACTCCACACCGCACTCGAGCACGTCACCGCGATCACGGCGTGCGAACTCGTTGCGGGCGCACAGGCGCGGCACCTGCGTGGCACGGGCGCGCCGGCGCTGGAGCCGCTCTACGCCTGGGTGGCCGAGCGGGTGCCGCCGCTCGAAACCGATCGTTCGCTGGGCCCGGAGCTCACCGCGTTGATCCAAGAACTCGTGAGTGCTGCGCCCGGTTAGAACCGGCATTGCCACTGACGAGTCCTAATCGCGCCGGGCGGTCTGCAGCGCCACGCCCTTCGGGGTCGCCCAGCGGGTGAGCAGGGCGAAGACGCCTTCGCACAGCAGAGCCAGGATGATCACGGCCACGCCGCCGCCGAAGATTTCGCCGTAGCCCTGCGCGCCTTCGGCGAAGCCGTCGACGATGTAGCGGCCGAGGCCGCCGCCGTCGTTCACGATGGCGCCGATCGCGACAGTGGCCACCAGCTGCAGGAACGCGACGCGCGCGCCGGCCACGATGACCGGCGAGGCGAGCGGAAGTTCGATGCGCAGCATGATCTGCCACTCCCGGTAGCCGGTGCCGCGTGCGGCATCGACGGTTTCCCGGTCGAGCTGCACCACGCCGGCGTAGGTGTTGGTGAACAACGGAGGCAGCGCCAGCCCGACGAGCGCGAGCAGCAGCGGCCAGAAGTCCGTGTCGGCGCCCCAGCGGCTCGCGAGGAACCAGAACAGGATGATCAGCCCGAAGCTCGGGATCGCGCGCCCGATGTTCACGGCACTGCTGGCGAGGAACGCGCCTCGGCGGTAGTGCGCGAGCCACAGTGCCAACGGGATCGTGAGCACGGCGGCGACCACGAGCGAGAGCGCCGAGAACCACAGGTGCTGCACCGTGCGGTACGGAACGCCGGCCGGATCCGTCCAGCTCCAGCGTTCCGGAGCCGAAAGCCATTGGCCCAGCTGCGTGAAGACGTTCATCGCGCGCCCACCTTCCGCACCCACGGCGCCAGCGCGCGTTCGCTCAGCCACAGCAACAGGTCCACGACGACGGCGAGCACCACCGACAGCACCACGCCGACGATGATCGGGCTCGGGTTCGGCGTGGTCGTCTGGATGCCCGCGCGGATGAAGTACCCGAGCCCGCCCATGCCGAGCAGCGACGTGACGGTCACCAGCCCGATCGTCGTCACCGCCGCCACGCGCAGGCCCGCGATCACGACGGGCAGCGCCAACGGCAGTTCCACCTGCCACAGCAGCCGCCGGCGCGTGAAGCCCATGCCGATCGCCGCTTCCCGCACGTCGGTCGGCACCTGCTGCACCCCGGTGACGATGTTGCGGATCAGGATGAGCAGCGTGTACGTGGCCAGCGGGATCACCGCCGTGGTGAACGTAAGGCCGAAAAACGGCACAAGCAGGGCAAAGGCGCCCAAGCTCGGGATCACGTACAACGCGCCGGCCGTGCCGAGCACGAACGGGTAGAACCAGCGGAACCGCAGGCACAACGTGGCCAGCGCGAGCGAGACGACGAGCCCGATCCCCAGCGCGGCCGCGGTGAGCGCGATGTGTTCGCCCAGCCGCTGGCCGATGGCGTCGGCGTTGCGCTCGACCCACCGCCATTCGAAGATCGGCCGGTCGCTCTCCGCGAGCAATGGGGTGACCGAAAGCGCGTGCACCGAAGCAGGCTACCCCGTTCGAGTGGCGAAATTCGGTTGTTGAGATTCGGTGGCGGTGATTCCCGGGATGTGGTTTCTGTCGTGGCTCACCGTTAGGGTCCCAGTCCTGGCGTTCGAGGATCCGAGGAGTGTGGGGACGTGGGCTGGACCCGGAACATCCGAGCGGCCGCGCTGGTGGCGGTGGTCGCGCTCGGCCTGACCGCGTGCGGGGGCGGGGGCTCCGGCCAGCCCGCCGCGCAGAGCAAGGGCGGGGCGCCGATCGTCGTGGCGTCGTTCAACTTCACCGACAGCCAGATCCTGGCGGAGATCTATGCGGGGGCGCTGGAGGCCAAGGGCTATCCGGTCACGCGGAAGCTGAACCTCGGCTCGCGGGAGCTGATCTACCCGTCTCTGAAGAAGGGCGAGCTGCAGTTCCTGCCCGAGTACCAGGGCGCCGCGATCACGACGGGCTTCGGCAAGGACGCCGTCAAAGACGCGAAGGGGGAGCACGAGCAGCTGGCGAAGCTCTTCGAACCATCCGGCATCGCGCTGCTGAACTACGCGGCCGCCGAGGACAAGAACACCTACCTCATGAAGGCCGACCTCGCGAAGGCCAATGGCATCACGAGCATCAGCGATCTCAAGAAGCTGCCCAAGGTCGTGATGGCGGGGCCGCCGGAGTGCGAGACGCGGCTGCCGTGCTTCAAGGGCTTCACCGACGTCTACAAGCTGACGAACGCGACGTTCCAGACGGTGCAGGAAGCCGGGCCGCGGGTGCAGCAGCTCGACTCCGGCGCGGCAACCGTCATCCCGGTCGACTCGGTGAGCCCGCTGGTCGGCGACCCGCAGTACGTCGCGCTCAAGGACGATCTGCAGATCGTGCCGACGGAGAACGTGGTGCCCGCGGTGAACAAGAAGGTGCTCGACGAGCGCGGGCCCGACTTCGCGAATGTGATCAACGCCGTGAGCGCGAAGCTGACCACCGACGGGATGCGTGAGCTGAACAAGCGTGTCGACTCCGACGGCGACCCGGCCGCCGACGTGGCGAAAGACTGGCTTTCGCAGCAGGGCCTCGGCTGAGCCGAGCGGGCTGACGGCCCGCCTTCGGTGTGAGTCGGGCCCGGTGGCGCGGTGGTGGCGCGCGCGGTGTGCAAGGGTGGCGCTCAAGGGCGGAACTTCCGGGAGCGAGGAGCGAGATGGGTAAGGTCACGGCCACCGCGGAGCGCACGATCAAGGCGCCGGTCGACCGGGTTCGTGAGCTGGTCGCCGACTACGCCGAGACCCGGCCGAAGCTGCTCACCGAGCACTACCGCGACTACGAGGTCACCGAGGGCGGCGTCGGCGCGGGCACCAAGGCGAGCTGGAAGCTGCAGGCCACGTCGAAGCGCGTGCGTGATGTCGCCGCGACCGTCACGGAGCCGTCGCCGGGCACCCTCGTGGAGACCGACGCCAATTCGAGCATGGTGACCACGTGGACGGTCGCGCCCGCGGGCGAGGCCAGTGTTGTCCGGATCCAGACGAGCTGGGACGGTGCGGGCGGGATCGGTGGCTTCTTCGAGAAGACGTTCGCGCCGGGCGGTCTGAAGAAGATCTACGACGGGGTGCTGGGCAAGCTCGAGGAGATCGTGTAGCGCTTGCCACAGGGCGGCGGATGATCGGAATGATCGCCCCGGAGGTGGCGTTGGGGCGAAATTATGCGGGGCGCACGCCCCGGTTGTTCGTGCTCAACGAAACGGAGTCCGACGGTGACCGCATCGACCAAGGCGACCGAGATCTGGCTCGCCGCCCGCCCCCACGGCGTTCCGACGCTCGACAACTTCGACATCGTCGACACCGAGATCCCGGCCCCCGCGGCAGGTCAGCTCCTGGTGCGCAACCTGGTGATGAGTGTCGACCCGGCCATGCGTGGCCGCATGAACGACGTGAAGTCCTACGCGCCGCCGTTTCAGGTGGGCGAGCCGATGAGCGGCGGTGTCGTCGGCGAGGTCGTGGAATCCACTGTGGACGGCTTCGCGCCGGGTGACCACGTGCTGCACCAGCTCGGCTGGCGCACCCACGCCGTCGTCGACGCGGCGAAGGTCGCGAAGGTCGACGAATCCGTGGCGCCGCTGTCGACCTATCTCGGAGTGCTCGGCATGCCGGGGCTCACGGCGTACGCCGGCCTTCTGGTGACGGCGGAGTTCAAACCCGGCGACACCGTGTTCGTATCCGGCGCGGCCGGTGCCGTGGGTTCGCTGGTGGGCCAGCTGGCGAAGCTCAAGGGCGCGAAGCGGGTGATCGGCAGCGCGGGCTCGGCGGAGAAGGTGCGCCACCTCGTCGAGGATCTCGGCTTCGACGCCGCGTTCAACTACAAGGACGGGCCCGTGGCCGCGCAGCTCGCCGAAGCCGCGCCCGAGGGCATCGAGGTGTACTTCGACAACGTCGGCGGCGAGCACCTGGAGGCCGCGATCGCGTCGATGAACCTCCACGGCCGGATCACGGTCTGCGGCATGATTTCGCAGTACAACGCCACCGAAGCGACGCCGGCGCCGCGCAACCTCTTCCAGCTCATCGCGAAGCGGATCACCATGCGCGGCATGCTCGTGCTCGATCACTGGGACCTGCGGGAGCAGTTCGTGTCCGAGGTCGCGCCGCTCGTGGCGTCCGGTGAGATCAAGTACTCGGAGACGTTCGTCGACGGCATCCGCAACGCGCCCGACGCGTTCCTGGGCCTGCTCAGCGGCGCGAACACCGGCAAGATGCTGGTCCGGCTGGCCTGAGCTATCGCTCAGCGGCCGCCCGGTGGGCTTCGATCACCAGCCGGGCGGCTTCGGTCGCCTTGGTCACGACCTGGTCCTTCGAGTAGCCGAGGCGCACGTAGACGCCGTCGACGTAGAGCTCGCCGTAGCCGTGGGACTGAGCGTTGAGCTGCTCGAGCAGTTCGAGGGCCGCGGGCGGGTCGGGCAGGACGTCGAGACACAGCGTGAGGAGCACGTCGGTCATCGCGCGGCGGTGCTCGTGCAGGTCGGTGAACTTCGGGTCGCCAAGGCCTTCGGCGAACAGGATCGGGAAGCCCACGCGGGTTTCGAGGAAGAAGCGCGTGTAGGTGCCCTGCGCGGTGGCCAGGCGGATCACCGGGTCGGCGCCCGAGGCGGCGACGTCGGACTCCATGCGGGCGCGCAGGTCGCACGCGGCGGCAGCGGCGACCGCGGCCAGCAGGCTCGCGCGGTCGGGGAAGTGCCGGTACGGCGCGGCCGACGACACCTTGGCGCGCTTGGCGACCTGCGCGACGGAGAAGCCGGCCAGACCCTGTTCGGCGATGAGGTTCAGTGACCCGCGCACCAGCTCGGCGCGCAGGTCGCCGTGGTGGTAGTTGCCCATGACGTGGTTCACACCCGATCTTGGTGGCGCGTATGTAAGAACCCTCTTACGATAGGTGATGTAAGGGGGATCTTACATGTTTGGACCGGGCGGGTTGCCCGGTATGTCTGGAGGATTTTCATGACCACGACCACGTCCGCCATCGCCGCACCGGCCGCCGGTCAGCCGCTGGCGCAGACCACCATCGAGCGGCGTGACCTGCGGCCCGACGACGTGCTGATCGACATCGCGTTCGCGGGCATCTGCCACAGTGACATCCACCAGGTCAAGGACGAATGGGGCGGCTCGGCCTTCCCGATGGTGCCCGGCCACGAGATTGCCGGCGTCGTCGCCGCGGTGGGTTCGAACGTCACGAAGTACGCCGTCGGGGACCGCGTGGGTGTCGGCTGCATGGTCGATTCGTGCGGCGAGTGCGAGTACTGCCGGGCGGGCACGGAGCAGTTCTGCGTGAAGGGCAACGTGCAGACCTACAACGCGACCGGCTTCGACGGCCAGCCCACCTACGGCGGGTACAGCCGCCAGATCGTGGTGAAGGACGCGTTCGTCTGCCGCATCCCCGAAGGCATCGACCTCGACGTCGCCGCGCCGCTGCTGTGCGCGGGCATCACGACGTACTCGCCGCTGCGCCGGTGGGGCGCCGGACCGGGTAAGAAGGTCGCTGTGATTGGCTTTGGTGGTCTGGGTCACATGGCCGTGAAGCTCGCCGCCGCCATGGGGGCCGAGGTCACCGTGCTGAGCCAGAGCCTCAAGAAGCAGGAAGACGGCCTGAAGCTGGGTGCGAAGGACTACTTCGCCACGGGCGACGAGTCCACTTTCGACACGTTGCGCGGCCGCTTCGACCTCATCGTCAACACCGTTTCGGCGAAGCTGCCGGTGGACTCGTACCTGAGCCTGCTGCGGGTCAGCGGCGCGATGGTGAACGTCGGCGCGCCGGGCGAGCCTTTGTCGTACAACGCTTTCTCGCTGCTGGGCGGCAACCGCATCCTGGCCGGTTCGATGATCGGCGGCATCGCCGAAACGCAGGAGATGCTCGACTTCTGCGCGGAACACGGCATCGGCGCGGAGATCGAGACGATCTCGGCGGACCAGGTCAACGAGGCCTATGACCGCGTCGAGAACAGCGACGTGCGCTACCGCTTCGTGATCGACGCCGCGACGATCGGCGCGTGATCTCCGAGCGGGGGCCGGAAAACCCGGCCCCCGCTCGAAAAACCCGCTCCGAAGACCCCGTCTCAAAAAACCACGGTGCGGTTGCCGTGCACGAGGACGCGGCCCTCGAGGTGCCAGCGCAGCCCGCGAGCGAGCGTCACCTTCTCGATGTCCCGGCCCTTGCGGACGAGGTCGTCGACCGAATCGCCGTGGTCGACGCGAATCACGTCCTGCTCGATGATCGGGCCGGCGTCGAGGTCGGCGGTGACGTAGTGGCACGTGGCGCCGATCAGCTTCACGCCGCGCACGTGCGCCTGGTGGTAGGGCTTCGCACCGATGAACGACGGCAGGAAGCTGTGGTGGATGTTGATCGCGCGCCCGGCCCACTCGCGGCACAGGTCGGCGGGCAGGATCTGCATGAACCGCGCCAGTACGACGGCGTGCGGGTCGTGCTTGTCGACGATCTCGCGCACCTCGGCGAACGCGCCCGACTTGTCGCCGGCGGTGAACGGCACGTGGTGGAACGGGATCCCGTGCGCGCGCGTGATGGCCGCCAGTGACTCGTGGTTGCCGATGACCGCGGAGATCTCCACGTCGAGCTCGCCGGACGCGACGCGGCCCAGCAGGTCGTAGAGGCAGTGGCCGGCTTTCGACACCAGGATCACCGCGCGCGGCCGCTCGGCGGTGTCGCGTACCTGCCAGCTCGACTCGGCCGACAGCTCTGCCGCGACCTCGGCGAACCGCTCGCGCAGCCCGTCGGCGTCGAACGGCAGCGACTCGGCGAGCACGACCTGGCGCGTGAAGAACCAGCCAGAGTCGGGGTCGGTGTGGTAGGCCGCCTCGACGATCATCCCGCCGTGGACGGCGAGGAAGGTCGAGATGCGCGCGATGATGCCGGTGCGGTCGGGGCAGCCGAAGGTGAGCACGTAACGCTGGGGATCAGGCACCCGCCCATTCTCGCCGGTGCTGGTCAGGGCGCGGCGAGGGGCTCCGGCAGTGGGACTCGTGAGTGTTCCGTCCGGTTCTATCCGGCCGGAACACTCACGAGCCCGCAGCCGGCTCGACGCTCCGCCACGGCACCGTCAACTCGCCGAGGCGCCACCGGTCCGCCCGCCCCGTCACCGGCCATCCGCGGTCGCGCAGCATCCCCACGGCCGCCACCCAGCGGGCCCGCACGCCGAACGGACGGTGCGGCGCCGCGGCGGCCCAGCAGTCGTCCAACGTCGACAACAACGCGTGCACGCGCTCCCCGGGAACGTTGCGGTGAATGAGGATCTTCGGCAGCCGTTCGGCCACAGTGGACGGACGGTCGAGTCCGGCGAGGCGCATCGACACCGTCAGCGACACGGGCCCCGCCGCGCCGATCGTCACCCACGACGCAAGCCGTCCGATCTCGTCACACGTGCCTTCGACGAGGAGCCCGCCCGGTGTCATCGAGGACAGGATCAGCTCCCACGCACCGGCGACCTCGTCCTGTGCGTATTGCCGCAGCACGTTGAACGCGCGCACCAGCACCGGCCGCGTGCCGGCCAGCTCGAAGCCGCCGCGCCGGAAGTCGAGCCACGGCGGGTCGGCGGCGGGCCGCGCCACGGCGACGCGCACGGGGTCAAGCTCCAAGCCGAGCACGCGGACGTCGGTGCGGAGGGGCCGCAACCGGCGCAGCAGCTCGACGCTCGTCACGGGGGAAGCGCCGTAGCCGAGGTCCACGACGAGCGGCTCCGGCGTGGCGCGCAGCACGCGCGTGACGCGCGGGTCGTGCACGAGCCAGCGGTCGACGCGGCGGAGGCGGTTGGGGTTGGTGGTGCCCCGGGTGGGGGCGCCCACCGGGCTCAGCGGTGCTCGGCCAGCCACGACGTGGTGAACTCGGCTTCGCGGCCGAGCAGGTTCGTCACCTGCTGCGCGACGAACTCTTCGATCTTGCCGCCGAACAGCGGGATCCGCACCGTCACCTCACCCGACGTCCGGAACTCGACGGCCTCACCACGCGGGGTCAGGAACGTCCGCGCGCCGATCTCTCCCGGCACGCCACCGACGTTGACGTCGACCTGGCCGGTGTACCCCTCGCCGGAGCGTTCCCAGACCTGCTTGCGCCGCACGACGATGTCGCCCTTGTGCAGCGCGCGCACGGCCTGCGGCAGGCGCTGCGCCGCGATGCCGTGCTGCAGCTCGTAGCGCACGGCGTCGTCCGAGGCGGCGTGCGACAGCAGCTTCGCGTCGTCGCCACCCAGCTCCGCCAGGCGCGCCCGCAGTGCGTCCTCGCCCGCCACGGCGGCCAGCACGGCCGACAGCGGCGCGGAGAACTCCGCGCGGTGCTCGATCCGGGATCCCATGCGCCGGACAGTACCGTTAGGCAGCGTGAACCCCGCCGAACCACTGCCGCGCCTTGCCGATTACACGACGTTGCGGCTCGGAGGGCCGGCGCGTCGCCTCGTTCGGGCCACGACGGCCGGCGAGCTCGTTGCGGCCGTGCGCGAGGCCGACGACGCGGGCGAGCCGATGCTGCTGCTCGGCGGAGGCTCCAACCTGGTCGTCGCCGACGACGGTTTCCCCGGCACGCTCGTCGAGATCGCCACCACCGGCTGGACCCGCGACGGCGACACCGTCGAGGTCGCCGCGGGCCAGGAGTGGGACGCGTTCGTCGCCGCACTCGTCGACGCCGGCCTCGGCGGTCTCGAATGTCTGTCCGGCATCCCGGGTTCGGTCGGGGCGACGCCGATCCAGAACGTCGGCGCCTACGGCTGCGAGGTCGCCGATTCGATCGTTTCGGTGGAGCTGTTCGACCGCACCACGCGCGAGATCCGTACGGTCAAGGCCGACGAGCTGGGCTTCGCCTACCGCACCAGTGTGCTCAAGGGCACCGACAGCGGTGTGGTGCTCAGCGCGCGATTCCGCGTCGAGCCGAGTGGCGAATCGGCGCCCATCCGCTACGGCGAGCTCGCGCGCACGCTCGGCGTCGAGATCGGCGCGAAGGTTCCTGCCGCGCGGGCGCGCGATGCTGTGCTCGGCCTGCGCCGCGGCAAGGGCATGGTGCTCGACGCGGCCGATCACGACACGTGGAGCGCGGGCTCGTTCTTCACCAACCCGATCGTGCCTGCCACCGGCGTCGAGGCCGCGCTGGCGCGGATCAGCGGCGTCGTAGGGACCGAGGTGAGTGTGCCGCAGTACCCGGCTGACGGCGGCGTGAAGCTCTCCGCCGCGTGGCTCATCGAGCGGGCCGGATTCGCCAAGGGGCATCCCGGGCCCGGTGGCCGCGTCGGCCTGTCGACCAAGCACACGCTCGCGCTCACCAACCGCGGTAGCGCCACCACGGCCGACCTGCTCGCGCTGGCCCGCGAGGTTCGCGACGGCGTCCGGGATCGCTTCGGCGTGACCCTGCACCCCGAGCCGCTGCTCATCGCCTGCTCGCTCTGAGCAGCTCAACCTCCCGAGTGGATGAAACGTCTTGTCGACACGGCGCGCGGGTGAAAGGAATGGGTCGGCTCGGCGTCGGCAGGTACCGTCGAGGCGCTGACCGGCACAGACGTCGGATGCGAGTCGGCGCAGGGGGAATCGGGAGGTTCACGGGGATGGAACGGCGCACGGTGTTCAAGGCGGCGCTCGCCACCGGTGCGGCGGCGCTCGCGGCCGCGTGTTCGAGCACGACCGGCGGCACGGCACTGCCCCTCGGCGGCAGCGGCGACGACGGCGGCAAACCCGTCGAGCCCGTGGCGAAAATCACCACGACTCCTGCCGTGAACGCGAAGGACGCCGACGTGCGCGAGCCCGTGACCGTGAGGGTGACCGGCGGCAAGCTCAGCGAAGTCAAGGTCACGAACGCCGACGGCGACGAGGTCAAGGGCGAGCTCGCACCCGACGGGCTGACCTGGCGGAGCTCGGAATCGCTCGGCTACGGAAAGACCTACACGTACTCGGCGAAAGCCACCGGCACCGATCAGCGGCCCGTGCGGCTCACCGGCTCCTTCGCCACGATCAACCCGGCCAAGCAGGTCCGCGCCACGCTCAACCCGGCCGACGACGCCGAGGTCGGTGTCGCCATGCCCATCAGCGTGAAGTTCAAGGAAGCGCCCAAGGATCGCGCGGCCGTGGAGAAGGCGTTGAAGGTGAAGACCGACGCCGAGGGCTCGTGGGGCTGGATCTCGGCGACGCAGGTCGACTGGCGGCCCAAGGAGTACTGGCCGGAGAACTCGACGGTCGAGGTCGAGGCGAACCTCTACGGCGTGCACTTCGGCGACGGCGCCTACGGCAAGGCCGACGTGACCACGAAGTTCACCGTCGGGCGCAACCAGGTCGTGAAGGTGCACACCCCCGACCACGTGCTGAAGGTCTACCGCGGCGGCGCCGAGTACAAGAGCTACCCGTGCTCCAACGGGCTGGACTCCGATGTGAATCGCAACACGCCCAATGGAACGTTCATCGTGATGTCGAAGGAGCCCACGGCCGTCTTCGACAACGCCCGCTACGGCTACACGAACGTCAACAAGAAGTGGGCTTGCCGCATCTCCAACCACGGCGAGTACATCCACGAGAACCAGGACAACGCCGCCGCCATCGGCCGGACCAACAACTCCCACGGCTGCGTCAACCTGCTGGAAGCCGACGCGAAGGAGTTCTTCGACTCCGCGCTCATCGGTGATCCGGTCGAGGTGACCGGGTCGCGATTGCACAGCCCGACCGGTTCGGACGTGAAGGACTGGTTCTACGACTGGTCCACCTGGAAGACGCTGTCGGCGATTTGACGGCGTCTGCTACGAACTGACGTTGTGAACACCGAAGTCACCGGCTCGGCCGGAGTGCGCCTGAGGGTGCGCGTCGAGGGGCCGGACACGGCCCGCCCGATTGTTTTCGTCCACGGCTGGGCCCAATCGTCACTGGCCTGGTCGGCCCAGCTGGCCGATCCGGCGCTGCGCGAGCGTTTCCGCCTGGTCGCGATGGACCTGCGCGGGCACGGCGCCTCCGACGTTCCGGCCGACGGTTACGACGACCCGCGCGCCTGGGCCGGTGATCTCGCCGCGGCGCTCGAGTTCGCCGGCGACGACGCGATCGTCGTCGGCTGGTCCTACGGCGGACTCGTGATCACGGACTACCTGCGGGTGCACGGAACCGCACGCATCGGTGGCATCGTGCTCGTCGGCGCCATCACCGAAATCGGCAGGGGCCGGGCGGGCGGCCGGACGGGTCCCGTCATGCGCGCCGCGCTGCCGGCCGCGCTGGCCGAAGACGCCGAGGTCGCCGTGCCGGCGCTCGTGGAATTCGCGCGGGCGCAGTCGAGCTCGGCGGTGCCGGGGTCGTTCACGCAGGCGCTGCTCGGCGCGTCGCTCGCGGTACCGCCGAGTGTTCGCGCGGCCCTGTTCAAGCGCGACGTCGAGAGCGCCGACGTGCTGGCGAAGATCGACAAACCGGCGCTCGTCATCCACGGCACGGCGGACGGCGTCGTGGATCCCTCGGCAGCGGAATATTCGGCCGGGAAGATTCCGGGGGCCGTTCTGCGTTGGTTCGTTGAAGCCGGGCATCTGCCGTTCGCCGAGAATTCGGAGGAGTTCAACTCCGCGCTACGGCGGTTTTCCGGAGAACAGCCGAACAGCGCTCAGGAGCAGTGATCAGGTGACCATCTCCTCCCTGCAGGGGTTCCGCGCCGCGCCGCGCCGGATCGCGGTGCTGTCCGTGCACACCTCTCCGCTCGAACAGCCGGGCACGGGCGACGCCGGCGGCATGAACGTGTACGTGCGTGAGACCGCGACCGAAATGGCCCGTCGGGGCGTAGAGGTCGAGGTGTTCACCCGCGCGACCTCGTCGGAGCAGCCGCCGCTCGCGGAACTGGCACCGGGTGTCACCGTGCGGCACGTGCAGGCCGGGCCGTTCGAGCCACTGGGCCGCGACGAGCTGCCGGCGCAGCTGTGTGCGTTCACCTCGGGCGTGCTGCGCGCCGAAGCGTTCCACGAGCCGGGCTACTACGACCTGATCCATTCGCACTACTGGCTCTCGGGCCAGGTCGGCTGGCTCGCGCGCGATCGCTGGGGCGTGCCGCTCGTGCACACCGCGCACACCCTGGCGAAGGTCAAGAACGCGATGCTCGCCGAGGGGGACAAACCCGAGCCGCGCACGCGCGTGATGGGCGAAGAGCAGGTGGTGGCCGAAGCCGACTGCTTGGTCGCCAACACGCAGGTCGAAGCGCGCCAGCTCGTGGATCTCTACAACGCTGAACCGCATGCGGTACACGCCGTGCCTCCGGGCGTGGACCTCGACCGGTTCACGCCGGGGCCGAAGTCGCTGGCGCGGCAGACCTTCGGGTTGCCGCAGGATGCCATCGTGCTCGCCTTCGCCGGCCGGATCCAGCCGCTGAAGGCACCGGACGTGCTGTTGCGCGCGGCGGCGGAACTGCTCGCGCAGCGTCCGGAGCTGGCGGCGAAACTGCTCGTGCTGATCGTCGGCGGGCCGTCGGGCACCGGGCTCGAGCAGCCGCAGGCGCTGAAGGAGCTGGCGTGGTCGCTCGGCATCGCCGACCAGGTGCGGTTCCTCCCGCCGCAGCCGGGTCAGTCGCTCGTGAACGTGTACCGCGCGGCCGACGTGGTGGCCGTGCCGAGCTACAACGAGTCGTTCGGGCTGGTGGCGCTCGAAGCGCAGGCGTGCGGCACGCCCGTGGTGGCCGCCGAGGTCGGCGGGCTGCCGGTCGCGGTGCCGCACGGGGTGTCGGGGTTGCTCGTGCCTTCGCACGGCGCGCGCGAGTGGGCCGATGCGCTCGCCGCCGTGGCGCTGCGTCCCGAACGGCGGCGCGAGCTGGCCGACAACGCCGTGGTGCACGCTCAGCGCTTCTCCTGGCGCCGTACCACGGATTCGCTGCTGGAGATCTATGCTCAGGCCACCAGGGCGTTTCGCCGCGCCCTCGAAGCGCGTACGGAGGTGGCGGTGTGAGCCTGGACGCCACGATCAAGTCCACTTTGGACGCCGCCGAGCTGAAGTACGACCGCCGCGGCGAAGGCAAGTACTTCGTGACGCTGCCGGGCACCAAGAAGCTGCAGACCAACTGCTGGCTCGTCGACGGCGACCACGCCTTCTCCGTGGAGGCGTTCGTGTGCCGCCGCCCCGACGAGAAGCACGAGCAGGTCTACCGCTTCCTGTTGCAGCGCAACGCCAGGCTCTACGGCGTGCACTACACAGTGGACAGTCTCGGTGACATCTACCTCGTCGGGCGCTTCGGCCGGGACACGGTGACCGAGGCCGAACTGGACAAGATCCTCGGCCAGGTGCTCGAAGCCGCCGACGGCGATTTCAACACACTGCTGGAGATCGGATTCGCCACGTCGATCAAACGCGAGTGGGACTGGCGCGTGTCGCGCGGCGAATCGCTCGCGAACCTGCAGGCGTTCAAGCATCTCGCCGCACCGGAGGTGCCGCACGAACCGGGCTTGACCGAGTCGTGACCACGGCTGTGCAACGCGGCTGACGCCGCCGTCCGTCCACCACCGGCTGAAGGAGGACGGATGAGATGGGCCTGGATATGGGCCTGGAAATGGGCCTGGAGATGGGCACTGGCCGGTGCCGGATTGGTCGTGGTGCTGGCGGGGTGCACGGCGAACCGGGCGACCACGTCGGACGCCGGAGTGTCCGCTGGTCGAGCACCGGCCACGTCCCGCGATCCGGTGACGCGTCGGGCAACCAGGGCAAGGTGGCCCCGACGGTGGGCGCATCGGGACCGGCCGATCGCAAATTGGCCCGCAGCGCGCGGCTGGACCTGTCGACCCCGAAGCTCGACGACGCAGTGTCACGGGCCCGGACCATCGCGACGGGCGCCGGGGGCTACACCGGTCAGGAGAACACGCTCGATGACTCCGCGTCGCTGACCCTCGCCGTGCCCGCCGAGCAGCTCGACGGCGTGCTGGACCAGCTCGCCGCACTGGGGAAGGTCACCGAACGCGAAGTGAGCGCCAAGGACGTCACCGCTCAGGTGGTGGACGTGGACGCGCGCCTGGCGACGCAACGCGCGAGCGTCGACCGCATCCGAGCCCTGCTGGCCAAAGCGACGTCGATCTCCGAGATCGCCTCGGTGGAGAGCGAGCTGACGAGCCGCGAAGCCGCGCTGGAGTCGCTTGAACAGCAGCAGAAGTCGCTCGCCGGATCGGTCGCGATGGCAACGGTGGCACTGTCCGTGACTGAGGCGCCTGTCTCGGGACCCGCGCAGACATCGGATGATTCCAAGGGTTTCGTCGCCGGGCTCGCCGGCGGCTGGCATGCGTTACTGGCCTTCGGCGGCGGCCTGCTGACGGTGCTGGGTGCGCTCGCGCCGTTCGCCGTGGTTCTGGGGGTTCCGGCGGTCGCGCTCGGCTGGTGGTGGCGCCGGAGGAGGCGGCTGCGCGTGGCCGAGGACGCCGCGAGCGTCGCGACGGCTGAATAGTTCGCCTGCGTACACCCCGGATCGGCGAAGGCGGGACGGCTCGAGGGAGGGGGAGTCGCGATCTCGAGCCGCCCCGCTGAAGTTCCCGCCGAGGTGGACCCGGTGACGAGGGGGATGCCAACGGGGCCGGCGGGCCGCGGCTCGGCAGGGGGGAGACGAGCCGCGGTCACAGCCCGCCATCAGCCGGGGAGTGCGTGGAATCCGGCCGAGCGGGACATGCCAAACCTGTCAGATGTCCACCTGTAATCACAAGACTACTCGTTACTCTGTTCGAGTGAACTTCGTTGAGTGAGATAACAGTGTGCATCTCATTGCACCCTTTTCCGAGCTCGTTGGTACGGCGACTTCTGTTCGGGTGAAGGCGTTACCAAGCGGTAACGCACTCTCTGTAGAATGGCGTTCAACCAGACTCACCGGTCGCCGCTCTCGGCCGCTCTGGCAGGCTGTTGGCCATGGCCGAACTTGGGACGTTGGTGCTGCTGCGTCACGGGCAGAGCACGTGGAACGCCGAAAACTTGTTCACCGGCTGGGTGGACGTGCCGCTCTCCGACACCGGTGAACGTGAAGCCCGCCAGGGCGGACAGTTGCTGGCCGAGGCGGGGCTGCTGCCCGACGTGGTGCACACGTCGCTGCTGCGCCGCGCGATCGGCACGGCGAACATCGCCCTCGACGCCGCCGACCGGCACTGGATCCCGGTGAAGCGCGACTGGCGCCTCAACGAGCGCCACTACGGTGCGTTGCAGGGCAAGAACAAGAAGCAGACGCTGGAGGAGTTCGGCGAGGAGCAGTTCATGCTCTGGCGTCGCTCCTACGACACCCCGCCGCCGCCCATCGACCCGTCCGACGAGTTCAGCCAGGCCGGCGACCCGCGCTACGCCGGCCTCGGCGACTCGGCGCCGCTGACCGAATGCCTCAAGGACGTCGTCGAGCGGCTCCTGCCGTACTGGGAGTCGTCGATCGTCCCGGATCTACGCGAGGGCAAGACCGTGCTGATCGCCGCGCACGGGAACTCGCTGCGCGCGCTCGTGAAGCATCTCGACGGCATCTCCGACGCCGACATCGCGGCCCTCAACATCCCCACCGGCATCCCGCTGCGCTACGACCTGACCGACGACCTCAAGCCCGTCAAGCCAGGCGGTCTGTACCTCGACCCGGAAGCCGCCGAAGAGGCGGCCGCGGCGGTCGCCAACCAGGGCCGGTAACGCCCGGTGCCGCATGCGGTGGACCGAACCGTATGCGGCACGCGGGCTCGGGCCGAACCTCCGCGAAGTTTCCGCCGACGGTGAGCGCGCGCAGTTGAGACCGCCGTCGGGGTCGACTGCCCCGGCCGCGTCGAAAGATCGAGCCGGTGACCGCGCCGCGCGAGAAGCCCGGACGACCGGCACCGCGCTCGCCGCTCAGGCGTAGTTCAGGGACTCGATTCCCGACACCTTCCAGCTTCCGTCCGCCTGACGGGCCAGCGTCAAGCGCACCGGGATCGTCTTGTCCTGCGGGCCGCCCTGCTGCCGGGTGGTCACGATGGCGTCGAGCAGGACCGTGGCGGTCTTGCCGTCGGGAGCGGCCGAGGTGACCACGGCCGCGGAGTCCGGCTTCAACGATGCCTTGGCACCGCTGGATTTCATGCCGTCGACGGTGAGCTGCCTGGTTGCGCGGAACTGGCTGAGCAGCGGGTCGGTGGCGACGCTTTCGTAGCCGTCGTACACGGCGTCGGGGTTCTGGGCGTCGACGGTCAGCAGCTTGGCGCCCGCGGTGTGGGCGGCGGCGAGCGCGGAGTCGCGCGTGGCCGCGGCGCGGGAGCTGCCCGGGGCGTCCGCTGCGGCGAGGGTGCCGCGGGGGTTGAGGTCGAGGTTGCTGACCTGCCAGTGGTTGCCGGCGGGCGCGGCGGTGACGAGGACGATGGCGAGGGCGGCGCTGGTCTGGCCGTCGGCGGCCCGGCTCTGCTGTTTCACCGCGGCGAGGACCGTGGCGCCGTGCGGGGACAGCGTCGCGACCCCCGAATCGACCACGTGCGTCTGCGTTGTCACCGACGTGCCCTTGATCTGCGACATCGTCTTGTCGAACTGCTCGCGGGCGGCTCCGGTGAAGTACTCCTGCTCGTTCTTCGTGACACTCGCCTGGTCCGTGGAATCGAAGGAGAACACGGTTTCCAGCGCCTTCGTGACCCCGTCGGTCGCCGCCCGGGTGGCATTCGGGTCCACATAGGCCAGGTTCGCCGGCTGCGACGACGGCCCGGCCGTCCCGGCGATGGTCGAGGTGCAGCCGGCGGCGAGCAATGCCAGCGCGGCGACAGCGGCGCGCTTCACAGCAGGCCCGCCTCCTTCGCGAGCGTTCCGGCTTGGAAGCGCGAGCTCGCGCCGAGCGCGGCCATCAGCTCCGCGACGTAGCGGCGGTAGGTCCGCAGCCCCACCCCCATCTCGCGGGCCGCGGTCTCGTCGGTGCAGCCCGACGACAGCAGGTCGAGCAGCCGCGGTGTGTGCTGCCTCAGCTCGGCGAAGCGCGCCTCGAACGCCAGTACGTCCGTGGCCGAGCGCCACGCGGCCTCGAACAGCGATGCGATGCCGTTGACCAGGTCGGGCCGCTGCAGGACGGTGAACGCGCGGCCGTCCGGCGTGGCCTCGGTGGCGAGGATCGCGAGACGGCCGTCAAGGATGATCGTTTCGTTGATCTCGCGCTCGCTGATGCGGATCTGCGCGCCGGCATCGCGCAGCGCCAGCAGGTGCGTCGCGCTCGACGGGTCGAGCAACACCTGCGGCAGGTAGATCTTGCGGACGCGCAGGCCGGCCACGCCGTGGATCGCGTCTTGCCGCTGCTGGGCCCTCGGGTGGGTCGCGGCCCACGTGTACAGGGCGTTGGCGGCGCAGCGGATGTCGGTCGCCGCCGCGAACAGGTGGGCCGTGCGGTCGAACAGTTCTCGTTCGCCGCGCACGGTCACGACGTCGTCGACTCTGGTCACGGCACCAGTGTCACGCGCTCGGCCGGCGCCGGCCACCATGGAGTGGCAGCTTCCTGCCAATCGCGGCGCCGCCGCTGCGGCCCGGGAACGCTGGATGTCATGACACAGACCGCACTTCCCGCTTCGGCGGCCGGGCAGTGGCAGCTCGGTTCGCTCACCGTGAATCGCCTCGGCTTCGGTGCGATGCGGCTCGTTCCGTTCGACGGCGGCACGGACGCCGACCGCGAACGGGCCATCGCTGTGCTTCGCCGCGCCATCGAGCTCGGCGTGAACCACATCGACACCGCCGCGTTCTACTTCACGCCGCGCTTCTCCTCCAACGAGATCATCAACGCCGCCCTCTCGCCCTACGCGGACGCCCTCGTCCTCACCACCAAGGTCGGCCCCGGCCGTGACCCGTCGGGCGAGTTCTTGCCCTTCGCCCGCCCCGACCAGCTGCGCGGGCAGGTCGAGGAGAATCTGCGCCAGCTCGCCCGCGACCACCTCGACGTGGTGAACCTGCGTATCGGCACCGGTCTGGACCGCGGGACGGGCTCGCTCGCCGAGCACTTCGGCGCGCTGGCCGAGCTGCGCGAGGCCGGCCTGATCCGGGAGCTCGGGATCTCCAACGTCGGCGCGGAGCACCTCGAAGAGGCGCTGGCCATCGCGCCGGTGGTGTGCGTGCAGAACCAGTACGGCCTTTCCGCGCGCCGCGAGGACGACGAGCTGCTGCGCCTGTGCGGCGAGCGCGGGGTGGCGTTCGTGCCGTTCTTCGCCGTCGCGAGTGGGCAGGACGGCCGGAACGGTGCGGACGCGGCGGTGTCGCGGGTCGCCGACCGCCACGGGGTGACCACGGCCCAGGTGCGGCTCGCGTGGACCCTCGCGCAAGGCGAGCACGTGCTCGCGATTCCGGGCACGAGCGATCCGGTGCACCTCGAAGAGAACCTCGCCGCGGGAGCGCTCCGCCTCACCGAATCGGATCTTGCGGAACTCGACGGAGCGTGAACATCCGTCCAGAAAGTCTCGGAAGGGTGAACGAGGTCTGACACCAGGGCGAACATGTCGCCCACAGGTGTCACACGCCTCACGACCGAGCGTTCAGGACTGGTCCGGAAGGCCACCGGGATGCTTACGATTCCCTCGTGACCACGCCTGTTGTGCTGTTGACGGCCATCGGCGCTCTCGTCGTCGGCGCGGTCGCCGGGTTCGTGACCGCCCGGCTGCGGGCCCGTAAGGAGTCGGCGCGACCGGCCGGGCCGACCGTCGCCGAGCTCCTCGATCGGCTGATTCGTTCGTCCAACAGCGGCATCATCGTGCTCAATCGCTTCGGCGACCTCGTGCTGCACAACCCGCGGGCCTACGAGCTCGGCCTGGTGCACGTGAACCAGGCCGACCCGCGGGCCCGCGCGGCCGCGGAGCAGGTCGTGGAGACCGACGAGCCGATGGAGATCGATCTCTCGCCGCTCGAGAACCGTGGCCGTCGCCAGCCCGAGGCCGTGCTCGGCGAGGTGCGCCCGCTGGGTGACGGGTTCGCCGTGGTCGAGGCCGTGGACCACTCCGAGGCGATCCGGCTCGAAGCGGTGCGCCGCGACTTCGTCGCCAACGTCAGCCACGAACTCAAAACGCCGGTCGGTGCGATCGCGCTGCTCACCGAGGCCGTGCTCGACGCCGCCGACGACGTGGAGGAAGTGCGCCGCTTCGGCAGCAAGATCCTTCGCGAGTCCACCCGCCTCGGCCAGCTCGTCACCGAGCTCATCGCGCTCTCGCGGCTGCAGGGCGCCGAGCGGCTGCCCGACCTCAACGTCGTCGAAGTCGACGCGGTCGTCCGCGAAGCCCTCGGCCGGACGACGCTGTCGGCCGAGCGCGCCGACATCACCATCACGACCGACGCCGCGAGCGGCCTGCTCATCGAGGGCGACCGGATGTTGCTGGTCACCGCGCTGTCGAACCTGCTGGAGAACGCCGTCGCGTACTCGTCACCGGGCAGCCCGGTGTCGATCTCGCGCAGGCTCGCCGACGGCCTGGTCGAGATCGCCGTGACCGACCGGGGCATCGGCATCGCCGAAGACGAGCAGCAGCGCGTGTTCGAGCGCTTCTACCGGGCCGACAAGGCGCGCTCGCGCGCCACCGGCGGCACGGGCCTCGGGCTGGCGATCGTGAAACACGTGGCTGCCAACCACGGTGGATCCGTCGGTCTGTGGAGCCGGCCCGGCACCGGGTCGACGTTCACTCTGCGGATCCCCGCCCACGTGGGGCCCCAGCCCGCCGAGGGCGCCGCCACGGCCACGAAGTCCCCCGCGGCCGCGGAGCGGCGGCCGGAGAAGACCCCCGAGCGGACACCCCGGCTCGTGGCAACCGGGCAGGAGAATTCCGGCCCAGACCATGGAGGAAACCTGTGACGAGGGTTCTCATAGTCGAGGACGAAGAGTCTTTCGCCGACCCGCTCGCCTTCCTGCTCCGCAAGGAGGGTTTCACGGCCGCGGTGGCCGGGACGGGACAGCAGGCACTCGAGGAGTTCGATCGCAACGGCGCCGACATCGTGCTCCTCGACCTGATGCTCCCGGGCATGAGCGGCACCGACGTGTGCAAGCAGCTTCGGCAGCGCTCGGCGGTGCCGGTGATCATGGTGACGGCGCGCGACAGCGAGATCGACAAGGTCGTCGGCCTGGAGCTCGGCGCCGACGACTACGTGACGAAGCCGTACTCGGCGCGCGAGCTCATCGCGCGCGTGCGCGCGGTGCTGCGCCGCGGCGGCGAGCCGGGCGCCGAAGGCGAGCTGGCGCCGCTGGTTCTCTCGGCCGGCCCGGTCCGGATGGACGTGGAACGGCACGTGGTGACCGT
The DNA here is from genome assembly GCA_035551175.1 of Amycolatopsis sp. GTDB lineage: Bacteria > Actinomycetota > Actinomycetes > Mycobacteriales > Pseudonocardiaceae > Amycolatopsis. Next base: position 6,791 of record DASZNR010000016.1, on the reverse strand, counting down.
CGACGGCGCCGAGGTGTCGCTGCCGCTCAAGGAGTTCGACCTGCTCGAGTACTTGCTCCGCAACGTCGGCCGGGTGCTCACGCGCGGGCAGCTCATCGACCGAGTGTGGGGCGCCGACTACGTCGGCGACACCAAGACACTCGACGTCCACGTGAAGCGCCTGCGCTCCAAGATCGAACCCGACCCGGGTTCCCCGCGCCACCTCGTGACGGTGCGCGGCCTCGGGTACAAGTTCGAGACGTGAGCCGCCGGTAGTTCGGAGCACCTTGACCCTGCGCGGGCGTTCGGGCACACAGAGCTGAGCCCGGACCGAGTGGTGTTGGTTACAGTTTCGAGACCTGGCTGTGGGACCGGTACGCTGGATCCTCGTGCGCCTAGGGGTACTCGACGTCGGGTCCAACACCGTCCACCTGCTGGTGGTCGATGCCCATCGTGGTGCGCACCCGACGCCGATGCATTCCGAGAAGAACGTGCTTCGCCTCGCCGAGCAGATCACCCGCACCGGCGAGCTGAGCCGCGCGGGCGCCGACGGGCTCGTGCAGGCCGTGGAATCGGCCAAGGCCGCGGCCGTGCGGCTCGGGTGCGAGGAGGTCATGGCGTTCGCCACCTCCGCCGTGCGAGAAGCCGGGAACTCCGCAAACGTACTGGCTCGCGTGGCCGCGGAGACCGGCGTCGAGCTCAAAGTGCTCGCCGGCGTCGACGAGGCGCGGCTGACGTTCCTCGCCGTCCGGCGCTGGTTCGGCTGGTCGGCCGGGCAGCTGCTGGTGCTCGACATCGGCGGCGGCTCGCTGGAGGTCGCGATGGGCCGCGACGAGGAACCCGTGCTGGCGGAATCGCTGCCGCTGGGCGCCGGGCGCACCACCCGCACGCGGTTCCGCCACGACCCGCCGACGCGGTCGGAGGTCATCGAGACCTCGGCGTGGCTGGAAGACGAGCTCTCTACGCTCGCGAAGAAGGTCGCCAAGTGGGGCACGCCCGACCGGGTCGTGGCCACGTCGAAGACGTTCCGGTCGCTGGCCCGGCTCACCGGCGCGGCCCCGTCGGCGGCAGGTCCCCGGGTGCGCCGTACGCTCACCGACACCGCGTTGCGCCAGCTCATCGCCTTCATTTCGCGCATGTCCTCGGCGGATCTCGCGCAGCTCGAAGGAGTCAGCCCCAGCCGGTCGCACCAGCTCGTGGCCGGTGCGCTGGTGGCGCAGGCCGCCATGCGGGCACTCTCTTTGGCCGAACTCGAGATTTGCCCGTGGGCGCTGCGAGAGGGTGTCATCCTGCGGCGGCTGGATCACACGAACGGCGCGGACGAAGCTTTCACCGGCGTTTCGGCGAACGGGGAGGACCGGTGACAGCAGTGGACTGGACTTCGGAGACGGAAAACAGGCACGGTGAAGAGGTGACGGACATGCACAGCACGGTGTTCAGCGCGCGCGGCGCCGCCTGCGTCCGGCAGCCGGCCCGTGCCGTGGCCAACCCCGAGCGCGCTTTGGACAGCACGGTATGACCGACGAGAACGGCGCCCAGCCACAGAAGACCGTCGCCGAACTGCTCGCCCAGCACGGGCAGCAGGTCGAAGGCAGCCGACGCCGCAGGCGCCGCGCGGCCGAAGACGACGACGCTCCGGAACCCGGTGGCCACCGTGCCGCCCGCGGAGTGAGCGACACGGCGCCGCAGGCGATCATCGACCGCGTGACGTCCGACGGGGGCACTCCGCCGCCACCGTCGCGCCCGGCGGGCGGCCGACGCCGGTCCGATGGTGCGGCGCCCGCTCCTCGCCCGGTGCCGCAGGAGTCGGGGCCGTTGCCCCGCACGCGGGGTGGACGCCCGCCGGCTCCTTCGCCGGAGTCCGGTCAGTTCGTACGGCCGCCCGCACCGCCCGCGCAGGAGTCCGGGCAATTCCCCGCTCGGCCTCAGCGTCCGCCGGCACCGCCGCAGGAATCGGGACCGTTCCCGGCGCGGCTGCAGGAGTCCGGTCAGTTCGTGCGTCCGCCGGCGCCGCCGCAGGAATCGGGACAGATGCCGGTGCCGCCGAGGCCACGGCCGACACGTCCGCCGGCGACTCCGCCTCCCGGACCGTCGCCGGCCGAGGAGACTCGCGATGTGCCGGCGGTGCGGGGTTCTTCCGGTCCGCCACCCGGTGGCGCGCTCTCGGCGCGGCTCGACGGGGTGGAAGCCGCACCGGAAACCGACGCGCCCGAACCGCCCGCTTCGGGCGCGTTCCCGGTCGGTGGTCCCGGTCCGCAGCGGCCGCGCCGGGCGCCCGCGCGCCGTCCCGCGCCGCCGCAGGACCCGCACACGGAGCAGTTCGACGCCGTCGCCGAGGCCGAGCCCGAACCGGCCGGCTCCGGGGCCCCGGCCGCGCCGCCGCCGGGGCTGGCCGGCTGGCGCAAGCGTCGTCAGCGGGAGCAACTGGAGGACACGGAGATCGGCGTGATGCCGGTCGTGCCGCCGGGCCAGCAGGACGTCGAAGACGACTACGCCGAGGACTATCCCGAAGGGGACCATCCCGCGGACTCCGCCGACTACGACGGCGGCCCGCCCACGATGGCGGCCGAGTTCGACGCCGGCGGCCCGCCGACCATGGGCTACCCCGCGCCGATGCCGTTCACCCCTGGCGGCCACGACGACGCGGCCGACGACGATCTGTCGGACCTCGCGGAATACGAAGCCGAATTCGACGACCGCTCGTACTCCGAGGACCCTGCCTACCCCGATGGCTCCCCGGATTTCGACGGCGCGGACTACGACAGGGCGGACTACGCCAGCGACAACTACGCCAGCGCTGACTACGACAGCGCTGACTACGACAGCGCTGACAGCGCTGACAGCGCTGACTACAACTACGACTACGAGGACGACTACGACGAAGAAGCCCCCGCAGGCGTCACCACGGCAAGCGAGGCCGCGGCCGAAGACGCCCCGGCCTCCGAGGCGTCACCGGGGAAGCAATGGCTCACCCTCGCCGGGCAGCTCGCCCTCGGCGTCGTCGGCGGCGCGGCTGTCTGGCTCGGCTTCAACTGGCTGTGGGTCAACCTCGCGCCTGCCGCCCTCGTCGGCGCCGTGGTGGTGATCGTCGCGCTGGTGTGGATCGTCCGGAAGATCCGCCGCGCGGAAGACCTGCAGACCACCCTGCTCGCTATTCTGGTCGGCCTGGTCGTCACGGTCTCCCCAGCGGCGCTCCTGCTGGTGGGCCGCTAGCCGCAACGCACGAAACTCCCGGCTCGCCTCATCGGGGTGGCCGGGAGTTCTCGCGTTCACGGCAGGAAACGGCCCAGCGCGGGTGTTTGCGGCCGGCGACGAACCCGGCCCCTCATCGTCGCCGGGGCAGCAGCCCGGCCACCACGGGCGTTTGCGGCGGGAAACACCCTGTTCCCGGCCCGCACCGCGAACGGCCCGCGAGAACGCCCACTGACCACCCGGCCCGCCGCCGCTGTCCCCAGTTCGAAACACCCGAGCACCAACGGCGTCCGCGATCCCGGCAGGGCAGGATGTCCCCGTGAGCGCGCCTGGGACACCCGTGGGGTTGAGTACTGCGTCGGTATGGCCGTTGCGGGCGGGCGCGGCCTTCGAGCTCGCGGCGGAGCTCGGGTACGACGGCGTCGAAGTCATGGTGTGGGCCGATCCGATCAGCCAGGACGTCGCGGCGGTGCGGCGGTGGTCGAAGCGCACGGGGATTCCCGTGTTGTCGGTCCACTCGCCCTCGTTGCTCATCACGCAGCGGATCTGGTCGCCCGATCCCGAGGTTCGGCTGAGGCGGTCGGTGCGGGCGGCGGTGGAGCTGGGCGCACGCACGGTGGTGGTGCATCCGCCGTTCCGGTGGCAGCGGCGCTACGGCGACGCTTTCGGGGATCTGGTCGACGAGCTCGAAGAGGCCAGCGGCATCGAGGTCGCCGTGGAGAACATGTTCAAGGTGCGCCCGCCGGGTGGGTCGCGGAACGCGCGGGTGTCGGCGTTCCGCCCGTCGATCGATCCGACGGACGTCGGGTTCCGCCATTACACCCTTGATCTCTCCCACAGCGCGGCGGCGCGAATGGACGCGCTGGCGCTGGCCGACCGCATGGGCGAAGGCCTGAGCCACGTGCACCTCGCCGACGGCACGGGCATCCCCAAGGACGAGCACCTCATCCCGGGCCACGGCGGGCAGCCGTGTGCCGAACTTCTGGAAAAGCTGGTCAGCGGTGGTTTCACGGGTCAGGTCGTGCTGGAGGTGAACACGCGCAACGCCGCGACGCAGGCCGCGCGAGCCCGCGCGCTGGCCGAAGCGCTGTTGTTCGCGCGGTTGCACCTCGGACAGTGACCAGGTCGTTAGCATGATCGGCTGTCCGGGCGGTCCCCGCCCCGGGGCGCCCTCATCCGGCTCATCGACACGTAAAGTGCCGATCGTGAACTCGTTGCGACCATTGAACTTCGCCGCTGATCCCCGGCTGAGCCCAACCGCCGTGGCCGGCCGTTCGTGAGCCGGGACGACCACACAGCGACGGCGTTCGACACGGCCACTGCCATCAGATCCCTTTCGGACGGCACCTTCACGGCCAGCCTGAGAGCGGAGTGGTCCATCGACGGTCACCCCCACGGCGGGTTCCTCCTGGCACTGCTCGCCAAGGCCGCGACGGCCGTGCTCCAGGAACGCGGCGAGCCGCCCTCCGAACCACTCGTGGTCAGCGCCGAGTTCCTGCACGGGCCCGCACTGGGGCCCGTGTTGCTGCGCACCGAGATTCGCAAAGTCGGCCGCCGCGCGTCGGTCGTCTCGGTGCGGCTGGAGCAGCGCGGCCGAAGCTGTGTCGAGGCGCGCGTGACGACCGGGCGGCTGCCGATGCGCCGCCCCGACTGGGTCGACCTGCCGCAGGTGCCCGCGGAACCGCCGTCCGGTTCCGTGCCGCTGGGCGCGGAAACGTCCGAGGGCCGCTTCGGCCTGGCGGAGTTCGTCGAGGTCCGCGTGGACCCCGCGACGGCCGGTCACCTCGTCGGCCGCGACGGCGACCCGCCACGGCTCACCCTGTGGGCCCGCCCGCGCGACGGCGCCGGTGACGTCTACTTCGCCCTGCTCGCCGGCGACCTCAACCCGCCGGTGGTGGCCAATCTCGGCCGCATCGGCTGGGCGCCCACCGTGCAGCTCACGGCCTACCTACGCACTCACCCGGCGCCCGGCTGGCTGCGGATCCACGTGGCGGCGCGGTCGGTTCACGAAGCGTGGTTCGACTCCGACGCGACGGTCGTCGACGCTCGGGGCCGGCTCGTCGCCCAGGCGCGGCAGCTCGCGCTCGCCCCGGCCCCTCAGGCCTGAAGGCGGTTTGGCACGCTGAACCCCATGAGTGTCATCGCGGTGCTGGGTGCGGGAAAAATCGGCGAAGCCCTGCTGTCGGGCCTGTTGCAGGGGGGCCACGCGCCCGGCGACCTGCTCTTCACCGAGCGGTACGAGGGCCGCGTGCGTGAGCTCGAGGAGCGGTACCCGGGCATGCGCGCGGCGACCGTCGAGGAGGCCGCCAAGCGCGCCGACGTACTCGTGGTCGCGGTGAAGCCACAGGACATCGAGCCGGTGCTCGCGGAGCTGGCGCCGCTGCTCGGGCCGTCTTCCCTGGTCGTTTCGCTGTGTGCGGGCCTGCCGACGGCGCTGTACGAACGCCGGCTGGCCGACGGTGTGCCCGTGGTCCGGGTGATGCCGAATACGCCCATGCTCGTCGGCGAGGCCATGAGCGCGATCTCCCCCGGCCACCACGCGACGACCGAGCACCTCACCACCGTGCGTGAGCTGCTGTCGCACGTCGGCGAGGTCGTCGAGGTGCTGGAGACGCAGCAGGACGCCGTCACCGCACTGTCCGGCTCCGGCCCGGCGTACTTCTTCTTCCTGGTCGAGGCCATGATCGACGCCGGTATCCTGCTGGGCCTGCCGCGCGCGCTTGCGGGCCAGCTGATCATCCAGTCGGCCGTCGGCGCGGCGAAGATGCTCGCCGAGGGCAAGGACCACCCCGTGCTGCTGCGCGAAGCCGTCACGTCACCGGCCGGCACCACCATCAACGCGATTCGCGAGCTCGAGAGGCACGGAGTCCGCGCGGCCCTGCTCGACGCGATCGAGGCCGCACGCGACCGGTCGGAAGAGCTCGGACGCGCGCACGAGAGCTGACGAACCGGGCAAATCACCCGGACAAGGTTCCTGACCGGGTCGAAAAGCCGCAGGTACGGGCCCATCCCGGTGACAGGCGTCGCACTGGTCCCACGTGTCCCGCTACCCTCTGGAAGAGCACGTGCGTGTCGATACCACAGGTGGGGAAGCCTCGTGGCGCGACACGTGTCGAAGGACGCGGTAATCATGTCGCCGAACAAGAAGGAGGATTTGCCCTCGGTCGGGCAAGTCCAGTTCCTCACGGTCGCCGAGGTGGCCACGCTGATGCGGGTCTCGAAGATGACTGTGTACCGCCTGGTGCACTCGGGCGAGCTTCCCGCCGTGAGAGTGGGCAAATCGTTCCGGGTGCCCGAGAAGGCGGTGCACGAGTACTTGCGGGGCGCTTACTTTGACGTCGGGTAGCCGCTCTGCGCGGCCCGCGAATCCGTCGTGGCGGCGCAGACGAGGGGTCCGGAGGGTCGGCGGGGCCGCTGCTCCGGTCAGCGGTGCCGATGCCGTAGCGCCCCACCGGGCCGAATCCGGCAAATCGGATACTGCTGCGCCGTCCGGGCTACGCGAAGCCCCAGGTGAGGGCCCATCCTGGTGACAGGCGTCGCACGAGTCCCACCTGTCCCGCTACCCTCGGAAGAGCACGTGCGTGTCGATACCACAGGTGGGGAAGCCTCGTGGCGCGACA
>DASZNR010000015.1:0-37818 GCA_035551175.1 Amycolatopsis sp. | reverse complement strand
GCCGACCGTGCTGGTCGGCCAGAACGGTCGCGGCAAGACCAACCTGCTCGAAGCGATCGGGTACGTCGCGACGCTGGGCTCGCACCGCGTCGCGACGGACGCGCCGCTGATCCGGCACGGCTGCGAGCGCGCGTTGGTGCGCGTCGCGGTGGTCAACGACGACCGCGAGCTGACCGTCGAGCTCGAGATCACGGCAGTCCGGGCCAACCGCGCGCGGGTGAACCGCGGCGCGGTCGGCAAGCCGCGTGATGTGCTCGGGATTCTGCGTACGGTGCTGTTCGCTCCGGAGGACTTGGCGCTGGTGCGCGGGGACCCGAGCGAGCGGCGCCGATTCATGGATGAGCTGCTGGTGCTGCGCGCCCCGCGGTACGCCGGCGTCCGCGCCGACTACGAGAAGGTGCTGAAGCAGCGCAACGCCCTGCTCAAGACCGCGGGCAAGCGCCGCACTGGTCGCGAGGACCCGTACGCGCTGTCGACGCTCGAGGTGTGGGACGACCATCTGTCCGTGGCCGGTGCGCAGCTGCTTGCGGCGCGGCTGAACCTGATCGCGGATCTCGGGCCGTACGTGGCGGAGGCGTATCTGGGTGTCGCGCCGGATTCGCGGCCGGCGAAGATCGCGTACAAGTCGTCACTCGGCGAAGCGCTGCCCCCGGGCTACGGCGTGGCCGGGGGCGAGCGTGCGGACCAGGGAGTGCTGCGCGAGCTGCTGCTCAAGGCGCTCGCGGACGTCCGGCGCAACGAGCTCGAACGAGGCATCAGCCTCGTCGGGCCGCATCGCGACGAGCTGGAGCTGATCCTCGGGGAGGAGCCGGCGAAGGGGTACGCGAGCCACGGCGAGTCGTGGTCGTTCGCGCTGGCGCTGCGCCTCGGGAGTTACGAGCTCCTGCGTGGCGAAGCGGGCGAACCGGTCCTTCTGCTGGATGATGTGTTCGCCGAGCTCGACCGGAAGCGCCGGGCCCGGCTCGCGGAGGTCGCCGCGGGCGCCGAACAGGTGCTCATCACGGCGGCGGTGGACGAGGACGTGCCCTCCGAGCTGGCCGGAACCCGGTTCGTGGTGGCGGACGGCGAGGTCACCCGTGCCTGAACCGAGAGCAATGCGGCCACTGCGAGTGACCGCGGTCACAGAAGTTACCCACCGATCTGGGGACAAACCTGTGGACAGTGTGGATAAACCCGGGAATGCGTTATCGCCGCGGGTGACCGAACGGCCTGATGAGGGCCTTGACATCCTCCGCGCGGGCAACCACCCACCCGTTGCGCCTCATTCGGGTACCGAGAGTGAGGTGTCCGCTGGGCCGAACGGGAAGCCTTCCGGACGAGACCTCGCGCACGCCGCGCTCGAGGCTGCGAAGGCGAAGGCCAAGGAGCGTGGCGCGCCGCCCAACCTGCGCCGCGGCCGCATCACCGGCGGCGGTGGCCAGAATCCGCGGCGCCGGCGCTGGTCGGGGCCGGGCGCCGACGCGCGGGACCCGCAGCCGCTCGGCCGGCTCGTGGCGCGGCTCGTGTCCGACAGCGGCTGGCAGGATTCGATGACCAACGCGCGGGTGTTCGGGCAGTGGGCCCGGCTCGTGGGCGAGGACGTGGCCGAACACGCCCAGCCGGTGCAGTTGAAGGACGGCGAGCTGACCGTCCGTGCGAGCTCCACGGCGTGGGCGACGCAGCTGCGGCTGCTGCAGGGAAAGCTCATCGCGAAAATCGCCGCGGGCGTCGGCCACGGTGTGGTGAAGCGGATGCGAATCCAGGGCCCGACGGCGCCGAGCTGGCGAAAAGGCCCGCGGCACGTGCCCGGCCGCGGCCCGCGTGACACGTACGGCTGACTCCGGTTGCGGGGAGCCGGGTGAGTTCCCCGAGAACCGCTTGACAACGTGCTCGCTACGACATGACTCGCCCGCGAGCGATTTCGCGGCTCTGTGACGCAGTGAGGGGTGTCCTTGCCGCATGTGAGCGCGCGCGGCCAAGTACACTGGAGGAGTAGCGAGCGTCCGCTCGGGCGAGACGAGGAGAAACAACGCCGGTGACAGAGAACAAGAGCGAATACAACGCGTCGTCCATCACCGTGCTCGAAGGCCTCGAAGCGGTCCGCAAGCGCCCCGGTATGTACATCGGTTCCACCGGTGAGCGCGGTCTCCACCACCTCGTTCAGGAGGTGGTGGACAACTCCGTGGACGAAGCGATGGCCGGGTTCGCCACCAAGGTCGAGGTTACGCTCCTCGCCGACGGCGGGGTGCGGGTCGTCGACGACGGCCGCGGCATCCCGGTCGACATGCACCCGAAGGAGCACAAGCCGACTCTGGAGGTCGTGCTCACCGTGCTTCACGCCGGCGGCAAGTTCGACAGCGACTCCTACGCCGTCTCCGGCGGTCTGCACGGCGTCGGCGTGTCCGTGGTGAACGCGTTGTCGACAAAGCTTCTCGCCGAGGTCAAATACGGCGGCCGCAGCTGGCGTCAGGAGTACACGGACCAGGTGCCGGGCCCGCTCGAGGACCTCGGCCCGGCCTCGGAGACCGGCACCACGATCACGTTCTGGGCCGACTCGGGGATCTTCGAATCCACGACGTACAACTTCGAGACCATCTCACGCCGATTGCAGGAGATGGCCTTTCTCAACAAGGGCCTCACCCTGTCGCTGCGCGACGAGCGCGTGGCCGACGAGGAAACCGAGGAAGACGCCGAAGGCAAGCAGGCCCGAGTCAAGGAGAAGGTCTACTGCTACCCGGGCGGGCTCGAGGACTTCGTCAAGCACATCAACGGCAGCAAGGACCCGATCCACCCGAGCGTGATCGCGTTCGACGCCAAGGGCAACGGCCTCGAGGTCGAGGTCGCGATGCAGTGGAACACCGGGTTCACGCCGTCGGTGTACACGTTCGCGAACACGATCAACACGCACGAGGGCGGCACCCACGAAGAGGGTTTCCGCGCCGCGCTCACGCGCGTGGTCAACGCCTACGCGCGCGACAAGAAGCTGCTCAAGGAGAAGGACGCCAACCTCACGGGCGACGACGTGCGTGAGGGGCTCGCCGCGATCGTCTCGATCAAGCTCTCCGAACCACAGTTCGAGGGACAGACGAAGACGAAGCTGGGCAACAGCGAAGCGAAGACGTTCGTGCAGCAGCAGTCCAACGAGTGGCTGAGCGACTGGTTCGAGCGCAACCCCACCGAGGCGAAGACGATCATCAGCAAGTCGATCTCCTCGGCGCAGGCCCGCATGGCCGCGCGCAAGGCCCGCGACTTGGTGCGCCGCAAGGGCGCGCTGGAAATCGGTGGCCTGCCCGGCAAGCTCAAGGACTGCCGCTCCAACGACCCCGGTGAGTGCGAGCTCTACATCGTGGAGGGCGACTCGGCCGGCGGCTCGGCCAAGGAAGGCCGCGACTCGATGTACCAGGCGATCTTGCCCATCCGGGGCAAGATCATCAATGTGGAGAAGGCGCGCATCGACCGCGTCCTCAAGAACACCGAGGTCCAGTCGCTGATCACGGCACTGGGCACCGGCATCCACGACGAGTTCGACCTGTCGAAGCTGCGCTACCACAAGATCGTGCTGATGGCCGACGCCGACGTCGACGGACAGCACATCACCACGCTGCTGCTCACGCTCCTGTTCCGCTTCATGACTCCGCTGATCGAGCACGGCCACGTGTTCCTGTCCCGACCCCCGCTGTACAAGATCAAGTGGCCGCGGGCGGACGCGGAGTACGCGTATTCCGACAAGGAGCGCGACGCCGTGATCCAGGCGGGCGTCGAAGCAGGCCGCCGGCTGCCGAAGGACGACGCGATCCAGCGTTACAAGGGTCTCGGCGAGATGAACGCCGAAGAGCTGTGGGAGACCACGATGGACCCGGCCAACCGGCTGCTCGGCCAGGTGACCCTCGACGACGCCGCGCAGGCCGACGAGCTGTTCTCCGTCCTGATGGGCGAGGACGTGGAGGCCCGGCGTTCGTTCATCACGCGCAACGCGAAGGACGTTCGCTTCCTGGACGTGTAGCCGTCCGCCCCCGCCCGCCAGCCCTGACCTTTCCCCGAGAAGGAACCCATGACGGAAACTTTGCCGCCGGAGGGCGACCGCGTCGAGCCGGTCGACATCCAGCAGGAGATGCAGCGTTCCTACATCGACTACGCGATGAGCGTGATCGTGTCGCGGGCGCTGCCGGACGTGCGCGACGGCCTCAAGCCGGTACACCGGCGCGTGCTGTACTCGATGTACGACTCCGGCTTCCGGCCGGATCGCGGGTACAACAAGTGCTCGCGCGTCGTCGGCGACGTGATGGGCAACTACCACCCGCACGGTGACTCGGCGATCTACGACGCGCTCGTGCGACTGGCCCAGCCGTGGTCGATGCGCTACCCGCTGATCGACGGGCAGGGCAACTTCGGTTCGCCGGGCAACGACCCCGCCGCCGCCATGCGGTACACGGAGTCGCGCCTCGCGCCGCTGGCGATGCAGATGCTCGCGGACATCGAAGAGGACACCGTCGACTTCCGCGACAACTACGACGGTCGCACGCAGGAACCCGACGTGCTGCCGTCGCGGTTCCCGAACCTGCTGGTCAACGGCGGTTCCGGCATCGCGGTGGGAATGGCGACCAACATCCCGCCGCACAACCTGCGCGAGGTTGCCGAAGGTGTCGTCTGGGCGCTGGAGAACTACGAGGCGACCGACGATGAGCTGCTGGCGGCGCTGCTCACGCGCGTCAAGGGCCCAGACTTCCCGACGAAGGCGATGATCCTCGGCACGTCCGGCATCGAAGACGCGTACCGCACGGGCCGCGGCTCCGTGCGGATGCGTGCGGTCGTCGAGGTCGAAGAGGACACGAAGGGGCGGACGACGCTCGTCGTGTCCGAGCTGCCGTACCAGGTCAACCCGGACAACCTCGTCGAGAACATCGCCCACCTCGTGCGTGACGGCAAGATCACGGGCATCGCCGACATCGCCGACGAGTCCAACAGCCGTTCGGGTATGCGGATCGTCATCACGCTGAAGCGCGACGCCGTGGCGAAGGTCGTGCTGAACAACCTCTACAAGCACACCCAGCTGCAGCAGAACTTCGGCGTCAACATGCTGGCCCTGGTCGACGGGGTGCCCCGCACGCTCCGGCTCGACCAGATGATCCGGCATTACGTGCGGCACCAGGTCGAGGTCATCGTCCGGCGCACCAAGTACCGGCTGCAGAAGGCCGAGGAACGCGCGCACATCTTGCGCGGCCTGGTCAAGGCGCTCGACATGCTCGACGAGGTCATCGCCCTGATCCGGCGTTCGCCTTCGGCCGACGAAGCGCGCCCGGGCTTGATGGAGCTCCTCGACATCGACGAGATCCAGGCCACCGCGATCCTCGACATGCAGCTGCGCCGGCTCGCGGCACTCGAACGTCAGCGCATCATCGACACCCTCGCCGAGATCGAGCTGGAGATCGCGGATCTCAAGGACATTCTCGAGAAGCCGGAGCGCCAGCGCGCGATCATCCGCGACGAGCTCATGGAGATCGTCGACAAGTACGGCGACGACCGGCGTACGAAGATCATCCCGTTCGACGGCGAAGTGTCGGTCGAGGATCTGATCGCGCAGGAAGACGTCGTCGTCACCATCACCCGCACGGGTTACGCCAAGCGAACGAAGACGGACCTCTACCGGTCGCAGAAACGCGGCGGCAAGGGCGTGCAGGGCGCCACGCTGAAGCAGGACGACATCGTCCAGCACTTCTTCGTGTGCTCGACCCACGACTGGATCCTGTTCTTCACCAACAAGGGCCGCGTCTACCGCACGAAGGCCTACGACCTGCCCGAGGCCAACCGCAACGCGCGCGGCCAGCACGTGGCGAACCTCATGGCGTTCCAGCCCGACGAGCAGATCGCCCAGGTCATCGAGATCCCGAACTACGAGGTGGCGCCGTACCTGGTGCTGGCCACGCAAAAGGGCCTCGTGAAGAAGACCAAGCTCGCCGACTTCGACTCCAACCGCGCCGGCGGCCTCATCGCCATCAACCTGCGCGAAGGCGACGAGCTGGTCGGCGCCGTGCTCGCGGCGGCGGAAGACGACCTGCTGCTCGTCTCGGCGGGCGGCCAGTCGATCCGCTTCCACGCGACCGACGAAGCGCTGCGACCCATGGGGCGAGCCACGTCCGGCGTGCTCGGCATGCGGTTCAACGACGGCGACGAGCTGCTGGGCATCAGCGTCGTGAAACCGGACAAGTTCCTGCTGGTTGCCACCGACGGCGCATACGCCAAGCGCACCCCGATCGAGGACTACCCGGTGCAGGGGCGCGGCGGCAAGGGCGTGCTGACCATTCAGCACGACACAAAACGTGGCAGGCTGGTGGGTGCGCTCATCGTCGACGAAGACGACGAGCTGTTCGCCATCACCTCGAGCGGCGGGGTGATCCGCACGCCGGCTCGCGACGTGCGGAAGGCCGGTCGCCAAACCAAGGGCGTCCGACTGATGAATTTGGCGGACGGCACGACTCTTCTCGCGGTGGCACGCAACGCGGACGAGGGTTCGGACGTCGCCAATGGGGACGAGGTCTCCGAAGACGCGGCTCCTCCGGCCGAGGACACCAGCGCGGCCGAGGAGACCACCGCGGCCGACGAGACCGCAGCAGAAGACAGCACGGCGCCGGAACAGTGAGCGGCGCCCCACGCACGGGTAAGGACTGACTCTTCGTGACACCATCCGAGAAGGCAGACGGAACGTCGCCAAGCCCACCCTGGCAGCGCACCGCCAAGGACGGAGGCAGCGACTCTCAGGCCACGGTCTCGACCCGGATCGCCACCGACGATGTGGTCTACTCGGATCATGAGCAGGACGGACCGCGCGTGAGCGACAGCGACTACCCCGTGGTGAGCGGCACGGCGGCGCCCCGGCTCTTCGGAGCCGAGGGCACGCCGCCGCCCGCCCCGGCCGACGACGTGCCGTCGGCCGGCCGGACCCGCCCCACCCCCAGCGCCCTGCGGCGACCCGGCCGTGGCCCGCGTCGCGCCTCGCTCCAGATCAAGCGCTTCGATCCGTGGTCGGTACTCAAACTGGCCCTCGTGCTCGGCGTCGCGATGTTCTTCGTGTGGCTCGTCGCCGTCGGCGTCCTCTACACCGTCCTCGACGGCATGGGCGTCTGGGACAAACTCAACGGCACGTACTCGTCGCTGGTCGGCGGCGAAGGCGCCAACGCGTCGTCCGAACCCCTCATCAGCGCCGGTCGGGTTTTCGGCATCGCCGCCATCCTCGGCGCGATCAACATCGTGCTGGTGTCCGCGCTGGCGACCGTGAGCGCGTTCATCTACAACGTCTCCGCCGACCTCGCCGGAGGCCTCGAAGTCACCCTCTCCGAACGGGAGTAACCCGGTTGCAAGGCCTCACCGGGGGTCCTGTAGAGTTCCTCTCGTTCAACGGGCCCATAGCTCAGGCGGTTAGAGCGCTTCGCTGATAACGAAGAGGTCGGAGGTTCAAGTCCTCCTGGGCCCACACCAGGTCAGGCCCCGCCTCCCAACCAGGGGAAAACGGGGCCTGAGCGACTAAGAGGGTGACTGGGCCACTCGGTGCCCGTCAGAAGGCCCGAAAATCGGATCCATCGCTTCGGCGCCGTGCTCGACCACCGGCCGAAGCTGATGCCGGTAGACCAGTTCTGTCACTCCGGTCCCGTTGTGGCCCATCAAGCGCGAGATCTTCTCGATCGATATCCCGCTGTCGGACAGTAGTGCGACGAAACTGTGCCGTAGTTCATGTGGCGTACAGGCCTTCGCGTCCAGGCCGGCCTTCTTGACGACTTTCCGGAAGGCGCGCCGAACGTTGGCCGCGTCGAGCTCGGTCCCTGCTGCTGACGAGAACACCAGCCGCGCTCCTGCCACCGTTCGCGCCCGAGCGTCCGCATGTAGTCCTGCCTTGTTTCATGCGCATTCAATGCCTCCACACAGCGCTGAGGGAGGGCGAGTGACCGGCGAGATTTCCGTGTCTTCGTGTCGCCGTGCTCACGGCCCGAACGCCAGACCATCATGTGCGGCAGCACGGGCGGATTGCCTTACGGTTTGCCCACCAGATCAATGTGCTGCCAGGCGAGCGCGCATTTCCTTAGTCCGGGCGTCGGTGAGCAGCGAACCACGACGTAACTCAGGTCCCGGAGTTGTCGCGCGCCCAGACCGGGAATGACGTGTGAATTGCCAATCTGGTCACTTGTCCACCGTGCCCTTGATGCGACGCGGCAAGCCGAACTCGAGAAAATCTCGATCCGTGTGGGCGACGGTGTACTTGCGTCTTCGCTGTCCCGTCTTCCAGCTCTCGCTGCAGCTCGTTGAGCCGTTCCTTGGCGTCGGTCTTGGTTTTCTCAATCCGCTTCCGCGTCTGCCGCTTCCCGGCGGGGGTGTGCCCGACCGTGACCTCGGCAACGTAGCGCTGTCGAGACTCGTCCCAGTAGATACCTGCCGTCACGCCGTAGGGGCTCGCGCCGGATCGAGCACATCGGCCTGGGTCCACGACGACGCGCGGCTGGAGTTGCTGAAGGCGTCCGCTCGTCGGCGCATGGTGGCTGGTCGGGGCCGATTGGGCCTGGGGCTGGACACGCCGCCCGAGGTGAAAAAAGCGGATTGACGCTGTTCTGGGGGAGGCGGAGACTGGCGGCAAGCGCAGGGAGAGTCCAATGGCTTGGAACTTGGCCGGTAGCTACAGCGAAACCTGCTCGTGCGAGCTCATGTGCCCGTGCAACATGTCAATGGACCATGGCGCCACCTACGATTTCTGCCGCGCGACTCTTGCCTTCAACATTCGTGAAGGAACGGTCGAAGGAACGGACATCGCCGGGCGCAAGATCGTGCTGATCGCTGATACCCCGAAGGTGATGACCGAGGGCAACTGGCGGGTCGGGGTGTTCATCGACGACGGCGCTACTGACGCGCAGTTCGACAAGCTCGTCAAGGTCTTCAGCGGTCAACTGGGTGGACCCATGGCCGGGCTGGGCCCGCTGATCGGTGAGATGCTGGGCGCTCAGCGCGCAGCAATCGATCTCCGGGATGATGGTTTGCTCCACAGCGTCCGCGTGGACGACGTGATCGACTTCGAGATCGAGGACATCGTTCCGTTCGGTGTGGAAACCGGTGAGCCGGTGAAATTCTCAGGGATGTTCCACCCGGTTGGGTCGGACCTGACGATGGCCGAGGCGAAGCGGACCCGGATCAGCGCCTTCGGCATCGAGTACGAGGGGAAGTCGGGCTTGTCGAAGTCGGACTTCTCGTGGGCCGCCTGAGGGAATGGACCAACGAGGAGAAGACCGCCGGCTCGGGTCTTGGTCCGGCCTTCGCGGCTAGCCGCGCTCAACTGGGCTTGGTCGGCGTCCTCTTCGCACTCGCCGCCGCCGGGTGGTGGTGGACGGTCCGGGAGATGCGCGGCATGGACGACGGGCCGTGGTCGAGCCTGGGGACGTTCGGTTGGTTCCTGGGAGTCTGGGTCGTCATGATGGCGGCGATGATGTTCCCGTCGGTCTCTCCGACAGTTGCGTTGTACTCGCGGATGAGCAAGTCGCGGTGGCTGCCCTTGGCCTTCACCACCGGTTACCTCGCCACGTGGGCCGCCGCCGGCGTCGTTGCCTTCATGATCGGGGTAGCCGGACGACATGCATCAGCCGGCGGCCTGGCCTGGGAACACGCCGGACGCCCCCTCGCCGGAGCAACACTCATCGCCGCCGCCGTCTACGAGTTGGCCCCCCTCAAGAACGCCTGCCTGGGCAAGTGCCGGAGTCCGCTCGGCACCCTTCTCGGATCATGGCGCGACGGATGGACGGGGGCGCTTCGCATGGGCGCCGGCAACGGAATGTGGTGCGTCGGCTGCTGCTGGGCGCTGATGGCGTCACTGTTCGCGTTGGGAGTCATGAGCGTGACGTGGATGGCAGTCGTCGCGGGACTCATCGCGTTGGAGAAGGTCATTCCGTGGCGCCGAGTGGCAACCTACGGAACGGCGCTCCTGCTCGTCGTACTGGGTGTGCTCGTACTCGCCGCCCCAGACGCACTACCCGGTTTCAGTGTTCCGGGTGAGACTCCGATGCCCACGATGACAATGACAGGGTCCTGAAGGATCGCCCCCGCTGTTTCAGCCGTCTTTCCGCTGGTCAGGGTCGGTGCCGTGGGGAGACAAAGTGGGTGACAATCGCCAGCGCTTCAGGCGGCCCACCACGGACGTCCACGGACTCTCCGGGCTAAGGCCAGAGGGCTCAGACGAAGATCGGGAAGCGGTGATCTTGGCCTGACGACGACGAGGTCCCAGGTTCAAGTCCTGGTGGGCCCAACCGGTCTGCGGAAGCGCAGACTCGGCCGGTGTTGTTTCATCTGGGGGGTCGGCCCCCCAGACTCCCACGGTGCGGTTGGTGGCGGTTGGCTGCAGGTGAGGTCCGGCAGCTGATGTCTGGCGCTGTGAGGTCTGGCGCTGTGAGGTCTGGCGCTGTGAGGGCTGGCGCTGTGAGGGCTGGCGCTGTGAGGGTGGAATACGTCTGGCGGGTCCGATGTTGACTTCAGTGGTCGGTGTGCCCACCGTGTCCCCCGGGCTCACACCTTGCCTTCGTGGAATACCGTTCGGCTGGAGCCGCGTCGCGCCTTTCGCCGAGAGGCGACCGGTCGCACACTGACCCGTACGCCCAGCCCTGCCGGTCCTTCTCTTCCCGGCAGGGCTTACTCATGTCCCACCTGCCATTCCCTCACAGCCGCGGCGTCGCTCGGCCCCACCCGCCGGCCGACTGGCGGTGTTCCACGTGGAACCGAGGGAGGGAGCGGCGAGCGGATGGGGGTGCAGTAGCATCGGGGAGGTACGGAAGTTCGTGGGATTAGGGGGCTTCAGGTGAAGAAGCTGTTGGCACTCGCGGTCGTCGCGGGCGGCGTGCTGTTCGTCGTCAAGCGGAACAAGGCGGCCAAAGCCGAGGCTGACCTGTGGCGTCAGGCCACTGCGCCCTCGGGACCGGTTTCCGCGAACGGGAGCACGCCGGCGAAGGCGTCGGACGCCTCGCGCAACTGAGTCGTCGCGGGTGACCTTGGGGTCGCCCGTGCCCGGGGCTGTAGCTCAATTGGTAGAGCACCGCCTTTGCAAGGCGGGGGTCAGGGGTTCGATTCCCCTCAGCTCCACTCACTCTGACCAGCGAAAACGACGCCGATCCTCGTCATTGATTTGGATCTCTGGGACTGGCGATGGGGCCGGGTACCCAGTTCTGTGTGGGCACACGCCCGCCAGCGAAACGCCGTAACGCGGAACGATCGAACGCCGCGGTAATTCTGTGCGCGTGAAGGTCTATGCCGGAATCGATCCGCTCACCGGCTAAGAGCTGTATCTGCGGGAGTCGACCACCAACGAGGCCGAGGCAGACCGGATATTGAACCGGTTGCTTGCTCAGGTCGATGAGCAGCGCAACGCACGGACGAACGCCGCGTTCAAGGTTGCCGTCGACGAGTGGCTCAAGGTCCACGAGCTTGAGGAGACGCCGCGGGAAACGTACGGGATCTACGCCCGGACCTACCTGTTTCCCGCGACGAGCCGGTCGGCAAGATCTCAGCTCGTTTGCTGGAGCAGTTCTGCGCGGAGCTCCGTCGCTGCCGGGCACGCTGTGATGGTCGACCATCCGTCGAGCACCGCGCCGACGGCGAGCACGAATGCCGCCTGGTGAAGCACACCCCCCGGGTCGCCCGCCCGCAGGTGGATGTCCCGCGCACGACTGTGCGGAGGTCGGCTGCAGCGTAATTCAGTGCAAGCCCCATAAGTGCCGGCCGCTGTCCAACGCGACGATCTCCAAGTTGCACTTCATCATCCGTGGCGCATTGGCGGCCGCGGTGCGCTGGGAGTGGATCTCAAGTAACCCCGCCGAAGTCGCGCGAAAGCCCAGATAGCCGACGCCACAACCGAAGCCGCCGACGCCGGAGCAGGCGGGGAAGATCGTCACCGCTGCATGGGAGCAGGACGCCGACGGGGGCACGCTCGTTTGGCTGGTCATGGTGACCGTCGTCCGCCGAGCCGAGCTACTTGCCTTGCGTTGGTCCGATGTGGACATGAACGCGGGTTACCAGACCATCAGTCACAACTACTTGCGCGTCAAGGGCGAGACGGTGGAGAAGGGCACCAAGACCCACCAGATGCGCCGGATTTCTCTCGATCCCGCAACGGTCGAGGTGCTGTCCGACCACCGCCAGCGGTACGAGGCGTTCGTACACAAGCTCGACATCGAGCCGAGCGCCGAGGCGTACCTATTCTCCTACGAACCCGCACGGGATCGACCGTACGACCCGAGCGGAGTGACGCACTGGTACGCGCGCATGTGTGCCAAGGTTGGCATCGACAGTCACTTCCATGCAGTGCGCCACTACTCCGCGACGGAGTTGCTCACCGCCGGCGTCGATCTGCGCACCGTCGCGGGCCGTCTTGGCCATGCGGGCGGTGGCGCAACCACTCTGCGCATGTACGCGGCATGGGTCGGAGAATCCGACCGCCGTGCCGCGGAGATCCTCGGTGGCCGACTTACCCGACCGATTCCTCAGCCTGAGATTCGCGATAAGCCATCGCCCCTGGCGGCTAACACACGTTCTGGCCATAAAGCAACCGGTCGCGGGGTTCCGGCTTCAGGCGGTCTCCGCTCCGGCCGGGGGGAGCTTCGGCAATTCCGCGAGTTTTCGTCGGAGGGCATTTGGGCCGAGCGCGATCATGTGGCTCGGGGGTGGTCCGGGTCGCCAAGCGCGAGATCGACGACTTGGTCGACCTCGAGGATGGCGCCGGCCTGGGTGGTGTCAGGGCACGCCTGTGCACCGATATTTTTCGGAGCGGTTAGCTGCGCGGACGAGCGCGGCGTCTCGGGCTTGTCCGTTTCGTTCAGCGATTTGGACACCCCTCGGGGACCCGCCCCTACCGCGGTCGATCGCGAGAGGATGGCATTCAAGCCCATCCGTGGTCGGCCGCTGACCCGAGCCGGACAGGCGGTGGTTAGGCCGGGACGGAGTCGAAGCGGCCCTTGAGGGCGGCGCGCAACTCCTGGGTGGGTGTCCCGGCGGCGAGGCCTCCGCCGAGCTCGGCGAAGAAGCCTTCCAGGCCGGCGGGCGTGACGAGGATCAGCGCGCGGGCGTCGGCGCTGGCGGTGAAGCCGTGGCGGGTGCCGCGAGGGACGTACACCCAGCTGCCCGGCACCACCTCGATCTCCTCCGTGCCGATGGTGAAGGTGAACAGGCCCTCGAGTACCTGGATGCACTCCTCCCGCTCGCGGTGGATGTGCGGGGGCGGGCACGCCACGTTGCCGCGGAAGTCGATCAACTCGAAGGCGCCGCCGGTCTGAGCGCCGCTCAGCGCCACGCGTCCGATCACGGGGAGCTCCCGGCCCTCGTCGGGACCCACCACGAGGGCCTCTGCGGGCCGCATCTGCTGTTCGGTCATTGGAGGTCCTTTCCGACTGTTTGGTGGCACGGGACTGCTATCATGCCACTCAAAGGCCTTCATGGCACATCAGTGACATTAATGCGCGGACGGGACGGAGTCAACTGCGATGGGTCGGGATAGTCAGAAGCGCCGAACGCGCAAGGCGCTCGTGGAGGCGGCAGGGCGAATGATCGCCGAGGGGCGGCGTCCCTCGGTCGCAGAGGTTGCCGACGCCGCCGAGATCTCCCGACGCACGGCTTACCGATACTTCCCCAGTGTGGAGCAACTGTCGGTCGAGGCAGCGCTGGAGGCGACTCGGCAGAATATGGAGCTGACGATCGAGGCGGGAGAGGCCGACGAGGCGGTGGCCGACCGGGTCGCCCGCCTCGTCGATGCCCTGTCGCGGATGACTCTGGAGAACGAGCCGCTGTTGCGCCAGATGATCCGCTTCACCATCGACCGCGAGGCGATCGAGCCGGGGGTGCCGCCGCGCCCGAGCCGCCGCCTGGAATACGTGGAACGCGCACTGACTCCGCTGCGGGGGGCGCTGGACCAGGACGAGCTCGACCGGTTGACCCACGCCCTCGCCGTTGTCATCGGCATCGAGTCGACGATCGTGCTTCGCGACATCTGCGGACTCGACTCCGCGGAAATCCTCCGCGTGCAGCACTGGGCGGCCCGGGCCCTGGTCACGGGGGCGGGAAGCGGGGCACCGGCGGACTGACCCACAACGCGTGACGTCGCGCGGAAGCGACTGGCCGACAGGCAGGTGAAGACATCTCATTGGGGGCGCTGAACCTGCTGCGGCTGCATTCGATGGACCGGGATCGGGTGGACTGGCCGGCGAGCGGAAGCGGAGGCCTTGCGCCGCGCGGCGGATGTCACGACGCCGGCGGGGACCTATTCGATGATCCGGCAGGTGATCGCCGAGCTCGGGAATCCGCACCCGATGTTGCTCGGTCCGGTGCAGGCGCGAGCCCCGTTGCCGGCCTCGATCGAGGTGCCGCGGAGTCATGCATCGCAGGGCGTAGCCGTCGTGACAGTGCCCGGCTTTGTCGCCGATCCGACGGGGGAGCGACGGTATGTCGCGGCGGGAGTGGCCGCGTTGCGGGAGGTCGAGGGACAGGCGATGTGCGGCTGGGTCGTCGACTTGCGCGACGACACCGGCGGCAACATGTGGCCGATGCTCACTGTGCTGGCGCCGCTGCTCGGGGACGGTGTGGCGGGCTCGTTCACCGGACCCGGAGTCGCGCCGATGGCGTGGTCGGTGCGCGGCGGCCGGGCACTGCTCGACGGCTCGGCGCCTGCCGCGGAGAGCAACCCGGTGCGCCTGACCCGACCGCATCCGCCGATCGCCGTGCTGACCTCGAAGTTCACCGCAAGTTCGGGCGAAGCGACACTCGTGGCGTTCCGGGGTATGCCGCGCGTTGCGACCTTCGGCGCGCCCACCGCTGGCGCCGCCAGCGGCAATGAGGTCTTCGACCTGAGCGACGGCGCGAAGCTGCTCATCACGAGCGTCGTCAACGTCGACCGTGCCGGACATGGCTACGGCAACGTGCCGATCGAGCCAGATCACCCGATGCCGCCCGCAGACGCGGAGGCCGCGGCCACGCAATGGGTTCGCGTGCAGGGCGGCTGCGGCTAGCTGGCAGTCACACCGAACCGAGCTCAGTAGTCGTGGATGGCAGCCGAGGCTCGGACCGCTCCTGGCTTCCTCGTCATATCGTCAGAATGGAACTCCAGACCCCAGCGGTTTCCCAGGTCCCGTTGCTGTGGTCGTGAGGTTCGACAGGAGGAGGGCCGGATGCGGCCGTACGTGGTGCTGAGCGTGGCGACCAGTATCGACGGGGCGATCGACGACACGACGCCGCAGCGGCTGCTGCTGTCCAACGCCGAGGACTTCGAACGGGTCGACCAGGTGCGAGCGGATTCCGACGCGCTCCTGATCGGGACGGGCACCATCAGGGCCGACAATCCACGACTGCTGGTGAACAGTGCGGCGCGGCGCGCCGAGCGGGTGCGGGCCGGGAAGCCGGCCTACCCGATGAAGGTAACGGTGACGGCGTCCGGGGACGTCGACCCGGCTTGGAAGTTCTGGCACCACGGCGGCGAAAAGCTCGTGTACACCACCGACGTCGGCGCGGCGGCCGCGCGGGAACGGTTGGGGGACTTGGCCGGCATCGTGCCGCTCGGGTCCACTGTGGACTTTTCTGCGGTGCTCGACGACCTCGGCAGGCGCGGGATCCGGCAGCTCATGGTGGAGGGCGGCGGAAAGATCCACACGGCGTTCCTGTCGGCGGGCCTCGCCGACGAGCTCCACCTCGCGATCGCACCGCTCGTGGTGGGCGACGCCGCGGCGCCGCGGTTCCTGCTGCCGGCGCACTACCCGGGCGGGTCGACGCGGCGCATGCAGCTGATGGACGTGCGGACGGTCGGCGACGTCGTGCTGATCCGCTACGCGCCCAAAGACGTCTGAAGGTCGCGGCGCTGTGACCGTTCTGTTCAAGACGGGACCCTTCTACCGTGCGAGGGTGAGCCCATGAATCTCGAAGCTGCCGCGTCCTTCCTCGCCACGCACGGACGGTTGCTCGACCGCCGACGGTTCGAGCTGTTGACGGGCGAGGGGGACACCGATGCCGTGCTGGCGGCCGTCGCCGCGTACCGGAACGCGGACGGCGGCTACGGCTGGGGTCTGGAACCCGACCTGCGCGCGCCCGAGAGCCAGCCCGGCGGCGCCCTCCACGCGTTCGAGGTATTCGAAGACCTCGCGCCGGTTACGACACCGCTCGCGGCCCAGCTGTGCGACTGGCTGGCGTCGGTCGGGCTGCCGGGCGGAGGGTTGCCGTTCGCGTTCCCCGTGGCGGACCGGGCCGGCTGTGCTCCATTTTGGACGGACGCTGACCCGACCCGATTCTCCCTGCAGAGCACGGCTTTTGTCGCCTCGACAGCGTTGCGCGTGGCCGAACACGACCAGGCTGTCGCGAAGCACCCGTGGCTCACGTCAGCGGTTTCGACGTGCCTCGACGCCATCCGCCGCGTGGAGACGCAGCCGCACGCGATCGAGCTGTCGTTCGTGGTCCGGTTCCTCGACGCCGCGCGCGGGACCCATCCGGAGGCCGAGGAGCTACTCGAACTCCTCGGTCGCTTCCTCTCGTCCGACGGCATCCTTCCCGTGGCCGGCGGTTCCGAGGGCGAAGCACTGCGGCCGCTCGACTTCTCGCCGTTTCCGGGCCCGGCGCGCAAGCTTTTCGACCCCGCCGCGATCACCGCCGAACTAGCGCGCCTCGAAGCGGGCCAGCTCGACGACGGCGGATGGACCGTCGACTTCGCCAGCTACTCGCCCACCGCCGCCCTCGACTGGCGCGGCTACGCGACGGTCCGCGCGATTTCGGTGCTGCAGGCCAACCGCTAGGGCCAGAGGCGTTCGCGGGTCCACTTGCCGCGCTCGCGGAGATAGCGGAGACGGACGTGGCGGCGGTCGGGTGCGGCTTGCCAGAATTCGGCCACGGTGGGGGTCAGCAGGTAGCGCGTCCAGGTTTCGGGCGCCGCGTCGGGGTTGGCGGCGACCCATTCGGCCGCGGCTTCGGCCGCCTCGGTCAGCTTCGCCGGGTCCGGCAGGGGCTCCGACTGGTGGCCGATGAACGCTTCGACCCGCGACGCCGGAGGACGTGCCAGGAAGTCGGCCGCGGAAACGGCCGCCGACGCCGGAGCGAACGTCCCCCGCACGCGCACTTGCCGGCCGCGCCCGGGCCAGAAGAACGTGAGGGCCGCGTGCGGATGGGCGGCCAGCTGCCGGCCCTTGGGGCTGTCCGAGCTGGTGGCGACGGCCCAGCCATCGGGGCCGACGTCCTTGAGGATCACGACGCGGGCGTCGGGGTGACCGTCCCCGTCCACTGTGGACAACGTGACGGCGTGCGGAGCGAGGACGTGCTCGCCCGCCTCGGTGAGCCATTCCAGGAACAGCGATTCCGGGGTGTCGGGCGCCGAATCCGGGTCGAAGGATGGGAGTTGCTCCGGGAACGACGGCCAGCCGCGCAGGGAAACCATGTCATCGACCGTACGGCGACACCCCCGGTGTCCGATAGTGCGGCGATGCGACCACCCGGCCCGACAGGTGGCCGGCGGCCCCGGCAACCCACATCTCGCCGGACGGGCGCCCGCGGTGACCCGGCGCATGATTGACTGTGCGCGCTATGCGACGAATCCTCGTTCTCGCGCCCGCCGTGGTGCTGCTCGCCGGCTGCGGCCCGAACGCGCCGGTCGCGGGCCCGCCCCCGCCGTCCTCGACGACCAAGGCTCAGCCCGACGCCGGTCTCCCGCCCGACCCGCAACCGGCGAGGGAGGCGAAGTGCCCCTACCTTTCGGCCGAGACGGTGCAGGACGCGAACGGCCAGCACGTGAGCACCGTGCGGGTGTCCGACGACCAGCCACACCCCGCGTGCTTCTTCTACCGCCCCGACGGGGGTCTCCAGCTGACCGTGCAGGTCTACGTCGGCACTGAAGACGTCGCGACGAAGCTGGTCAACCGGGCCGCACCGGTTGATTCGTCCAACCCCGCTTCCGACCCCGCGGGCTGGAAGGGCGGCTACCAGCCCTCCGGTGACGGAGTGGTGTACGCCGTCGCGAAGGGCGGCGACGCCGTCATCGTGACGAGTAACCAGAAGCAGAGCATCAAGGCACGCACAGTGGCGAAAAAGGCTATCGCGTCCCTCGAACTCTGAGTAGTGACCTCCGCACGGGTGAGTGAAATTGATCTTGTATTACCCTGTGCGGCACGCGCAGGCCAGGAGCACTCGCGCGGGCGGGTGCCCGTCCGGCACCACTAGCACTTCGCCATCTCGACGACAAGGACAAAAGATCGTGGCTGACACCCTCAAGGAAATCCTGCTCGACTCCAGCCGGCGCCCGTCGGTCGTGACCGACCTCGAGGGTCTGGTCGACGCCGAGGTCTCCGACAAGGGCGGGGTTTCCGGCGCCGTCGTGAAGACCGGCTTCGCCGCCGTCAAGAAGATCAAGCCGGGCATCATCCCCTCGGCCGTCGACAGCCTGCTCGACGACTTCGCCGGCGCCCTCGAGCCGTTCTACGGTGACTTCCGCGCCCAGGGCGGCAACGACTTCGGCGCCTACCTGACCAGCCGTTCCGACGCAGCCGCCGACGCGCTGCTCAGCGTCACCGACGCCCGCGCCGACCGCAGCAGCCGCGACAGCATCAAGAAGGTCTACTCGAAGCTTCGCCCGAACGGCAAGAAGAACGTCGAGGAGGCCCTGCCCCGTCTCGGCCAGCTGATCGACAAGCACGCCGCCACGGCCTGAATCGCTTAGGCGACAACGGAAGAGGGCCCCGGGTTGCGCACCCGGGGCCCTCCTTTCGTGTTCAGTTCTTCTTTTCGGCGGTCTGCGTGCTCGGTGCCTTGCCGTTGCCCGCGGGCGAGGGTTCGGCCGGCGTGGACGGGGTCGCCTTCGGCGGCGCCGGCGCCACCGGCGGCTCCTGGCGGCGCGACTTCAGCACCACGGCGGCGCCGACGGCCGCGGCACCGAGGCCGAGCATCCACGGCCAGCGGCGGCGGCGCTTGTGCACGCCCTTTGCCGCCGCCTTCGCCTCGACCAGCGCGGCCCGGAAGTCCTTCTTCGCGGCCTTGAAATCCTTCTTGCCGCTGCGCTTCGAGTTCCCGGCGGACTTCGCGGCCTTGATGGCGGCCTTTTTCGCCTTGCGGCCGGGCTTCTTGAGCTCGGCGACGCGGGCCAGCGCCTCCTTGCGAGCCGCGGCCGAGCTCTTCTTGAGCTCCTTGCGCGTCAGCTCGGTCTTCTTCGCGAGCTGCTTGCGCGCCCGGCGGCTCCGCTTCGCGAGCTCGTCGGCGCCCGCCTCGGCGGCCTTCGCGGCGACCTCGGCACCCGCCTTGCCCGCTTCGGTGGCTCGCTTGCGCAGGCCGAGCGCGCCGGACTTCACCGACTCACCCACCGAATCTGCGGCCCGGGTCATGGCCTTCACCTCATCAATCTTTTTGATAGCGCTCTGTTGCCTGTAACCTATCGTGCCCTTTTTCCCCGCGTAACGCTGCGCCTTACCCCATCGGGAACCGGTGAAACCTCCGGAAAACCGCCTTCTTCCTGCGGTTGGAGCTGTGAATGGACTCCTCGCATGGCCCCTCAACCCCCCAAATGTGCGAAGGGATGGCACGATGTTCGCGTGACTGAAAGCGCCCGCAAGGCCACCCTGCACACCAATCAGGGTGACATCCACGTGAACCTGTTCCCCGACCACGCGCCGAAGACGGTCGCGAACTTCGCAGGGCTGGCCACCGGCTCGAAGGAGTACACGCAGCCCAACGCGCAGGGGGCGAACTCCGGCCCGTTCTACGACGGCTCGATCTTCCACCGCGTCATCGACGGCTTCATGATCCAGGGCGGCGACCCGACCGGAACCGGTCGCGGCGGCCCCGGGTACAAGTTCGGCGACGAGTTCCACCCCGAGCTGCAGTTCAACAAGCCGTACCTGCTGGCCATGGCCAACGCCGGGCCCGGCACCAACGGCTCGCAGTTCTTCATCACGGTCGCCCCGACGACGCACCTGAACTTCCGCCACACGATCTTCGGCGAGGTGGCGGACCAGGACTCCCGCGACGTCGTCGACACGATCGCTCGCGCGGCGACCGGCCCCGCGGACCGTCCGCTGGCCGACGTCGTGATCGAGAAGGTCACCATCGACGACTGAAACTGCACCCGGGGGGATTTCGGTAGGTTGGTGGCATCGTGAACCAACCGCCGAATCCCCCTGTCCAGCCGCACCCTGCGCTCCCCGGTTGCTGGTGGCATCCAGACCGGCCGACCGGTCTGAGCTGTGCGCGCTGTGGCCGCCCGGCATGTCCGGACTGCCTTCGTGAAGCAGCCGTCGGATTCCAGTGCACGGACTGTGTGCACTCCGGCGCGCAGCAGCAGCGCAGGCAACAGCGGCAGCACCGCAATTCCGGGTTGGGCCAACGCACGATCGCCGGCGCCCGGCTGACGGATTCGGCCCCGGTCACGATGACGCTCATCGCGATCAACGTCCTGATCTACGTGATCACCGCGGTCCAGGCGAAGAGCCCGTGGGACAACGAGAATTCTTCGATCGAACTCGCCGGGGTCATGCGGCCCGTCTGGACACTTGCCGCAGGCGAGTGGTGGCGAA
This sequence comes from Amycolatopsis sp., assembly GCA_035551175.1. Classification (GTDB taxonomy): domain Bacteria; phylum Actinomycetota; class Actinomycetes; order Mycobacteriales; family Pseudonocardiaceae; genus Amycolatopsis. The sequence goes on along the minus strand of DASZNR010000015.1, from coordinate 17,305 downwards.
TCTTCACTTCTGGTTTCGTGCATTTCGGGATCATCCACATCGCGGCCAACATGTTCTCGTTGTGGATGCTCGGGCGTGCGCTGGAGCCGGTCTTCGGCAAGGTCCGGTTCCTGGCCCTGTATTTCGTCTCGATGCTCGGCGCGTCGACGGCTGTGCTGCTGTTCGACCACCCGACACAGATTTCCGGCGGCGCCTCGGGCGCGCTGTTCGGCCTCCTCGGCTGTTATGCGGTCATCGTCGTGAAGCTCCGGCTGAACCCCACCGGTTTGCTCGTCACGCTGGTCGTGAACGCCTACATCACGTTTTCGATCCCCGGCATTTCGATCCTCGCGCACGTGGGTGGGCTCATCGTGGGCGCGCTCGTGGCAGTGGCGCTGCTCTACGGACCTGATCGGGACAAGGCGCGGTGGCAGGCGATCGGCGTGACGATCGTCGCGGTGGCGCTGGTGGGCCTTGTCGTCTACCGCGGTGTCGTGCTCTCGGCGCTGGTGGCTTAGCGCCGGCCGCGCAGGGCGGTGAGTGCGTCGAGGACGTCGCGGGGGTCTTCGCCGAGGTCGATGCGGCCGAAGATGAAGAGTTGGTCGTCGTGTTCGAGTTCGAGGGTCACGCCGTCGCGGCCGAGTCGGCGGGTGGTGCGTAGGTGGGTGCTCGTGCCGGACCACGGCAGCCGGTGGGTACCGCCGAGGGTGCGGGCGACGATGCCCTGGGCGTCGGCCGCCAGCCGCGGCCGCACCACGGTCCAGTGGACCGCGAACGCGCCGAGCGCGACGGTGGCGACGCCCATCAGCAGCGCACCCTTGCCGTCGCCGTAGACGCCGTCGAGCACCGCGCCGACCAGCAGGAGCACGGTCACGAGCCAGGCCACTACCACGAGCCCACGCTGGGGCGCCCACGACGTGGGGTAGTTATCCACAGAAGTTATCCACAGTGGGGATGAGTCACACCTGTGTAATTCGGTGTCAAGCCGCCATCCGGAGTAACGCTCACCGCCAGCGCATCGTCATGAGCAGACCGACGATCATCGCGGCGAACCCGATGCCGAAGTTCCAGTTTCCGAGATCGGACAGGAACGAAATCTTGTCGCCGGCGATGTAGTTCACGATGAGCCACAGCAGCCCGAGGAGCATGAGGCCGAACATGACGATCTTGTAGAACAAGTTCGACGGTCCGGCCACCTTCACGGGGGTCCGGCGGTCGACGGGCGGGGTATACGCGGTCTTCTTGCGGACCTTGGACTTGGGCATCGTGTTCCTCGCGTGCTGTGCGTGCTGTACCTGGTGGCGGTGCCTGTTCGCGGGCGTCCCGCAGCTCGGGTTGCGCAACCAGCGCCACCTGAACACGTTAACGTAATCGACGGCTCCGCAGCACCGGGCGGGAGCGGTCGGATTTCCGGACTGTGATGATGACGCCACCGGCGGTACCACCGGCGGGTGCGAGAGGAGCTTGCGTGACCACGCAGGATTGGCCGGGCGAAGACGACCGCCGCCCACCCGCCGCCGGACGGCGGCCCCCTGCCGGTGGTGCCGACAGACCACGCAGACAGCCACCCGGGGACCCGTCGCGCAGAGCAGCGCCGCCGCCTCGCCGCGTCGCGGGTGACCCCGCGCGGCGGCAGGCCGACCAGCGCAGACCACCCGAACAGCCGTACTCCGGCCCCACTCAGCAGCACCGCGGTGACCCCCAGCGCTACCGGACCCCGCCGGCAACCGCCGACGCAGGCGAGCCACTCGACGGCCGGCAGCCCGTTTCCCCGGATCCGGCGACTGCGGACCCGGGCGTGCCGCGCCGGACCAGGCGTGATGCGGGCGAACGGCGCGACGCCGTCTTCGGTGTCGAAGGCCTCGACGGGAACCCGCCGTCGAGTGGCGAGCGGCGTCGTCCGGCGGGCCGGAATGAACCCGGTCGCCCGGACCGGCGCAAGCCGACCGGACCGGGCGTCGGTGAGCAGCCCACCGAGGTCTTGGCGGCGGTCGGGAGCGGAGGGACCGCAACGGCGGTGAAGGTCAGACCGCCGTTGGGCAAGGGGGGCGTCGCGATCCGGACGGCCGGCGAGGTACTGATCACGCTCGGCCTGATCGTGCTGCTGTTCATGGTGTACGAGGTCTACGTGACGGACCTGTTCTCCGCCGAGAAGCAATCCGCCGCGAGTGACCAGCTCAACGGCGACTGGGCCAAGGACCGCACGCTGCACCCGGGACTGGTCGACGGCAAGGCGTTCGCGCGCATCCACATCCCGTCGTTCGGGGCGGACTTCAACTTCACGATCCAGGAAGGCACCGGCGAAGACTCGCTGGCGATCGGCCCCGGCCACTACAAGGGCACGGCGTTGCCGGGCGAACCGGGTAACTTCGGCGTCGCCGGGCACCGGGTCGGCAAGGGGGCGCCGTTCAACGACCTGGACAACCTGAGCTCCTGCGACCAGATCGTGATCGAGACCCAGACCGACTTCTACATCTACAAGGTCCTGCCCTACGAAAACGAGATCACCGGCTGGAGCAGTGGCAAGGGCGCGCAGCCGCAGTGCAAGGGCGTGTCGACGCTGCGCAACCCGAGCATTCCGGCCGGAGGCCCGTACGACCAGACGTTCGGGCGCAAGGTCGTACAGCCCAGCCAGGGCGACGCCGTGAACCCGGTGCCGTACAAGCCGGCGGACGTGCTGCCGAAGGCGCAGATGGCGTCGCTGCTCACGCTCACCACGTGCCACCCGCAGTTCTCGGCGAAGCAGCGGTTGATCATCACGTCGGTGCTCACGCAGCAGGTGCCGAAATCGCAGGTGCCGGACTACGGGAAGCTGCTGACGGAGATCGGGGGCGCGTCCTGATGTACGGGTGGATCTGGCGGCACCTGCCGGGGCCGTTCGCGGCGAAGCTGGTGCTCGCGCTGGTGCTGGTGCTCGGCGTTGTCGCGTTGCTGATGTTCGTCGTGTTCCCGTGGCTCGACCCGTTGCTGCCCTTCAACGACGTGTCGGTGAACAACTGACGCACAGTCCGGCGACGTCGGGCTCGCCGGCCGCGTGCCTCCGGTGCACCGGGGTCACCGACGTGTTCGTGGCGGTGTCCGGTGCACCGGAGGGCACGATGGGGAACTTCACGCCGAAACGCGGCCAGCCGCGGGGCCGAAACGCGAATCGAGAAGTGCGAACCTAGCAGTCACGCAGTTCCGGGCTCTGGTTGAGCAGTTGCCCGCGCGGCGAGACGAACGCGCGGTAGCGGTCGCCGTCCACCGTGCCGTCTTCCGACGTCCGGAACACCGCGACCCGGTGGCAGTTCTGGAACGCGAGTTTCACGCCGAAGTGCCGTTCGAGGCCGCCACGGATCGCATCGGAGGCCAGCGCCCGCAGCAGCTGCCCGCGGGCGGTCTCGCTCGGCGGCGGGGTCTCGTTGTCGGCGAAGCCGTCCGGCGCGGTGTCGGCCTCCGCGATCACGCCGGTGATCACTTCCCACGCATACGGCAGCGAATCCCGTACGCAGGCGACGAACTCGGCGTCGGAAACCTCCCCGCGCTCGGCCTTTTCCAGCAGCGCGGGCGATACGTCCAGGGACAAGACAACCTCCAGGGTCGAGTGGGTCTTCTCCTGGCTACTCGCCCGCCTGACGCCTCCACAATAGAAAACGGTAATCATCACCAATTTGGTGGGTCACTCCCACCGGAACAGCCGCATGCGGGAGCCATCACGACCACCACGTACACCAACCACATCGGTTGAACATCCGCGCGCACCACGCCGTGCTCGCGTCGGAACCCGACCCGCGCGGGCGTGACGAAGCCCGGTGACGGCCGGCGTAGGGTCACTGCCGGCCGGCGGGGCGAACGGATCGTCCGAAGTGGAGTGTCCCGTGTGGACTTCGAGGGTGCCTACTTCTCTCCCGCAGTGACGGAACGTCAGCTGCGGGAGACCCGCACCATTTCGTCGCGCTCCACGACCTTGATGCGCTCGCGGCCATGGGGCACGCCGAGGGACTTCTCGTGCGCGTCGAGCTTGCCCCACCCCTCCCAGGTGGTGAACGGAATGCCGCGGCCGGTGAGGAAGTCCAGGATCGCGTCGGGGGAGTCGTGGCGTGGCGGCGCGAACGAGTCGGCGTCGGCCAGCAGACTGGCGACGGTTTCGGCCGCGTCACCCTTCGTGTGGCCGATGAGGCCGATCGGGCCCCGCTTGATCCAGCCCGTGACGTACACGCCGGGCAGCTGGTTCTCGTCGAGGTCCAGCACCCGCCCGGCTTGGTTCGGCACGACCCCGGCGCCGTGGTCGAACGGGATTTCCGGCAGGGGCGAGGACAGATAGCCGACTGCGCGGTACACGGCCTGCACGTCCCAGTCGTGGAACTCGCCGGTGCCGCGCACGCCGCCTTCGCCGTCGTACTCCGTGCGCTCGGTGCGCAGGCCGGTCACCCGCCCGTCCTCACCGAGCACCTCGGCCGGCGCGTGGAAGAAGTGCAGGTGCAGCCGCTTCGGCCGGGCGCCCTCGTCGCGGATGGCCCATTCCTGCAACGTCTTCACGACCATGTCGATCTGCTTCGAGGAGCGCAGCGCCGCGACGCTCGCCTCGTCGAATTCCATGTCCTCCGGGTACACGATGACCTCGACGTTGGGCGAATGGTCGAGCTCGCGCAGCTCCAGCGGCGTGAACTTGGCCTGCGCCGGGCCGCGGCGGCCGAACACGTGCACGTCGGTGACCGGGCTGGCCTTGAGGCCTTCGTGGACGTTCGCCGGGATGTCGGTGGCCAGCAGCTCGTCGGCCGTCTTGGCGAGGATGCGTGCGACGTCGAGGGCCACGTTGCCGACGCCGAGCACGGCGACCGACTTCGCGGTCAGCGGCCAGTCGCGTGGCACGTCGGGGTGCCCGTCGTACCAGGAGACGAAGTCGGCGGCGCCGTGGCTGCCGTCGAGGTCGATCCCGGGGATGTCGAGCGGCCGGTCGGCCATCGCGCCGGTGGAGAAGACCACGGCGTCGTAGAACTCGCGCAACTCGTCGAGCTTGAGGTCGGTGCCGTAGTCGACGTTGCCGAGCAGGCGAATGTTCGGGCGATCAAGCACTTTGTGCAGCGCGGTCACGATGCCCTTGATACGCGGGTGGTCGGGGGCCACGCCGTAGCGGATCAGGCCGAACGGTGCGGGCATGCGCTCGAAGAGGTCGATCTGAACGTCGGTATCGGATTTGTCCAGGATGTCGGCGGCGTAGATGCCCGCGGGACCGGCGCCCACGACTGCTACGCGAAGAGATCGGCTCACGATCCCACCGTAAGTTAGGGCTACCTAACCAGCACTGTGATCTGGCGTACGGTCCAGCAGGTGGGAGCCGCTAAGCTGAGCCCATGCGTGTACTCGTCGTCGACAACTACGACAGCTTCGTCTACAACCTCGTGCAGTACCTGGCGCAGCTCGGCGCCGACTGCACCGTGTGGCGCAACGACGTCGTCGACCTCGAACGCGTCCCCGATTTCGACGCCGTGCTCGTCTCGCCCGGCCCCGGCACGCCCGAGCGCTCAGGCCAGAGCATCGAGGGCATCGCGAAGTGCGCCTAGACCCGCACCCCGATGCTCGGCGTCTGCCTCGGTCACCAGGCGCTCGGCGTGCACTTCGGCGCGACCGTCGACCGCGCGCCCGAGCTGCTGCACGGCAAGACCAGCCAGGTCCACCATGCCGGCAAGGGCGTGCTCGCCGGTCTGCCCGACGGGTTCACGGCCACCCGCTACCACTCGTTGACGGTGCTGCCCGAGACGATCGCCGACGACGTCTTCGAGGTCACCGGCCGCACCGAATCCGGTGTGGTGATGGGCATGCGGCACCGCGAGCTGCCGCTGGAAGGCGTGCAGTTCCATCCGGAGTCGGTACTCACCGAGGGCGGGCACCGGATGCTCGCGACGTGGCTGGCCTCAGCGGGTCACCCGGTCGACCCCGTGCTCGTCGACCGGCTCGAGCGCGCCACGAAGGCGCTGCAGAAGGCCGCCGCTGCGTGACCCCGCCGATCCGGCTCGAAGGAGTTGGAAAGCGGTACGGCGGCGGCGAGCTCGTGCTCGACGGAGTCGATCTGACCGTGCCCGCCGGGCGCGTCATCGGAGTTCTCGGTGCGAACGGCTCCGGCAAATCCACGTTGCTGCGGATCATGGCGGGCGTGTCGCGCGCGAGCTTCGGCACCGTTCGCACCGCGGCGGTGATCGGCTACCTGCCCGACCGGTTCCCCGGCGGACAACGGCTGAGCGCGAGGGCGTACCTGCACCACATGGCCAGGATCCGTGGCGGAGTCGACTTGTCGGCCATCGACCCGCTGCTGGAGCGGCTCGGGCTCGTCGGCGGGCCCGACGCGCCGCTGCGCACACTGTCGAAGGGCAACGCGCAGAAGGTCGGCCTCGCGCAAGCCGTGCTGGCCGTGCCGGGCCTGTTGATCCTCGACGAACCGTGGTCCGGTCTCGACGCCGGAACTCACGCGGTGCTCGGCGAGCTCGTGGCCGAGACGCGGGCGCGCGGCGCGAGCGTGGTGTTCACCGACCACCGGCTCGCCGTCGTGCGAGAGAATGCCGACGCCGTCTACCGCATCGCTCGTGGCCGGCTCACGGCCGTGGCCGACTTGACCGACTCAGGCCCGGCCACGCGCATCGTGCTGGCCGGCCCGGGCGGCGACTGGTCCGCCGAACCCGGTGTCCGGCACGCCGTGGCCGACGGCTCGCGCGTGGTGCTGACGGTCGACGCGACGAGCGCCGACGCCGTGCTGCTGCGGGCTTTGTCGGACGGCTGGTCGGTGCGGGAGGTGGCGCCGTGCTCGCCCTGAGCCGGTACTACCTGGCCCTGCTCGGGCATTCGCAGCGGTATTTGCCAGCGCTGCTCGCGTACCTCGCGCTGTCGGTGATCCTCTATTCCGACCCGACCTCGCCGGTGCTGCCGCTCTACGGCGTGAGTGGCGGCGGACTCGTGGTCGTCGGCTGCTGGCTCACGATCGCGCTGCTCGACATCGAGGACCCCGTGCAGCGATACGTGACCTTGAGCCACGCGCGTAGCCGCGGCCGCGCCATCGGCGGCGCAGTGCTAACGGTTTTCGCCGTCACCGTCGTGCTCACCGTGCTCACGCTCGGCTGGTCGGCGATTCGGGCGGCGCACTGGAACTGGAACGACGTCGGCGTCGGATTGCCGACGCACCTGTCGTGCGCGGTGTTCGGCATCGCGATCGGGCTGCCGTGCTCGCGCCTGCTCGTGAACCGCATCGGCTGGACGGTGCTCTCGGCGGTGCTCGTGCTCGGCCTGGTGCTGCTGGGGAAGTGGGTGCCGCTCGTCCACCCGTTGCTGCGGGCGCTCACCAGCGCCGAACCGGCCGGTGGTCCGCTGGTGCTCGCCGTGGTCACGTCCGTGGTCGCGTTGGCGGCGAGCGCCGTCGGCACGGGATGGCTCGCGAACCGGCGCGCGTGACCGCGGAGCGATTCGAGCAAGTTTCGGCACGTCACTGCAAATTGCACGGAGCAAATTTCGTTCAGATCTTTCGAACCCTCACCCGGGTGCGCTAACGTCTGGCCTCGCCTTCGCGGGTCCCCCAGCCGGCAGCGGTCCGCTGCTGCGGAAAGAACCCGCGGCGTCGGGAAAGTTGTCCGACGCCCCGGGTGGTTCACCGGTCCACCGGCATTCGTCGGCGGCACGACGCGCCCGCGCCGCCGGCGGATGCCGGTGCCCGAAATCGAGACCCAGAACTGAGCCGAAGTGCGAATTGCAGAACGCATTGCTCGCGGGAGGTCTTCCCCCGATCGGGTGGGTCGGTTACCCTCGCGCGGTCTGTTCGCCCGTGAGGGGAGAGTCGTGACGGCTGGGATCGCCGCGATCACCGTGGCCGGGTCGGGTGACGAGCTGCACCAGCTCGCCTCGTGGCTACGCACCGAGGACGAGCTCAGAGACCGCGTGCGGGTGGCAGAGGACTTCGTCGCGGGCAACGCCGTGGTCGTGATGGTGAGCAGCCGCTCAGCCGGCCCGCTCTGCCGCTCGCTCTTCGGCTGGCTGCGTATACGTCGCGACGCCAGGGCCGTGTCGCTCAAGGTCAAACGCTCCGGCGCCGTCGAGGAACTCGACCTCGACTGCGGCTTCGGTAGCGACGTCGACGATGTACTCGACAGCGTCCGCGGCTTCCTCGACCAGGACTGAAGCCGACCTAGCCGCCGGCCAGCCACGTCGGACACAAGGCCCGGACGATACCGGCCGGGCAACACGGGCCGGACGACACCGGCCGGACGACACCGGCCAGGCCACACCAGGCGAGACGACACCGGCCAGACGAAAGGGGGCCCGCACGGCAAACCGTGCGGGCCTCTCAGGGTGCTGAGCTAGTGCCGGCCCGGCGGAAGACCAGAGCCAGGCGGGGTGCCGTTGCCTCCACCGGGGATGATCGGCGTCGTCGTCGAACCGCCACCGTTGTCGTTCTGGTAGATCGTCAGCGTGACCGTCTGGTCGGGCGAGATCGTGCTGCCCTTCGGCGGGTCGGTGCGGACGATCGTGTTCGGCGGAACGGTCGCGAACGACACGTTCTGCACCTGGACCTTCCCCGACCAGCCCTGCTGCTGCAGCGTCTGGGTCGCCTGGTCCTCGGTCATGCCGGTCAGGTCGGGCATCGTTATGTCCTGCGGGCCGTTGGAGACCTGCAGGGTGATCGTGGAGCCCGGCGCGACCTGCCCGCCGTTGGGCTGCTGCTGCACCACCTGGTTCTTGGGCTGAGTGGAATCGACGTTGACCCGCTTCACCTGGAACCCCTCGGCCGTGAGTTGCTTGTTCGCGTCGTCGAAGTCCTTGCCGGTGAAGTCCTGCACCGACTTCAGCGCCAGATCACCACCGACCACGATGTTCACCGCGGTGTCCTCGGTTGCCGACGAGTTGGGCGTCGGGTCCTGCGAAAGGATCTTGCCGACGTCTTCCTGCTTTTCGGACGGCTGCGTGGTGACGTTGCCCAGCCGCAGTTTCGCCTGCTGCAGGATCGGGCCTGCCTGGTCCGGCGTCTTCCCGGTCAGGTCCGGCACGGATACCGAATTCGGCCGCACGCCCACGGTCAGCTGGATCTGCGTGTCCGTCGAGACCGACTGACCCACGTTCGGGTTGATGGCGATGACCTTGTCGATCTGGTCCTCGGTGCACGACTGGCCGCCGGGGTTGCTGCTCGAATCCTGCAGGCCGCACGTCACCTGGATATTCGGCGCGAACGAAGAGAAGCCCGCCTGCTGCAGCTCCGACTTCGCCGTGACGACCTGGTGGTTCACCACGTTCGGGATCGCCGCCGACTTGGTGCCTTCGCGGAACGCTCCGTTGAACCACATGATCAACAGCACCACACCGGCCACGAGCAGCACCGCCACGATCGCGAGGATCGTGCGGCGACGGCGTTTGGCCTTCGGGTCCTCGTCCGGCTCGTCGGCGTACTCCTCGTAGCGCTGGGGCGGCCGACGGTCGGCATTCATGACCTGCGTGCGTTCGTCCTCCGACATCACCATCGGCGCGGACGGACGCTGGCCCGACAGCGTGCGCACCAGGTCGGACCGCATTTCGGCGGCCGACTGGTACCGGTTGGCGGGGCCCTTCGCCAGCGCCTTGAGCACCACGGCGTCGAGCTCCGGTGTCACCGCCGGGTTGACCGACGACGGCGGCTTCGGGTCTTCCCGCACGTGCTGGTAGGCCACCGCCACCGGCGAATCGCCCGTGAACGGCGGTTCTCCGGTGATCAGCTCGTAGAGCACACAGCCGGCGGCGTAGACGTCGGACCGGGCGTCCACCGACTCGCCGCGCGCCTGCTCCGGCGAGAGGTACTGCGCCGTGCCGATCACCGCGGCCGTCTGCGTCATCGCCGACTGGCCGTCGTGCATCGCGCGGGCGATGCCGAAGTCCATGACCTTGACGGCGCCGTTCTTCGTGATCATCACGTTGGCCGGTTTGACGTCGCGGTGCACGATGCCGTGGCGGTGCGAGAAATCGAGCGCGGCGCTGACGTCGGCCATGACCTCCATCGCGCGCTTCTGCGACATCGGACCCTCGGTCTTCACGATGTCCCGCAGCGTCCGGCCTTCGACATATTCCATGACGATGTAGGGCAGGTTGCCGAACTCGGTGTTGGCCTCACCGGTGTCGTAGACCGCGACGATCGCCGGATGGTTCAGCGCGGCCGCGTTCTGCGCCTCACGACGGAACCGCTCCTGGAACTGGGGGTCGCGGGCGAGGTCCGCGCGCAGGACCTTGATCGCGACTTCGCGGCCCAGACGCACGTCGTGCCCGTGATGGACCTCGGACATACCTCCGTAGCCGAGCGTTTCGCCCAGCTCGTACCGATTGGAGAGCAGTCTGGGTGTGCTCATCTCTGTGTGCCGTTCCATTCCGTCCAAGGTGTGGTCATGATGCCTTGCAGACCCTGCTTTTCGCTCGTTGCCTTCCCGGCGGGTCCGCCTGCGGTCGGTTGTGCCGGTCCGCCGGTCGGCTCGACCGGGCCCGGTCCGCCCGTGTCCACGCCTCTCGGCGCCTCTCCGTTGCCGGTCCCCACTGCTTTGGCGATGAGAAACGCCGCGACCACGATCACCGCGACCACGATCACCGCCAGCAGCACCCACCAGCCCCACTGACTTCGCCGCCTCGACGCCGCCGGGTGCACGGCGCCCGGCGGCAACGGCGGGAAAGCGGGGTTGGAACCTGGACCGATGGGCACTGGGGGGAGCTCGCCTTGCGGCATCCCGGGCTGCGCCGGCACTGGGCCGGCGACGGCGTAACCGGGGCCGACCAGGCCCAGCGGCGTCGGCAGGGGACGGCCGGCCCGCACGGCGGCGACGGCCGCGGCGAACTCGCCGCCGTTGCCGTAGCGCTGCCGCGGATCCTTGACCAAAGTCGCCTCGACGACCGCGCGCGCCCCCGGCGGGACGTCCGGCGGGAGCGGCGGCGGGAGGTCGCGGATGTGCATCATCGCGACGCTCACCGCGTTTTCCGACAGGAACGGCCGGTGCCCGGCCAGGCATTCGTAGCCGCACACGGCGAGTGAATAGACGTCGCTGGCCGGTTCGGCGTCGTGGCCCAGTGCCTGCTCCGGAGCGATGTAGTGAGCCGTGCCCATGACCATGCCCGAGCGCGTGACCGGCGCCGCGTGCGCCGCCTTGGCCACACCGAAGTCGGTGATCTTCACCCGCCCGGACGGCGTGACGAGGATGTTGCCCGGTTTCACGTCACGGTGAACCAGGCCCTGCTCGTGGGCCGCCTGCAGCGCGTAGCCGGCCTGTTCGAGGATGTCGAGCGTGTAGTCCGCCGAAAGCCGTCCGTGTTTGGCGAGGATGCCCGCGAGCGGGTCGCCCTCCACGAACTCCATCACCAGGTACGCGATCGGCAACGCGTCTTCGGCGTTGTCGGCGTTGGTGAACGTCTCGCCGTAGTCGTGGACCGCCGCGATTCCCGCGTGGTTGAGCGACGCCGTCATTCTGGCCTCGGTGCGGAACCGGTGGAGGAACTCGGCGTCGCCGGAAAGTTCGGCCTTCAATACCTTCACCGCGACGACCCGGTCGAGCCGGGTGTCACTCGCCTGCCAGACCTCGCCCATCCCGCCGACGGCGATCCGGTTCGTCAGCTTGTAGCGTTCGGCCAGCAGCTGACCCGAGGACAGCATCGGCTATCCACCCCCGAGGCGCGCGGCGATGGCGGCGCGGCCGATCTCGGCGGCCACGGAACCACCGGTCGCCGCGAGGCCGCGGTTGCCGCCGTTCTCGACGATGACCGACACCGCGATCTGCGGGTTGTCCGACGGCGCGAACGCGGTGTACCACGCATGCGGCGGGGTGTTCTTCGAGTCGGTGCCGTGCTCGGCGGTGCCGGTCTTCGACGCGATCTTGAGCGCGGGGTTCTTGCCCTTGCCCGCGGTGAAGCTCTCCGACGCGATCATCATGTCGGTCATGATCTGGTCGTTTTCGGGCGAGAGCGCGGGCGTGCCGGTGAGCTGTTCCGGGTCCACGTCTTCGATCGTCGACAGGTCCGGTGCGAGGATCGACTGCACGAGCTGCGGCTTCATCGCCATGCCGCCGTTGGCGACGGTTGCGGCGAGCAGGCAGTCCTGCAGCGGCGTGAGCCGCACGTCGCGCTGGCCGATGCCGCTCTGGTACAGGGCGGCCTGCGAGTCGAGCGCGCCGACGGTCGAGGGCGCCACCTTCATCGGCACCGTGAGGTCGGTCTGGCCGATGCCGAAGTTGGCGGCGGTGGCCTTGATCTTGTCGGCGCCGAGCTCGCCGGCGAACGTCGCGAACGGGACGTTGCACGAGTGGGCCAGCGCGTCCTTGAACGTGTTGCCCGGGCAGGTTTCGCCGGCGTAGTTCTCGAGCGTGGTGTTGGTGCCCGGCAGCTGCACCCTCGGCGCGGTGTTCACGACCGTGTCCGGCCCGATGCCGGCCTGCAGTGCCGCCGACCCGGTGACGATCTTGAACGTCGACCCGGGCGGGTAGGTCTCGGAGATCGCCCGGTTCAGCATCGGGTTCTTCGGGTCCTTCGAGTAGTTCGCCCAGGCGGTGTTCTGGTCCTTGCCGTGTGTGGCCAGCGTGTTGGGGTCGTACGACGGCGTGGACACCATCGCGAGGATGCGGCCGGTCTTCGGCTCCATCGCCACGACGGCGCCGGTGTAGCCATGCTGGGTCATCAGGTCGTAGGCGGCCTTCTGCACCTTCGGGTCGATCGTGAGCTTCACGTTGCCGCCGCGCGGGTCACGGCCGGTGATCATGTCCGACAGGCGGCGCACGAACAGGCGCGGATCGGAGCCGTTGAGCACGTCGTCCTCGGCCCGCTCCAGGCCGCCGGCTCCGTAGTTGATCGAGTAGAACCCGGTGACCGGCGCGTACATCGGGCCGTCGGTGTAGGTGCGGGTGAACTTGAACTTGTCGCTCGAGGGCTTCACCCCGGCGAGCACCGTGCCGTCGGGCGCCACGATCTGCCCGCGCTGGCGCGAGTACTCGTCGTAGAGCACCCGCTGGTTGCGGGGGTCCGTGCGATAGTCGTCGGCCTTCACGACCTGGATGTAGGTGTCGTTGGCCAGCAGCAGGACGATCATCACCAGCATCGCCACACCGACCTTGCGCAGCGGGGTGTTCACGCCGTCCTCCCGGTGCCCTCGGTGGTGTTGCCGCTCGTGCCGCTCGCGGGTGGGCGTTGCACCATGACGGTGTGGGCTTCCGCGATCGGCGCCTGCTGCGGCTGTGCCTTCGCGCGCTTGATCGGCCGGCGGGCCGCGTCGGAGATGCGCAGCAGCAGTGCGACGAGGATGTAGTTCGCCAGCAGCGAAGATCCACCCTCGGACAGGAACGGCGCCGTGATGCCCGTTTCCGGGATCAGCGCGGTCACGCCGCCGACGACCACGAAGATCTGCATCACGATCGTGAACGCGAGCCCGCCGCCGAGCAGTTTGCCGAACGTGTCGCGCACCGCCAGCGCGCTGCGCATACCACGCATCGCGATGAGCAGGTACAGCATCAGCACGGCGGCCAGGCCGATGAAGCCCAGCTCCTCGCCGATGGACGCGGTGATGAAGTCCGTTGCCGCGGCGGGCACGATGTCCGGGCGGCCGGCGCCGAGACCCGTGCCGCCCACCCCGCCGGTGCCGAGTCCGAAGAGGCCCTGCGCGAGCTGGTAGGACCCGCCGAGCTGGTCGTAGCGCGGGCCAAGCGGATTGAGCCAGTTCTCCACGCGCTGCTGCACGTGTGAGAACAGGTTGTAGGCGATGAGGCAGCCGCCGACGAAGAACGTCAGCCCCACCACGACCCAGATCACGCGCTCGGTCGCGACGTAGAGCATCACGAGGATGATGCTGAAGTAGAGCAGCGACGTGCCGAGGTCCTTCTCGAACACCAGGATCCCGATGCTCGCCGCGGCCGCGATGAGGATCGGGCCCAGGTCCCGCGCGCGCGGGAGCTCCACGCCGAGAACCTTCTTGCCCGCCACCATGAACAAGTCGCGTTTGGACACCAGGAACGACGCGAAGAAGATCATCAGCAGGATCTTCGCGAACTCACCGGGCTGGATCGAGAAACCGGGCAGCTTGAGCCACACCTTCGCGCCGTTGACCTCCGAGAGGCTCGACGGCAGCACCGCGGGCAGCGCCAGCGCGATGATGCCGACGAGGCCGAAGGTGTAGCCGTAGCGCGTGAGGGTGCGGTGGTCGTTGACCACGACAAGCACGACCACGAACAACGCGAGCGAGACGACCGTGAACAGCACCTGTTTGGACACCTCGGGGCTGTACTGCGTGCCCCGCTGTGCGGCCTGCTCGGCTTCCGCCAGGTCGAGCCGATGGATCATCACCAGCCCGATCCCGTTGAGCAGCGCAACGCACGGCAGCAGCACCGGGTCCGCGTAAGGCGCCCATCTGCGTACGGCGAGGTGCGCGGCCGTGAGTACCCCGAGGTACGCGAGTCCCAGCCACAGGATGGAAAGCGTGAGCTCCTGCTCCTGGTTCGCCTCCACGAGCACCAGCGCGAGCGTGACGATGAACGCCGCGAAAGCGAGCAGCAACAACTCGGTGCCCCGGCGCTTGGGCAGCTCCCGGGGCGGGTTGGTGGCGAACTGGGCCGACAACGGGTCGGCCACGGGCTGGCCCATCAGTTACCGCCCCCTGCCGGCGCCGTACTCGACGTCGAGCAGTCCCTCCCCGCTGGCTGGTTCACCGACGAAGACGTGCCGCCCGAAGGCGGCGCAGCGACGCTCGAGGACGCCGGCGGCCCGCCCGGGGCCGTCGGCACGCCACCCGACGACGGTGGCACCGACGTCGCGGGCGCACCCGTTGTGCCCGGCGCGCAGTCGGTGAGCTGCTTGTTCAGGCGCAAGAAGTCGTCGATGTACTTGCGCGCGTCGTCCAGGCTGTCGCGCTTCACGCCGTTCTGCACGGCGATGCGCGCGTCCTCCTGTAAAGCCGGGACGCGCAGTTTGTCGGTGCACAGCTGGCCCGGCGGGCAGGAACCCTGCTCGAGCGTGTGCAGCTGAATGCCGAGAATGCTGCCCGGTACCCCGCGGTAGATCACGACCTCCTGGTCGGGTCCCTCGCCCACGTAGTACTGGCTCAGCACGAAGTAACGGGTCGCGATCGCGGCCGCCGCCAGCACGACCAGCACCACGACGGCGCCGACGAGCCAGCGAAAGCGTTTGCGGCGCTTGGCTTTCGGATCCTCCTCGAACGCCTGCGGCTCCGGTCGCGGCGGAGGCGGCGGCTGCGTGAGCGCCCGCGCCCGCGCGGCAGGCGAATCACCCTGGTGCTGTTCGTCGCTGCCGTCGCCGGCCGCGCCGCCGACGATCGGGGCGTCGTCACCGAAGTCGACGTCGACCACGTCGGCGATGACCACGGTGACGTTGTCCGTACCACCGCCCTTGAGCGCCAGCTCGATCATCCGGTCCGCACAGTCCTGCGGATCCGGGATGCGGATGGCCTCGGCCATCGTCTCGTCGCTGACCATGCCGGACAGGCCGTCGGAACAAATCAGGTACCGATCACCGGCACGCGCTTCGCGCACCGTGAGGCTCGGCTCGACCTCATGGCCCGTGAGCGCCTTCAGCAGCAGCGACCGCTGCGGGTGCACCGCGGCCTCCTCGGCCGTGATGCGACCCTGCTCCAGCAGCTCGTTCACGAAGCTGTCATCGCGGGTGATCTGCGCGAACTGGCCGCCGCGGAACAGGTACGCCCGCGAGTCGCCGACGTGCACCAGACCGAGCCGGTTGCCGGCGAACAGCACGGCCGTGAGCGTGGTGCCCATGCCGTCGAGATCGGGATCCTGCGACACGAGCTCGGCGATCGCCGCGTTGCCGTTCTGCACGGCTTCGCGAAGCTGGGCGAGCAGGTCGTCGCCCGGCTCGTCGTCGTCGAGCGGCGCGAGCGAAGCGATCACGACCTTGCTGGCCACTTCGCCTGCGGCGTGGCCACCCATGCCGTCGGCGAGCGCGAGCAGGCGCGGGCCGGCGTACACGGAGTCCTGGTTGTTGGAACGAACCAGGCCCCGGTCGCTGCGGGCCGCATAGCGGAGGACGAGAGTCATGGGCGAAGCTCGATCACCGTCTTGCCGATCCGGATGGGGACTCCGAGCGGGACCCGGAGGGGTGCAGTGACCTTAGCCCGGTCGAGGTAGGTCCCGTTCGTCGAGCCCAAATCTTCCACGTACCAGTCCTCCCCGCGCAGCGAAATCCGGGCATGACGGGTCGACGCGTAATCGTCGTCCAGCACCAGCGTCGAATCGTCGGCGCGCCCGATCAGGATCGGCCTGCCGTCGAGCGCGATGCGGGTACCGGACAGCGCCCCGTGCGTCACGAGGAGCTGCTGCGCCGACTTACCGCCCCGCGGCTTCTTCTCCTTGCTCCGCCGGAACGTCGGCACCTGCACCCGCAAGCCGGACGCAGCGTACAGATCCGAACGGACAACCCGCAGGGCGGCGAACACGAAGAGCCAGAGCAGCACGAGAAAGCCCACTCTGGTGAGTTGAACGACCAGCTCTGGCACTTGTTGTGTCCGCTCCCGACTCGTCCTGCAAGCCGCGGTACCTGCGCACCGCGGATCCCCCCGCACGACAATTCTGCGGGAACCCCGTCATCGGGCTGGAGTCAGCCCTGGGTTCGGAACACCAGCGACGAGTGACCCACGCGGATGACGTCGCCGTCGGCGAGCTGCCACGTCTGCACCGGAGTCCCGTTCACGGTGGTGCCGTTCGTCGACCCGATGTCGGCGAGCGTCGCGCTCTGGCCGTCCCAGGTGATCTCCAGGTGACGGCGCGACACACCCGTGTCGGGGAGGCGGAAATCGGCGTCCTGGCCGCGACCCACCACGTTCCCGCCCTGCTTCAGCGAGTACGTCCGGTTCGAGCCGTCGTCCAGCTGCAGGCTCGCCGCGAGCTGCCGCCCACCGGCGGGCGCGCCGGGCTGGCCGTAGCCACCGCCCTGCTGCGCGTACGGGTCGGCCGGCGCCTGGCCGTAACCCTGCTGGTCGTAGCCACCCTGCTGGTAACCGCCCGGCTGCTGACCGCCGTACTGGTCGTAGCCGCCTTGCTGGTAGCCCTGGTCGTAGCCGCCCTGCTGGGGCTGGCCGTAGCCCTGCTGGTCGTAGCCACCCTGCTGGTAGCCCTGGTCGTACCCGGGCTGCTGGCCACCCTGCTGGGGCTGGCCGTACTGGTCGTAGCCGGGCTGCTGGCCGTAACCCTGCTGGTCGTAACCGCCCTGTTGGCCATAACCCTGGTCGTACCCGGGCTGCTGGCCACCCTGCTGTCCGTAGCCGTACTGGCCCTGCTGGCCGTACGGGTCACCCTGGTCGTATTGGCCGTAGCCGGGGGGCTGGCTCATTGCTGGGTCTCCTGCGTTGCTGGGTCGT
>DASZNR010000014.1:0-4084 GCA_035551175.1 Amycolatopsis sp. | reverse complement strand
CTCGACGTACAACACGGTCAAGGGGCAGATCGAGGGCCGCTGCAAGGGCTACTTCCTGGTCGGCGAGAACCCGGCCGTCGGATCGGCCAACGGCAAGATGCAACGGCTGGGGATGGCGAACCTCGACTGGCTGGTCGTCCGGGACTTCACGCTGATCGAGTCGGCGACCTGGTGGCAGGACGGCCCGGAGATCGAGACCGGCGAGCTGCGCACCGAGGACATCGCGACCGAGGTGTTCTTCCTGCCGGCCGCCGCGCACACCGAGAAGAACGGCAGCTTCACCAACACCCAGCGGATGCTGCAGTGGCACCACCAGGCCGTGGAGCCGCCCGGCGACGCGCGCAGCGACCTGTGGTTCGCCTACCACCTGGGCCGGAAGATCCGGGAGAAGCTGCTGACCGCGACGATGTCCGGCACGGCCACGGAGGAGCAGCGCGAACGCGACAAGCCGGTGCTCGACCTCACCTGGGACTACCCGACCGAGGGTGCGATCGGCGAACCGAGCGCCGAGGCCGTCCTGGCCGAGATCAACGGCTGGAACGCCCGGGGAGAGCCGCTGAGCAGCTACGAACAGCTCGAAGACGACGGCTCGACCAGGTGCGGGTGCTGGATCTACTGCGGCGTCTACGCCGAGGGCGTCAACCAGGCCGCCCGCCGGAAACCGACGGGTCAGCAAAGCTGGGTCGCCCCGGAATGGGGCTGGGCCTGGCCGGCGAACCGGCGCATCCTCTACAACCGTGCCTCCGCCGACCCGGACGGGAAGCCCTGGAGCGAACGCAAGGCACTGGTGTGGTGGGACGCCGAGGAGGGCACATGGACCGGCCACGACGTCGCCGACTTCAAGGCCACCAAGCCACCGGACTTCCAGCCCGAGGAGGGCGCCACCGGCCCCGACGCCCTCACCGGCACCGACCCCTTCATCATGCAGGCCGACGGCAAGGCGTGGCTCTACGTCCCCGCCGGGCTGACCGACGGGCCGGTGCCGACCCACTACGAGCCCCAGGAATCGCCGTTCACCAATCTGCTCTACGGCCAGCAGCACAATCCCGTCCGCCAGGTGGTGCGGCACAAGAACAACCGGTTCCAGCCCAGCGGCGCCGAGCCCGGTGCGGGCGTCTTCCCGTTCGTGCTCACGACCTACCGCCTCACCGAGCACCACACCGCCGGAGGCATGAGCCGCTGGCAGCCGTACCTGGCGGAGCTGCAACCGGAGATGTTCTGCGAGGTCTCCCCCGAGCTAGCCGCCGAACGGGGACTCGAGCACCGCGGTTGGGCCACCATCATCACCGCCCGCAGCGCGATCGAGGCCCGGGTGCTGGTCACCGACCGGGTCACCCCCCTGCGGGTGCAGGGCCGCACGCTGCACCAGGTCGGTCTCCCCTACCACTGGGGAGCCAACGGGCTGTCGATCGGCGATGCCGCCAACGAGCTGACCTCGGTGAGCCTCGACCCGAACACCCACATCCAAGAGAGCAAAGCGCTCACTTGCGACATCCGGCCGGGCCGGCGGCCGCGCGGGCCGGCGAAGATCGCGCTCGTCGACGACTACCAGCGCCGCGCCGGGATCACCGACGACACCGGAACGGAGGTGTGAGGTGAGCAGCACCGACCCCGCGTCGGCGACCGGCTACATCGACCACCCACCGCGGATGGGCTTCTTCACCGACACCAGCGTGTGCATCGGCTGCAAGGCATGTGAGGTCGCGTGCAAGGAGTGGAACGCGATTCCCGAGGACGGTCTCGCGCTGACCGGTATGTCGTACGACAACACCGTCGGACTGGGCGCGGACACCTGGCGGCACGTGGCCTTCATCGAGCAACGCAAGCCCCTCGCCCGTCAGGATCCCGGGCTGCACCACGACCTCGACGTGCTCGCGATGGCCGAGAACGGCGTCGCGCCCGCGGGCGCCGCCACGACCCCCGGCGACGCCGGCGATTTCCGGTGGCTGATGGCCTCGGACGTGTGCAAGCACTGCACCGAAGCCGCGTGCCTCGACGTCTGTCCCACGGGGTCGCTGCTGCGCACCGAGTTCGGCACCGTCGTCGTGCAGGAGGACATCTGCAACGGCTGCGGCTACTGCATTCCCGCCTGCCCCTACGGCGTCATCGACCAGCGCCAGGACGACGGCCGCGCGTGGAAGTGCACCCTGTGCTACGACCGTCTGGGCCAGGGCATGGAACCGGCCTGCGCCAAGGCGTGTCCCACCGAGTCGATCCAGTTCGGAGTCCTCGACGAACTTCGGGAGCGCGCCCGCGAGCGCGTCGGCCGGCTGCACGAGGCAGGAGTTCACGACGCCCGGCTGTACGGGGAAGACTCGGGCGACGGCGTCGGCGGCGACGGCGCCTTCTTCCTCCTGCTCGACGAGCCCGAGGTCTACGGGCTGCCACCGGACCCGGTGGTGACCACCCGCGACCTGCCGTCGATGTGGCGGCACGTCGGCGCGGCGGCGGCCGCCCTCGTCGGTGGAGCTTGTGCGGCCTTCCTCGGCTCGGCGATCGGACGGAAACGATGAACGACCACGAAGCCCGGCCCGGGCGCGAAGCACTGACCGGCGTCGCGACCGGACGCCGGCGCACCCGGCGCGGCGAGCGGCCTGTGGTCCCGGACGCGGAATTCACCTCCTACTACGGCAAACCCGTGATCAACGGCCCGGTCTGGCAGTCTCCCGACATACCCGGCTACCTCTTCCTGGGCGGGCTGGCGGGCGCGTCTTCGCTACTCGGCGCCGGCGCCCAGCTCACCGGGCGGACGACGCTGGCGGCCACCGCGAAGGCCGGCGCGTTCGGAGCCATCGGCCTTTCCCTGGCCGCCCTCGTGCACGACCTCGGGCGACCGGCGCGGTTCCTCAACATGCTGCGGGTCTTCAAACCGAGCTCCCCGATGAACATTGGCTCGTGGCTCATCAGCGGCTACGCGCCGCTCGCCGGGGCAGCCGCCTGGTGCGCGATCACCGGCAGGCTGCCGCGCGCCGGCGCCGCCGCCACCGCCGGTTCCGCCCTGCTCGGCCCAGGCGTCGCGGCCTACACCGCCGCACTGGTCAGCGACACGGCCGTGCCCGCGTGGCACGACGGGTTCCGGGAACTGCCTTACGTCTTCGTCGGGTCCGGCGCCACCGCGGCCGGCGGGCTCGGCCTGCTGGCCGCGCCCGGCAGCGAAACCGCCCCCGCCCGAAACCTGGCTCTGTTCGGAACCGCGCTCGAATTCGGCACGGTCAAGCTCATGGAACGCCGGCTGGGCCTGGTCGCCGAGCCCTACCGCACCGGCCGAGGCGGAAAGTACCTCCGGGCAGCCGAAGGGTTGTCCGCAGCAGGCGTCGCCGGTGCTCTGCTGGGCCGCCGCAGCCGGCTGGTGCGACGGCTCTCCGGCGCCGCGCTCATCGCCGCATCGGCTGCCACGCGCTGGGGCGTTTTTCACGCCGGGAAGGCGTCGGCCGCCGACCCGAAGTACACCGTCGTGCCCCAGCGCGACCGGCTGAACCAACGGCCGTGAACCCGGCTCCCGGCCACTTCTCGTGTTTCCGGCGGGCCGGAGCCGAACGCCCGAATAGCGTGAAATACCGGCAATTCACAGTGCGGTCGGAAATGGGGCGTTCGACGTCTCGAGCCGACCGGCGAAAACCACTCCGGAAAGTCGCGGCCGAACGCCGGCTCATGGATGCGGAGCAAACCGCGGAGCAAACCACCGGAGACCGGCACCACCTCTGCTTCGAGGCAAGTCTGTGTGCATTAACGCCGGCCGGGCGGGTACCCCGCGCGCGAGTCGCCATTCCGCGGGACGATGCCGAGCGAGGGGCCGATGACGCAAACCAGACAATCCGAAATCCGGCTCGTTCCGGTGTCCCCGCGGCGAACGCCGGCCCGGTTGGGCACCTCGGTGCTCCGGCTGATCAGCACCACTGATCACAAGGACATCGGCGTGCTCTACGTGACCACCAGCTTCGGCTTCTTCCTCGTCGCCGGTGCCCTCGCGATGCTGATGCGGGGTGAGCTCGCCCAGCCGGGGATGCAACTGGTGACCACCGAGCAGTACAACCAGCTGGTCTCCGTGCACGGCACGCTGATGCTGCTGCTGTATGCCACGCCG
>DASZNR010000013.1:0-2188 GCA_035551175.1 Amycolatopsis sp. | reverse complement strand
GTCCGAACGCCGTGCTGGCCGTGGTCGTGGTGATTCAGGTCCCGATCACCACGAACGCCGGGGAATGGCTTGAACGCCGGGTCGCGCAGACACCGTTGCTGCGCGACCACACCGAACTGGGCGACACGGCGCTCTGGGTCGCGATCCCGGTCGCTGTGCTCGCGCTTGTGGTCTGGTGGCGGGAACGGGAAAACACCCGTTTGTCGGCGGATACCGACGATTCGCCCGTCGCGGGTCGCCGGACTTATCTCGCACCCGCGTCGACGAAAGTCACGGCAGCCGTCGCGGTGGTCGCGGTCTTGGCGGCCGGTGCGGCCGTCTACGACATGTACCGCATCGGCGATTCCGGTGCACGGGCCAGCTGGCAAGGGAACTTCAGCGAGAACGCCGCTCCGCGTCACGCGCGTTAGCGGGCCGGGCTTTCCTGCCGGTAGCCGAGAAGAAGGGCGACCAAGTCGGCCCGACCCTGGCTGAGGTCCGGCGGCGTGGGCGGCGGCGTGCGCTGAGTCCGGGCGCGGACCGTGTGGACGAATTCGCGGACCCGGGCCGGGACGGGGACCAGTTCGCCGCCGAGGCACGCCACCAGGATCAGGTCCTCGCCGGAATGGGTTTCGATGGCGAACGACCAGCCGTGCCGTTCGTCCCACAGCAGCGCGGTGTCGCGTCCGGGATGGACGGAGAGGTGACCGTCGAGCGCGAGGTAGGCCGACATCGGCGAATCGAGATCGATGGTGCAGGATTCCGGGCCGACGCCCGCCGCGGCGCTCACGGCGTCGAGATAGGCGGTGAGTCCGCAGAGCAGGCGGTATTCGTGGTCGGTGGTCAAGGGCTGGACGGTCATCGGTGCTCGTTTCCGCCGCCGCGTTCGAACGGCGGTCCGCTTCAGGCTGCGCGCCGGGCGAATACCGGACTAGGGCCGAAGGTCACCTGGCCAGGCGCCGCCGGAAGCAACCGGTGACGTTGGTCCCTGCGCTCGGTGGCTTGCGGCCGGTGCGCGAAGAGCGGCAGCCGGGGTTGGCTCGGGTCGTTCGCCATGACAGGAGTGGCCGCCATGGAAAAGACAGCGACCGGGGAGTGGACGCTCGCCGAGGCGGAGGTGCTGGGCCGTTCTGTCTTGCGTTTCCCCTCGGCGCACGACACGCAGCCCTGGCGAGTCGAGCTGATCGACGGTGCGGTGCTGCTGCGTGAGCGCGTCGACGTCACGCTGCCCCGGCGCGATCAGGCGATGTCCTGCGGGACGGCGCTCGCGAACTTGGAGCTGGCGGTCCGGGTGCTCGGCAGGCGCGCGGAAATCACCGTGCTGCCGGACCCGGAGCAGACCGACATCGTCGCGCGGGTCGAGGCGGCGGAGCCATTGCCGCCGACGGACCAGGAACTTCGGCGGTACGGCGCGATCATGGTGCGGCGGAGTCACCGCGGGGCGTTCACCGGGCTGCCGGTCAGGGCGGAGCAGACCGCCCGAGTCGCGGCGGCCGCGGCGACGACCGGGGCGGAGGCGATCCGGCTCGACGGGGTGGAGCGGCTCGCGAGGTTCTTCGGCCACGCCGCCCGGACGCTCCAGGACGAGGCGGCGGGAACGCCGTTTGCCGCGCTGCCACCCGTCGGTCCGGAGCTGTTCCTGCTGCGGGAACGGCTCGAGGCCGAAACGGCGCTGCTTTTCACGACGCCCGGCGACGCGCGCATCGACCATGTCCGGGCCGGTTACGCACTGGAGCGCTGCTGGCTCGAAGGGGTGACCCTCGGCCTCGCCGGCGCGGTTCTGACCCAGCCGCTGCGGGTGCCGGGGGTCCGGTCAGCGCTGTGCGAGGACTATCGGCTCGCAGGGTTTCCGCAGGCTCTGCTGTGGTTGGGCCGTTGTGCGCGGGTGGCTCCGGCGAGTCTGCGGCGCGGGGTCGCTGAGGTGTTGGGCGAGCGGTGGGTGCGTCGAAGCCGAGGGCCGGTTCCGTGAACGCCGTTGGTCCCTCGAATTCGGGACGACCCGACGGGCTGCCGACGCGGATGACCGCGCGACGGTTCGCCGCCTTGTGAGGCGCCAGGCGAGGGCGATGATGTTGCCGGGTGCCCATGCTGGACGGGCACCCGGCGAGATCAGTCGAAGTCGGAGTACCGGCGGTCCCGCCACGCGAGGGCCGCGCCGAGGCCGCGGGTCGCGACGAGTTCGGTGAACTCCGCCCGCTCGGGCGTCGAG
>DASZNR010000012.1:0-2183 GCA_035551175.1 Amycolatopsis sp. | reverse complement strand
CCTGGCCTACCGCCGCACCAACCACCACGACATGCACGTCCGCGGCTACACCGAGCACGGCACGACGACGACACCGTTCGACATGCTGGTGCTCAACCACATGGACCGGTTCCAGCTGGTGATCGACGTGATCGACCGGGTCCCTGGCCTGGTCGCGACGGCCGGGGTGCTGCGGCAGCGGATGACCGAGGCCCAGGGCAAGCACCGCCGCTGGATCCGGACCCACGGCGAGGACCTGCCCGAGATCCGCGACTGGACCTGGGAGGGGTGAGGGGGCACCGGCACGGCGCGCTCGCGAGGTCGTCCTGTTTGGACCCCGGATCCGGTGAACAATTCGCGGAATCGACCTGCGTGACGGCTTGACCGGCCCCCGGGCGGGGGCGGGACACTGGTCCGGCACCGTCGGTCGGACGGCCCGGCGGGCGAACCGGAAGCGGGCGATGTGAGCCGGTCAGGCGAAGACCCGAGGAACCAGGCGGACCCGGAGCAGCTGACCTTCCCGGACCTGCCGCGCATGGAACTGGACCAGTTACTGGGTCAGCTCGTCGAGCGAGCCCAGGAGGTCATGGGCACGCAAGGGAGGCTTCGCGGGCTGCTGCACGCGAGCCAGATGGTGGCAGGCGACCTCGCGCTGCCGACGCTGCTGCGCCGGATCGTCGAGGCGGCGCGTGAACTGCTGGGTGCCCGGTATGCGGCGCTCGGCGTGATCGGGCCGGACGAACAGCTCGCCGAGTTCGTCCACGTCGGCATGGACGACGAGACAGTCGCCAGTGTCGGGCGGCTGCCGGAGGGCAAGGGCCTGCTCGGGGCCGTCGTGGAGGACCCGCGGCCGATCCGGCTCGCGCACATCGCCCACGATCCGCGTTCGTCGGGGTTTCCCGACGAGCACCCGCCGATGAACAGCTTCCTCGGTGTGCCGATCCGGGTGCGCGGGGTGGTGTTCGGCAACCTCTACCTCACGGAGTGCCGGCACGGCGAGTTCACCGCGGAGGACGAGCAGCTCGCGCTCGCTCTGGCCGCGACCGCCGGACAGGCCATCGACAACGCGAGGCTCTACGAGACCGCGCGCAAGCAGCAGGAGTGGCTGGCGGCGTCGACGGCGATCACGCGCGAACTCCTCTCGAATGGGTCCGGCCGTCCGCTGGAGCTGATCGCCACACACACCCACGACCTCGCCGACGCCGACCTGGTCACCGTGCTGCGGCCGGCCGGCGACGGGCTCCGGATCGAGGTCGCCGTCGGCAGCGGCGCGGCCGAGCTGGAGGGAGCCGTCGTCGACGTCGAGGGCACGGAGCGGCTGAGCGTGGTCCTCGCCCACGACGGAGGCAACCCGCTCGACGGGACGCCGGAGGCGAACTTGGCCAGGCTCGCCGAGCTGGCCGGTCGCCGTGGCGGACTGGCCGAGGTGCGCGAGCGCGAGCTGATTTGGTGGGTACCGCTGTCGAAACCATGAGCTTCTGAAGCTTGGTCCCATCAGTGCGCCGCTTCGGCGATTGTGGCTGGGCCTGGACACTGTCTTGGTCAAGCGTCTGCTGATCTACCACTGTGACGTTTGGCTTTCGCGTCGGCGCGCCGAGCGATTTCGTCGGCCCATTCCGCATCGCTGGGGTCCGGTTCTTCCGGTCCCAGCACGCGCCAGGTGTCCGATCCTGGCTCGAAGTCGATCGCATCGACCTCCCAATTCCAGCCGTCGATACAGATGCCTGGTATCACCCGCCGAAGGGGGAGCTGATTCGGCCTAGCTTCCACAAGTGTTTCCGATTTTTCGTCGTACCAATAGGCCTCCTGGACGAGCCACCCTGCTACCGGAGTCGTCGACCTGGTTTCTCCGTATATCGCGAGAACACGCCAGCCAGGGGGAGAAGGGTGAAACGTAAGAGTCTTCCAGGCTTTCACGACCTCGCCGCGGCTGCTCGTCATTCTCCCAGTATCCCTCACAAGCGCGGCACGTCCAACCGGTTGCGAATTTGAATGTTGGCGATTGCTAGGCGGCGCCCAACGAGCGTGCCGCTGTGAGGTCGATCGTGGGCAGCGTGACGAACTCGGCCGGGCGGTGCGTCACCACCAGTGCCGAGCGGCCCTCCGTCGCCGTCAGCACATCCGCCGCCAAAGCCGCGGCCGTGGGCGCGTCCAGATGGGCCGTCGGCTCGTCGAGAAGCAGGATCGGGCGGTCCGACAGCAGC
>DASZNR010000011.1:0-2883 GCA_035551175.1 Amycolatopsis sp. | reverse complement strand
CATCGAGCAATACCGCCAACCCTTCGACGCCGTCCTCACCAGCGACACCGCCCAGAACACACTCCACCCCGGCACCGACACCACCACCGCCCTCGCCCAACTCATCGGCCCCCTCATCTTCAACCGCCTCGTCACCGGCACCCCCAACGACGAACGGTTCTGCACCCACCTCGTCGACCACTTCCTCACCAGCCACGGACACCAGACCGACCCCAGCCAGACAGAGACCGGCTGACAACACACCGCAGCCGCCACCGTTCGCCCGGTACCCCTCCCGGCCCGCGCCGGCTGGCCTGACCCGCTCAGTCCGCTCGCAGGGCACACCAACCAGGGCCCGCAACTCGACGAGGCCCTCGACCGAGGCGTTCATCACGCCGCGCTCGCTGCCGTACCGCCCGATCCCGCGCGCGTCGGGCCACGTCTTGGCGCGACGTCGTTGGTCGGCTGATACCGACCCAAGACGTTCACGGCACACGATGCGCGCCACTACACCGACCGCCAGCCAGACTGTCACTCACGGCAACAACTCTGAAGCGGGCATTCGTCGCGAACGAGCATTGCTCGTTGCCAGCAGGCTCACCTGAGCCGTGACGAGGCCGCCAGCAGCGGCCGGCGCACCGTCGACACCTGGCTTCCGATCCACGACTGGACCGAAACCCAGGTATGGCAACGCATCCATGCGTCCGGCGTGCCGTACCACCCGGCCTACGACCAGGGCATGACCCGGCTGTCGTGCTCCCTCTGCGTGCTTGCCAGCCGCGCGGATCTCGTTCGCGCCGTGCAACTACGCCCGGAACTGGCTGTTGAGTACGCCGAGCTGGAAGCCGAGATCGGGCACCGGTTCCGCAACGACCTGTCCATGGCCGAGATCATCACCGCCGCCGAGCAAGCCGCAACCGCGGAACGCACAGAGGAGGCAGCCACGATCGACCTCGGCCAGGGCCGACTGTGGTGGCCGAGGTTCGAGCGCCAGTCCGACCGTTACGGCACCGTCTTCCTGCTCACCGGCCCGGACGCCGAGAACTACGTCTCGTTCGAGAACGCGCCCGTCGGACAATCTGGACGACTCGTCGCTGTCGTGGTCGAGAACCGTCGCTCCGGCCACTGTGGCGACATCGCGCGGTCCCTGGTGCCCACGACACCGACGGTCGGCGAGGAGATCACGCTCGGCGCCGGCACGTTGTTCACCGACACGGATGCCGATGCCGATCTCGGCGTGCCCACCGCCGTCGGCCTCGCGCCGGACGACGACCGGGACACCGACTGGCTCGACCCGCGCGCCTTGTACCGCTGCCACAACCAGACCGTGCGGCTCGAACTCCGCATCGGCAGCCGCACCAACAAGCGCGCACGTGACACGACGTCACGCGCAGCCTGACAGCCCGGCAGTCGAGTCCGACGCGGGCATTTCGCCCAGCCGTCATTCACCCACCTTCAGCGTCGCGCACGGGCCTTCGCGTGCGTGCGAGACGCCATAACCCCATGGAGACAGGAGAAAGGATCATGACTGACGTCACCGTGCCCCCGATCCCGTTGTCGCTACAGCACCTCCCGACCCTGGGCGGTCTCGTCGTGCCCTGGATCACGCCCCGCACGGCCGACGGTCGATACCTGTTCGGGTCGGTCGACCGCGATCAGATGGGACGCGCCTTGCTCAACCGGTGGTGCGGAGTATGCGGCCGGCCACTGGAGCACCGCGCCGTGCTGATGATGCGACTGTCCGACCTGCCACGGCAGTGCACGAGCGAGCCAGCGCTACACCCGTGGTGCGCCGCGTACACCAGCGAGTCCTGCCCGATGATCGGCGGACGACTGGAGCACTACCGCTCGTCCCTGCCGCGGCTGGACACGAACATGCTGCCTGCGCCCGACGCGTCGGCCCGCCAAGGCGCTGCTGCCGAACCGTGGTTCGCCGTGTGGCTCGCCGGCTATCGAGTCGTCACCGACCACGGCAACCTCGCCGCCTCCTACGCCGGCACGCGGCCCCTGCGTATCCGGCCCATCACCTGGCGTCTGCTGAACATCTTCTAACCACAGCAGGCGATCCACGCGGATCGCCTGCCCGGCAACGACATTCACACGGAGGACAACATGCAAAGGAGGACACAAACAACCGCCGAACCCCTTGACCTGATGCCCTATGTCTGGTCGTACGGGATGGGCGCGGAGTCAACAGCCGGGATCCTCCGCATGCTCACCGACCCGACTGCTCGACCTGACACGATCGCGTCGGACTTCTCGAATCTGGTCGTCGTGATCGCCCAGACTGGAGACGAGTGGAGCACGACCGGAAGACTAGTGCAACACTACGTTCTTCCGTTGCTCCGCAAGCACAACGTCCGCCTGGTCGAAGTCGCCCGCAAGGGATCGACCAAAAAGGACGGCGTTGCCGTACTCCAGGACACTCGGCAACCGTACCGGTTGCACCTCGACGGGGTGTACAAGCTCTCCCGCGAGAACCGCGTCACCGGCACCATGCCGCAGCTCGGCGGAGTCCGGAAGTGCAGCCAAAAGGCGAAGGGTGCACCGCAGGATGCCTGGCGGGTCAACGAGTTCGGTGACAAGCCCTACATCCACGCGATCGGGTTCAACGTCCACGAGGGAACCAGGATCACGCGCGACTCCGCGTATTCCATGGGCGGACAACGCATCCCGACGTACCCGATCTACGAATGGGGATGGAGCCGACAGGACTGCCTCGACTACCTGTACCGCAAACTCGGCGTGGCGTGGCCGAAAAGCTGCTGCCGACACTGTCCCTACGCTGGCAACAAATCCGGCTGGCCCGAGCAACTCGCACGGTTCGCCGCGCTCCCAACCGAAGCGGCACAGCACATCATCGACGAGTACGTCTGTCTGGCGCTCAACCCTCGATCCGGCCTG
>DASZNR010000010.1:0-76009 GCA_035551175.1 Amycolatopsis sp. | reverse complement strand
CCACCGTCTAGGCTGGCAGCCGCGGCCGCCACACGATCTTGAGTTGTCTTCACAAACACCCATGATCACGTGGCGGCCGCACCTGTCTCGCCGACACGCCCAGCACATCACGAACTACAGCTGGAGTATTAGAACCGGCGCGAACACTCACGACCGTCACCCACGCCCAGCGGAATCGACCACCCCCCTGAACAACCTCACCGACACCGCAGCACCTCAGCACCTCCGCGCCACCCGCACTCGTGAGCGGCAAAGCCGGTTCTAACCGGCCGCAACACTCACGACCGTCACCCACGCCCAGCGGAATCGATCACCTCCGTGACGATTTCGACAACGGCCGCCGGACGCTCCAGGTGAACGAGATGGCCGGCACCATCGACGAGGTGAACGTTGGGCAGGTCAGCAGCGTTTTCCGCCGGCAGCACGGCATCTTCGCGACCCCAGACGACCGTGACCGGGCCGGGGTAGTCCGCCAACAGCGCGGTGGCGTCGAGCGCAGGACGGTCGTCGTCGGTGAGCAGCGTGGCGAGGAGTTTCGCGAGGACCTTGTCGACGCCGTCGAGACGTTTGTACTTCAGGAGGTCGTCGGCGAGCCGGCGGGTGACCAGGTCCGGATCGGCGAACAGCGCGGTGAGGTGGGGTTTCAGCTCGCGCCGCGAGGTGGCGTTCGCGAAACCTCGTAGGTAGCCGGCGTTGATCTCGCTACCGAAGCCGGCCGGGGCGACCAGCGTCAGTGACGAGACCTTGTCCGGCTGCAGCGCCGCCGCGGCCGTGATCACGGCGCCCCCGAGCGAATGACCGACGAGGTGGGCTTTCGTGACGTTGAGAGCTTCAAGGAGGCCGAGGACGGCGTTGGCGAGCGTCGTGAGGGAGCCGTCGCCGACGTCCTTGGTGGACTCGCCGTGTCCGGGCAGGTCGAGTGCGTGGACGGTGCGACCGTCGGCGAGGGGCTCCTGCACGAAGAGCCAGGAGTTCTTGTCGCCGCCGTAGCCGTGGACCAGCACGACGCCTTCGCCGCTGTCGCCGAGGGTGGCGTAGCTGAGGCTGCGGCCGTCGACCTCGACGGTGCCGGTGACCGGCCCGGCCACCTCGGCCAGAGCGCCTTCGGCGAGCTCGCGGCGGGCCTCGTCGGCGGCTTGGTCGAGGTCGGCGTCGGGTGTCGCGGCCGGGGCGAGAAGGGCGATCGTCGCCCCCACGGGGACGTCCTCGCCTGCGGCCGCGATCACGCGGCGCAGCACCCCGGCGCCCGGCGATTCGAGGGTGCCGGTGATCTTGTCGGTGTCGATGTCGACGAGATCGTCTCCCTCTCCGACGTCGTCGCCCTCGCTCGCGATCCAGTCGGTGATGCGGCCGGTTTTCATGGACAGGCCCCATTTCGGCATCGTCACGCGCTGGATGTCCGTCATGAGCGCTTCCAGTCCACAACGGATTTGGCTGCGTTGACGACCTTCTGGGCGTCGGGGATGTAGAGATCTTCGAGCGCGTCGGAGAACGGAACGGGGGTGTGCGGCGGGGTGACCATCTCGATCGGCGCGCGCAGCGAACCGAAGGCTTCCTTGGCGACGAGCGCGGAGATGTCAGTGGCCAGGTTGCAGCGCGGTGAGGCTTCGTCGACGATCACGAGCCGCCCGGTGTTCTCGACACTTTCGAGGATCGTTTCCGTGTCGAGCGGGCTCGTGGTGCGGGGGTCAATGACCTCGGCCTCGACGCCTCCGGAGGCCAGTTCGCGGGCCGCTTCCTCGGCGACGCCGACCATCCGGCCGATGGCGACGATGGTGATGTCGTCGCCATCGCGGACGACATTGGCTTCACCGAAGGGAATCGTGTAGCTGTCTTCGGGGACTTCACCGCTGGAGTCGTACAGGGCCTTGTGCTCGCAGAAGATCACCGGGTCGTCGTCACGGATGGACTGGATGAGCAGACCCTTCGCCTCGTACGGGCTGGAGGGCACCACCACCTTGAGGCCCGGGACGTGCGTGAAGATCGGGTACAGGCTCTGGGAATGCTGCGCGGCGGCCCGCAGCCCTGCGCCGTACATCGTACGGATCACCACGGGGGTGCGGGCGTTGCCGCCGAACATGTACCGGAATTTCGCGGCCTGATTGAAGATCTGGTCGAAGCAGACGCCCATGAAGTCGATGAACATGAGTTCGGCGACCGGCCGCAGGCCCGCCGTCGCGGCACCGATGGCCGCACCGATGAAGGCGGACTCGGAAATCGGCGTGTCGAGGACCCGGCCGGGGAAGCGGCCGTAAAGTCCTTTGGTGACACCGAGAACGCCGCCCCAGGCGTCGTCCTCACCCGGGCTGCCGGCACCGCCCGCGTTGTCCTCGCCCATGACGATCACGGACTCGTCGCGCTGCATCTCCTGCGCGAGCGCCTCGTTGATCGCTTCGCGGTAGCTGATCGTGCGTGCCATGACTCGCGCTCCTTTCAGTACGAGACGTAGACGTCGGTCTGCAGGTCCGCCGTCCCGGGTTTCGGTGCGGCTTTGGCTTCGGCAACGGATTCGTCGATGAGCTTGGCGACCTCGGCGTCAATGGTGTCGAGGTTCGTCTCCGCCAGCTCTCCGCTGGCGATCACGCGGTCGCGGAAGCGCTTGAGGCAGTCGAGGTTTTCACGGGCGTGGGCGACTTCGTCGGCACGGTAGCTCTGCTGGTCGCCTTCGAAGTGACCGAAGTACCGGGTGAATTTGACTTCGAGAAGCGTCGGGCCGCCACCGCCGCGCGCGCGTTCGACGGCCTCGCCGGCAGCTTCGGTGACGGCGAAGAAGTCGTAACCGTCGACGATCACGCCGGGCATACCGAAGCCGGCGGCGCGGTCGGCGATGTTGTCCGACGCGACGGACCACGTGCTGGACGTGGCCTCGGCGTAACCGTTGTTCTCGGCAACGAACAGCGCGGGCAGGTTCCAGACCGACGCGAGGTTCAGTGCTTCGAGCGTGGTGCCCTGGTTGCTGGCGCCGTCGCCGAAGAACGCGACGCCGATGCCGCCCGTGCCTTGTTGCTTGGCCGCGAGCGCGGTGCCGCAGATGAGGGGCGGCCCTCCGCCGACGATGCCGTTGGCGCCGAGCATGCCCTTGGACAGGTCGGCGATGTGCATCGAGCCGCCTTTGCCGTGACACGCTCCCGTGGCCCGGCCGTAGATTTCCGCCATCATGGCTTTGACATCGACGCCTTTGGCGATGCAGTGGCCGTGGCCGCGGTGGGTGCTGGCGATGGTGTCGCGACCGTCGAGGTGGCGGCAGACGCCGGTGGCGGAGGCCTCCTCCCCGGCGTAGAGGTGTACGAAACCGGGGATGTCCCCGGTCGCGAACTCTTCGTGCACGCGTTCTTCGAACGCGCGGATGGTGCGCATGGTGCGATAGGCCTCCAGCAAGGTTTCCGTCATCGTCGACGCTCCCTTCACTCGGTTTTGGTCCGCAACAAGCCTTCCCGTGCCGCTTCGGCCATGGTGGCACGCACGTCGACGCACCACGGCCCGTCTGCGCGAAGCTCCACGTACGCGTTGTCGCCCGGATTGAGTTCGAGCTCGCGTTCACCGTCGACGGCGATCACGCCACCGCCCGCGGCGAGGTCCACGCGCATGCCTTGCTTCAGGACGCCCCAGCCGCGCACACCGACGGGCTTGACCAGGCCGGGCGCGATCGGGGCGTGCACGACGTGCGGGGTGACGCCGACGGGCCCGAGTTGGAGGGCGACACCGTCGGCGCTGGAGCGCGGGCTCGGGCACAGCTGGCCCGCGATGCTGGAGAGGCCGATGCCGTCGGGTTCGGCGAAGGTGCAGTACAGCTCCGTGAGCGCGGCGGGGTCCCAGAGGGCTTTGGCGCCGACGTGTTTGCTGAGCGTGACGGCGACGTCGACGAGCGCGATCTCGCGGCGGTTCTTCGTGACGACTTCGAGCTTGCTGACGCGTTGCGTGACGAGGTCGGGATCGACCTGGTTCGAGGCGATCAGGCCGGCCGCGAGGCCCGCGACGGTGGCTTCCCGCATGTGCGGGAACGCGTTGTTGGTGCCGGTCGAGAGGGCGAGGATCGGCACGTCGCCGGAGACCTTCGCGGCGGTTCGCGCGGTGCCGTCGCCACCAAGGCAGACGATCACGCCTGCGCCGGCGTCGACCATGCGCTGCACGGCGTTGATCGTGTCCTGCGCGGTGCCCGTGATGGGGTCCTTGTCGCAGAACTCGACGCCCGGCCGGGGCTCTTTCTGGAGCTGACGGTGCACCGCGGCGGAAATGCCGCCAAGGTCGGTGGACACGAGCGTCTTGTCGACACCGGCGATCGCGAACGCGGCCAGCAGGCGTTGGACCATGTTGGCCTTCTCCGCCGTGGGGAACACCGACGCCTGCGCCACCAGCCGCCTGATGTCGCGGCCCGACGCCGGGTTCGCCACGATGCCCGCCACGCCTGCGCTCACCGTTCGGTCTCCTCGTGTCCGTGTCCGTCCAGGAGACCTCGTACCGGCGGGGTGACGGAAGGGTTGCGAAGGGTTGCAGGGGCTGGCATCACCCGTCTGGCGCAGGGCGCGACGGGTCAGCCGGCGCGCGGCGGCCGGCAGCGGGTGGTGATCGGGGCTTCGCTCAGACGGGTGCGACAGCGCCTTCGTACGTGTAGCCGGCCTCTTCGACCGCGGCACGAACGGCGCCCTCGGCGAGATTCCCCTCGCTGAGGACGACCACGCGCCCGGTCTCGACGTTCACCTTGACCTCTTGCACGCCGGCAATGGCGGAGAGTTCCTCGGTGACCGACTGGGCACAGTGGCCGCAGGACATTCCGGTGACGGTGTAGGCGTTCTCGATCATGACGCGAAGCTTAAGCCGTCGTGGGTGGCCACCATCGGGTGATATCTGATCGTCGGTGAAGCACGAATGTCTTTGTGTGCCACCGTCGCCTGAATGGTGAGAATAGAAACGAAAAAGGCCGCCACCCGCAAGCAGGTGGCGGTCCCTCGTCGAAAGCCTTGGGTCAGATCACGCTGACCGAGGTGGCCTGCGGGCCCTTCTGGCCCTGGCCGATCTCGAACTCCACGCGAGCGTTCTCTTCAAGGGTGCGGAAGCCGTTACCCTGGATCTCGCTGTAGTGAACGAAGACGTCGCCGCCGCCGTTGTCGGGGGTGATGAAGCCGAACCCCTTCTCGGAGTTGAACCACTTCACGGTGCCCTGAGTCATCAAAAATCTCCATCAATACAACCAAAACAGGAAGCCACATCAGCATCCCGGGTCGAACCCGAGCGGTTTGCTTCCTCGGAGAGGAGACACTACGCCCGCTGAAATCTGCGAGCGTGACTCACAAAAATCGAGACCACCTAAAGTAAAGCACAGCTCACGCCGCAACGACAACCGGACTCACCCGGCGCGAAGTGTGAGCTACTCCCCACTCGCAGGGCGAAGGTCGCCGAACGGCGAGCGCCACGCGGTGTCCTGGCCGGCGGCCACGACGGCGTCGTCGTGCGCCTCTGCACTGGCGCTGAACAGCACCGGGACCACACCGGACGTCTTGCGGACCTGCTCGGACGCCGCGCGCTCGCCGGCGGCACGAGCCGCGGCTGTGCGCGCGGTACGCGAAACCGAGTCAGCCATGGTGAAACTCCCCTCGTTCCCACCCGCCCCGAAGCGGGCGGTGCCGTGATGGTGACATCCGACACCGACAGAAAACGGCCGTTCCCGACCGGACCAGACCACGAATTTTCGAAGACCCCAATGGACGGCCCTGGTTCTTCCGCGAACCCCGCGGGAACACCATCAGGCTACCGGAGCCACCCCCGTGCGGCCACCGAACTCTTCCGGCGTTTCCCGTTCTCCGCCGGAAAAATCACTGACCCGGCGCACCGGGGCGGACCGCGCTCAGCAACGTGCTCAGCCGGACGTCCGGCGTGACGACGTCCGGGTCTGTTCTCACGTCGATCACACACGGACGCTGCCGCACGAGCGCGCTGGCGACGATGGCCTCGAGTTCCTCCCGATCGTCCACCGTGTACCCGGCGGCGCCGAGGCCGCGAGCCCACGAGGCGAAATCGGTGAGCGGAATCGTGACGCCCGAAAGGCGTCCGTGTGTGCGCGCCTGGTGCATGGCGAGTGCGCCGTGCACACCGTTCTGGAACACGACCACCATCACCGGCGCGCGGTAGCGCACGGCCGTCTCGATTTCCTGGCCCGTCATGAGCGTGCCGGCGTCGCCGACCATCGCGACGACGGCACGGCGCGGCTCGGCGAGCTTGGCCGCGATCGCGGCGGGCACCGCGTAGCCCGTGGCCGCGTTGCTGGGGCCGAGCTGGGTTCGCGGCTCGGTGAAGATCCAGTAGCGGTGCATGAACTGCGCGAAGTTGCCCGCGTCGCTGGTCACGATCGTGTCTTCCGGCGCCAGTTTGCGCAGCGCGCGAATCACGTCGACGGGGTGCACGCGCGTGTTGCCGCTCGTGTCCGGCGGCGTCATGAACGTGTGCACCGCGGCGTTCGCCGCCGAGGCGCGGCGTGTACGCGGCGTCGCGACTGCGCGCAGCTCGTGCAGGAACGGCTCCACCTCCGAATCGACGCGGAACGTGAGCCCGCGGCGGCGCGGTTCGTCGATGCCGGTGCCGACGAGCACGAGCGTCTGCTGCGCCGTCGGGTAGCGGTAGCCCTGGGTGGTGACCTCGTCGAGCTGAGTGCCGAGCGCGAGCACGAGGTCGGCGCGCTCGAGCGCGTCGAGCTGACGCGCGGGGATGCCGAGACCGAGGTGGCCGGCGTAGCGCTCGTGGGTTTCGGGGAAGGCGTCCTGGTGGCGGAAGGCGTTGTACACCGGCAGCGACAGCTCGTCGGCCACGGCGATGAGCTCGTCGCGAGCCGAGCGCGCGCGGCCACCGACGATGACCACCGGGTAACGCGCCTCGTCGACGAGCCCGGCGACGGCTTCGGCCGAACGGCCCAACGTGCCGGTCACGGGCGGGCGCACCGTCGCGACCGGTTTGGCCGAGTCGTACGGAACGCCCCACGCGTCGCTCGGGACGCCGATCACGACGGGACCCGGACGGCCCTCGCGGCACCGCGTCAGCCCCTCGGCGAGCAGGCCCGGCACCTCGTCGGGGTCCGTCGCGCGTACGCACCACTTGGCGATCGATTCGAACATCGCCGTGAGATCCGACGCCGGAACCTCGCCGGTCAGGCTGCGGTCCAGCGCTGGCGTTTCCAGCAGGACGACCATCGGGGTCTCGTCCTGATAAGCCGTCTGGACGCCGATGGCGAGGCTCGCGGCACTGGGCCCGCGGCTCGCGAGGAGCACGGCGGGACGCTCGGTGAGCTTGCCTTCGGCCTCGGCCATGAAAGCGGCCCCCGAGTCGTGGCGCGCCGACACGAGGGTGATTTCACGCTCGCGCCCC
The DNA here is from genome assembly GCA_035551175.1 of Amycolatopsis sp. Taxonomy (GTDB): domain Bacteria; phylum Actinomycetota; class Actinomycetes; order Mycobacteriales; family Pseudonocardiaceae; genus Amycolatopsis. The sequence goes on along the minus strand of DASZNR010000010.1, from coordinate 68,656 downwards.
AGCGCGGCGAGCAGCTCCAGGAACGCCTCACCGACGACCGCGTACACCCGGCGGACCTGGGCCTCGGTCAGGATGCGCACGGCCGTCTGGGCGACGGTCGCTTCCACTTGGTATCTAATGAGGAGAGCTTAGGGCGGCACAGTTCACCGTCGTCAAGTGATCTTCGAATAATGGTGGCGCCACTGGGCTTAATGTCCGGTTTGGCCCGGCCCGGACAGGAAGTGAGGACAACGGCCTTGACGTCCCCCGGAAATGAAACCGTTTTCACCTATGGTGCGCCCGCGTTGAAGTACGGCACCGGCGCGAGCGACGAGATCGGCTACGACCTCAAGCAGTACGGCGTCGGCCGCGTGCTCGTGGTCACCGATCCCACCGTCGCCGCGACGGGCTGGCCCGCGCGGATCGCCGAGGGCATCAACGGCTACGGCATCGCGACGGACATCTTCGACGGCGTGCACGTGGAGCCCACGGACGTGAGCCTGCAGAAGGCCGTCGACTTCGCGCGCGGCTCGGGCCCCTACGACGGGTTCGTGGCCGTCGGCGGCGGGTCCAGCATCGACACGGCGAAGGCCGCGAACCTGCTGACCAGCAACGAGGGCGAGCTGATGGACTACGTCAACGCCCCGGTCGGCGGTGGCCGCGCGCCGGCGAACCCGCTGAAGCCGCTGGTCGCCGTGCCGACCACCACCGGAACCGGTTCCGAAAGCACCACCGTGTGCGTTCTCGACGTGCTGTCGCTGCGCGTGAAGAGCGGCATCAGCCATCTGCGGCTGCGGCCGTCGCTTGCCGTCGTGGACCCCCGGCTCACGGTCACGCAGCCGGCGGGCGTGACGGCGGCTTCGGGCATGGACATTCTCTGCCACGCCGCGGAGAGTTACACGGCGAAGCCGTACACGTCGTTCGACCGCAAGAAGCCGGAGCAGCGCGTGCCGTACTGCGGGGCGAACCCGCTGGCGGACATGTTCTCGGAGAAGTCGCTTTCGCTGCTGTCCTGGGCGCTGCCGCGCGCGGTGCGCGACGGTGACGACCTCGAGGCGCGCGAGGCGATGGCGCTCGCGGCGACGTTCGCGGGGCTCGGCTTCGGCAACGCGGGCGTGCACATTCCGCACGCCAACGCCTACCCGATCGCGGGCCAGGTCCGGGATTTCCACCCCGACGGCTATCCCGGTGAGGAAGCGATGGTGCCCCACGGGATGGCGGTGTCGCTGACGGCGCCCTCGGCGTTCCGCTTCACGTTCGCCGCAGCGCCCGAACGGCACCTGCGCGTGGCGCGGCTGCTGGCGCCGGACTTCGAGTGGGCAGGCGACTTCCAGGACCACCTGCCGGCGGTGCTGACGAACCTGATGCGGGAGATCGGGATTCCCTCCGGTATCGGAGCAGTCGGGTATTCGGCGTCCGATGTGGACTCGCTCGTGTCGGGAACGCTGAAGCAGCAACGGTTGCTGGCGACAGCGCCGCGGGAAGCGTCCGAAGAGGACCTGTCGGGAATCCTGCGGGACTCGGTCGAGCTGTGGTGAGGTACCCGCACTGGCAAACGGTTCCGTTGCGGTGGAAGGACAACGACGTCTACGGCCATGTGAACAACGTGGTGCACTACTCCCTGATGGACACGGTGATCAACACTTTCCTCGTCGGGGAGGGTGGACTGGACATCACTTCCGGCGAACTGATCGGGCTGTGCGTGGAATCGCAGTGCCGGTACCACGCGCCGGTGGCGTTCCCGGGGTCGCTGCGGATCGGGCTCGGCGTGGCGCACCTCGGGACGTCGAGCGTGCGGTACGGGATCGGGATGTACTCCGAAGCCGACGTCCTCGTGGCCGAAGGGCAGTTCGTGCACGTGTTCGTGGACCGCGACACGCGGCGACCGGTACCGGTCGCCGGGAAGCTGCGGGAGGCGTTGGCGGGGCTGCTATTTCAGCCGGCGGAAACCGAACCGCCGCACGGCTGATCATCTGGACGGCCGGCGGTGTGGCCGTCCGGATGCTGCCCCGGCCGATCGGCTGAACCGGGATCAGCGGCGTTTGCGCCGGGGCGGCGGCTTACGGCGCTGGGCCTTCGGTTGTTTCGCCTGCTTGGCCTTGGCTTGGCCGGCCGGCTTGGGCTGTGGTTTGCCGCGGGTGCTGTTCACGGTCCGGCCGCGGACGATGCCGATGAACTGTTCCATCAGGTCCGTCGTCTCGGCTTCCGGCCAGACGAGCGCGACGCGGGACTCGGGGACACCGCTGAGTGGCCGGTACGTGAGATCGCGGCGGTGGTGCAGGCGGGCGAGGGACATGGGTGTCACGAGGAGCCCGACGCCGGCGGCGACGAGTTCGATCGCGCCGGCGGTGGTGTCCGGCCGATACTCGGCGACGGTGCCGAATGGCGCGGGCCAGTCGAGCGGGTCGTCGTGGGCGTGCAGGAAGAGCTCGCCGTCGAGGTCGCCGGGCGTCACCTCGTCGGCTGCCGCGAAGACGTGGTCCTTCGGCACCACGACGACGGTGAGCTCGGTGTACAGCGGAATCGCGTGCAAGCCCTCGCGGTCCACGGGCAGGCGCAGCAGGGCGGCGTCGACCTCGCCGTCGTGGATCTTGGCGCGGGCTTCGGCATTGGCCACCGGCACGAGCCGCAGCGGCACGTCGGGGTAGCGCTCCTCCCACGTTCGGACCCACTTTCCGGGGCTCACGCCCGGGACGTAGCCGAGCGTGAACGAGGGTGGTGCGTCCGGGCCGGTCACGCCGGTCAGGCTACCCACGGTGGTTACGCTGGGCACCATGACCTCGCGTCCGCAGACCATGAAGCCGGCCACCGCCGCCAAGAAACTCGGCATCTACCTCCCGGCGGCCCCGCCGTCGTTCCAGTCGGCCCCGGTCTCGCGCGACGAACTCAACGCCCTCCAGTCCGACCCGCCCGACTGGCTCCGAACCCTCCGCCGCGACGGGCCCCACCCGCGCCCGGTCGTCGCCGCCAAACTCGGCATCTCCATCGGCGGCCTCACCCGCGCCGGCCTCACCTCGGCGCTGACGACAGCCGAGATCGAGGAAATCAAAGCCGCCGCGCCACCCTGGCTGGACCGCGAACGCGCCACGCAGGCCGAAGTCCGCCGTGAAGCAGCGCGGTTGAAAGCGGAAGGCCGCTGATCAGGGCACCAGCCTTAGCCGGGCGGCGATCTTGCCGGGCGGAGCCTGCCGGCGATGGCCACCGCGCATTCCCTCAGGACGCCACACAGCCGACCTTGTCGACCCCCCGCCAGGTCCCTTATGGACCTCGCCGACGACGCGGCGCCCACCAACCAGAGAGTGCTGCGGGCCCCCACGGACCCGCCCGCTAAACTAGTCCCCGCGGGCCGCTAGCTCAGTTGGTAGAGCAGGAGACTTTTAATCTTCGGGTCCAGGGTTCGAGCCCCTGGCGGCCCACGAGGCGGCGAATGCTGTTCGCGTCGCTGTTGGCAACGCTCCCCAACGCCCGTCGTACCTACCCGGGGAACAACCCCCGGACCCCCAGAACGCAACGCGCCCCACCAGCCGTGGTGGAAAGCGCGGCGAATGCTGTTCGTGTCGCTCCCGATGCGGCGGCGCGGTCCGGAAAACGTGACCTGCCCAAACGGAGATTGCCCGGACGCCATCCACAGGGTCAGGATGAGGCGTGACCCCGACGGCTGCCTCGCGCGCGGGTGGCTGGTGGGTGTGGCCGGCCGTCGCGGCGTTGCTGTTCGCGGCGGCGTTCGGGACGAACGTGCCGACGCCGCTGCTGTTGATCTACCGCGTACGGCTGGGGATCGCGCCCAGTGGGCTGGCGGCGATCTTCGGGGTGTACGCGCTGGGGCTGGCGCCGTCGTTGTTGTTCGGGGGGCCGGCGTCGGATCGATACGGGCGGGCGCGGGTGTTGGTTCCCGCGGTGGTGTTGACCGGCGTCGCGTCACTGATCTTCCTGCCGGGCGCAGGGTCGGGCGCAGGGTCGGTCGCCGTGTTGTTCGTCGCGCGGTTCGTGCAGGGTCTGGCGTCGGGGGCGGCGTTCAGCGTCGGAAGTGCGTGGCTGCAGGAGCTGGTGGGACCGGTACTGGCGGCACGCAGGGCGTCGGTCGCGCTGAATCTCGGGTTTTGCGCGGGCCCGTTGACGTCGGGGCTCCTGGCCGAGACGACCGCGGCGCCGCTGACGGTGCCGTATCTGGTGCACGTGACGCTGGTCGTTGTGGTGTCCGCCGGAGCGATGACGCTCATCAGACGAAGCAGACCCGCGCGCGTCGGCCTGAAACCGGCCGGGCCGGCGCACAGCCTGTTGCCCCGCGCCGGCCTCACGACGCCGGCACGCCGAATTTTCCGCCGCACCGTCATCCCGACCGCGGTCTGCGTGTACGCGTTCCCGTCCGTTGCCGTGACCGTGCTGCCACTGGAGCTGCCGCACCGTGCGCACCTCGTCGCGTTCACCGGGGTGCTGGCGGCGGCCGCGCTCGGCGCCGGGACGTTGGTGCAGCCGGTGGCGCATCGGCTGGGGCCGTGGTGTGGCGTGGCCGGAGTGGCGCTCGGGGCACTCGGTTACGGCGCGGGTGCACTCGCCGCCGCACCGCAGTCGACGGGCCTCGTCCTGGTCGGCGGGGTCCTACTGGGCGCCGGGGGCGGACTGTGCCTGAACGACGGGCTGCGGCTCGTCGGCGAGCTGGCACCGCCGCAGAGCCGGGGTGCGTGCAACGGACTCTTCTACACGTGGGCGTACGCGGGTTTCGCGATGCCTTTGCTGGCAACGAGTTTCGTGCCCGTCACGCGGATCGTGGTGCCGCTGCTGGTGCTCGCCGCGGGCGCGGCGACGGTCGCCGCACGGCTGGCACTCGTGCGGCACTGACCCACCCGTTCGGCGATGTTCGGGGCTTGTGGGGTGTGTCACAGTACACCCATGGCACGGACTGGGACCGACGAGATTCTCGGTCAAGTCGAGGCGCTGAGCCGGCTCGTCGAGGAGCACAGCGACATCGTCGGGCTGCTCGATCGCGTCGCGCTGCTGCGTGCCACCTCCCACCGGATCCGCGAAGACACCGGGCTCGACCTCGGCTACGCCGCCGCGCTGGAGAACGCCGACCTGCTCGTGATCCGGGGCTGGGCCGGAGCGTACGGGCTGCGACTGCGCAACCTCGAAGTGCCACGCGGCTTGGGCCTCGGCGGGAAAACCCTCGCGACGGTGCGGCCCATGTGGGTGCCCGACTACTGCGAATCCTCGCGGATCACGCACCAGTTCGACGAAGTGATCCGCTCCGAGGGGATCGGCGCCATGGTCGCCGTCCCGCTGACCTACCGCGACGAGGTGCTCGGTGTCGCGTACGGCGCCTCGCGCGAGACCGCCGACCTCGGCGACACCGTGATTTCGCAACTGAAGTCGGCGGCCGAGCCGGCGGCAGCGTCGCTGCACCTGGCCGACCAGATCGACAACCACACGCGCACCACGGTGGCCAGTGAACGGCGCCGGATGGCGATCGCGCTGCACGACTCGGTCGGCGCGCTGCTGTTCAGCATCGGCGCCGAAGTCCGCGACCTGCAGTCCCACGCCGCGGACGCGCCCGAGCTGATGGCGAAACTGCGCGACGTCGAAGCCCGGATCGCCGAAACCGCCGCGGTGTTCCGCGAGTCGCTCGCGGTCCTCGACGTCGTCGCACCCAAACAGGCGCTCACCGCGACGCTGCGGGGTGACTGCGAAGCTTTCACCCGCCGCACCGGCGTTTCCGCTCGCTGCGTCACGCTCACGGACCTTCCGCTGCTGGACGCCGGACGCAATGGCGCACTCGTCGCGATCACGCGCGAGGCACTGGTCAATGTGGAGAAACATGCGAAGGCCAGCTCCGTGGTCGTCAGCGTCGCCTGCTTCGACGGCGGAGTCACGCTCGCCATCGCCGACGACGGACTCGGCTGGGCGAGCGAGCCGCACCCCGAAACTTCCGGCGGCATGGGCCTCAAGGCGTGTCACGAGCGCGTCGCCCAGCTCGGCGGAACTCTTTCCGTGGTCGAAAACGAGGACGGCGGGATCACCGTTCGCACACGGATACCCGTGGTGGACCGTGAATGAGCTGATCAAAGTCCTGGTCGTCGACGATCACCCCGTGGTCACCCAGGGCGTGTCGCTGCTGCTGCGCGCACAACCGAACGTGGTGGTGGTCGGGTCGGCCCGCACCGGAAACGAGGCGATCAAGGCCGCCGCCGAACTCGCCCCCGACGTGGTGCTGCTCGACCTGCGGTTGCCCGACATGCTCGCCACCGAGGTCATCCGCAAGTTCCGCGTGGTGCGCCCCACCGCGCGCGTGCTGCTGTTCACCGCATACGCCGACCACGCCGCATTGCCCGCCGCGCTGGAGGAAGGCGTCGTCGGCTGTTTGCTGAAGGACGCGTCGACGACCGATCTCGCGAGCGCCATCCAGCAGGCCTACCGCGGCCAGACCGTGATGGACCCGCGCCTCGACGCGAGCGCGAGCGACCGGCTGCAGGAAGCGCTCGTGCGCGTCGGCCTAACCCGGCGCGAATACCAGGTGCTACGGCTCGTCGCGACGGGTCACACCAACCCAGAAGTCGCCGATGAACTCGGCCTCACGCGCAACACCGTGAAAACCTACTTGCAGAGCGCGATGGGCAAACTCGGTGCGCGAAACCGCGTCGAAGCCATCGCCAAAGCGTCCGAAGCCCGGCTCCTCTGAGCCGCCGTGGCCGAACCGCAACACCCATTTTTCCAATCAGTGACCCAAGTCACTTTGCCTCTCCATTTGCAGATAGCGCGGTCCGTCTTCGCAACACACCATCGCCACTGTCCGTCCATCGGCGCGGTCCTGGATGGACACCCGAAGGCGAGGAGGCTCGGCTTGACGTCGAACGCATCGCATCCGACCACCGACGGCACCGCTTTGCTCGCGGTGAGCGAACTCGCGGTCCGCTACGGCCGCGCGGTCCAGGCCTTGCGCGGAGTCAGCATCGTAGTGCCCGAAGGCGGCATCGTCGCCGTGCTCGGCAGCAACGGAGCCGGCAAGAGCACGTTGCTCCGCGCGGTCTCGGGCACTCTGGGGTTGTATCGCGCGACGGTCGAGCGCGGGCGAATCCGGTTCCGCGGCAACGATATGCACCACGCGACCCCCGGTCGGATGGTGACCAGTGGCGTCGTTCAGGTCCCCGAAGGCCGGCGGATCTTCGGCAGGCTCACGGTGGAGGAAAATCTGCGCGCCGGCGCGATCCGGAACCGGGGCCGCGCGAGCAAGGCGAGCTCACGCGACCGCGTCTACAAGCTGTTCCCCATTCTCGCCGAACGCCGCCACCAGCGCGCCGGCCTGCTTTCCGGTGGTGAGCAACAAATGCTCGCGATCGGGCGGGGGCTCATGGCCGCACCGCAGCTGCTGCTGCTCGACGAACCGTCGCTCGGCCTGGCACCGCGCGTGGTCGGGCAGATCGCCGACGTGATCGGGCAGATCAACCGGCAGGGCACGGCGGTGCTGCTCGTCGAGCAGAACGCGGAGATGGCGTTCGAACTGGCCCACCACGTCTACGTGCTCGAACTCGGCGAAGTGTCGCTGTCCGGAACCGTGGAACAACTGCGTGCCACCGACGAAGTTCAGCGACTCTATCTCGGCCGCGGCGCCGACCGGTTCACGCGCGACGCCGGGTCTGCGCGCCGGAAGATCACCGCCTGGAGCAGACGATGAGCGCGCCGACCAGCCGGGGCACCCACACCGAGCCACAAAACGCGCCACCGCCACTCGTCGCCGACGACGTCACCATCCGCTTCGCCGGGATCACCGCGCTCGACGGCCTGTCGTTCACCGTCGAGCCCGGCACGATCCACGCACTGATCGGCCCCAACGGCGCCGGAAAGTCCACCTGTTTCAACGTGCTCACCGGCGTCTACCGAGCCACCTCGGGCACCGTTCGGCTCGGCGACGTCGACCTCATCGGACGGCGGCCCCACGACATCACCCGGCTCGGCGTGGGGCGGACGTTCCAGAACATCGCGCTTTCGCCGACCCAGACCGTCGCCGAAAACCTCATGCTGGCGCGGCATCTGCTGACCCGCGCGGGATTCGTGGCGACCGGCCTGCACCTGCCGACCGCGACCCGCGAACAACGCCGGCACCGGGAACGCGTCCGGGAAATCGCCGAGTTCGTGGGAATCAAGGACTTCCTCGGGCTGCCCGCCGGGCTGCTCCCCTACGGCGACCAGAAGCGCGTCGAATTGGCCCGCGCGTTGTGCCTCGAACCACGGCTGCTGCTACTCGACGAACCGGTCGCCGGCCTCGACGCCGAAGAAAGTGCCGTGATGGCGCAGGAAATCCTCGCCGTGCGCGAGACACTGGGAATCTCCGTCGTCATCGTCGAACACGACATGGGCCTGGTCATGGGCATCGCCGACCGGGTCACGGTGCTGGACTTCGGCAAACGCATCGCCGACGGTCCGCCCGCGCAGATCCAGCAGGATCCCGCCGTCATCCGCGCCTACTTGGGCACGGGCCGCAACGAGCCGGAGGGGCAGCCGTGACGTACTTCGGCGAACTCGTGATCAACGGCGTGTCGCTCGGCTTCATCTACACGCTCATCGCGCTGGGTTTCGTGGTCATCTCCCAGGCGACCGAGGTGATCAACTTCGCGCAGGGTTCGATGCTGCTGCTGGGGGCCTACGTCGTCGCCGTGTTCCACACCAGCCTCGGATTCGTCCCTGCGCTGCTGATCGGCATCGCGGCGGGCGCGCTCGGCGCGTTCCTCATCCAGGCGATCCTGGTCCGGGGCCGTGGCCGGGTCGATCCGACCGCGCTGACCATCATCACCATCGGCGTCGACATCGTGCTGGCCTCGGAACTCAACCGGCGCATCGGTCAGCAGGTGCTCTCGTTCGGTGCGCCGTGGGGCGACAACGACGTGAAGCTCGGTCCGTTCACCGTGCCGCAGGCCAGAATCGCCGCAGTGGTGATTTCGATCGTGCTGGTGATCGGATTCTTCTTGGCGTACAAGTTCACTTCGTGGGGCATTGCGACCCGCGCGACGGCCGAAGACGGCGAAGCCGCGGCGCTGATGGGTATCCGGCGCGGCCGGGTCGCCGCCATCGCATGGGTCGTCGCCGGAGCATTGGCCACGATCGCGGGAGTGTTCCTCGGCCTGTCACCGAGTCCGGGGCTGACGAACACCTCCAACCTCACCGCGCTCAACGCGTTTCCCGCGGTGGTCGTCGGCGGCCTCGACTCCACGACCGGCGCCGTGGCCGGCGGCGTGATCATCGGTGTCGTGCAGTCTCTTGTGGACGGATACAGCAGCCAGCTCGCGTTTCTCGGCCAGCCGTTGAGCGAAGTCAGTGCGTACGTGGTGATGCTGCTGGTTCTGTTGTGGCGGCCGAGCGGGCTCTTCGGGACGAGGGAGGCCATCCGTGTCTGAACCCCTGTGGCGACGGGCCCTCCCCCGGCTGGGCTGGCTCGTGCTGTTGATCCTTTTGCTGGTGTTGCCGTTATACGTGGCGCCGTTCTGGGAACAGCTCGGGTTGTTCGTGTTCGCCGCGGCGATCGGCGCGATCGGACTGAACCTGATCACCGGCACGGCCGGGCAGCTTTCGCTGGCCCACGCCTTTTTCCTGGCCATCGGCGCGTACGGCTACTCCTACCTCGCCGGCGGCCAGGTCGGCATCGGCGGCGGGATCACGGTGCAGGGGCGGGGCTGGCCGCCGCTGCTCGCGATGATCGCCGCGGTGGCGATGGCCGGCTTCGTCGGCTTGCTGTTCAGCCCGATTTCCCGACGGCTGCGCGGAATCTACCTCGGGCTCGCCTCGCTCGCACTGGTGTTCCTCGGTCAGCACGTCCTGCAGAACGCCAAAGCCGTGACCGGCGGCTTCTACGGCCGGAATGCGCAGCCGTTCTCCCTGTTCGGTTTCACCTTCACCGACGACGATCCACCGCTGACGGTGCTGAACGTGCCGTTCGGCCAGCTCGAACGGCTGTGGTACCTCGGGCTGGTCCTGATGATCCTCGCGTATTTGTTCGCCCAGAACCTCGTGCGCGGCAGGCCCGGACGGGCGTTGCGGACCATCCGTGACAACGAGATCGCCGCCGCGGTCATGGGTGTGAACGTGCGGCGCTACAAGGCCGGCGCCTTCGTCGTCTCGTCGATGTACGCCGGGCTGGCCGGGGTGCTGATCGCGCTCGCGTTCCAACGGCCGGTGCCGGACTACTTCGGGCTGCAGCTGTCCATCACGTACCTGGCGATGATCGTGATCGGCGGGCTCGGTTCGGTACGCGGCGCGGTCGCGGGCGCGGCGTTCGTGACCGCACTGCCGCTGATCCTCACTCACTACTCCGACAGCCTGCCCTTCCTCGCTCAGCCCGGGCAGAGTGGCGTCGGCCCGGCGGACTTTTCCAACTACATCTACGGCGGCGCGATCATCCTCGTACTGCTGGCGCAGAAAGGGGGCCTCGCTGGACTGGTCAACGCCGTGCGCGAGCGCTTCACCTCACGTCCGGACACCGCGGCACCGCGCACGAATCCGCAGCACGACCCGACTGGACACGCCTCGTCGGAGTCCGCGAACAAGGAGGCACAACAGATATGACGACAAGGGCATGGCGTTCAGCGATGGCGCTGGGCGCCGCCGCGACGTTGCTCGTCGCGGCGGGGTGCAGTACCAAAGGCAACAACTCGAACAGCGGCGGGGGCTCCGGTAACATCAAGGCCGGTCCCGGCGTCACCGACAGCACGATCACCCTCGGCGTGCTCACCGACCTCTCCGGCGTCTTCGCGGTCCTCGGCAAGACTGTGACGCAGGGCGCGCAGCTGTACTTCAACGACCTCAACGCACAGGGCGGCATCTGCGGGCGCAAGGTCGAGCTGAACATCAAGGACGACGGCTACAACGTGCAGCGCGCGGTCGGCGCGTACTCGGACATGAAGCAGCAAGTGCTCGGCATGGAGCAGCTGCTCGGTTCACCGATCAACGCCGCGCTCAAACAGAACGTCGAGTCCGACAAGATGTTCACGATCCCGGTGTCGTGGGCGTCGACGATCCTCGACAACCCCAACAACATGATCGTCGGCACCACCTACGACGTCGAGATGATCAACGGGATCGACTGGCTGATGAAGAACAAGGGCCTTGCCAAGGATGACAAGGTCGGCCACATCTACATCCAGGGCGAGTACGGGGAAAACGGCCTGCTCGGCAGCAAGTACGCCGCCGAGAAGCTCGGCCTCACCGTGATCCCGCAGCAGGTCACCGCGACCGCGACCGACATGAGCAGCCAGGTCGCGGCGCTGAAGAACCAGGGCGTCAAGGCCATCCTCGTGACCACGACCCCGACGCAGACCGCGTCGATCGCCAGCGCGGACTCCTCGACCGGCCTCAACGTGCCGATCATGGGCAACAACCCGACTTTCGTGCCGCAGCTGATGGACACCGCTGCCGGGCCGGCTCTGGCGAGCCTGTTCTACCTGGCGGCCTCATGGGAGCCGTACTCGGGTGACAGCGCGGGCGCCAAGAAGATCCGCGACGAGTTCGCCAAGGCCTACAAGAACGACATTCCCAACAACGGCGTCGACTGGGGTTACGGCGCCGCCGCCGCGTACACCACGGTGCTCAAGAAAGCCTGCGACAACAAGGACCTCACGCGTGACGGCGTGCAGAAAGCCTTCCGCCAGACCACGAACGTCGACACCGGCGGCATCCTGCCGCCGCTCGACTACAGCCGGCCCGGCGACCCGCCCACCCGAGAGGCCAACATCACGCAGCCGGACAAGGGCAGCGCGGGCGGTCTGAAGGTCATCGCTCCCCTCGCCGCGAGCGAGACGGCTAACAGCTACGTCGCCCCTGAACACGGCAAGGGAGGCTAGCCCACTGGTGACCGGCTGCGGATTCGCTTCCGCGGCCGGTCAACCCGGTTCCAGGAGCACCGTCAACTTGGTTCCTGGAACATCGTCGACCTGCGTACGCCTCGCGGGAGAATCAGATGGCGCCGCCGTTGACGTAGAGGACCTGACCGTTGACCCAGCGAGCCGGGCCGGCGAGGAAGGCGACGGCTTCGGAGACGTCGTCGGGCACGGCGAGTCGCTCGAGCGGCGGCATCTTGGCGAGGCGGTCGACGGCCTCCTGTGACTTGCCTTCCAGGAACAGCGGGGTTGCGGTCGGGCCGGGGGCCACGGCGTTGACGGTGATGTCGCGCCCGCGGAGCTCGCGGGCCAGAATCAGGGTGATCGCGTCGACGGCACCCTTGGAGGCGGCGTACGCGGTGTAGTCCGGCGGTGCCAGCTTGGTGACCGTCGTCGAGAAGTTGATCAGTGCGCCGCCCCGGCGCAACCGGCGCGCGGCCTGCTGGTCGACCACGAACGTGCCGCGGATGTTGGTGCGGTGTACGCGGTCGAGCACCTCGAGGTCCAAATCGACCAATGGCGAAAGCAGCATGATCCCGGCGGTGTGCACGACCACGTCGACACCGCCGTAGCGCTGTTCCGCGGTGTCGAACAACGCCGCCACTTGAGCCTCGTGGGCCACGTCGGCCTGCGCGGTGCCGGCGACCCCGCCCTTGCCGGTGATCGCGGCGGCCACTTGCTCGGCGCGGTCGGGGTTGCCCGCGTAGTGCACCAGCACCGACATGCCGTCCGCGGCGAGGCGTTCGGCCACGGCGCGGCCGATCCCACCCGAACCGCCGGTCACGATCGCCACTCGTGTCTGCTCGCTCACTTCGTCCTCCGTATCGTCGATCCGACCTCCCGTTATCAACGCTAAAGCGCTGTGTTGTATTCGCGCTAGCCGAGACTCGTACCAGCGCTATGGCAACCGTCACGACCGGAACACTTTCCCGCCGCGACCTGCGGACGTCTGGTTTGCCCGCGACGGCGCCGGGCACGACGAACACGCCCCTCGTGCCCGCCGGGGTGTTGGCGAGGAGCCGAGCTTTGGCAAGGAGCCGCGGAAGCAGTGCGCTCGTGACCGCATCGCTCGCACGGAGCGTGGCGGCCACCGGAAGGGCGCATTCTGGCGCCCACGCCGAACCCGTGGCCGCCGAAATGCCGCGCCAGCTGCGATGACCTGCTGATTTTCCGGTCGCTCAGCGGTCGTCAGCCGTGCGGCCGAAACCGTGTGCATTCAGATGAGTTTGTCGGCGGAGCCTCAGGCAGCGACCTCCTCGATCGACACGCGGTCGGCGTAGAACGCGAGGTGGTCCTTGATCGGGGCGACCGCGTCGTAGGGCTCTTCGTACGTCCACACCACGTTGGCACCCTCGATACCTGCCGGGGTGAAGCTGTAGTACGACGCGTTGCCCTTGTAGGGGCAATACGTGTGGTGATCCGTGCGGGCGAACGCGGTGAGGTCGACGTCCTCACGGGGGATGTACTGCACGGCGGGATAGCTGGACTCGCGCAGGACCTGCGCGCGGGTGGTGTCGGCGACGACCGTGTCGCCGAACTTCACGACGACGCGCGCTGGGTTGGGTTCGACGGTGATCGGGTGGTCGGGGCCGGGGATCTTCTGCACTGCCTGGGACATGGTCTCCTCTTCCGCTCTGGTCCGAGCCACTGCCCAGGGTAGGCGCCGGCACCGACGAAAACCGCCGCCGGAAATCCGGCGACGGTCGAATCCGGACCAGTCGGACGCGCGGGATCAGGCCGAAGCGCGCTTGGGCGCCGTGCGCCACAGCCAGTACAGGCCGATGAGCGGCAGCACCACGGGGATGAAGAAGTAGCCCTGGCCGTAGACCGACCACACGGTCGCGTCGGGGAAAGCCGTGCGGTCGAAGATGCTGAGCGTGCCGATCGTGAGCACCCCGACGAACTCGACGCTGCACGCGCCGAGCGCCACCCGCCACCAGCGCTCGCCGCCGATGGCCAGTGCGACCGTCGCGAGGAGGTAGATGACGCCGGCCAGCGCCGACAGGACGTACGCCAACGGCGCTTCCGAGAACTTCGTGAGGATCTGGACCACGGCCCGCGACGTCGCGGCGAGTGCGAAGATCGCGTACACCGCGACCAGCACCCGGCCGGGGCCCGTGGCCGTTTTACGCGCCTGATCCACTCCACACCTCGTTCAGTCGCAGCACCATCACCGGGATGGCCAGGCAGGCGATGCCGAGCACGACCGTGCTCGAGCGGCTCCGTTCGGCCAGCGCCCACACCGCGCCGACCGGCAGCACAACGAGGCAACCGATCAGGTAGGCCAAGTACGTGGCGATGCTGCCCGGCCGCTCACCACTCACCAGCAGCACGACGCCGACGACCAGCTGCGCCACGAGCAGCAGCTCCACCACGGCGAGCGCGACGAGCAGCGGGGTGTCGGGAAGCTTGTTGCGTGCGGACTGCACGAAGCTCCACACCGCGACGAGCAGGGCGCAACCCGCCACCGCCACCGCGAACCCGAGAATCACCCGTTCCTCCTTCTGCCACGCCCGCCCAAACTTACCCGCAGGCCCCCCGGTGCCCGTCCGCCGAGGGGCGCCGACGTGGCCCGTGCCACCACCGACCTGTCGCGTGTGGACGGAGCATCTCCCCGGCACCTCCCCGAGCCGGGCGGGTGCGGGAAACCGGCAGCGGAGTCCGCTGACGGCATTCCGCCGATTCCGGCGGGACAGTTCCGTCGGCCCACGCGCACCCCCGGCACCCTCTCCCCTGGCCTCGCGGCCCGCGAGTGAGGCACGAATTGTCGTTCTCGACAAAAGCGCCGTCCACAATAGACCCGACCGCGCAGGCCCGCGCGAAACACGCCTTCACCACCCGCGGCGGCACCCTCGCGGTGATCGTCCACCGCCCGTCCTCCGCACGCCGCGCCGGCACCGTCCTCCCGGCCACGTAACCCCGCTGGGTTCGCGCGAGGGGAGCTTTCGGCCGGTTCGCGGAGCTAGGCGTGGCCGTCGCCGGAAATTTCGGTGACCACTTGACGTTTCCGTGACCGGGGAAATCACGCATCGTAATGAGTCGACAAATCAATTCGTCGACGACAAGGTCGTGGGATTCGCCACGCACGCGGATTTCCCGGTTCACCCGTTCGGCGGAGCACCTCGCCCATCGGGAAACACGCGGTACGCCCACCACCGCAAACTCCGGTGATGCCGGGGCAACGTTAGGTGATCACGCGCGAAGCCGCCGCGCACCAGCAGGTCCACGACCCGATCAGCGGCACCACACCGCCTTCTTTCGTGGTAAAAACGGGCCCCCGCTTCAGTTCCGGCCGTGTTCCGGCTTTCGCCGAGTGTGACTCAGGAGTTCGTGAATCATCGTGGAGAACAAGGATGAGTCCGGCAAGGCGTACGACAAGTCCATCCGGAAAAGGCTGACCAGGACCGTTCTCATTCCGAGCATCACGCTGCTCGTGCTCTGGACGGCGGTCTCGTCGTACTTCTTCGTCAATGGCTTGTATGTGCGGCTTGTCGCCGTCTCGGTCCGTGACGTCTCGATCCCCGCCGTCACGGCGCTGTCGTCGCTGCAGCAGGAACGCCAGTTGTCGCTGGAGTTCCTCGACAGCCCCGACGCCGGCCCCGACCGGCTGCAGCAGCAGCGCACGGGGACCGACGACAAGCTCAAGAACCTGGAGGCCGCGTTCGACTCGACCATCTCCAGTGCACCCGCCGAGATCGCCGACAAGGTCACCGCGCTGAAGAGCCAGCTCGACCAGCTGCCGGTGCTGCGTTCGCAGATCAACTTCCGCAGTATCGACCGCGCGCAGGTCAACAACTACTACAACGGCGTGCTCGATTCGGCCGCGACACTGTTCGACACGCAGGCGCGGGTGGTGCCCGACGCGACCGCGGTGCAGGGCGCGATCTCCGCGACCTCGCTGTTTCGCGCGAGTGACCTGATGTCGCGCGAAACTTCGCTGGTGTCCGCGGCGCTCACGAGCGGCACGTTCGCACCCGACGACTTCGTGCAATTCACGCAGTTCGCCGGCTTCTACCGCACCCAGCTCGGCCAGATCGCGCCCTTCCTGGAACCCGACGTGCGCACGCAGTACCAGGCGCTGGTCACGAGTCCCGGCTGGAAGCAGCTCACCGACGCCGAGAACGCACTGGTGAAACACGGTCCGTGGACTCCCGACGACCAGGACACGGTGCCGGTCAGTTCGGCCGACTGGCACACGCTCACCGGCCAGATCTCCGCCGGGCTCAACGGGCTCACGATCGCGCAGGCGGACCAGGTTTCCGCCGCCGCCATCGAATCCGGCAACGCCCAGCTGCGCAACGCGATCATCGGCAGCATCGTGGCGCTGCTCGCCTCGCTCGCCGCGATCATCGTCGCCGTGCGGGTGTCCCGCTCGCTCGTCGACCGCGCACTGATGACGCGGCTGGCCCGCCTGCGCAACGACTCGCTCGACCTCGCCCGCAACCGGCTGCCGGGCATCGTGAACCGGCTGAAGAACGGCGAACCCGTGGACGTGAGCGCCGAGCTGCCGCAGCTCGACCACGGTCGCGACGAGATCGGCCAGGTGGCGGAAGCGTTCAACGTCGCCCAGCTGACCGCCGTCAACGCGGCCGCGAGCGAGGCCAAGGCCCGCAGTGGTGTCCACAACGTGTTCCTCGGCATCGCGCACCGTAACCAGGTTCTCGTGCACCGCCAGCTGCAGATCATCGACGAGATGGAAAGCCGCGAGGAGAACTCGACCCAGCTGTCGGCGCTCTTCCAGCTCGACCACCTCGCGGCCCGCGCCCGCCGCACCACCGAGAACCTGATCATCCTCGGCGGCAAGCAACCCGGACGCCGCTGGCGCAAGCCGGTGTCGCTCATGGAAGTCCTGCGTGCCGCGGTGTCGGAGACCGAGCAGTACTCACGGGTGCAGGTGGAGCAGGTACCGGACGTGTCGATCGTCGGCTCCGCCGTGGCCGACGCGATCCACCTGATCGCCGAGCTCGTGGACAACGCGACGTCGTTCTCACCACCCGGCTCACCGGTCGAGGTGACCAGCCGGACCGTCGCCCGCGGCGTGGTCGTCGACGTCTCCGACCAGGGCCTCGGCATGAAGGACGGCGTGCGTGAGTGGGCCAACTCGATGATGGCCGACGCACCCGAATTCGACGCCATGGCGTTGCGCGCCGACTCCAGCCTCGGGCTCTTCGTGGTGGCGCGCCTGGCGGCCCGGCTCGGCATCACGGTCACGTTCGACCCGTCCCGGTACGGCGGCACCCGGGCCACCGTGCTGATCCCCACCCAGCATCTGGCCGGTGAGGAGCCGGCCGACGACGTCGCCACCTCCGAGTTCCAGGCCGACGCACCACGCGAGTACGCCGCGGTGCTGGAGCCCGCCGGCGTCGTGGCCCGGCAGGCACAGGAGGGGGCACCCAGTCCGATGCCAGCAAGTCCGATGCCAGCAAGTCCGATGGAACCGAGCAACTCGTTCGCCGGGCAGATCCCGATGAAGCGAGACGCCGTGCCGAGGCCCTATCCGGCTCACGCGCTGACCCCCGACGAGGAACTGCCGCGCCGGACACCGTCGCCGACGCCGCGGCCACCCGCTCCGGACGCGGGCCCCGACCTGAGCCGCCTGTCCGGTGACGAACGGCCCCGGCTGCCCCGACGGGAGCCGCAACAGAATCTCGTCGCGCAGCTGCAGGGCGACCCGACCGAGGAGCACGTCGACGTCGCCGGCAAGGGCGAAACCACGGCCCGCACGCTGGCGGCGTTCCACAAGGGCACTCGCCGCGGCCGCGGCGACGCCGACTCCTAGTCCCCACAGCACTCAGGAAAGATCACACAGGAAAGTCAAGGTCTCGACGCATGAACGAGTACGGGAACGCCAAACCCGATCTCAATTGGCTCCTCGACGACGTCGTGAGCCGGGTCGTCGGCGCGCAGAACGCGATCGTGCTGTCCGCCGACGGGCTGCAGCTCGGCAAGTCGGCCGGCATGAGCAAGGACGACTCCGACCAGCTTTCGGCCATCGCGTCCAGCCTGCAGAGCCTCGCCAAGGGGGTGAGCCGGCAGTTCAACCGAGGCGCGGTCCTCCAGAACATGATCGAGATGGAGGACGGATACCTCTTCGTCTCGGCCGCTGGACAGGGCGCCTGTCTCGCGGTGCTGGCCGGCGCGGACGTGGACGTGGAGATGATCGCGTACGAGATGAACCGGCTCGTGAAGCGAGTCGGCGACTACCTCGCGTCGGCACCTCGCGAAGCCGCCGCGATGCTGCGTGAAGCCCCGTGACGGGAGGAGGTGTGAGAGACGACAGCTGGTACGACGAAGCCGCCGGGCCCCTGGTCCGGCCCTACACGATCACGAGTGGGCGCACGCCGTCCGACGATGTGCTCGACCTGTCGACGCAGGTGATGACGCTGCATTCGGAACAGGAACCAGCCGGGCTTGAACCGGAACACGTGACCATCGTCCGCCTCTGCCGGCGTCCGCTTTCCATCGCGGAGATCGCGGTCTACGTGAAGCTGCCGCTCGGCGTCGTCCGGGTGCTGTGCTCGGATCTGATCGACCGAGGTCTCGTGATCACCCGGTCCCCGTCCCACCAGCCGGCGCAAGTGCCGGACCACGAAACTCTCCAGGCGGTTCTCGATGGCCTCATCAAGCTTTGACGGCAATGGGACCGACTCGGTCCCGACCCCGGTCAAGATCATCATCGCGGGCGGATTCGGCGCCGGGAAGACCACCATGGTCGGCTCGGTCAGCGAGATCCCACCGCTGTCCACCGAAGAAGTGCTGACCGAGGCCAGCAACGGCATCGACGATCTGTCGGGGGTCGAGCGCAAGACGACCACGACGGTCGCGCTCGACTTCGGCCGGATCACGATCTCGCCGCGGCATGTGCTCTACCTGTTCGGTACGCCGGGCCAGGACCGGTTCTGGTTCATGTGGGACGATTTGGCCCGCGGCGCGATCGGCACCATCGTGCTCGTGGACACGCGCCGGCTCGAGACGAGCTTCGCGGCGGTCGACTTCTTCGAGCGGCGGCGGATCCCGTTCATCGTCGCGGTGAACTGCTTCGACAATGCCCCGCGGTACAGCTCCGACGAGATCCGGGAGGCGCTGGTCGTGCCCGACGGCGTGCCGATCGTGATGTGCGACGCGCGCCAGCGTGACTCGAGCAAGATCGCGTTGATCCGGCTGGTGAAGCACGCCATGACCGTGGTGCCACAGCCGGCGTGACGACGGACGACGGGGTCCGCGGACCCCGTCGTCCTCTGTGGACAGTCAGGTCAGGCGACCGGTGCCATCTTCAGGTTGAAGTGCCGGAGGATCTTCGGCGCCTCGGTGATGCGATAACCCGGCACGCGGTCGGGGTTCTTCGCGATGTCACCGAGCACTTCGGCCACGTAGTCGTAGTGGCCCTGCGAGTAGACACGCCGCGGCAGCGCGATCCGCACGAGCTCGAACGGCGCCGGTGTCACGAGGTTGTTGTCGTCGTCGAGCGTGCCGAGGTAGAGCGAACCCAGTTCCACGCACCGGATCCCGCCTTCCAGGTACAGCTCGCACGCCAGCGCGTGGCCCGGGAAGCGGCTGGCCGGCAGGTGGGGCAGCAGCCGGCCGGCGTTGAGGTAGAGAGCGTGGATGCCCGCCGGCTCCACGATGTCCACGCCCGCGTCGTTCGCGAGCTGCGCGAGCCTGGCCGCTTCGGCCGCCCGCGCGGCGAGGTAGTGCGGATCGAGCACCTCCCGCAAACCTTGGGCCACTCGGTCCAGGTCGTGTGCACCGAGCCCGCCGTAGGTGCGGAACCCCTCGGTGGCGATGAGGTTGGTCTCGCAGGCCGTCGCCAGTTCGGGGTCGTTGACGCCGATGAACGCGCCCATCGGCGAGATGCCGTCCTTCTTCAGGCTGGCGACGGCGCCGTCGACGAGCCCGAACGCCTCTTCGGCCACCTCGCGCGGCGTCTTGTCGGCATAGCCGTCCTCGCGCTGCACGACGAGCCAGGCATTCTCGGCGAAACGCGCGGCGTCGAGGAAGATCGGCACGCCGTGGGCACGCGCGATCCGCGCGGCGGCGGCGAGGTTCGCCATCGACACGGGCTGGCCGCCCCCGCCGTTGTTGGTGATCGTGAGCAGCACCATGCCCACCCGGTCACCTTCGGGGCCGGTGAGGAGGTGTTCGAGCTGGTCGAGATTGATGTTGCCCTTGAACGGTTCCCGGCTGTCGAGATCACCGAATTCGGCGCACGGCAGGTCACGAGCCTCGGCACCGAGCAGCTCGACGTTGGCGCGGGTCGTGTCGAAGTGGGTGTTGCTCACCGAAATCTGGCCCGGCCAGAGCACGCTCGAGAACAGCACGCGCTCGGCCGCCCGGCCCTGGTGCACCGGCAGGATGTGTGGGTAGTGCGTGAGTTCACTGAGTGTGTCGCGGAAGCGGTAGAAGGAGTCGGAGCCCGCGTAGGAACGGTCGGCGGCCGCTGCGGCAGCTTCCTGCGCCGTGGACACCGCACCGGTGCCCGAGTCCGTGAGCAGGTCGATCGTGACCCGGTTGGCGGGCAAGTTGAATGCGTTGTAACCGGCCGCCGCGAGAGCGCGCTCACGCTCGGCTCGTGTGGTGACCGGGATCTCGGCGACAACCTGGGCACGGTAGGGCGGAAAGGTCCGCATCAGGTTTTTCCTCCACTTTCAGTTGTCGGTCGAAACTACCGCAGTCACGTAATGACACCGAGCACCGGCCTCGGCCGTGGCGGCGCCACCTGATAAGCCTCCGACGACAGGTACACCGTGATTCCCGACCCGAATTCCCCCATCCGAAGAGCGACGTGTGCGATGAGCCCAACACCGCTGCTCAGCGGCCGTCGCGAAACCGCTGCCAGTGCTTCGTCCAGCAATGACCCGTCGAACCCGTACTGCGCAAAAACGGCGAACACGCGGGCCCGTGCCACTTCGTCGTCGGGCACATAACTGCGAATGGGAAGATAAACACTGTAGTTTCCTGGCTCGTCTCCGGATCCTTCGACGAACGAATAACTCGAAACCAGGGGGCGCCCTTCGAACGGCCCTTTCCCACCGCCGAGCACGGCGAGGAACTCCCGGATCTGCAGCGGGTCGGTGCCCGCCACCAGTTCTGCCGCGCGCTCGACATCGGCCGAGTCGGCGGTGTCGTGCGAGATGTACACCTTCACTCGCGACAGCGGGTCGTCGTCGAGGTCGAGCGCGAAGAAGGAGAAGTTGTCCTTCTCGCCGCGGCGCAGCGCGTGCGCGATCATCGGCTGGAACGCACCGGCGATGTTCAGCCGGCGCAACCCTTCGTTCACCAGGGAGTCCGCCATGGTTCGCCCGCTGATCTGCGGGTTGAGGTAGACCTTGAGCTTCGGATCGCGGCCGGGCCGGAAGATCAGCGAGTACCACAGCGTGAACGGTCCCTGGCGCTCTTCGTGCGGCAGGAACAGGTCAGCGACGGCGTCGAGCCGGTCCGTGACCAGGCCGTATTCGTTCGCCACCCGGTCGAGGAACTCGCGCGGCTGCGTCGCGCCGACGGTCTCGCCGAGAACCCTTACCACACATTCACCGCTAGCGTCGAAGGCCACGGAGAATTCGATCGGTGTCGCGTCGTCGGCCACGTCGGAGAAGAAGGCCGGCGGTTCCGAAATACTCTTTGCCCCTTCGGGGCCGAGCAAACCATGGAGAAGTTCACGACTTCGCCGGTCGTCGAAGCCGACCACCCGGCAAAGCCGGTCGAGCTGCCCGCTCGTGTGGGCATAAATCGACAAATCCGCCTTCGACACGCTCACTCCCCCGTGGCACACCTATTTGCCATTCCAACTGGTTCATTTGCCGCAACGAGCACCGCCATTCGGTGGACACGCGTCGAGGACCGTCGAACAGATTAATCCACCCGATACCATGGCGCTACGTCTATCGGAGCGACCCGGGCAAGCAAAAGCAGTGTCTGAGTGTAGGTAGCGAGGTCCGAATTCACCTGAATTCCGCATCGACACGAGAACGCGCTACCGGTAGCCGCGCGAGAAACTGTGGGCTGGGACACGATACTGAGCGCAGCGATGGCCGTGCGCACGGCGAGGGCCGCCGAGGAAGTTCTCCTCGGCGGCCCTCGTGTTCGGAAACCCCGGTTACTCGATCGCTTCGATCCGCCGCCCCGTCGCGTCCGGTGCGGCGAGTGAGAGGAGCGCGCCCGCGACGGGGCCGACGATGCCGAACGCCAGTGCCAGCGGAACGGTGCCGGCAAGGGAGAGCGCGACCAGCGGGAACAAGCCCGCGCCGAAGCCGCGGCCGGCGTAGTAGGCGAGGTTGGAGCCCGTGGAGCGGACGCGAGTGGGGAAGAACTCGGCCATCCAGACGCCCAGCACGCCGAAGCCGCTCGCGGCGGCCGCGCACATCATGAGGGCCCAGAAGGTCGGCGAGCTCCAGAAGTCGGTGCTGATCTTCGCGTGGTGGGTGAGGACGAGGATCAGGAACCAGGTGAAGCCGATGACACCGAAGGAGCCCGCGGCGAACATGGCCCACTTGCGTTTGATGGCGTCGGAAAGCATGCCCGCCAACGGGTAGGTCACCGCGGTGACGATGAGGTTCAGCAACACGATGAGGCTCGCCGTGCCGAGTGGCACCTTCTCGACTTTGATCAGGAACGTCGAGAGGTACGAGATCATCGAGTTGGTGGTGAGGAACAGCGTCGTGGCGATCGCCATGAAGAGGATGGTGCCGCCGGCGTAACCTCTGTGGAACAGGTCGACGATGGGGACCTTCGTGCGCCGCAGGTGTTCGGGGACCCGGCCTTCGCGCAGCTCCTGCTGGTAGGTGCGCCACTGCTGCGACTCCGGAAGCAGCATGGCCGACAGCGCACCGACCACCAGGGTCGCGATGCCCATCACGACGTAGCCCGCGCGCCAGCCCGTGCCCGTGCCGAACTGGACGATGCAGAAGTACAGCACGCCCTCCGTCACGATCTGCCCGACGATGTACATCCCCTGGATCGAACCGCCCATCAGCCCGCGGCGGCTCGTCTTCCAGGCTTCGGCGAACATCGAGTACGAGAGGCCGAACAACCCGCCCATGCCGACGCCGGCGAGCAGGCGCGTGAGCAGGAACAGCAGGTAGTTGGGCGCGAGCCCGCCCAGCAGCGCGGCGAGGCCGAACACCACGACCGAGCCCGTGTAGGTCCAGCGCCTGCCGTAGAGGTCACCGAGCCAGCCGACGATGATGCCGCCGGCGATCGACGCGAAACCCTGCAACGTGGCGACCTGGATGATCTGGATGGTGCTGACGTGCAGGCTTTCCGACAGGTATGCCAACGGATAGCCGACGAGGTTGAGCTCCGCCCCGTCGAACAGGGTGCCGAGGAAGGCGAAGATCAGGATGCGCGCGGTGGCCGGGCGGATGCCCGCTCCACCGCCGGTCGGCGCGTTGATTCGAACGGTCGACATCGAGGGGAGCCTTTCGGGGGAAGACGGAACGGTGGTCAGTCAGGGAGCTGCTGACCGCGGGTTTCGGGGCAGAACGGGGCGACGACGAGACCGAGGATGTAGATCAGGCCGACGACCGTCGCGGCGATGCCGTAGCCGCCGAGCTGCGAGATGATCGCGCCGGCGGTCAGTGGCCCGAGGAACGCGATGAAGCGCGCCGCGTTGAAGACGAACGCCGCGCCGGTCGCGCGCAGGTGTGTCGGGTAGAACTCCGGCAGCCACACGGGCATCCAGGTGTACTGGCCGAGCGTGAAGAACCCGTTGACCACGAGCACGACCACGATCAGGCCGAGGCTGTGTGTCCACAGGAACAGGACGGGCGTGAGCACGAGCGAAGCGCCGAAGAACAGCAGCACCGCGGGTTTGCGACCGAACCGGTCGGCGATGAAACCGAACGAGACGTAGCCCGCGATGGCTCCGGCGTTGTAGATCATCCCGGCCCAGCTGGCCCACGAGTGCGACGTCGACCCGTTCTGGGCGGCGACCGAAGCGACGTACGCGGGCACCCACGTGGAAATACCCCACCAGGCGAGTGTCGTGACCAGGGACATGAGCGACCCGAGGATGGTCAGCTTGCGTAGCTTGGGATCGACCAGGATCTGGCGCAGCGTCAGCCGCGTGAAGGACTGCTCGTGCTCGGTGAGCTGTTCGTCCGTGCATCCCTTGAGTTCCTGGCGCCGCTTGTGCGCGCTCTTCCAGTTCTCCGACTCCGGCACGGAGCGCCGCAGCCACAATGCGAACAACGCCGGCAGCACGCCGATGAGGAACATGTAGCGCCACGAGTCGGCACCCAGCGGCGAGATGAAGAACCAGCAAGCCGACGCGATGAAGAAGCCCAGCCCGAGCCCGCACTGCATGAGACCCGCGGCTTTGGCGCGCGCGTTGGCGGGCCACGTTTCGGCGACCAGCGAGGTCCCGGTCCCCCACTCGGACCCGAGCGCGAAGCCGGTGATGAAGCGCAGCACGAGAAACGCCGTCCACGACCACGAGGCGGCGGTGAGACCGGTGAAGGCCGCGTACATGACCATCGACGTCAGCAGCGCGCGGCGACGCCCGAAGTAGTCGGCGAAGACACCGCCGAGGATGCCGCCGAAGCCCCAGCCCAGGAGTGTCACGGCGATCGTCGCGCCGGTGAGGAAAGCGACCTGGCTCGCGGGGGCGCCGGGGTCGAGCCGCTTGAGGACGACAGCCGCGGTGAGGATCAGCGCATACGTCTCGAACCCGTCGAACAACCACCCCAGGTTGGCCGCGAACAGAGACCGCCATTGCGTCCGCGTGAGGGCCTTGGTCCAGGACGTCGGTGTGACGGCGACATCGCTCACGGCCTTCTCCTTTCCGGGCCGCCCTGGGCCGGAGTGGATGTGAAGTACAGGACCGTTTGTCCTCTATCGAGGACAACAAGTCCCGCATGCGGCACATTAAGCGAGTCGGCCAACCACGGTCAAGAAATGTCCGGCAAGGAAAGATCGAATTCGTCACGCAGATGCGGAACTATTCCGCGATTTTCTCCGCACCTCCGGTGCGTTCGGTGATTTTCAGCCCGCAGTCGCGGATCAGAGATCCATGTTGATCCACAGTGGACTCGTTCAGCTCCGAAGAGAACGCGAGCGTGCAGACGACCATCGACACGCGCCCCTGCGCGTCGAACACCGGAGCCGCGAGCCCCGACTGGCCGAGGTCGAACTCGCGGACGCTCACGCTGTAGCCGCGTTTGCGGGTCGCCTCCAGCTCGTGGCGCAAGCGGTCGCGGGCGGTGATGGTTTCCGGTGTGAAGCCCTCCAGCCCGTAGCGCGCGGCCAGCCGCTCGACGGTGGCCAGGTCGTCCCACGCGTAGAAGGCTCGCATGATCGCGGGCGCGGAAAAGGGAAACGTGTCGCCGATGCCGACGGTGATGCGCACCCCCTTGCCCCGGTCGCCCTTCGCGAGCACGGAGTACTCGGCCGGGCCGTGGTGCTGCACGGCGAAGACGATGAAGCCCGTGCGCTGGCTCAGCGCGTCGAGTTCCTGCTGCACGATGTCGGTCATCCAGTCTTCCGACACCCGTGACATCGACAACAGTCGCGGGCCGAGCGTCCAACCGGCGCGGTCGCCGCGCGTGGCCGTCCAGCCGGCGCGCTGCAGCGTGCCGAGGATGTTGTAGGCCGTGCTGCGATTGAGGCCCAGCTCCTCGATCAGGGCCCCGGACGACACCGGTTCGGGCCAATCGCGGGCAATCCGCTCCAGGAGCCGGACCGCGTTCAGCACCGCGGGAACGTCGCTCACCTTCGTCACCCCTCGCCATTCTGCTTCAGCGCACGGTAGCCGAGCCCCTTTCCTGCCCGCCAGGACCGTGTTAATGTCCTCCATAGCAGACACTAAGTCCTCTATGGTGGTCTAATGAAGCTTGGTTCCTCTTTCACCGTCCCCGCGGACCGCAACCGCGTGTTCGCGCACTTCCTGGATCCCGACACGATGCGCGTCTCGATTCCGGGCGCCGCGGAGCTCGTCCGCACGGACGAGACGCACTACCGCGGCAAGCTCGTGAACGAGATCGCCCACGTGAAGTTCAGCGCCGGCTTCTCCGCCGAGATCACCGAGCTGACCGAACCCGAGGAGGTGAAAGCCCTTCTCAAGGGCGAGGACCACAAGCTCGGCAGTTCGATCAAGATCGACGCCCGGCTCGCGGTCGTGCCCGACGGCAACTCCGCGTCCAAAGTGGAGTACAGCCTCGATGTCGCGATCTGGGGCAAGATCGGGCGCATGGGCGAGTCGATCGTGCGACGGCGCTCGCAGGAGGTGGAGCGGGAATTCGTGGCCGCGTTCGCCGAGATCTGCAGTGCCGGCCCGCCCGGACCGGACAACCCCGCGCTGAAGACGGTACTCGCCAAGCGCGAGGCTCCGACCAAGAAGAAGAGCACTCCCGCCACTGGTTCCAGCGCCGCGCCCGTGCGCGAGTCGTGGTGGCGCCGGCTGCTCGCCAAGCTGTTCGGCGGTAAGAAATGACGGCCTACCACTACGCCACCACGCTCGAGGAGACCTGCGCGCTGCTCGACGACGGCGAGGACTCGATGGTCTACGGCGGCGGCACGGCGGTGCAGATCCTGCTCAAGCAGGGCGTGCTGTTCGCCACGGACCTCGTCGACATCGGCGGCGTCGCCGGGCTCGACCAGATCGAAGAAACGTCTCAGGGCCTGCGCGTCGGCCCGCTCGTCACGTTGCGGCGCATGGAAACCAGCCCCGTCGTGCAGCGGGTCACGCCTCTCGCGGCCGAGGTCTACGGCCGGGTCGCGAACCCGCGCGTGCGCAACACCGCGAGCGTCGCCGGCAACATCGCCCACGGCGACTACCGGCTCGACCCGCCGACGGCGCTGATGGTGCTGGACGCGACCGTCGAGCTCACGTCGCGCCGTGGCTCACGCACGGTGCCCGCACGCGAGTTCTTCGTCGACTTCCAGCAGACCGCGCTCGAACACGGCGAGCTGGTCACGGCGATCGAAATCCCGAAGCAGCCCGAATCCGCGGGCGCGCACTTCGCGAAGCTCTCGAGCCTCGCGGCCAACGACTGGCCGGCGGCGTCGGCAGCGGCGCTGGTCGTGGAGGGCTCGCGCGGCAAGCGCGAAGTCCGGCTCGGGCTGGGCGCCCTGAGCCACGTGCCGGTGTTCCTGCAGTTCGAGACGACGGCGGACACGTCCGTCGACACCGTGGTCGAGGCGGCCAAGGAAGCCGCTTCACCGCTGCTCGAACCGATTCCCGACGTGCGCGGGAGTTCCGCCTACAAGCGGCGCCTCGGCCTCGTGGCCGTGGAGGACGCCGTGCGCAACTCTTGGAAGGAGGGCAGCGATGACGACCGTCGAATCTCGTTCTTCGGACGGCGCCGCCGTCGGTGAACGGTGGGCCCGCGTCGACGGACGCGCCAAGGTACGCGGCGAGTACCGCTACGCCGCCGACGAGCCGATCCGGCCGTGTCTCGACGTCGCCGTGCACCGGAGCACCCGTCCGCACGCGAAGATCACGGCAATCGACACGAGCCGCGCGCTCGCGGCCGAGGGCGTCGTCGCCGTCGTGACCGGCGAGGACCTCTACGCGGAGTTCGGCGACCGGCTGATGACCGGGCCGGCGTTCTCCGACCAGCCGTGCCTCGCGTACGGGAAAGTGCGTTACGTCGGCGAGCCCGTGGCCGCGGTGATCGCGCACAGCGCGAAGCAGGCCCGTGAGGCGGCCGAGGAAATCGAGGTCACCTACGAAGAGCTCGAGGCGGTGCACGACGTCGACAAGGCCGTGCAGGGCGCGCCGTATGTGCACGACGAGCTGAAGCCCTCGATCGTGTTCGGTGACCTCAAGCACCTGCGGGGCATCCGCGACACGAACGTGAACTACGAGTTCAACCTGCGCCGCGGCGATCCGTCGAGCGTCAGCGGCACCACGGTGTCGTACGACTTCTGGTGCCCGCCGACCCACCACGTGCCGATCGAGCTGCCGTTCGCGTCCGCGTGGTGCGAAGGCGACCGGCTGGAGCTGCTGGCGACCACGCAGACGCCGTCGTACGTGCGGCAGTCGCTGGCTGACCTGCTCGACCTGCCACTGAACCGCGTGCGCGTGCGCACCGCGCCGCTGGGCGGCAGCTTCGGCGCGAAGATGTACGACCGGCTGGAACCGCTGGTCGCGGCGCTGGCGTGGACGCAGAAGCGAGCCGTGAAGATCACGGCGACCCGCGAAGAGGCGTTCCTGCTGACCACTCGCCACGGCTGCGCGGTGGCGGGCAGCATGACTGCCGACGAGAACGGCCTTCTCGTCGCGTCCACTTCGGACGTTCGCTACGACACCGGCGCCTACGCCGACGTCGGCCCGCGCATCACGGCGAAGTCCGGCATGGTCGCGCCGGGCCCGTACAAGATCGAGAACGTGACGGTGAAATCGCGGTGCGTCTACACGAACAAGCCGTCGGCCGGGCCGTTCCGCGGGTTCGGCGTGCCACAGGTGACGTGGGCGCACGAGTCACTGGCCGACGAGCTGGCGCGTCAGCTCGGTGAGGACCCGGTGGAGTTGCGCCGCCGCAACATGTTGCGCGAAGGCGACATCGCGGCCGTCGGCACACCGATGCACAGCGCCGACTTCCTGGGCAGCATGGAGGCCGTGGCCGAGGCCATCGGCTGGGGCACGCCGTTCGTGAAGCAGGAAGGCCGTCTCGTGCGGGGCCGCGGCATCGCGGTCGGGGTGAAGGCGGTGCTCACGCCGACGATCTCCAACGCCACCGTTCAGCTCAACCAGGACGGTTCGGCTTCGCTGCTGATCAGCACCATCGACATGGGCCAGGGCAGCGACACGATCATGGCGCAGATCGCGGCCGAGGTGCTGTGCCTCGACGAGGGCGGCGTGCGGGTGATCCAGGCCGACACCGACGTCACGCCGTACGACACGATCACCGCGGGCAGCCGCTCGACCTACCACACGGGCAACGCCGTGCGCCTGGCCGCGGAGAACATGCGGGACAAGCTCGTGGAGCTCGCCGCCGAGCGGTTCGGCGTGCCGGCGACGGACATCAAGCTCACGTCCGACGGTCTCGTTTCCGCGCAGACGCAGGAAACGGTGTCGATCCCGGAACTCATGCACGGCCACTTCGGCGCGCGCGGCACGACGCTCACGGCGGAGGCCAACTTCACGACGTCGTGGCAGCCCTACGACAAGGAGACCGGCCAGTCGCCACAGGTCACCGAGCACTGGTTCGCGGGTGCGGCGGCCGTGCAGCTCACGGTGGACACCACGACCGGGCGAGTCCACATCGAACATCTCGCCGTGGCCGGCGACGTCGGGCGCGCGATCAACCCCGCGATGGTCGAGCAGCAGCTGTCGGGCGCGGCGATCATGGGCATCGGCCACGCGCTGTTCGACCAGATGGTGTTCGACGAGGGACAGATCGTGAACGGCACCCTGCTGGACTACCAGCTGCCGTCCATCAAGGACATGCCGGACAAACTCACGCCGATCATCATCGAGAGCCCGCACCGCACGGGCCCGTTCGGCGCGAAGGGCGTCGGCGAGACCACCATCATCCCGCTCGCGCCGGCCATCGCGAACGCCGTGCGCGACGCGACCGGCGTGCGCATCACGACGCTCCCCCTGACGCCGGAACGGATTCTGACCGCGTTGGAGGAACAGGCATGAGGGAGATCGAGCTGAAGGTCAACGGCCTGCGCCGCAAGCTGGGCGTGGCCGACGACGAGCTGCTGCTCGACGTGCTGCGCCGCGAGTTCGGCACCACGAGCGTGCGCGAAGGCTGCGGCGTCGGCGCGTGCGGCGCCTGCACGGCGCTCGTGGGCGGCAAGAGCGTGTCGACGTGCCTCTCGCGGGCGG
This sequence comes from Amycolatopsis sp., assembly GCA_035551175.1. Classification (GTDB taxonomy): domain Bacteria; phylum Actinomycetota; class Actinomycetes; order Mycobacteriales; family Pseudonocardiaceae; genus Amycolatopsis. The sequence continues at coordinate 39,046 of DASZNR010000010.1, read as the reverse complement.
CACGGTTCGACGGCGCCGAGATCACCACGGCCGACGGGTTGCCGCGCGACGACGAGGTCGTCGAGGAGTTCGTGGCGAACCGCGCGATGCAGTGCGGCTACTGCATCCCCGGATTCGTGATGATGGCCCACGAGCTGCTCGGCGAGAACCCGCAGCCGACGGACGAGGAGGTCATGGAGCACCTGGAGGGCAACATCTGCCGGTGCGGCACGTACTCCGAGATCCACGCCGCGATCAAGGCGGCGGCCGCGCGCCGGGCCGCCCGGAACGAAAGGGCCACCGCGTGAACGTCGAAACCTCCCACGGCACGCTCCACGTCCACGAAACCGGCTCTTCGGGGCGGCCGTTGCTGCTGCTGCACCCGCTGGCGCTGTCCGGCGCGGTGTGGCGACCGGTGGCTCACTTCTTCGCGGACAAAGCCCAGGTCCTCGCGCTCGACGCCCGTGGGCACGGTGAGTCCACTTGGGACGGCAACGACTTCACGGTCGTGGACATGGCGGGCGACGCGGCGGCCGTGATCGAGGCCGTCGGCGGACCGGCCGACGTCGTCGGGCTGTCGATGGGCGCGAGCACCGCACTCACGCTGGCGCAGACCCGGCCCGACCTGGTGCACCGGCTCGTGCTGGCCGACGGCACCGCGTACTACGGCGACGACGCCGTGCCGGTCTGGGCCGAACGCGCCGAGCGGGCCACGACCGTGCCGCGCGAGAAACAGCTGGACTTCCAGCGGGACCGGTGGTTCGCGGAGCCGTTCCGCCAGCAGCACCCGGACGAGGTCGAGCGCGTGTGCGACATCTTCGTGAAGACCGACTCGGCCGCGCACGGCGCCGCGTGCCGCGCGCTGGGCGGGCTCGACGCGCGAGCGCGCCTGGGCGAGGTCAAGGCGCCGACGTGGGTGCTCGTCGGTGAGGAGGACTACGCGACGCCGCCGGAGATGTCGCAGGCGGTGGCCGACGGGATCCCCGGCGCGAAGATGCAGGTGCTGGAGAAGACGCGGCACCTGAGCCTGCTGGAGCGGCCGGACCTGTGGCCGGAGCTGGCGTCGTTCTTCGGAGCGTCTTGATGAAAGAACCGCTGCTCAGCCTGCGCACGCACGTGGACGCGATCGCCGGCTACGGCGAGCTGCGCGACGTCAAGGGCGCCAACTGGGACCTGGAGCTGGGCGGGATCGCCGAGCTGAGCTACCGGATGGACCCGCCGCCCGCGTTGCTGTTCGACGACATCACCGGCTACCCCGGTGGGATGCGGGTGCTCACCGGAAGCACGGGCTCGCCGCGGCGCCTCGGCCGCACGCTGCGGCTCGGTGAGGACCTCGACGACGTCGGCGTGGTCGATGCGTTGCGGGGCAAGCCATCGGTGTGGGCCTCGACGGCGCGGGACTTCCCCGTGCTGCCGGTGACGGAGGCGCCGGTGCTGGCCAACGAGATCGCCGGCGCGGACGTGAACCTCCTCGACTTCCCCGTGCCACGCTGGCACGCCGACGACGGCGGACGCTTCATCGGCACCGGCTGCTTCGTCGTGACGTCGAATCCGGACACCGGCGTGCACAACGGCGGCTGCTACCGCATGGAAGTGCAGGACGACGGCCGCGGCGTGACCGTCGCCATGGTGCCGGGCAAGCACGGCGACCAGAACGTCCGGGCATGGTTCGAAAAGGAGGGCCGCGCGCCCGTCACCGTCTCTTTCGGACACGACCCGCTGCTGCTCGTGCTGGGCGGCACGGAGGTGCCCGGCGGCGTTTCGGAGCTGGAGTACGCGGGCGCCGTGCTGGGTTCGCGCGTGCCGGTCGTGCTCGGGCCCGACACCGGCCTCCCGATCCCCGCGGGCAGCGAGATCGCGATCGAGGGCTGGCTGCGGCCCGACCTTCAGCGAGACGAGGGTCCGTTCGGCGAGTGGACCGGCTACTACTCGGGCAAGCGCCGGCCGAACCTGGCCATCGACATCACGCGCATGTACTACCGCGACGACCCGATCCTGCTGGGCGCGCCGCCCGGGAAACCGCCGCACGACTACTCGTACATGCGGACCGTGATGAAGTCCGCGATGATCCACGACGAGCTCGCCGCCACCGGCGTGCCCGGCATTGTGAAGGCGTGGGCCCACGAATCCGGTGGCGGCCGGTTGTTCATCGCGGTTTCGTTGAGGCAGAAGTACCCCGGACACGCGCGGCAGGTGGCGTACCTCGCCGCGCAGTGCCCGGCGGCCGCGTACATGAACCGCTACGTGGTCGTCGTGGACGACGACATCGACCCGGCCGACCCCGACGAGGTCATCTGGGCGATGTCCACCCGCAGCGACCCGTCGCGGGACATCGAGGTCATGAAGCAGACGTGGGGCAGCAAGCTGGACCCGTTGTACGTGGACGGTTCCCCGGCCTACAACAGCCGGGCCATCGTGGACGCCTGCCGCCCTTTCGAACGCCTGACGTCGTTTCCGAAGGTCGCCACCAGCGACCCGGCTTTCCTCGCGTCGCTCGCGGACAAGTGGAAGGACGTGCTGGGTTAGAGCCCGGAACGAGTCCGGCGGAGGTTCCTCCTCGTCCACCGCCCCGGTGATGCCGAGTGCGTCGCCGGGGCCGTTTCGGTGCGGTTGAGAGGACAAGGTCCTCGTTCAGAGGTAGCGCTTCGCCCAGGTGCCGAGGATTTCGGCGGCGAACGCGGCGTCTTCGCGGCCGGTCAGCAGATGGTCGGCACCGTCGAGGGCGATGAACGACTTCGGGTGACGGGCGGTGTCGAAGATCCGCCGGGCGTTGGCGACGCCGACTTCCAGGTCGACCGGCGAGTGCATGACCAGCAGGGCCGCCTTGAGGTCGCGGATCCGTTCCTCCTGTGGCTGGGCCGCGATGTCGTCGAGGAACTGTTTGCGGATGCGGAACTTTCGACCGGCCAGCACCACGTCGGCCTCACGGCACCGTGCTATTTCCTCGCGATTGCCTGCGAAGTGGCGGGCGACGTGGTCCGGGTCGGCGGGCGCGGCGATCGTGGCGACGGCCTTGACCTGCGGGACGCGATGGCGGGCCGCGAGCACGGCCGCGCCACCGAGGGAGTGGCCGACCAGCAGCTTCGGGGCTTCGTGCTCGGCGCGCAGGTGGTCGGCCGCAGCGACGAGGTCGGCGACGTTCGAGCTGAAGTCGGTGTTGCCGAAGTCGCCTTCGGAGCCGCCGAGGCCGGTGAAGTCGAACCTGAGGACCGCGACGCCCTGCTTCACCAGCCCGCGCGCGAGGCGGGCGGCCGCGACGACATCCTTCCCGCAGGTGAAGCAGTGGGCGAAGAGCGCGTACGCGTGCGGTTTGCCGTCGGGCACTTCCAGGCTCGCCGCGAGCGCTGTCCCGTGTGAGCCCGGGAACTGAATCCTCACGCGTTTCTCCCTCCGTCGGCAGTGGCTCAGATCACGACGGATGCCGTGGAGTCGACCACAGGTAGCCGAAGGGACACCTGCAGCCGGCCTTCCGGGGAGTTCGCCGTGGGCCGCGGGCACTTCGCGCCTTCAATCCCGAGCTCCGCACCACAGACCGAGCGGGCAGGTGTGGACCAATTCGGCGGGCCACACCTGCGACTCGCCGGAATTGTCGGTGGCGGGTGAGACCGTGGGGGCATGGTCGAGATACCGAAGCACCTTTCACCCACCGCCGTCGGCGAGCGGACGCCGATGCCGAGGCTCGCGGGCGAGCGCGAGTCGCTGATCGCGATGCTGGAGTGGCATCGCCAGACCTTCGCACTCAAGTGCGCTGATCTCGGGCAGGAAGCCTTGTCCCGCAAGGCGGTGCCGACGTCCGGGTTGTCACTGCACGGCATGCTGCGCCACCTCACCGACGGTGAGCGCTGGTGGTTCCGCCTCCAGTTCGCCGGGGAGCACGTGCCGCTCCTGTACTACTCCGACGACGATCCCAACCACGACTTCGACGGCCTCGACGGAGACATCGCCGAAGCCCACGACCGGTGGCGCGCCGAATGCGATCATTCGCGCGCGATCGTCGCCGCCGCGTCCCTCGACGATCGTGGCACCGCGCTCACCACCGGCGAGCCCTTCACGCTCCGCTGGCTCCTGCTCCACACCATCGCCGAGTACGCCCGCCACAACGGTCACACCGACCTGCTCCGCGAAGCCATCGACGGCACCACCGGCCACTGAGGACAACCAGAAACAGGGAGGTACGCACGCAACTGACAACTGAACACAGGTTGCGAGACTTCGCACAGGAGCGGGGTGCCGAGCAGGCGGCGTGCGATGCTGGGTGGCATGAGCGCGGATCCTGATGCCGGTTTGCTGTCGCCCGTGCGAGCGGGAACGCCGGTGGAGCGGGTGACCGGTGATGGCGCCGTTCTGAAGGCCATGGTCGTGGTCGAGGCGGCTCTGGCTCGGGCACAGGCGCGCCTCGGCACCGTGCCCGCCGGGGCAGCGGAGCGCATCAGCGCGGTGGCTCGGCGGCTCGGGGACGAACTGGACGTCGTCGCGGTGGCGCGCGCCGCGCGGGGCACGGCCAATCCCGTCGTGGCGCTCGTGAAGGAGCTCGGGGCCGCGGCGGGGGACGACGCGGACTACGTGCACCGCGGGTCGACGAGTCAGGACATCATGGACACCGCACTGATGGTTGTCGCGAGGGACGTCGCCACGATGGTCGCGGCCGACCTCGCGGACACAGCCGACGCGCTCAGGGCCCTGGCGCTCACGCACAAGGACACCGTGATGCCGGGACGGACGTTGACGGCGCACGCCGTGCCGACGACGTTCGGGCTGAAGGCCGCCGGGTGGCGGGAATACGTGCTCGACGCGAAAACCCGCGTGGAGCGTCTCGTGTTCCCCGTGTCGATGGGCGGTGCCGCCGGCACGATGGCCGCGTACGTGGAGTACGGCGACGGCAGCCCCGACTACGCCGAGCGCCTCGTCGAAGCCTTCGCGAGCGAACTCGGGCTCGCCACGACGACGCTGCCCTGGCACGCCAACCGCACGCCCGTCGCCGACCTCGTCGCGGCGCTGGCGCAGGTGACGACAGCGCTGGGCAAGTTCGCCGTCGACGTGCAGGTGCTCACCCGCACCGAAATCGGCGAAGTCAGCGAACCGACCGGCGGCGGCTCGTCCGCCATGCCGCACAAGCGAAACCCCGTGCTCTCGGCTCTCATCCGCTCGGCCGCGCTCCAGGTTCCGGTGCTCGCGGCCGGTGTCACCCAGTCCGGCCTCGCCGAAGACGAACGTTCAGCCGGCGTGTGGCAAGCGGAGTGGCAGCTGCTGCGCGAAGGCCTGCGCCTCACCGGGGGCGCGGCGCACACGGCCGTCGAGCTCGCCCGCGGCCTCGGCGTACACGCGGACCGCATGCGCGCGGACGTCGAACTCACCCACGGACTGATCGTGTCCGAGCGCCTCTCAGCACAACTCGCGCCCCTGCTGGGAAAAGCCCGCGCGAAAGACGTCCTCGGCGCCGCGTCGAAACGGGCGGTCACCGAACACCGGCCGCTGCGCGAAGTTCTCGCCGATATCCCGGAAATCACCGCCGTGCTCGACCCCGCGAAACTCGACGATCTCGTCGAACCCGGCCACTACACCGGCGCGGCCGACCGCTTGGTCGACCGCGCCCTCCGCGACTAGCGAATCCTGACTGACGAATCCCGGCTAGCGAATCCCGACTGGCACATACATCTCGCCGATACGGACCGGCTAATACGTCAGCCCCGGCCCGTGCTCCTCGGGCGGCCGCGAAGACGACCGCTGCGCCGGCATGACGCGCGTCGACTCGTCGGACGAGTCGACGCCCTCACCGGGTGCTGACTCCGGCCAGCTCACCACGCGGCGGGCGGCGACCATCGCGATCACGAGCCCCAGCACCGCGATGCCGAGGTGCAGCCAGTTGTCGGCGTTCTTCAGATCGAGCGGGTTGCCAGCGTTTTCGAACAGCCGTGCCGACACCACACCGGTGATCGTAAGGCCCCACACGAACAGCACGCCGTAGCCAAGGAACAACAGCCAGCCGAACACCCGCGCCCGGGCCGGGCCGAACGCCAGCAGCAGGCCGACCAGGCCCGTGACCACGTGCACCAGGTTGTTCATCGGGTTCGCGGAGAACCGCCAGAACTCGGCGACGTGGTGGCCGGTGAAGTTCGAGAAACCCGTGCGTGCGAAGCCGATGACTCCGAACACCAGGAAAACGACACCCACCACCGCGGCCAGGACCTGCGCGGGCTGCAGGCCCGCGACCCGGATCCGGGCATCTTGCGTGTGAACCATGACTCCCGTCCTTCCGTGGTGACGTGACTCACGTGAGCGTGGTACCCCAGCCCCACCCTGCGAAACGCCGGGGCGGCCGCAGGGCCGCGAACGACATGAACTCCGGCCCGGCTCGAGACGCTTGGCGAGTCATGCCGTGGGGTGGCGCCCCTCGCGATCGTCCCAAAACACCGGGCTGACAATTGAGTTGCACACAACTAAAATGGGTTCGGCACGTTCGCCCCTCGCGGGCAGCGTCCGGATCATGGAGCGGCAACGCCGGAGGAGGTGTCGATGACGAGCCAAGCGCCCGGTTCGCTGCGGCTGAACGACCAGCTGTGCTTCGGGCTGTACTCCGCGTCGCGCGCGTTGACGTCGTTGTATCGGGTACTCCTCGAGCCGCTCGATCTCACTTACCCCCAATACCTCGTGATGCTTGCGCTGTGGGAGCACGATGCGCGGCAGGTCAAGGAGCTCGGAGCCGCGCTGAACCTCGACTCGGGCACGCTGTCACCGCTGCTGAAACGTCTCGAAAAGGCCGGGCTCGTCACGCGCGAGCGCCAAGCCGACGACGAGCGTTCCGTGCGCATCACCCTTACCGAGCGGGGTGCCGCGCTGCGCGGGCAGGCCGAGCAGATCCCGTCACACATCGGCCGGGCGCTGGGGTTCGACGCGGCCACCGCCACCCGGCTGCGGGAGTCGCTGGACCGGTTGGCGGAGTCCGTGAACGGCTATCGGGACGACATCACCGAGTCATGAGCACGGACTGAACCACGGGGCCGTCCCCGTGGTTAGCATGGGCCCGAGCCGAGCGGGAGGACGCCCATGATCGAACGCGACGCGGCATTGCGTGCCGTCGAGAGCAGTTTGGACCGCCCGTCCGCGGCCCGCATCTACGACTACTTCATCGGCGGCACCACGAACTGGGCGATCGACCGCGAGTTCGCCGAGAAGGTCCGCGCGCGCCTGCCGCTGATGGGCGAGTACTGCACCACGAGCCGCCAGTTCCTCGGCCGAGCCGTACGCCAGGCCGTGCGGACCGGGATCCGGCAGTTCGTGGACATCGGCTCGGGCCTGCCGACGGCGGGCAACGTGCACGAGGTCGCCGACGAGGAGCGTCCCGAAGGCGACGTGCACGTGCTCTACCTCGACAACGAACCCGTCGCGCTCGCGCACTCGCAGATCCTGCTCGCCGACACCGCGGACCCCGACCGGCACGCGGCCATCGCGGCAGACCTGCTGCAACCCGAAGAGCTGTGGCAACGTGTGATGGACTCCGACGTGATCGACGTGCGCGAACCCGTCGCCCTGATCGTCAACGCGGTGTTGCACTTCATCAAGGACGACCAGGACCCGGACGGCGTGCTGGGCTTCTACCGCAAGCACGTCGCGCCCGGCTCGCTGCTGGTGCTTTCGCAGATGACCAACGAAAACCCTGTGGACGACGACGAACGGCAAGCGCTGGCCGATCTCCTCGAGTACTACGAGTCCACGACCAACCCCGGCGTGCTGCGCACGATGGCGGAGTTCGAACGGTTCTTCGGCGGCTGGCCGCTGCTGGAACCGGGCCTGGTGTACGCGCCCGCGTGGCACCCCGACGACAACACCGTCTTCAAATCAGCACCTTCCGAATCGCGCGTGATCGGCGGAGTGGCGCGCAAACCCCGCTGATCCCCGCCCGGGAGCAACCCGGGGATTGAGGTCGCGAGGCTGGTCCGCTGCTCCACTTCGCCGTGTCCCTCGGCGCGCACCGGCTCGTCGTCCGCTCGCGCGCCCAGCACGTCCTCGCGGCTCAGGACGCTTCGCGCAGCTGTTCCAGCGCCGTGTACACCGCTTCGCGCCCGAGTTCGACCGCGCGGCGCAGGACGGCGGGGTCGCGTTCGAGTGCGACGACGTCCGGAGCACCGGCCGGTGGGCGCACGCTCGCGAGGCGCGGGTCTTCGCGCAGGAGGCGTTCGTCGTCGAGGTCGCGGGTGTACTGCTCCCGCCAGGCGTCGATCGCGCCGGGGGCGTGGCGGCGCAGGAAACGGGGCACGACGACGTCTTGCACGCGCGGCGGCGGCGCGGGGAGTTCGTCGGCACGGCGGGTGCGGAGGACGAGCACGTCGGTGGCCCCCTGTGCCAGCGCGGTCCGAAAGGGCAATGGCTCGGCGACACCGGCGTCCACGAAGCGGCGCCCGCCCATCGCGATCGGCGGGCCCGCGAGTACCGGCATGCACGACGAAGCGGCGAGCGAGGTCTTGATGTCGTCGACGGTCGAAATGAACGGGTGCAGGTCGGTTGATGCGCCGGTGTCGGCGTCGGTCGCCAGCGGGTGGAAGGTGACGGGGTTGGCCAGAATAGCCGGAAAATCCATCGGTTCCAGCACCGAGTAGACCTGGTGCACGAGGTAGTCGAGGTCGATGACGGACTTCCCGCGCAACGTGTGCAGCGGGTTGATGATCCGCCGCATCACGGCGGGGTTCCACCACGTTCGCACGCCGGTCTGCGAGCGTCCGCACAGCAGCCACGCGGCATTGAGGGCGCCGGCCGAAGAACCGTAGACCGCGTCGAACGCTGGGGCCGCCCCGAGTTCGTCGAGCGCGAGGACCATTCCGCTCGAGTAGGTGCCGCGACTGCTGCCGCCTTCGATCGCCAGGACGAGGCGACGATCGTCGCTCCGTTCACCCGGCACGCTGCCCGACGCCAACCGCTCGTTGATCAGTTCCAGAACCGGGTGCACGGCGTCCATCCTGGCCGATTCGCGCGATTCGTCGACCCGATTTGCCCCACCCGGCAGGGTGACATAAGTTGCAATGGATTGCAGTGCACCTAGTTGCATAGCACCCTGACCGCCATGGCACTGGAGCACGCGATCCTCGTCTCACTGTCCGAACGTTCCGGTTCGGGTTATGAGCTCGCACGGCGCTTCGAGAAGTCGATCGGCCTGTTCTGGAGTGCCACCCATCAGCAGATCTACCGCGTGCTCAAGCGGATGGAGGAAGCGGGCTGGGTGGCCGTCGAGGCCGTCGCGCAGGAGGGACGGCCGGACAAGAAGGTGCACACCGTGAGCGCCGCGGGCCGCGCCGAACTGCGGCGGTGGCTGGCCGAGCCGAACCCCGGCGCCGCTCCGCAGGAACTCGCGGTGAAACTGCGCGGCGCGTCGTATGGCGACGCGAACGCCGTCGCCGCGGAACTCGCGCGCCATCGCGCCGCCCACGCGGAACGCCTCGAGGTCTACCGGCAGATCGAGAAACGCGACTTCCCCGCGCCCACCGGGCTGCACGGCCGCGCACACCACCAATACCTCGTCCTACGCGGCGGGATCCTCGCCGAGGAGGGCCAGGTGGACTGGCTCGACGAAGTCCTGACCGCGCTCGGCACCGGGCAGACCATGCAGACCGAGCACACCGAGCAGACCGAGCACACCGAGCAGAACGAGCACACCGAAGACGCGGACGACACCAAAGACGCCGAAACCCCCGAGGAAACCCGATGACGCCGTACCCGCACCTGCTCGCGCCCCTCGATCTCGGCTTCACGACGTTGCGCAACCGGGTTCTGATGGGCTCGATGCACACCGGTCTCGAAGACCGCGCTGCCCGCTTCCCGCGGCTGGCCGAGTACTACGCCGAACGTGCGCGCGGCGGCGCCGGCTTGATCGTCACGGGCGGGTTCGCACCCAACCGCGCGGGCTGGCTGCTGCCGTTCGCTGCCAAACTCACCACGAGCGGGGAAGCAAAACAGCACCGCAGGCTCACCACACCCGTGCACGACGAAGGCGGCAAGATCGCGTTGCAGATCCTGCACGCCGGCCGCTATGCCTACCACCCGTTCAGCGTGTCGGCGTCCGCGCGGAAGGCACCGATCAACCCGTTCCGGCCGCGCGCGCTCGGCGGTGCCGGCGTCGAGCGGACGATCGCCGACTTCGCCGCCTGTGCCGCACTCGCCCGGGAAGCCGGGTACGACGGTGTCGAGATCATGGGTTCCGAGGGCTACCTGATCAACCAGTTCCTGGCCGAGCACACCAACAAACGCACCGACGCGTGGGGCGGTTCGGCCGAAAGGCGGCGCCGGTTCGCCGTCGAGATCGTGCGGCGCACGCGCGAAATGGTCGGGCCCGACTTCATCCTGATCTACCGACTGTCGATGCTCGACCTCGTCGAGGGCGGGCAGAGCTGGGACGACGTCGTCGCGCTGGCGCGCGAGGTGGAAGCCGCGGGCGCGACGATCATCAACACCGGTATCGGCTGGCACGAGGCACGCGTGCCGACCATCGTCACGTCGGTGCCGCGCGCGGCGTTCACCTGGGTGAGCGCGAAGCTCCGGCCCCACGTGTCGATCCCGGTGGTCACGTCGAATCGCATCAACCAGCCACAGGTCGCCGAAGAGGTCCTGGCCCGCGGCGACGCGGACGTCGTTTCGCTGGCGCGCCCGTTCCTCGCGGACCCCGACTGGGTGCGCAAAGCCGCCGAAGGCCGCGAAGACGAGATCAACACGTGCATCGCCTGCAACCAGGCCTGCCTCGACCACGCATTCGCGCGCAAGGAGGTGTCGTGCCTGGTCAACCCGCGCGCCGGGCACGAGATGACGCTGGTGCTCGCGCCGGTGCGGCGGGTCAAACACGTCGCCGTGGTCGGCGCCGGGCCCGCCGGGCTCGCGGCGGCCACGGCGCTGGCCGAGCGGGGCCACCGCGTCGAGTTGTTCGAGGCCTCGGCCGAACTCGGCGGCCAGTTCGGCCTTGCCCGGCGGATCCCGGGCAAGGAGGAGTTCGCCGAGACCATCCGGTACTACGCACGTCGGCTGGAGGTCACGGGCGTGAAGGTGCACCTTTCGCGGCGGGCGTCTGCCGAAGACCTGGCCGGATTCGACGAGGTCGTGCTGGCCACCGGCGTGCGGCCACGGGTACCCGCGCTCGCCGGGATCGACCACCCGAAAGTGCTGTCCTACGTGGACGTCGTGGACGGCGCGCCCGTCGGCTCACGGGTCGCGGTGATCGGCGCCGGTGGGATCGGCGTCGACGTCAGCGAGTTCCTCACGGCCAGGACCCTGGACCGCGACGAGTGGATGGCCGAATGGGGCGTCACCGATCCGGCGAACGCGCCCGGCGGGCTCGCGAAACCACGGCCCGAACCGGCGGCCCGGCGGGTCTACCTGCTGCAACGCAAGAAGACCCCGATCGGCGCCGGACTTGGCAAGACGTCGGGCTGGGTACACCGCGCGGCCTTGGCGGCGAAGGGGGTGGAACGGATCTCGGGCGTCACCTACGACCGCATCGACGACGCCGGCCTGCACGTGACGATCGACGGGCGCGCACGACTGCTGGAAGTGGACACCGTCGTGGTGTGCGCGGGGCAGGAACCCGTGCGGGACTTGGCTTCCACGCTGGGTTCGACGCCCGTGCATCTCATCGGCGGCGCCGACGTCGCGGCCGAGCTCGATGCGAAACGCGCCATCGACCAGGGCACGCGTCTGGCGGCCACGCTGTAGCGGGTTGCGCCCACTGGCAGGATGAGCCCGTGCGAGATGTGTGCGTGATCGGGCTCGGGCTGATCGGCGGGTCGCTGCTGCGTGCGAGTGCGGCGAGCGGCAGGACAACGTGGGGCGCTGCGGTGTCCGAAGTGGACGCCGACGCCGCGAGCCGGGCCGGCTACGACGTGACCACCGACGTCGAGGCGGCGCTGCACCGCGCGGCGGCCGCGGACGCGCTGATCGTGATCGCCGTGCCGCTGCCCGCGGTCGAAAACTTGCTGCGGCTCATCGCGCAACACGCGGCTCACTGCCTGCTCACGGATGTGGTGAGCGTCAAGAGCCCGGTGCTCGACGCGGTCCGGCGGCGCGCGCCGTACACGCGGTACGTCGGTGGCCACCCGATGGCCGGCACGGCGGAATCCGGCTGGCTGGCCGGGGACGCGGGGTTGTTCCGTGACGCGGCGTGGGTCGTGGGCGTCGAGGAGAACACCGACCTGGTGGCGTGGGCGGAGGTCGCGCGGCTGGTGCTCGACCTCGGCGCCACCGCCGTGCCGCTGCCCGCGGACTCGCACGACGAGACCGTCGCACGGATTTCGCACCTGCCGCACCTGTTCGCGGCCATCCTCGCCACCATCGGCGCCGAAGGCGGGCCAGTCGCGATGTCGCTGGCCGCCGGTTCGTACCGCGACGGCACGCGCGTGGCCGCGTCCAGCCCCGAACTCGTTCGCGCCATGACCGAAGGAAACCGCGACGCGCTGCTGCCGATCGTCGACGAGGCACTCGGCCGGCTCGGCGCCGCGCGCGGCTCGCTCGCCTCCACCGGCGGACTCGCCGCCACCATCAAGGCCGGCCACGAAGGCTCGCTCGCCTTCACCGCCGCCCGCGACACCGCACGAGCCGGCGTCCGGATCTCCCTCGACGCCCCCGACGCGCGCGACGCGCTGATCGCCCTCGGTGAACGCGGGGGCCGCGTCACGAGCCTGGCCGACGGCGTCGCCGTGGGGGAAGTCAACTGACCCGATCGGTGCCGGAGAAGTTGCCGGCGGCTTCTGTTGTGTGACGATGGACCTGGAGCCAGTCCGGGATTGGGGAGCGACAACATGGGCATCAATTTCGACGAGATCAAGCACAAGGCCACCGACGCGCTGCGGGAGAACAGCGGCAAGATCGAAGAAGGCCTCGAAAAGGCGGCCGGCTTCGCGAAGTCCAAAGTGAGCGGCCACGATTCGCAGATCGACGGCGGCGTCGAGAAGGCCAAGGACTTCCTCGGCAAGATCGCCGGAAAGCGCGACGGGGGCAGCGAAGAGCAGCCTCCGCCCCCGGCCCCGCAGCAGTAACGCGCGTCAGGTGCGCCGGTGATGTGGGAGAAACCGGCGCACCAGCCGCGGCGGAGCCGCTTCGACGAGGTTCGGACCGCGCACGGCGTCGAACGTCGAGCCGAGCTGGTCGACGACCCCGGCGAGCCGCTTGCTGTCCGGCAACGGCACGGTACGGGGCTCGCGCTGCTCGCGCACGGCCGCGGCCAGCTCGGCCAAGGCGTCGGTGAGCAGCGCGATCTCGGCCGGCGACGGCGCGGGCACGCCGCGCCCGATCGTCACCCCGACCTCCGTCACGGCGTCGGTCACGCGTTCCAGCCCGGCGATCACCGGCCACCACGCCACCGCGTGCCGTCCGGCGGGCGAGGGCTCCACGATCACCTGCTGGAACGCCGTCCGTAGGTCGGCGAGCGCGCGGTAGGCGGCGCGGCGGGCCCGCGAGCGGGCCACTCGCGCCTCGCTCGTCGAGGTGAGTACGAGTGCGGCCCGCACGTACTGGGCCACCGTGTCGAAGCTGCTCGCCAACCGTCCGCCGACCTGCGGGCGACGAGAACCCGGCCAGAGCAGGTAGCCGATCAGCAGCACGATCACGCAGCCGGTGACCGTGTCGACGAGCCGCGCCGCCACCACCGACCAGCTACCGGTGCGGGCGAGGTCCATCTGCAGGATGATCAGCGGCGTCACGAAAGTGCCGAGCATCGCGTAGTTGCGCACTTTCCCCACGGCGGCACCGCCGGCGAACAGCGCGATCAGCACCACGAGCACCCAGCCGCGCGCGCCGATGGCGAGCACGACGGCACCGATCCCGACGCCCGCGATCGTGCCGAGCCCGCGCAGCACCGCGCGGCCGAAGACCGAGCCGAAGTCGGGTTTCAGCACGACGCCGGCCGTGAGTGTGATCCAGTACGTCCGCTCGAACGGGACCGTCAGCGCCACCAGTTCGGCCACGGTCACGCACACCGTCAGCCGCAGCGCGGCCATCCACGTCAGCGGGCCGGAGGCGAGCGTGCCGAGCCAGTCGCGGAACCGGCGCCACGGCGAAGCGCCCTCGCGCCGCTGCCGGTTGTCACCTTTCTCGATGCGTGCGAGGCCGGCGTACAACGCGGCTTCGACGGGGTCGAGATCTCCGTCGGGCATGGGTGGCGGCGCGGGTACCGATTGCGTCGCGAGCACCGCCGCGGCCGTGGTCGTGAGGTAGTCGATCACCTCGGGACGAGGCCGGTTCCTGGCGTTGACCATCGCCACGGACGCCTCCACCGCCGGCGTAGCGGCGGAGAGCTGGTTGAGCAGTTCGCGGTAAGTCTCGTCCCGGCCGGACAGCCACGAGCGCGCGGTGAGCAGGCGGTCATACGCCGTGTTCATGGCGGTGGTGAGCTGGTTGCGAGCGACCCGCGACGTCGGCTCGTCGGGCGCCGAAAGCATCGCCGCGAGCTCGATGTAGACGTGGGCGACGGCGGTGCGTTCGGGGCTCGTACCGCGGACCGTCCACGTCACCAGCGCCACGAACAGGCTCCACGCCGCACCGACGCAGAAGAAGCCGAACAACTCGCCGACGCGCAGGCCGGTCGCGTGCTGGGCGGTGCCGAGCACGCAGAACACGAACAGCTGCAGTCCCGCCACCGAGGCGTTGCTGCCGCCCGCGCTGATCAACGCCGATACCCCGGCGATCACCACGATCGCCGGGATCGACCACGCGGGCTCGCCGCCCGTCAGCAGGCCGATGGCGTACCCGGCGGCCGCGGCGAACGTCGCACCGCCCAGCCGGCGCGCGCGGTAACGGTACGGCCCGGCGGCTTCGGACAGCACCGCAGGCAGGGCGCCCGTGGACACGAGGGCACCGACGCCGATGTCGCCCGCCGCGTACCCGACAGCCAGCGGCGTCGCCAGCGCGATCACGGCGCGCGCGACCATGTTCCACGGAACGGGCACCGGTTTGGAACGGAGTAGCTGGACCAGCCAGTGGGGGGCGGCGAAGTCGGGGCGGCTCACGCACCCATCTTGACCTACGCTGAGCCCCGGCCTTAATTATCAACCCGTCAACAACTGGGAAGGCAGCGATGCGAAGGTTCTCGTTCGAAGTCAACCGCGTGAGCACCGCGCCACCGGAGACGCTGTTCCGGCTGGAGACCGAGGGCCCGTTGTGGTCCTCGTGGGGACGGCCACTGATCGTGCAGGCCCGCTGGGCGCGACGCGGCGACGACGACCCGAGCGGCGTCGGCGCCGTGCGTGAAGTCGGGTTGTGGCCGGTGTTGCTGCGCGAGAAGACAGTGGAGTACGAACTCGGCCGGCGCCACGTCTACACATTCGATGGGCCCGGCCCGGTGCGCGACTACCGCGCCGAGGTGTTCTTCACACCCAACGCGACCGGCGGCACGGACCTGCGCTGGACGGGCTCGTTCGCCGAACCCGTGCCCGGTAGCGGTTCGTTCGCGCTCGCCGCCTTGCGCACCGCGATCCGGCTTCTCTCCGCGCAGCTGGTCAAAGCCGCTGAGCGCAAGCGCTGAGAACTGGCTCGCCGCCCCGTCCGGCCAACACCCGCGCCGCCGACCACCCGACGTCGCCGTGCGCGCTCGCCGAAGGTAAGGCCGGCGTGCTCCGGCGCATCGCGATCACCGAGCGGCACGCGGTGGTAGATGGACGGTCCCAGCGCCGCACGTGCGCGGGCAAGGTCGCCGAGACCTCCTGATCGGGCCACAACAGACGGTTCGGGTCCAGCGCCGCCTGCCGGTTTCCGGCCTACCCCGCGCCAAGGCACACGAACGGCCGGCGAAGCGGGTCGACAGCGACAGCTTCCGCCAGTGCGAGCGCCGGAGAGGTGCCGACGGAAAGGCGGCGGTGAAGGTCGGCCATGGTGTCGGCGGCGGCACGGTCACCGACGCGCGAGACGGCGCCGATGACGGTGCGCGAGCCACGGGCCAGCAGCGTGCCGGCGAAGCCGAGGGCTTCCTCGCCCCGGCGGATGTGGCTCATGGCGAGTTCGCAGGCCGCCAGCACAACACGTTCGGGCGGGTGTGCGAGGCGGGCCGTCTCATGGGCGAACAGCGGGCCGTCGACGAGTTCGAGACGGGAGAACAATGCGTTGGCCGGTTCGTGCGCACCGTGGGCGACGAGGTGCGCCAAGCGGGCGCCGTCAAGGGCCTTGAGCACTGCGGAGCTCGTGGCCCCGGCACCGTCGACGAGCCGGGCGTCCGGGTAGACCGAGCGCAGTTTCCCGACCTCGCCGACGGCGCCGGGCACGCCCGGACCACCGGCGAGCAGCACCGGGCCGGCGACGGCGGCGCGTTTCGCGGCGATCCACGCCGTGGCCGAAGGCGCGATCGTCACCGGGTGCCCGCGCAGCGAAGGCAAAGCGCCCCAGGGCATCGCGTACAACTGTCCAATGGGGACAATCACGAGCTCCCGGTCGTCGAGCGTTTTCACCAGCGAAGCGGAGATCAGCGCGTCGAGCTTGTCGGCGCGGCGCACGGCGGACGCGGCCACCGTCTCGGCCAGCATCGGTGGCAGGTGGTCGGGCGCGAGCGCGTCGAGGTCGGCGTGCAGCTGTTTCGCCATCTCGACGATGCCGAGGTACGGCCCCAGTTTCAGCAGCCTGAACGACCCGCGGTCGACCACGACGGAATACAGCTGCCCGTTGTGGGGCACGAGGCTGACGAGCACGCGGTCCCCCAGCTGGGCCACGACCTCGTCCGGTGTCGCGACCGGCCGCGGACGGCCCCACGGGCTCGAATACCAGCCGAGCCGGCTCGCTTCGTGCTGCAGCGCGGAATAACGCTGCTCCAGAGCTTTCACCGGTTCGCCTTCGAGCCGCGCCCGCTGGATCGTGCGCTGGAGGTGCCGCATCTCCGTGATGTGCCGCGACAGCACGGGATCTTCGATCACGGGCAGTGGCTCGTAGCGGTAAACCTGTGCCCGCGTCCGTTCGAGCCACGCGAAGAGGCGACGCGCGCCCGCCGCGTTGCGCCGGGCCCGTCGAAGCACGAGCCGCATCGCGAGCCGGCCCAGCTCCTCGCCGTGCACGGCCGTGCCGCACACCAGGTCGAGTCCGCCCATCCGGTCGCGGATCATGCCGAGTTCGCGCAGACCGGCGCGGGCCTGCGCGAGTGCTGCACGCGGCCGGTCCGTGGCGACGGCCAGCTCCGCGCGGCACAGCCGAAACAGCATCCGGTGGTCGATCGGCGTCGTCTCCCGAGGCTTCGGGACGCGCGCGAGCACCTGCGCGGCTTCGTCGATTTCCCCGCGCCGCAGCAAAAGCCGCATGGCCAGCAGTCGCGCGACGGACTCTTCGTCGCGCACTCCCAGCACAGCCAGCCGTTCGGCCAGCGCCACGAGCTCGGCGGGCAGCCGCGGGGTCGATCGGGCGTCGCGGGTGCTGAGGATCTTCTGGGCGTCGGCGCGCAAGCAGGCGAGGCCGGCGATCTCGGCCCACGTCGTATTGCCGCGCCGCAGGAACCGGCGCCTCGCGGCGGACGCCATTTTCCGCGCCAGCGCGAAGTCGCCTTCGAGCAGCGCGGCCGCCGCCCGCGCGACCTCCGCCTCGGCGATGTGCTGGCCGGAGCCATTGGCCCGCAGCTGCGGCAGCGTTTCGTCGAGGTGGCGCGCGGCTTCCTCGCCCAGGCCGGCGGTGAGCAGCGCCCGCGCCTGGTCGAGCCGCACGACCAGCAGCGACCCCGGCATGACGGCGCCGAACAGCCGGGCGGCTTCTTCGTAGTTCCGCAACGCTTCGGGAATGTCGCCGAGCAGCTGAGCGTGGTCTCCGAGGTTCTGCCGGATTTTCGCTTCGAGCAGCGTGTGACCGTGGTCGACGGCGAGCTCGAGCGCGCGGGTCAGGTCCGCGTCGGCGGGGGCCGGCTTGTTCAACGCCATATGGACGAGTGCGCGGTTGTTGAGGGTCCTTACCAGCAGTACGAACCCGTCGTCCACTTCGGACTCGATCGCCGGCAGGACCAGGTCGTAGAGGCCCAGCGCGTCGGCGAACCGGCCGGCGCGCATCATCACGACCGCCCGCTGCAGGCTGATGAGAAGCCGCAACGAGCTGCGCGCCGCACCTGCCGGCAGCCGCAGCCGGACCGCTTCGGCGGCTTCGAGGTGCGCGAGGCCGGTTTCGGTCGACGTGACCTCCGCTTCGGCCGCCGCGAGGCTGATGAGCACGCGGGTACGCAGCTCCAGCACCTCGGGGCCCGGTTCGGTGGTCCGCGCCAGCCGGTTGAGCGCTCGCCGAAACAGCCGCATCGCGGCGCCGGGGCGCTGGTCGGCGGCCTCCGCGCGGCCCGACGTGTAGAAGTCGGTAGCCGCCGCGATCATCCGATCGACGATGGGCGGCTGCTCGGGCACGCGCTCTAGTTGAGCACACTCCCGCGACACGCGGTAACGCCCGTCCGGGTTCTAGAGCACGACCGTCGGCGTCACGACCGTCCGCCGGCGCGGTCTCTCGCCGATGTGCACGAGGATCTGCGTGGTCCCGGACGGCACGTTCTCGATCACGAACCGGCCCCCCTCGTCGGCGACGGTGGCGAACGTGCCCCGGTCGGCCACTCGCATCTCCACCTCGTACTGGCCCGCGGGTGCGAGCCAGCCATCGATGCGGTGCACTTTGCCGATGCGGGTGAGGTTGATCATCACCGTGAGTTCGCTGACGGT
This sequence comes from Amycolatopsis sp., assembly GCA_035551175.1. GTDB lineage: Bacteria > Actinomycetota > Actinomycetes > Mycobacteriales > Pseudonocardiaceae > Amycolatopsis. The sequence continues at coordinate 20,444 of DASZNR010000010.1, read as the reverse complement.
GAAGGTGATCGTGCCCGTGGCCGTGCTGCGGACACCGGCGAGCTCGCCGAGCCGTTCCCAGCGCGCGACTTCGACATCGAGGTTCTCGAGCTCGAGCGCGAACTGGACCCGCTGCACCAGGTCGTCGGGTGGCGGGTCCAGTTCGTCGAGAAAACGGCCGAGGTCGGCGAGCAGCGTTTCGTCATCCGGCAGTGCGCTGCCGCTTCCCGGCGCGCCGATGTCGTTCACCGGCCACCCCCTTCTCCTGCGAGGAAATCGCGCATCGAGTCGAGACAACGACCCCTGGTAGGTCCGATGCTGCCGCGCGGCATACGCATCGCCTCGGCCACGGCCTGGTATTCGGCCCGGCCCGCGAGCACGGTGAGGCGCAGCAGCTCCTGACAGCGAGCAGGCAGCCGGAGGAAGGCGCGCCAGACCCTGCGGTCGTTGTCGGCGCGCACGGCTTCGTCCTCTGGTGCGGGGTCGGTGCTTTCGATGTTCGCCGCGACCTCGTCGCTGAGCGGCACCGGCTGCACCCGCCGCCCGTACGGGTGGGTCGCTTCCCGCCTGGTGGTCGTGATCAGCCAGGCGGCCAGCGCGCGAGGATCGCGCAGCTTGTCGAGCTGGGTGAACAGCGCGAGCCACACCGTCTGCACGACGTCTTCGGCGACCTGGCGATCGAGGCCATTGGCGCGGGCGACGTGCCAGACGAGCGGCGTCAGCTCGTCGACGAGTTTCGCCATGGCCCTCCGGTCACCGGCTCGCGCCGCCTCCATGCAGGCAGCGTGCAGGTCGACGCCGGTCAGGCCTTCCCATGGCGGGTCTACCTCGGTGGTTTGCACGTCGGTCACCGTATCTGCCTCGCGCCGGAGGCGTCTCGGGTTCACCGGCGGCGCGGTGGGTGGTCCTTCGCGGGAAAGGAGCAAGCAGCGCGAGCTCGGATGCATCAGGTCACTTATTCGTTGGTTCGGATGCGCTGGTCCGGGTTCGTGCACCGGCCGGCGCGGGCCCCCACCCACACCGGCCGGCGCTCCCCTCCCTCTCCTATGGGCCCGCTCCCCCACGGACCCCGCCCGATGGGCTCCTCCCCTGAAACCCACCGGGCCGACGGCCTCCGGCAGCCCCCTCGGCTTCCGGCTGCCGCCCGTCTCGCTACTTCGCGGTGTCCGGGTCGTCGTACGGGTCGTGCGCGCCGTCGGGCTGCGTGGTCGTCCCACCACCGGAGCCCTGGGGCGCCCCGCCGGTGCTGACCGGTGGAACCGTCGGTGTCTTCTCTTCGTTCGCTTCGGCAGGCATTGACTCTCCCTTTTCCCTCGGCTGCCCCATAGGACGCAACCGGGGCTCCCCCAGATACACGGAGAGCAGAAATTTTCGGCAGAGATTCTGTCTTCGCTGTTCGGATAGGCGAGCCTCGCGATCCGGATGCACCACTCCGGGCACCGCGCGTGCTTACCCCGGCAGTGGCATGTCCCGACTGCCCGGCAAGGGTGCCGCCTGCCCGTACGCGGTCATCCAGCTGACTCACCGCCGACGATGGCGCGCCCCCGCGGGTTGCCGCGACGAGCGAAGCCGCCCAGGCGCGGTAACCGGCCAGGCTCGGGTGGAAGCGGTCAGGGGCGAAGGTCGTGGCGTGAAGCAGCTCGGGAGGCAAAGGCACGTGGGCGACGTCGGGGAGGACCGCGAGCTGGATGGCGGCGCGGTCGAGGATGGCAGAGCGCGCAGAGAGAACGTCTTTCAGCGGCCGCGGCAGCGCGGGGAAACGACCCATCGGGGGCACGCCCGCGAGGACCACCGGGACCGGGCCGAGGCGATGGCGGACGTCGACGATGACGCCGAGCAGGTCGCGGCGGAAGCGAGCGGCCGAGCGAAGGGTGAGCGTGTCGTTGACGCCGAGCGCGATGACCACGAGATCCGCCGGCCGCAGCTGCGGTACGAGGTCGCGGCGAGCGATGGCGGCTGTCGCGCCTGTGCGGCCCACGGCTTGCCAGCGGACTTCCAGGCCGGCGCGGGCGAGCAGTTGTGCGAGCTGACCGGTCAATCCCTCTGAGTGCGTGCGCGCACCCACACCGGCCACAGTGGACTCACCGAGGACGGCGAGCCGGACCACCGTGCCGGAGCCGGTGACGCCGGTCGCCGGCCCGGAAGCACCCGGCAGGCGGGGTGTGCCGCGACGGGTGCGCAGTGCTTGCACCGCCAGGATCGGGGCCAGGACGGCGAAGAGGACGAAGCGGAGAACTGCCATGTCGCCGACCTTAATTACGATCGCCGAGGGTGCGCGGCCATCGAGGCGAGCTGTCCACAGGGCAGGCGAGTTGTGGACAACTCGTGGTCATCGGCGGGCGATCGCCACCGTCGACCGCACCAGGCCGGTACCGTCGGCCGCATCGAGAAGAAACGCGGCGACATCGGCGCGGGAGATGCTGAAACTGCCGCGCACCGGCCCGGCCGCGTTCGCCAGGACGCGTCCCGTGGCAGGGCCGTCGGTCAGGCGCGGTGGGCGCACGATCGTCCAAGCCACGTCCGAGTCCTTGATCACCGATTCCATCACCAGCAGATCGGCGAACCCGTTTCGCAGGAACACACCCAGGAGAGGTTTGACCATGAACCGAGTGACAAAACCATCGCCTTCGGTCTTGAGCCCCGCCGCGCTCACCGCGACGAAGCGTGTGTCCGAGCCGCGCAGTGCATTCACCACGGCGCGAGCACCGTCGGCGTTCACCGTGGTGGGCTTGCGATCGCGAGCGCCCAGCGCGAGCACCACGGCGTCGCGGTTCTGGAGTGCCGAAGCGAGCGCCGGGTCGTCCAGGGTGTGCACGGCGACGTCGAGGTTCGGGTGGCTCGGTACCGGCAACCGGGCCGGGTCGCGCACAACGGCCGTCACATGCCAGCCGCGGGCGAGCCCTTCGCGTACGGCCAGCGTGCCGATGCGCCCGGTCGCGCCGAGGACGGTGATCTTCATGGTTGCTCCTCCAAGCAGGGGTGAGTGTTTACTCACCGGGTAGGGTGAGTAAACACCCACCACGCTGAGAACCTCCTCAGGAGCATCCATGGGCAGCCGTCAGGACCTCGTCGCCGCGGCGGCGGACGTCATGCGAGAGCAGGGCTACGCACACGCGACGACCAAGGCCATCGCCAAGGCGGCGGGCTACTCGGAAGCGTTGCTGTACAAGCACTTCAAGGACAAGACGGAGTTGTTCCTCGCCGTGCTCGAAGAAGAGCTGCCCGCGCTGGGCCCCACGATCGACCGGTTGAAGGCGCACGCCGCCGACGCGTCTCTGGAGGAGAACCTCACGGAGCTCGCCCGCACCGCGCTCGAGTTCTACCGGGCGAGTTTCCCGATCTCCGTCTCGATCTTCTCCTCGCGTGAACTCCTGCGCACCCACCGCGCCGCGCTCGACGACGGCCACGGGCCCGACCAGCCCATCACGTTCGTCGCCGGCTACCTCCGCGCCGAAGCCGCACTCGGCCGAATCCCGGACACCACCGATTTCGACGGCGCCGCGCGCCTGCTCCTGGGCGCTTGCTTCCAGCAGGCGTTCCTGGACTCTTTCGAGGACCGCGACAGCGGCTCGGCGATCGCCGCTCCCCTCGCCCGAGCACTGATCGACGGCCTCTAGCTACTTCGATGCGCGCTTGCGCCGCTCCTCGTGCCAGCGGTCGTAGAGACCGCCGATCTCCTTCAGCACAAACGAAAGGAAGTCCTGCATCTCAGCCAGCCGATGACCGGCCGGTGTGTCGGCGCCGAGCGCCTCGATGCCCTCCTCGGCGGCGTCGCGCCACATGATCAGGAGCCGGTCGCGCTTGAGAAAAGTCGCGTACCAGAGATCGTCGTAGAGCCGGTAGTGGTCGCGGCGCTCGCCCGGCTCGCGGATCTTCGTCACGAGCCCGACCTGTTCCAGATACCGCACGGCACCCGAAACCGCAGCGGGACTCACCGACAGCTGTTCAGCCAGGTCGGCGGCAGTCAGCTGGCCCTCGTCCGTGGTCATGAGGGCCGCGAACACCCGCGCGGCCATGCGCTGCATCCCGAGCTGCGACAGCACGAGGCCCAGGCTCTCGACATATCGGCGGACGGCGTCCTCGTCACGTTTGGTCTCAGGCGTCGTCATCCACCCATCCTCTCGCACCGGAACAGCAATGATCACATGATCCAGACGTTTTCTTAACTTCACAAGTTCATGAAGCGAATGTACCTTCCGAAGCAGGGGAAACGCCATCTAGATCTCCGGCCTCCACAAGTCCTTCGGCCGGACGAAGGCCCTCGACGGCCTCGATCTCCAGGTTCCCGTGGGGGAAGTCCACGGCTTCCTCGGCCCGAACGGCGCCGGGAAGTCGACCACGGTCCGGGTGCTGCTCGGGCTGCTGCACGCCGACGCCGGCGACGTCAGCCTGCTCGGCGGCGACCCGTGGCGCGACGCCGCGAGTCTGCACCGCCGCTTGGCGTACGTGCCCGGCGACGTCAACCTCTGGCCGAACCTTTCGGGCGGCGAGGTGATCGACCTGCTCGGACGCCTGCGTGGCGGGCTCGACCAGAAGCGCGCCGCCGGGACCTCATCGAATGTTTCGACCTCGACCCGCGGAAGAAGGGCCGCACGTACTCGAAGGGCAATCGGCAGAAGGTCGCACTCGTCGCCGCCCTTGCCTCCACTGTGGACCTGTTGCTGCTCGACGAACCGACCTCGGGCCTCGACCCGCTGATGGAGGCTGTGTTCCAGGAGTGCATCCAGGAGGAGCGCGAGCAGGGCCGCACGGTGCTGCTGTCCAGTCACATTCTGGCGAAGGTGGAAGCCTTGTGCGACAAGGTGAGCATCATCAGGGCCGGCCGCACGGTCGAGTCCGGCACGCTTGCCGAGCTGCGCCATCTCACCCGGACCTCGATCACGGCCGAGCTCGCCGGTCCGCCCAACGGCCTCACCGAACTCGCCGACGTCCACGACTTCCAGGTCAGCGGCAACCGCGTGCGCTTCGACGTGGAGACGCGTTCGCTCGACGACGCACTCCGCCAGCTGACACAGGTCGGCGTGCGCAGCCTCGTGAGCCAGCCGCCGACCCGCGAGGAACTCTTCCTGCGCCACTACACCGAAGCGGATCACCCCAGCGAGGCCGGGGGCCGGAAGTGACCACCACCCTCACCCGCCCCGCGACGGCGAAGCACAGCCCTGCGCTGGTCGGTACCCCTCACCTGGCACGCTTGGCCCTGCGCCGCGACCGCGTGATCCTGCCGATCTGGATCGTGCTGCTCAGCGTGATCCCCGCCGGCACCGTGTCGAGCTACAACCAGTTCTATCCGGACGCCGCCAGCCGCGCGGCCCTCACCGCAGGCGCCGCGGCCAACCCTTCGTTCTCTTTGCTCTACGGACCGGCCTTCGACCTCACGACCGCCGGCGGCTTCATCGCCTGGCGCCTCGGCGGGTTCCTCGCGCTGCTGACAGGTCTCATGGCCGTCTTCACCGTCACCCGCCACACGCGGGCCGAGGAGGACACGGGGCGCGCGGAGCTGCTCGCGTCCACTGTGGTCGGCAGGTGCGCGGCGCTCACCGCCGCCGTCGCCGTGGCCGCCGGGGCGAGCGTGCTCGTCGGCCTACTGCAGTTCGCCACGATGATCAGCGCCAAGCTGCCGGCTGTCGGTTCGCTCGCGTTCGGTGCGGGCACGGCCGGTGCGGGCCTGGTGTTCACGGCCGTCGCCGCGGTGGCGGTGCAGCTCGCGGAGTACTCACGCACGGCCAACGGCATCGGCACCGCGGTGATCGGGGTCGCGTTCATGTTGCGTGGCGCGGGTGATTCGACGTCCGATGCGCGTTGGCTGTCGTGGATCTCACCGATCGGCTGGGCGCAACAGGCCCGCCCGTTCGCCGGCGAACGCTGGTGGACGCTCTTGGTCCTCCTCGCCGCCGCCGTGGTCCTCGGCGCCGTCGGCTACGCGCTGCTGCCGCGCCGCGACGTCGGCACCGGTCTGCTTCCGCCCCGGCCCGGGCGGCCGGAAGCGAAGCCATCGTTGCGCTCGCCGTTCGCGCTGGCGTGGCGTTTGCACCGCGGCCCGCTGGTCGGCTGGGTGGTCGGCTTCGCCGTCGGCGGCGCGCTGTTCGGCTCGATCGCGAGTGGCATCTCCGGGCTCGTCGGGAACACCGAGCAAACGCGTCAGATCTTCGAACGGCTCGGCGGGTCCGACGCGATCGTCGACGCCTTCCTCGCCACGATGGTCAGCCTGTTCGCCATGCTCAGCGGGCTCTACGGCGTGCAGGCGACGCTGCGCATGCGCGGCGAAGAAGCCGGTGTACGTCTCGAACCGCTGCTCACCCGCGTCGGACGGGTGCGGCTGGCCGCGAGTCACGTCGTGTTCGGTTACGCCGGCACGACACTGCTCATGCTCGTCGGCGGCCTGTTCATGGCTATCGCGCACGGCCTGCGTTCGGGCGACCTCGGCGGTACCGTCGCCGATCTGCTGGAGGGTGTGCTCGTCCAGGTGCCGGCGACGTGGGTGATCGTGTCGGTGTGCGTGCTGCTGTTCGGTGTGCTGCCGCGTTTCACGAGCCTCGCCTGGGCCGTCGGCGCGCTCGGTCTGCTGATCAGCCTGTTCGGCCCCGTCGTCAACGCGCCGCAAGTGATGCTCGACATCTCGCCGTTCCAGCACCCACCGAAGCTCCCGGGTGCGCCGTTCACGGCGACACCGGTGGTGTGGCTGCTGCTGATCGCCGCCGTAGCGCTCGCGGCCGGGCTCGCGGGCTGGCGCCGCCGCGACATCGGCTGAGGTTCACCAGCGCGTGGACGAGTTTGCCGACGTCGGGGCGAGCGACGTCGGCGTGCCGGTCGGTGTGCTGGGCGCGGGCGTTACGGACACCGTCGACGTGGTCGTGCGCTGAGGCGCCGACTGCACTGACCGCACCGACCGCGTGACGGTGACGGGTGGCTGCGGCGGGTCGGTGACGGTGACGGTGACGGGCTGCGCGGGTGTCGACGTCGGTGTCGGTGTCGAGGTCGGGATGGACGAATCGGCCGGGCGCGTCGGCGTGTTGCCCGCCACGAGAAGCGCCGCCGCGAGCAAACCGGCCGCCAGGCCTGCCAGACCGGTCACGACAACGGAACCCCAGGTAGGAACCGTGTTCGACATCCGGCACCCCCTCGTCATGCCGACGCGCAGGTACGAGGTGTAGACGCAATGATCATATGGTCCGTTACAGAACGTGCAAGTTGATTCGCGCCAACTCAAGTTTATTACGGATCGGCCACCACCTCTACGGAGGTCAGCCTGCGCCCGGAGGCTGCTCAGGAAACCCGGACTTTCGACGCCTGCACCGGGACCTACCGAGTCAGGCCGGCGCTTGACTCCGCCCGGCGACGGCGATCCTTATCGCGTTGCGGTTGCTGAAGCCGCGAGAGCTGCCGAGTCAGGCGGGACGCAGGCCATCGAGCAGTACGCGCACGAGGTGGTGGCTGCCCGGCGCATACCGCTCCACTGCGAGGGCGCCGACGATGAGCGCCCGCAGGTCGTCGCCCGTGATGTCGGCGCGGACGGCGCCCGCGGCCTGTGCGCGTTCGAGTAGAACGGTGAGGTTGTCGCGAAACTGGGTGCTGAGGTCGGCCTTGTACGCCGTGGTCGAGCCGTACCCCGTGGTTGAGCCGTACCCCGTGGTCGAGCCGAGGGCCTCGCAGATCGCGCGGTTCGCCGACGCCTGCTCGATCACGCGCGTGAAATAGTCGTAGAACGCTTCGCCCGGGTCAGCGGCCCCGGCGAGATCGCGCGCCTCGGCCGCGAACTGCTCCAGCCGCGCCAGCACCACAGCCCGGAACAGCGCTTCCTTGCTGGGGAAATGCCGGTAGACGGTGCCGGCACCGACACCGGCCAGCCGCGCGATGTCGTCGAGCGGCACAGCCAGCCCGTCCGCCGCGAACGCCGACTCGGCCGCCGCGAGCACCCGCGCCCGGTTCCTCCGCGCGTCGGCGCGCAGCGCTGGTTTGTTCACGGGCGCCTCCTTCAACTCGGTGACAACCCCGGAGTAACACTCCGTCGAAACGGGTGCACCGTTCCGATTCAACTCTCATTCTGCCTCGACGAATTGCTGATGGCCCGAACCGTGTCCGAAATCTCCCCGGCTGTTCACCGCAAACTCGGTGGCACTCGACCCGGCGCGCACCCGCGACCACACCGACCACACCGACACGGGCTGGGCGGCGAAGCGGATCACTGCGTCGCGGTCTGCGCCGCCGGCGGAGTGAACAAGTGCTGAACAGTCGAGGTCGTCCAGCTCCACACGCCGGGGACCAGTAGCACGCCAAGGACGACGAAAACCGGGAACACCAAACGGGTTTCGACCTTCTTGCCCGTCCGCAGGCGCAGCGGCTTGGGCGGGCGGATCTCGTACCACGTCTCCCCCGCGATCGGAAGCGGGAACAGGAACGGACAGCCCGACTCGGTGAGGGCGTCGCCGAGGCAGTGGACCAGGCATCCAGCGGCGACGGCGATGCCGAGCCAGCCCGAGATGCGATCCAGCTCGGCCGCGTGGTCCTGCGCCGTGAAGTACCACCAGACGATCGCGCCCGCGCTCACGGGGAACAGCCAGTCGCCCAGCGCGCCCTGCGCCAGCAGCAAACCGAAGACCAGCACCCCGAACACGGCCCACGGACCACCGGCCGCGGTGCCCGCCGAGGTCGCGGCGCCGAGGCCCGCGGCAAACAGCACGGTGTGGGAAAGGTGGCGGTGGGTGCCAGTGGACTTCTCGTCACGCGGGCCCTTGGTGAGGGCGTACACGGCGGAGGAGACGCGGCGCAGGAGCCACGAGAGCGCCTCGGTCAGCCAGCCGAGGAGGCGGGATGCGCTGGCACCGGGATGGTCGAGGTCGGGCAGCAGTGCGAACCCGGCCGTGGTGGCTCCGAAAACCACCGCCTGATGCACCGAACCGGCGCCGACCGCCGGTGCCACGGCGAGGCCCGCGCACCAGCCGGTCAGGGCATGAGTGCGCCCCATCATCGTGGATCTCCCCCAGGTCGTGGACGGATTCAGGTCCGCGCGACCGTATCGGGGATCAGGCGGGCGGTTCCTCCGACACGCTCAGGTGTTCGGCCACTCCCGTGAGCTCGATGACGCGGCTCACGGCCGAACTCGGCACCACGGCGAGCTCGACGTCCTGTTCACGGGCCTGCCGCTGGGCGTGCAGGACCACGTTCAGTGCGGAGGAATCGAAGAAGGTCACGCCGGTGAGGTCGGCCACCACGCGCTGCGAGTTCTTGTCCGCGATCAACCCGGCAAGGGCTTCCTGCAGCTGCGGGCTGGTGAGCAGGTCGAGCTCACCGCTGACCACCACCCTCGGCTCGGCCGCCTCGGTGTCCAGCGTGATGCCGAACCCGGGCGGGGTGGCGTTCTGGTCGGCTGCGGGCATGCAGTTTCTCCTCGTCAGGCGCTGCTGCTGCGCCGGTACGCGCCTGTATCTCAAGCGGCAAACCGTTCACGGTTCCAGGCATCTGGAAAGTCCAACCCTAACCCAGTGGGTGACCGGCGCCGCGTCCGCCGCCACTGTCCCGGACATCGACACGGGAGGGCAAGAGCACACAGCAACCCGCGCACCACCGGGGTACGCGGGACTGGCCGGGCTCGGGGCTAGGCGGACACGGTCTTGTGTTTACGGGCCCGGCGTTGGCTCATGAACAGTTCACGACGTTCGATTTCGCCCAGCCCACCCCAAATGCCGTACGGCTCCTGTACGGTCATGGCGTGCTTCCGGCATTGCGCCAGCACAGGGCACGTCTGGCAGATCGCCTTGGCGCGAGATTCCCGGCGTTCGCGTGCGGATCCGCGTTCGTTGTCAGTGTGGAAGAAGAGGCTGCTGTCGGCGCCGCGGCAGGAACCGCGGAGCTGCCACTCCCATTCCTCGGCGACCACGTTGGGCAGCCGGCTCACGTCAGCCATCTCGTCCCCACCTTTCACGGGATCAGCACTTCGATCGCTACATGCCCGCCGGTCGCGGGAATCAAACTCGAGTTTGGTTTGCTCACACCCCGGGCATGAGGTGACCGGGCAGCACTTGAGACGGCCGAGTGAGCCGGAGAGAGGACAGCACGTGGAGGAAAACGCCCCGCTCGATCGCGAGGACGCCCAGCTCATCGAGGTGCGGACGGCGGCGATCCCGCACGTGGTGCCCACACTGCGCACGATCATCGCGGACATCGCTATGCGCCAGGACTTCGACCTCGACGCCGTCGAGGACCTCCGGATGGCGGTGGACGAAGCGTGCTCCATGCTGTTGCCCTCGGCGGCTGACGGCAAGCTGACCTGCGTCTTCTCGTGGATCGATGGCCGCATCGAGGTGACCGTCTCGGTGCTGTCCGACAAGCCGGACCACGGCGACGAAACCGGACTGTCGTGGCAGCTGCTCACCGCACTCGCCACTTCGGCGCGGCGCACCGTAACCCCATCCGACGGCCGTTACCTCTCCCGCGTCCAGTTGGTCCGCGAGAGCGAGGCGGCCCCGTCGTGACCACCACCGCCGATGGCGACGAGCCCACCGATGTGGCGTCGCTGTTCGACGAGCTGACCCGGCTGCCCGCGGATTCCCCGCAGCGGGAGGAGATTCGCGACCGCCTGGTGCGCGACCACCTGGAGCTGGCCCGCAACCTCGCGCGGAAGTTCCGCAACCGTGACGAAGCCATGGACGACCTGGTGCAGATCGCGACCGTGGGCCTCATCCACGCCGTCGACCGCTACGACCCGTCGCAGGGCACGGATTTCCTGGCGTTCGCCGTACCCACCATTTCGGGTGAATTGCGTCACCATTTTCGCGACAACAGTTGGTCAGTGCGGGTGCCGCGTCGGCTCAAGGAGCTCAACGCGACCATCTCGGCCGCGCGCGAGGACCTCACCGTGCGGCTCTCGCGCGCGCCGCGCCCGAGCGAGATCGCGCAGCACCTCGGCGTGCCGATGGAAGACGTCTACGAGGGCTTGCGCGCCGGGCAGGGGCGCTACGGCGCTTCACTGGACAACTTGCTGGAAAACTCCGCGCACACACGCTTCGGCGCGCCCGACACGAACCTGTCGCAGGCGGAGCTGCGCGAGGCGTTGCGGCCGATGCTGGAAAGCCTGCCCGACCGGGAACGCAAGATCATCGCATTGCGGTTCGGGTCGGGCATGAGCCAGTCGGACATCGCCCGCCGCGTCGGCGTTTCGCAGATGCAGGTCTCGCGGCTGCTGGCCTCGACGCTGAAGAAGCTGCGGACGGGACTCGTCGAGACGGACATCACCGAAGGCACCTGATTCGAGGCTCGCAAGGTTGGGTAGTTAAGCCTGGGCAGTCAGGCGCTGCGAGCAACGAACAGGCGGGAGGTGTGGACGCCATGACGACGTCGAGGATGCCGACGAGGGGTTCCGCGACGCCCGCCACCGTGCGGCTCCGCCTTCCCGACGACGTCACCGCGCCCGCGATCGCCCGCCACGCCGTGCGTGCCGCGCTCGCCGAGCTGGCCGTGGCCGAGCAGTCGCGCGACGACGTCCTCCTGGCGACGTCCGAATTGGTCACCAACGCGTTCGAACACGGTGAGCGGCCCGACCGCCTTGAGCTGCGGATGACCGAAGATCGGCTGCTCGTGTGCGTGTTCGACGCCGGCAAGCGCGTGCCCGAGTTGAAGGAACCGTCGCCGGCGGCGGCTCGCAGCCGTGGCTTGCAGCTGGTCCACGCGCTGTCGCTCGACTGGGGTTACGAGCCGTGCGAAGGCGGCAAATACGTGTGGGCCGTGTTCGACGTCGCTCCCATGCTGTAACCCTGCGGTCCCTGATGGATTGCCCATCCGTCGTCCCGGGGTGCTAGCAGCCCACGACCACCGGTTACCTCGCCAGGCACCCGGCGGCATCCTCCGAAGTGAACAACGCACACCGCTCGGCAGACCCCGACGCTGGTGGCGAATCCCTGCGCGGGATTATCGACGTTCGGAAGCCGCCGTAAATAGGTCTGGGCCATTGAGACGGCGTGGATTCAGAGCGCGGCAAAATACGCCTCCAGCCGTTCAGCCAATTCCACCGGACGGCTCAATGCGACACCATGGGATCCGCCGATCTCGTCGGCTTCGAGGCCGAGCCGTTCTCGCGCGACGCGCCGCTGCAGAGCGGGGCTGAAGAACTTGTCGTCACGGCACAGGAGGATCCGCGTGGGCAGGTCCGGGAGCCGCGGTTCGGGCCACGGCTCGCGGTACTCGGCGCTCGCCTGGTCGCGCGCACGGCGCAGCGCCTCCTCGGCGAGCTCCGGCGGCACGTCTCCGAGGAACTGTTCCGTTGCCGACAGCCCCTCTCCCGGGTTCTCGTAGCCGACGTTGCCCCACCAGTCCCCCGGCGCCTCGCCGGGTGCGGGCACCATGCCCGCAACGAACACCAGCAGCCGCGCGCCGAGCCGCCGGGCGGCAATCGGCGCCGTGAACCCGCCGTAGGAATGCCCGACCACCACGATGTCGGCCGCATCTTCGACGGCCCGCACCGCTACGTCGGCGAAGTCCTGGAACGTCGCCTCGGGGTTTTCGATCGGCATATCGGGTGCGGCGGCTTCGTGCCCCCGCAGCCGCAACTGCTCGGCGACCAGGTGCCAGTCCCAGCCGCTGCCGCCACCGCCGTGGATCAGGAGGAACATCGCCATGCCGGGACCGTATCCGCGGGCACCGACGAATTCCGGCGGTCAGGAAGCCGGGCAGCGCGCCAGCATGTCCTGCAACGCCGTCTTCTCGCCGGTTGTGACAGTCAGGCCGTAGTAGTTCTTGACGGTGATCCAGTCCGTCGCATACGTGCACCAGAACGATACGAGCGGCGGCTTCCACTCGTCGGGTGCCTTGTCGCCCTTCTGCTGGTTCAGATTGTCGGTGACGGCGAACAATTGCGGACGAGTGAGGTCGTTGGCGAACTGTTCACGCTTGGCCTGCGGCCAGTCGCGCGCTCCGCTGGCCCAAGCTTGGCCGAGTGGAACAACGTGATCGATGTCGACGTCGCCGGGTTTGGTCCAGGTTTCGCCGTCGTACGGGCTGAACCAGCTGCCGGACGTCGGGTTGCAGTCGGAGCCGGCCTTGACGTTCTTGCCGTCGCGTTCGAGCACCAGTTCACGCGTGTTGCAGTTGTGCCCTTGGTTGTCCCAGTGGGGAAATTTTTCGCGTGAATAGCCGGACATCGACGTGCGCGGCGCGATTTTCAGCTCGGCCAGCTGCCGGGTGACGTCGGCGGGCGCGGCGCCGGCTTCGGCGTCGCTGCGGTGTCCCGCGTACCAGATTCCGGCGACGGCCACCACGAGAACCACGACGACCAGCGAAATCCACTGGGCTGAAGACGTCCGGGCCATGCGCGCGCGATCCTTCCGACGGGGTTCGGGAGCCGGAGTATGCCCGGCGCGGCGCCCGTGATCGCGCCGACACACTCGGGCGTCCGTGAAGCGTGTCCGGGACCACGTGTCACGTCCACGGCGCGTGCGACGACTACCGGATTGGGGGTAGGCGGAAGGGAGGGGCGATGCCCGGGCGGCTACGGAAGTGGAACTCGCGCGTCGACGACTACCTGCAACGCAAGGCGGCCGAAGCCGGCAACGTCGTCGCGATGACCCGCGTCGGCGCCACCTTGCGCGACCGTGGCGAGCGGACGGAAGCCGAAACCTGGTTCCGTCGGGCCGCGGTCGGCGGCGACCGCGTCGCGATGACCGCGCTGGCCACGCTTCTGCACGAACGCGGTGAGGTCGGCGAGGCCGAACGCTGGTTTCTCGAAGCCGCACAGGCAGGCGACCCCCGCGGAATGGTCGGCTTGGGTCGCGCGTACGAGCGGCGTGGCAGCTTCGAGGACGCCGAATACTGGTACGGCGAAGCCGCGATGACCGGCGACACCGAGGCGACGGCCGCGCTCGGGCACCTGCTCGCCGAATACGGCCGCTACGACGAGGCCGAGGACTGGTGCCGCCGCGCGGCGAGCGCAGGCAGCCCCACGGCGATGCTCGACCTCGGCGTCATCATGCGCGAACGCGGGCGCTACCGCGAGGCCTCGCGCTGGTGGCACGAGGCGCTGGCCGCCGGCGAGCTGGCGGCGACGTGCCTGCTGGGCCGCGAGGCCGAACGCTTCGGCGAACCGGCCGACGCCGAGTCCTGGTACCGCCGAGGTGCGACGGGCGGCAACGTCGAAGCCGCCGTCCGGCTCGGGCTGCTCCTGCACCGCCGCGGCGACGTCGACGAAGCCGAAACGTGGTACCTGGGCGCCGCCGAGGCCGGCGACTCCGCCGCGATGACCAACCTCGGTGTCCTCGCTCGCGCCCGTGGTGACGACGGCGAAGCCGCCGCCTGGTACCGCAAGGCCGCCGAACACGGCAGCATCCCCGCCCTCACGAACCTGGGCCACCTGGCCGAGGCGCGCGACGAGCTGGCCGCGGCCGAGAACTTCTTCCGTCGTGCGGCGGAGACCGGCGATGTTCAGGGAATGCTGAGTTTGGCCCGCATGCTGCGGGCGCGGGGGGCCGCCGAGGAAGCCCAGACTTGGCTGTCACGCGCGCAGGAAGCTCAGGCCTAGGGCGGTTCTTACGATCTGGGGCGCGGCGCGACTCGTGAGTGGCGGTGCCGGTCAGAACCGGCACCGCCGCTCACGAGTCCGTCAGCAGAATCCGGTACGGACCATTCCCCGATCCCGCGCGGGACCGTATTCGGCCGGCTGGCAGGTGGTTTCCAGCACCGACATCCACAGGTCGCCGTCGGGGTCGACCTGGTTGCGGCGGCTGGTCATGAGGGTCAGGGGGACGTGGACGAAGCGGCGGCGCCAGCGGGCGACAGCGGCCTCGGTGTGGCCGGCCATGGCGGCGTGCACCGCGGCGTGGGCCAGCCGCACGCAGTAAACGCTGTCGTAGGCGTTGGCGGCGATGCTGCGGACCGCGTAGCTCGGGTCGATGTAGCGAATCGTGGGAGGAAGCCCCACGCCCGTGAGGTGTGCGGTGATGCGGTCCTTGAGCAGATCGCCGACGTTGCCGAGCTTCAGGTTGCCCGAGGCGTCGGTGGCACGGCGGCCGTTCTGTTGCGGCACGGCGAGCTCTTCGAGCAGGTCCTGCCCCGCACCTTCGGCGAGGACGATCACCACGTAGCCCTTGGAGCGCACGTGTTGCTCGATGTGAACGAGCAGGCCGTCCGGTCCGCCGAGCACGAATGGAATCTCGGGGATCAGGACGATGTCCGCGGAGTTGGCGGCCAGCGCGGCGTAGCTCGCGATGAACCCCGAGTGCCGGCCCATCAGCTTCACGATGCCGACGCCGTTCGGGCTGGCCGCGGCCTCGACGGCGACCGCCGAGATGAAGTCGGTGGCCCGCGCGAAGGCGCTTTGGAAGCCGAACGACTGGTCCGTGAAGGGCAGGTCGTTGTCGATGGTCTTCGGCACCCCGATCACGGCAATGTCGAGGCCGCGGAGCCGGATCGCGTTGGCAAGGTACGTCGCGGCGCGCATCCCGCCGTCGCCGCCAATGACGAACATGATGTCGACGCCTCTGGCGACGAGGGAGTCGACCATCTCATCGGCGTCCTGGCCGCCGCGCGAGCTGCCGAGGATCGTGCCACCCGCGGTGTGGATGTCGCGGACGCGCTCGGGCGTCAGCTCCATGGTGTCGTTGCGGTGCGCGGCCGTGAGCCCCTGGAGCCCGTTGCGGAAACCGAGGATCCGCTTGACCTGATAGTGCACCGCGAGCTCCTGCACGAGCCCGCGGATCACGTTGTTGAGCCCGGGGCACAAGCCACCGCAGGTGACGATTCCCGCGGTCACGTTCGCGGGGTCGAAGTAGATCTTGCGGCGCGGCCCGGCGGCTTCGAAGCTCGGGACCTGGCCCGGCGGAAGGCCGTGTTCGGCGAGCATGGAGACGGTGTCCTCGAGCAGGACCCGGTCGCCCTCTGCCACGTAATGCGGAGAGGTCTGTTTGGTGGAAAGCACCTCGGAGAGCGGCGAATCGTATCGACACTCGCCGAGACGGCGAACACGGAGGTCGTCCAGGTGCAGCGTCACCGAATCTCCTTGATCGTGGTGGGGTCCGCTCGAGGATGGCCGCCGTAGATCTCAGAACTCGCGAACCATCGGTCGAATTACTCGAAGGTGGTGTGGGTGATGTGCCGAATTTCGCCTCGGGAGATGAGGAGTGATTCGGTGATTGTCGTTCCGTTTTGTTTCCGAGGACGCCCGACGAGAGGTCCGCCGTTGACGCCCGAGGCGACGAAAAACGCGTCGCCGGAAACCAGTTCCTCGCAGGTGTAGATGCGGTCGAGAGACATGCCCGCCGCCCTGATGTTGTCCGCCTCTTCGGTGCGCTGTGGAGCCAGCCGGCCCAGCATGCCGCCGCCGAGAGCCCGGACGGCCGCGGCGGTCATCACGCCCTCGGGCGTGCCACCGACCCCGATGAGCAGGTCGATGTCGAGCGTCGGCATGAGTACCGCCAGGCTGCCCCCGACGTCACCGCCCGCCGGCGTCTGCACGGCCGCCCCCGCCCGGACCACCCGGGCGATCAGTTCCTTGTGCCGCGGCTTGTCCATGATCATCACGCGGAGGTCGCTGACCTGCTTGCCCATCGCCTTGGCGACCTTGACCAGCGTTTCCTCTGGCTCGTCGTCCAGGTCGATGACGTCCCTCGCCTGCGGTCCGACCACGATCTTGTCCATGTAGAACCCAGGTCCGGGCGACCAGAACGTGCCCGATTCGGCGAAGGCGATCGTGGCCAGGGAGCCGGGCAGATCGTGCGCACAGAACGAGGTGCCTTCGAGGGGGTCGACGGCGATGTCGAAGTCCGGGCCGTGGCCGTTACCCACGATCTCGCCGTTGAACAACATCGGGGCGTCGTCCTTTTCGCCCTCCCCGATGACCACTTTCCCGCGCCCGGGCGCGTCGGCCAGCGCGTCGCGCATCGCCGCGGTCGCCGCCGCGTCTGCGCTCTTCTGGTCATTGCGCCCCACCCAGGCGAAGCTGGCCACCGCGGCGCTGCGCGTAGCGGCCAGCGCCACGGCCTCCAACGTGTGAATTCCGGCGGAGTTCCGAGGCGCGACCTCACTCTGATACTGCATGTCGGGCTCCCATTCTTGTCTGTAGCATCAGGACGGAGATCGCGGTGAAACGCCGTGCGGTCACTCGAGATTCGCGTGCAGGCGCCACAGCTCGCGGGCCTGCGTGCCGCTGGTCTGCCACAGTGCGTGGAAAAGCGAGTCGGTGGTCACCAGCACGGACTGTTCGAACAGGCTGCCGGCGTACTGCACGGACGCCTTGCCGTCGAAGTCCTGCTTGTCCGCGGCCGGGATCACGAGCACCTCGTTCGCGAGCTTGCCCAGCGCCGAGTCGGGCGCCGTGGTCAGCGCGATCACGCTCGCACCCTGGTCACGCGCGGTCTGCGCGGCGCGCACCACACGGGCGGTCGACCCCGAGCCGGAGGCCGCCACCAGAACGTCGCCCGAGCCGATCGCGGGCGCGGTCACCTCACCGACGACGTGGGTGGGCAGACCGAGGTGCATGAACCGCATCGCGGCCATCTGCAGCGCGAGCCCGCTGCGCCCGGTGCCGATGGTGAACACCGCCGGTGCCGTGAGCAGCAGTTCGCCGGCACGGACCCACGCCGGGGACTCCACCGCCGCACTCACCCGATCCACCTCGCCGACAACGGTGCGTGTTGCGGCCGAGAAAAGACTGGCATCAAGCTTCTTAGAAGTCGACTGCGTCAACGAGATCTTCCTCCACTTGCGGGGCGGATGGCATTCGTTGGTCACTTTGTCCGTTGCGGTAAAGGCAAGCCATCGCGCGGATCGTCGGAGCGGCGCCGATAAGCCACTCAGACCAAATGATTGTCCACCTACGGGGTGACCAGCAAGGCTTATGACATTGGGAAACGCTATCCCGTGATTCGGATTACGAATACTGATCGAAATCACGAGAAGGCGGCCCCGGCGGTTCGCCGGGGCCGCCTGTGCAAGCGGCCGTTCACGTCCCGTCCGCGGGTTCGGGACCGTTCCGCCTGCGGGAAGACATCACCTCGTGCGCGCCGCCTGCACGCTTCGCCGGGCCGCTTCGACCACGGCTTCGGTGGTGATGCCGAACTGCTTGAAGAGGGTTTTGAAGTCCGCCGAAGCACCGAAGTGCTCCAGCGACACGATCTCACCCGCGTCGCCGGCGAACCGGTGCCACGGCTGAGCAATTCCCGCTTCGACGATTACCCGTGCTCGCACCGAGGGAGGCAGCACCTTGTCCCGGTACGACTTCTCCTGCCGTTCGAACCACTCGACGCACGGCATCGACACCACTCGGGTGGCGACCCCTTCGGATTCGAGGATTTCCCTGGCCGCCACGGCCAGCTGAACCTCGGAACCGGTGCCGACCAGCACGACCTCGGGGCTACCCGAAGACGCTTCGGCAAGCACGTAACCACCGGCGGCGACGCCTTCGGCCGACGTGCCCTCCAGGGTCGGCAGGTCCTGGCGGCTCAGCGCCAGTCCGGCCGGCCCGCTGGTGTCCTCCAGCACGGACTTCCATGCGTACGCCGTTTCGTTGGCGTCGGCCGGGCGCACCATCGCCATCCCCGGGATGGCGCGCAGCGACGCCAGCTGCTCCACGGGCTGGTGCGTCGGGCCGTCTTCGCCGAGCCCGATCGAGTCGTGCGTCCACACGTAGATCGCCGGCAGCTTCATCAGCGCGGCCAGACGCACCGCGGGGCGCATGTAGTCGCTGAAGATGAGGAACGTGCCACCGTACGGCCGGGTTCCGCCGTGCAGCAGGATGCCGTTCAGGATCGAACCCATCGCGTGCTCGCGGATGCCGAAGTGCAGCGTCCGGCCGTAAGGGTTGCAGTCCCACGCGTCCGTGGAGATTTCGGCCGGACCAAAGGAATCCGCGCCCTTGATCGTGGTGTTGTTGCTCTCGGCCAGGTCCGCGGACCCGCCCCACAGCTCCGGCAGCACCTCGCCGAGCTTGGCCAGCACAGCCGCCGACGCCTTGCGGGTTGCGACCCCCTTGGCGTCGGGTTCCCACGTGGGCAAATCGTTCGCCCAGCCGGCGGGCAACTCCCGCTTGCTGATGCGGTCGAGCAACGCCTTGCGCTCCGGGTTGGCCTGTGCCCAGGCGTCGAACTCGAGCTGCCACTTCTCGTGGTCGGCCCGGCCCCGCGTGGCCACCTCACGGGTGTGGCGCAGGACTTCGTCGTCGACCTGGAAGTGCTGCTCGGGGTCGAGGCCGACCGCGGTCTTGACCGCGGCCAGTTCCTCGGCACCCAGTGCAGCACCGTGCACCTTGCCGGAGTTCATCTTGTTCGGCGCGGGGAACCCGATCACGGTGCGCAGCACGATCAGGGTCGGGCGCGAAGTCTCCGCCTTGGCCTGCTCGATCGCGTCGAGGAACGCGACCACGTCCTCGCCGCCGTCCACCTTGATCACGTGCCAGCCATACGCTTCGTACCGCTTGGCGGTGTCCTCGGACAACGCGATGCGCGTGTCGTCCTCGATGGAGATCTCGTTGCTGTCGTAGATCACCGTGAGGTTGCCGAGCTGCTGGGTGCCCGCGAGCGACGACGCCTCGGAGGTGACGCCCTCCTCGATGTCGCCGTCCGAAGCGATCACGTACACGTGGTGGTCGAACACGCTCTTGCCGGGCTCGGCGTCCGGGTCCAGCAGTCCGCGCTCGCGGCGGGCGGCCATGGCCATCCCGACCGCGTTCGCCAACCCCTGACCGAGCGGGCCGGTCGTGGTCTCCACGCCGAGGGTGTGCCCGTACTCGGGGTGGCCAGGGGTCAGCGAATCCCACTTGCGCAAGGACTTCAGGTCGTCCAGCTCCAGGCCGTAGCCGGAAAGGAAGAGCTGGATGTAGAGGGTGAGGCTCGAATGCCCGGCGGAGAGCACGAACCGGTCGCGCCCGACCCACTGCGCGTCGCCGGGGTCGTGTCGCATCACGCGTTGGAACAACGCGTATGCGACTGGTGCGAGACTCATGGCCGTGCCGGGGTGTCCGCTCCCGCAGTGCTCGACCGCGTCTGCGGCCAGCACGCGGGCGGTGTCGACCGCGCGCCGGTCCAGCTCGGTCCAGTCTTCGGGGAGTCGCTTGGTGGTCAAGCGAACAACCTCAGTCGATTCGATTGCTGCCATGGGCGCGCGCTCCTGGTAAATTCGTTTTTCTTTGATTCCGGCCGGGATTCGGTTTGTCAGGCGGCGCGCTTCTTGAGTTCCTTGGCAGCGGCGCCCGGGTCGGTGGCGTTGTAGATCGCACCGCCGGCGACGGCGACGGCCGCACCCGCGTCACGCACCGAAGCGATGGTGTCGATCTTGATGCCACCGGCGATGGAGAACGGAACCCCAGCCTGGCGGCCGTCTTCCAGCAGCGTCTCGATCGAGTAACCGGGGCGGGCCTGCTCGTCCAGACCGGCGTGGATCTCCACGAACGACACACCCAGCTTCGACACCTCGCGAATACGGGCGACGCGGCCCTCGACGACGGTGATCATGTCGGCCACGACCTGCTTGCCGTACTTGCGCCCGGCCGC
>DASZNR010000009.1:0-6967 GCA_035551175.1 Amycolatopsis sp. | reverse complement strand
CGCAAGCCCCGGACCTGCATGAGGCGCTGAACCGGGCGAAAGCCGAGGGCTTGGCCTACGTCATCCTCGACAGAAAGATCTTCTCCGCCGACCGGTGTAGCGAAAAGACCACCGGCGTGAAAGGCAAACAGATTGACCTGTGGTTTTCCGGGAAAGCCCACGAATCAGGCGGCAACGTCCAGGCCCTGTCGACACCGGACGGCGTGCCGTTGTGGGTCTCGGATGTCGAGCCCGGATCAGTGCACGACCTGACGGCCGCCCGCGAGCACGTGCTGGGCGCGTTGTACTGGGCTGCCTCTCGGCTGGACCTGCCCACACTGGCCGACGGTGGCTACGGCGGCGCGGGAATCGGCGTGCACACCCCGATCAAACAACCCGCCGATGGCCAGGTACTCGACGCGGACAACCGCACCTACAACGCCTTACTACGCGGCTGCGGTGCCTGGGCGAACGAGGATTCGCCGTCCTCACCGGCCGTTGGCGCAGCCTGCGGAATATCACCACCAGCCCGCGCAGGATCGGCAACATCGTGAAAGCCGCACTCACCCTGACCCATCTTGAACACGGAATGATCAAATGAAAGTCGTTGAGATCACTTCAACGAGTTCCTGAACGGACAGCTCGCAGCATGAAATAGCTATAAGAAAGCTGTCCGGAAAACTCGGAGCCGCTCACCACAGTCGATACACTGAGATTGGTGCGATGGTCACCGACGCTGACGTGCTTGCCTCCGCCGAACTACGCCACGCCGTGTCGCTACTGGACAAAGTGGCGCGCGGAATCAGCGGTGGCGCGCAACTGACCCAGCAAGCCACCCTGATCGGCTCGGCCCCTACCCCGGCACCGACATCCCGTCCGTCCTCGTCGCTCTCGACGCGCGGATGCGTCTGCAGGGACCGTCCGGTATGCGCGAGGACTGGCTGTGCCGCGTCCTCGAGCCACACACGACCGGCTGCGAAGACATGGCCTCACTGCGCGAGCACGGCGTCTCCGCCTGCTGGGGCACACAGGCGGTTCCGGCGGATCAGCGACCGACGACGGAAGCCAGCCAGCTGCGGAAGGCGACGACCGCCGGGGACTGCGGCCGGTCCGCCCGCCACACGAAGTAGTAGGTGAACCGTCCACGATCGAGAACGAAGTCGAACGGGGTCACGAGCGATCCGTCAGCGAGTTCCTTCTCGACGAGGGCCTTCTGGGCGATGGCGACACCGTGGCCTTCGAGTCCGGCTTGGTAGGCCAGCAGCGAAGTTTCATACTTCATTCCACTGTAGGCGTTCGCGGTGTCCAACCCGGCGGCTTCAAGCCACACCGCCCAGTCGTCGGGCCGCGCCAGTGAGTGGAGCAGGGTGGCGTCGCCCGCCTTGGCGACGGCTCGTAGCCGAGGGGCGACCACGGGCACCAGCTCGTTCGGGATGAGCCGCTGGCTGGACAGCCGGGGCCAGTCGCCGTCACCGAGCTGGACGCCCGCGTCGATGTCTTCGCGGTCGAGGTCGATCGGGGCGGGTGAGGTGGTCAGCCGGACGTCGATGTCGGGGTGGGCGCGGTGGAAGCTCGCGAACCGGGGGATCAGCCAGCGCACCGCGAAGGTGGCGGGAGACCGAATTTTGAGCGTGGCGCCCGGAACCCCGGCGTGGACCGCCTCGGTCGCCTTCTCCAACGCAGTGAAGAGCGGGGTGATGTCGGCCAGGTAGCGCGAACCCGCCGCGGTCAGCTCCAAGCCACCGTGCACGCGGTGGAACAGGGGCACCCCCAGGTAGTGCTCGAGCGCACGCACCTGGCGGCTGACCGCGGCGGGCGTCACCGAGAGCTCTGCCGCCGCCTTCGAAATACTCAGCAGCCTCCCCGTCGTCGCGAACACCCGCGTGGGGTTCAACGGCGGCAGGGGATCGCGGCGGACGGTCACGCTCATCAGCGTAATACGCCACCGGAGGTTTCCGTGCTCGCCGAGGGCACCGGCGACGCACCAGGCCGGGCGGTCCGCGCCCGCTCCGAGCGGACACCCCAGAACAGGGTGACGGCCAGGCAGGGGAGGAGCGAGAGGATCGAGTAGCCGACTCCCGCCAGCTGGTTTCCCGTCCACGAGACCAGGGACAAGCTGATCAACGGCAGGAAGCCGCCGAAGAGGATGTTCCCGAGCTGCTGGGCGAAGCCGAACCCGGTCGTGCGGCTCTGTGGCGGGAACTGCTCGGTGATGAACGCCGGCAGCGGGGCCATCACCATGGCGGTCAGGATGGCCAGCACGGTGATGATCGCCGTGACCGCGGTCCAGGACGCGGCGTGGACCGCCGCCCGGATCCCGGCGAACGCCGGGTAGGCCGCGACCATCCACAGGAGAATGCCGAGCAGCATCACCCGGGAGCGGCCGACGCGGTCGGACAGTGCCCCGAAGAGAGGGTAGCACGGCGCCGCGATCACGAGGGCGATCGCCAGGCAGACGTTGGTCCGGGTTTCGTCCACCTTGAGCACGGTCTGCAGGAAGTAGAGCATGTAAACGACCGAGGTGTAGAGCGTCACCGAGGTGCCGCCCTGCGCGCCGAAGGTGGCCAGCAGGATGGCTTTCCACGACTTCCATGTGCGGACCGTGTCCAGGAGCGGCGACTTCGCCAGCTGCCCGGAGTTCCGAAGTTCCGTGAAGACCGGCGTTTCGCGCATCCGCAACCGGATCAGGGTCGCGACGAGCACGATCGGCGCGGACAGCAGGAACGGCATCCGCCAGCCCCAGCCGAGGAAGGCCTCGGCGTCGAGGGTCACCTTGAGCAGGGAGACGAGGACCAGCGCGACGAGCAGGCCGACGGTCGCGGTGCTCTGCAGCACGCTGGTGTACCGCCCGCGCCGTTCGGAGGGAGCGTGCTCGGTGACGTAGACAACCGCGGATCCGTATTCACCGCCGAGCCCGATGCCTTGGACGACGCGCAGGAGCAGCAGGGCGGCCGGGGCGAAGATCCCGGCTGCCGCGTACGTGGGCAGGCAGCCGATGGAGACGGTCGCGACCCCCATGACGCCGAGGGTCACGACGAACGTCTTCTTTCGCCCGATCCGGTCGGCCATGGGGCTGAAGATGACCGTGCCCAGCGGACGGGCCAGGTAGGACACGCCGAAGGTGGCGGCGGCGAGCAGGGTCGCGACGACTGGGTCGCTCGCCGGCAGGAACAGCTTGGTGAGCGTGCCGGTGAGGGCGACGTAGACGAAGAAGTCGTAGTACTCGAGCATCGTGCCGATGCTCGAGGCTCCGACGATCCTCGTCATCCCGGATGGGGACGTGGTGGTGCGGTTCTTCATGGCATCTCCTCGTCGAGATGGTTATCGCCGGTTCTCCAGGAACTGCTTGACGGCGGTGCGGTGCTCGTCGCCGGACAGGAGGATGGCCTGCATCGCGGCTGCCAGCTCCAGCGCGGCGGGCAGGGTGGTCTCCGCCGACTCCCGGACCAGCCGTTTGGCCATGCGCAGTGCGCGCGGCGGCTGGACGGCGATGGTGCGGGCGAGGTCGGCGGCTTCGTCCGTCAGCAGGTCGTCGTCGACGACGCGCGAGACGATGTGCAGCTCGGCCGCCGCCTCGGCGGAGATGAACTCGCTGGTCAGGGTCAGTTCCATGGCCTTGGCCACGCCGACGACCCTGGCCAGGAACCAGGCACCGCCGATCCCGGACACCAGGCCCAGCCGCAGGAAGCTCTCGGCGAACCGGGCGGACCGGGCGGCGACGCGCACGTCGCACATCAGGGCGAGGTCGAACCCGGCTCCGATGGCGGCACCGTTGATAGCGGCGACCGAAGGGACTTCGAGATCGCGCAGCGCGCGCGTGATCCGGTGCAGGCCGAGGCGCAGCCGGTCCTGGATGTCCGTGGTCGTCCCGGCCATCAGGTCGACACCGCGGGCCATGTCCTTGACGTTGCCGCCGGTGCAGAAGTGCCGTCCCGAGGACCGCATCAGCACGCAGTGCGCGTCCGGCGTGTTCCGGACGTCCTCGAGTGCGCCGGCGACCGCCTCCGTCATCGCGATGTCGAGGGCGTTGCCGGTGTGCGGGGCGTCGAGGGTGATCGTGAGGACACCGTCCGCGAGGCCGGTCGTCACGAGTGGGCTTTCGTCGTTCATCGGCTGTCCGTTCATTCGTCGGCGAAGGCGGGGTCGCGGCGTTCGCGGAACGCCGCGATGCCTTCTTTCTGGTCCTTCAGCGCGAACCCGGTGTGGAACTGGCTTCGCTCGAAGAGCAGTCCTTCGCTCAGGGAGGACTCGAACGAGCGGTTCACCGCCTCCTTGATCGCCAGCAGGACCGGCAGTGAGTGCGCGGCCATCGACCGGGCGAGCCGGGTGGCTTCGGGCAGCAGCCGGTCGGTGGGCACGACCTTGGACACCAGTCCCCCGGCCAGCGCTTCCGCGGCGCTGATCGGCGCTCCGGTCAGGCACATCTGCATCGCCAGCGACTTGCCGACCGCGTGGGGGAGCGGCTGTGTCCCGCCGGCCCCGGCGACGATGCCGAGGACGACTTCCGGCTGGCCGAACCGTGCGTCTTCGGCGGCGACGACGACATCGCACATCATGGCGAGTTGGCACCCGCCGCCCAAGGCGTACCCCCGCACGGCGGCGATCAGGGGTTTGCGGTGGGCTCGGATGGCGTCCCAGTTGCGCCCGATGAGCGGCGCCATGGCCTTGACGTCCTGCCGGAACGCGGTGGCGTAGTCCTGCGGCGCCATGGCCTTGACGTCCGCGCCCGCGGCGAAGGCCTTCGAGGATCCGGTGAGGACGGTGGCGCGGATCGCGGGATCGGCGTCGATGCGGCGCAGTTCGGCCACGAGGGCGTCGACGAGGTCGTCGGCCAGCGGGTTCAATGGGTTCTCCGAGGCCAGGGTGACCACCGCGACCCGGTCCTCGTACGCGGTCCGGACGGGTGGGTGTCGGTCGTTCACGAAACGCTCCTCAGCTCGCGGCGGCGTCGCGCTGCCGGTGGTGGTCGCCGATCACGCCGTGGTCGGCCAGTCGGGCCACCTCGGCTTCGGACAGCCCGTACTCGGCGAGGACAGCCGCCGAGTGCTGGCCCGGCCGTGGCGCCGGCCGGTCCGGCGCACCGGCTGGCTGGGAGGGACCGAGCACGAACCCGGGCATCCGGACCCCTCCTGCGGTCGTCTCGACGCCGCTCGAGCGGTATTCCTCGGATTCGACGACTTCCCGGTACCCGGCGACGGGCGCGCACAGGATGTCCTGGGCGGGCAGGATCTCCAGCCACGACGCGGTGGTGCGCCGGGAGAACAGGCGGTTCAGCTCGGTACGCAGTGCCGTCCGGTGGGCGACGCGGTCGGCGTTGGTGGCGAACCGGGGATCCGACGGCAGGCCGGGGGCGTCGAGCACCCGGCACAGGGCGGCCCACCGCTTGGGGTCGTACGCAGCGACCATGATCCAGCCGTCGGCCGTGCGCAGCGCCTCGTTCGGCGCGGCGTAGGGCGCGGCGCTGCCAAGCCGCTTCGGTTCGGCCGCGGAGGTCAGGAACGAAGCGAAGCTGACCTGCTGGAGCATGATCGTCGCGTTGTACAGGCTGACGTCGAGGTGCTGGCCGCGCTTCCCGTCGCGGACTTCGCGCAGGGCCGCGAGGACCGCGATCGACGCGAGGTAGCCGGTCACCATGTCGGCCACCGGGACCTGCACCTTCGCCGGCCCGGAATCCGGGTGGCCCAGCGTGCTCATCAGCCCGGTGACGGCCTGCATCACCCCGTCGACGCCGGGGCGGTCGCGGTCCGGGCTCTCCTGGCCAAAGGCGGAGATCGAACAGTAGACGAGCGCGGGGTTGGTGACGGAGAGGGAGGCATGGTCAAGTCCGAGCGTGCGCATGACGCCGGGGCGGAAACTTTCGACCAGAACGTCCGCTCGCGAAATCATCTGCCGTATGGCGCGCTTTCCGTCGGGCGTTTTCAGGTCGATGGCTAGACTGCGTTTGTTCCGGTTGACGCTCAGGGAGATGACGCTCTGGTCGTCGAGCCATGGCGGCCCCACCCGCCGCCCGATCTCGCCGGTCAGCGGCTCGACCTTCACGACGTCCGCGCCGAGGTCGGCCAGCGTCATCGTGCAGACGGGCCCGGCCACGACGTGGGTGAAGTCGAGCACGCGAATCCCTCGCAGGCTTTCTCGGAACATGTCCCCGCATTTCTTCTTCGGCGTTCGTGCGGCTGAAACCCGAATGGGTGTGATCAGGTTAAGGACGTGTTCAGCCGAAGACAAACAACACTTTTTGGGGTCACCTTTGACTATTTGTTCACGCCTCGGCGAGGGGACGGTGCGACTACCGACACAGTGTAGAATTTTCTCTACGTGGCGTAGAGTCGAGGGCATGACGAAGCGAACCTTCCTGATCACCGGAGCCAGCAGCGGCTTGGGCCGCGCGTTCGCGCAAGGCGCGCTGGCGGCCGGGCACACCGTCGTCGGCACCGTCCGCAAGGCCGAAGACCTGGAGAAGTTCGAGGCACTCGCGCCCGGCCGCGCCCACGCCCGGCAGCTCGACGTGACCGACGACGAGGCGGTTTTCGCCGTGGTCGCCGTGGTCGAGCGCGCCGTCGGCCCGATCGACGTCCTGATCGCCAACGCCGGCTACGGGCATGAGGGCGTGTTCGAGGAGTCCCCGCTGGCCGAGCTGCGCGCGCAGTTCGACGTCAACGTCTTCGGCGTGGCGGCCACCGTCCACGCCGTCCTGCCGGGCATGCGGAAGCGGCGCTCGGGGCACATCTTCGCGGTCAGCTCGATGGGCGGGCTGATGACCGTGCCCGGGCTGGCGTACTACTGCGGCAGCAAGTACGCGGTGGAGGGCATGCTGGAGACACTGTCCAAAGAGGTCGCCGGGTTCGGGGTGCGGGTGACGATCATCGAGCCCGGCTCGTTCCGGACGGACTGGGCGGGCCGCTCGATGGTCCGCAGCGACCGGTCGATCGCGGACTACGACGAGCTGTTCGAGCCGATCCGCGCGGCCCGGCAGGCCGCCAGCGGCAAC
>DASZNR010000008.1:0-8667 GCA_035551175.1 Amycolatopsis sp. | reverse complement strand
CCCTGAACCACCGCCAGTTCCCCAACCGACGCGCTCGCACACCGCCATCCACATCGGACACACGTCAGTTCCCTCCCAACCGGCCTTCAGAATTCGTGAACTGACGGTGGTTGCCGCGCCAGACGTCGACTGGCGAGGAGACGGTAGACGCGAACGTCCGGCTGCCGGGCACGCCGAGCGAGGTCAGGTCGCCTAGTCCGACGCTGCACGTCACGGTGACGGTCACCGTGGCCCCAGGTTTAAGGCCCTGGCTTTCGGCGGACACCGACAGCGACTGGCATGCGATCCCGGCCGAGCGCAAGGCCGCGCTAGCGGTGGCCTGGGCGTAGGCGGTGGCTTGCGATGGACTGCGGGCCAGAGTGGCGGCGCGGGCGGCCTGGTGGGCGACGTCGTTGACCCGCAGCTTGGTATCGGCCAGCCGACCGCAGAAGACGACGAACAGCATGAGCAGGATCAGTACCGGGGTCAGGAGCGTGAGCTCGGCCGCGGCGGAGCCCCGGTCGTCCCGCCGTAGCGCAAGAAGGCTGCGGGCCGCGGTCATGGTGTCACCGCCCCGGCTACGCTCGGCGGGGTGAATTTCTCCACTGGCCCAAGGGCTTCTGCGTGAACCGCGAGGGTTGTGAATGGGATCAGGCTGGTCACGGTTCCGGTGACCGTCACGGATACCTGGGCAGCTCCACGCTGGACGTTCACCGAGGTCTCCCGCAACGTTCCGTTGCCCAGTTGTGTGAGGACTCGTTGTCCCTCGGTGTCACCCGTGGCTGAGCTGCCGCCGGAGATCCGTGCCGCGGACAGTGCCTGTGACGCAGCGGCTTGAGCAATGTGGATGGCGTGCATGTACAGCGCGAATTGAGCGATGAGCAGAACCAGCAGCAACAGCAGCGGGGTGGCGATGACGAGCTCGGCCGTGCCGGCGCCGCGCTCATCCGTGCGAAGTCGGCGCAGTACGTTTCGAGACATCGTGGTCACCGGCCTAGAGGGTGATGCCGTTGGCCTTCTCGGTCACCTTGGCGACGATGATTGCGACCACGGCAATCGCCAGGAGGACCAAGGCAGCGGTCACCACGACGGCTTCGGTTGAGTAGCCGCCTTCGTCATGACGGAGCCGTTCCATCTCGGCACGGACGCGGGCGATCAGAATCTGAACTTCGTTCGACATCAGCTTCTCCTTGAAGGTACGACGGTCTGAAGTGGACTCATAAGCCAGCCAGCACGCTGGCAAGGGCGGGATATCCGATGAAGACGAGGAAGCCGATGAACAGCATCACCACGGGCAGGCTCATCCGCTCAGTGGCTGCTTGGGCATCGCCTTCAGCGTCGGTGAGCTCGCGAGTACGCAGAGCCGAGGCCTTGGCCGCAAGGCTCGCGCGGACTCGGGCGCCTTCGGTACCCGCGAGGCTGACCGACGCGGCGAGCTCGGAGAGCTGATGCACGTCGAGTTCGCCACCAAGCTGACCGAGAGTGGCCCATGGCGTGGTGCGGGTCAGCTTGGCGGTGACCAGCGCGCGACGAAGCTGCTGGAACGCCCAGCCCTCGCCAATCCCGACCGCATCCGACAGCGCGCCGCCGACTCCGGCGCCGCCGGCCAGCAGGACCCGGATGAGGTTCAAGTAAGCGGACAGCGCGTGCCGGAAGGTGGAGCGGCGCCGTTCGGCTTCCTTTCGAACGCGGATGTCCGGGAGCAGAAATCCGCCGAGCCCGAAGAGGAGACCGGCGACTGCGGGAACTTCCCAGGCGAGGCCGACGTCGGCCACGACGAGCAACACCTGCATCACGGTCGGCAGCAGCAATCCGGCCAGCGCCAGCGCCGCCTTCTCAGCCAAGTGGTGCTCAATGCCCTTACTGGTGACCGCGAGGTCGTTGCGTAGCTTGCTGTTGGGCAACCCGAGAGCAGCCAGCGGCTTGACGAACGGACGGCCCACCCGCAGTGCCCAACCGTCGGATTCCGCGGTGAGGATCGGCGGCGGTGCTGGCCTTGCGTGCAGCCGGTCGACCAGGGCCCGCAACGACGGCCGCGGCGGGAACACGTAAACCACGAGTGCCCACAAGCCGACGCCGAGTCCGGCTCCCCACAGCAACGCCTCGATCATGATGACGCTCCCTTCCCGGTGAGCAGGTCATCGACGTCGGCGTCGTGCTGGCGGATCGCGCTCAGCTCGGTCAGGAACCTCTCGGGGTCACGCTGGCGCACGATCCGCCCGAGCCAGGCGAAGGCGACCGTGAACAGCAGGCCGACGAGCAGCAGCATGACCTGCCCGAACGCCGTGTCGTATGGAGCGAGGTAGCCACGGTTGAGCAGCACCAGCCCGACCGCGAAGACCAACGTGGTGATCACGACGACCCGCACGCTGGTCCGGGTGCGAGCACGGCCGGCCTCAACCCGCATGCGCATGGACGCCTGCTCGCGTGCCTCGCCAGCCAGTTCGCCGAGCAGGTCGGCCAGCTGCCGGGACTGGTGCTCGGCGGCCAGTACGAGTGCGGAGATCACCAGATCGGCGGTCGGGTCGCGAAGCTGGTCGGCGAGGTGGCGCAGGGAGGGTGCGAGGCGTTCGCCGCGTTCCAGCCGGATGGCCAGCTCGGTGATCTCCTCGCGGATCGCCTCCGGGCAGGCCGGGGCGGTGGCGAGGATGGCCTGCTCCAGTCCGGCCGCGGCGACGAGAGTGTCGCGCAGCATCTCCGTCCACCCGGCGATCGCCTCGATGCGTTGGAGCTGGCGCTGGTGGTCGACGTTCGAGCCGAGGATCCGCGGCAGGCCGACCACCGCGACCACGGCCAGGAACCCGCCGACCACCCAGCCGGTAACCATGCCCACCGCCAGGCCGACGAGCACGGCCATGACGAGCAGGCCGACCTGTTTGCGGTCGTGCCGTGCGGCCAGCCAGGTGCTCAGCCGCGACGACGTCACCACACGCGCGGGCCGACCGCGCAGACCGGCGACGATGAGCAGAGCCCCGACGGCGACACCGCCTCCGAGCACGCCCAGCAAGACGACGGTCATGGCGTCCACCAGCCTTCGCGCCGATCGAACAGGTCCGGGTCGTAGCCCGCTTCGACGAGCAGGTCGACGGTGTCGGTGCGCAGCGGTGCGCCGGGCACCGCGCGCAGATCCGGGCCGGGCCGCCAGACCTCGTTGCTGATGATCTGGGCGCCGTCAGCACCGACGACTTCACGGATCGAGGAGACGACACGCTTGCTGGGGTCGTCTCGGGGCTTCTCCAGGTGCACCACGAAGTGCAGCGCGGCGGCAACCAGGAGGTTGGTGGCCTCCATCGGCAGCCGCTCCGGACCTTGCACCGCGTAGGCGGCGAGCTTGGTGAACGCGCCCTGGCTGCTGGAGGAGTGCAGGGTGCCCATGCTGCCGTCGTTGCCCATGGACATCGCGTTGGTCAGCGGGATGACCTCGGGGCCGCGCACTTCGCCGACGATGACCCGGTCCGGGCTCATCCGCAGGGACTGCCACACCAGGTCCGACAGCGAGATCTCGCCTTGGCCCTCGATGTTCGCCTCACGGGCCTGCAGTGCCACCACGTCCGGGTGGACGTCGGCGTCCTCGCCGAGGCCGAGCTCGAAGACGTCCTCGATGGTCACCAGGCGCTCCCACGACGGGATGGCCGAGGCCAAGCCGCGCAGCATGGTGGTCTTACCGATCGCCGTGCCGCCGGTGACGAGGATGTTGCGCTTCGCCTTCACGAGGGCTTTCAGGAAGCTCTCCAGGGCGAGGTCGATCGTCCCGTTCTTGCGCAGGTCGGCGAGGGTGACCTTGGTGAACCGGTGCCGGCGGATCGACACCGACGGCCGCACGGTCACCGCCATGACCGCCGAGACGCGCTCGCCGCCGGGCAGCTGGAAGTTCACGATCGGGCTGCCGCGGTCGAACCTTCGCTCCTCAACACCGGAACGGGTAGCCAGATCCCGGATGAGTTCGATCAGCTCGGTGTCGGAGCCGACCACCGGGGGCAAACGCTTGCGGTCCCCGCCGGCGCGCTTGACGAAGACGCGGTCGCCGTTGATGTTGATGTTCTCGATGTCGGTGTCGGCGAGCAGCGGTTCCAGACCGGCCAGACCGAAGACCTCGTCGAGAACCTGGCGGACCACGCGCTGCTCGACCTCCGGGGCCACGAGCATCCCGCCGGCCGCGGAGTTGCGCAGCTCGGCTTGTGCGTGTGCCTCGGCCGCGTCGGTCAGGATGGCCTCGGCCAGGCGACGGCGTGCCGGTGCGTCCATCGGCGGCCGGCCGGCGGACTCGTCGGCCCGGACGCGGTGGCTGAGCTGGCTGGACAGCTCGTCGCGCAGGTGCTGCCGCAGCCGTTCCACCGCCGCGGTCTCACCGGCGGGCCGGTGCGGAAGATCTGTCGGCCCAGGCACGTGCGGGCGGCCGTTGACCGGCGCGGCCAGGTCGGGGCGCGTCATGGCGTCGCACCGTTCCGGATGTGCGGGCCGACCCGCTGCGGGGGTACGCCTGGGACCGACTCGCCAACAACCGCCAGCCGCAGGTGCGGTGGTCGGTTTCCGCCGGTGGTGGTCGGCTGGCGCCCGTGCGCGTGGAGGTTCAGCGCGATCGCTGCCACTGCCCGACCAAGCGCGGACTTGTCCGCCCCGCGCCGGCTCGTGCCCTGGCCGCTGAGCATCGCCGCGTCCTTGGTGTCGGCAGGCACCCGGCCCATCACCGGGATCTGCAGCGTCTGCGAGACCTCCGCCGTCGGGTAGCCGTCACCCACCAGGACGAGGCACGGTCGGCGTGACCACTGCTGGGCGGCCTGCAGCTTGAGCGCGACGTGGGCGAGCTCGTCGTCGTGCGGGCGCGCGAGCAGCAGCATCGCGTCCGCGCTGCGGATGATCGGCAGCGCGGGTGAACCGGGATCGACCCGGCCGCAGTCGGCGATGACCACGATGTCCGGCTGATCGGCCACGCGACGCAGCGGCGCCGAGACGCCGGAGGCCAACACGGCGAGCGCTGCACGAGCCTGTTCAGCGCCGACCGGGCCGGGCACGACCCGCAAGCCGCCCGGCAGAGGCTGGGAGTGCTGGACAAGCAGGCTCGGGTCGGCAGCTCCACGGCCTCGGGCAGCTGCGGCCAAGCTGACCAGGCCCGGTGTGTCGGGCAGCCGGAAGCGGGCTATCAGGTCGCCGCCGGCCGGGTCGGCTTCGACGACGACCGGACTCTGCTGGGCCGGCCAGCAGGCGCCGAGCGCGGTCGCCAGGGTGGTCGCACCGGGCGAGCCCTTGAGTGAGCAGACGGCGATCAGCATCAGCGTCCTCCCCCAGCAATCGCCACGAGGCTGAGCTGGCCCGCTGGGGCCGAAGCCAACGCGCGAGCGTCCGATTCGGCCAGCTGCAAGGAAACCACGGTGATCTGATCGGTCTCCCGGGCAGCGACGGCGGCCACCACCGCGGTCCATGACGAGGTCTGGCCGAGCGGCGTTCCGACAGCTGGGCTTTGCGCCGGCGTAGCGAGAACCGCCACCGTGGTTCCGGGCGCCAGGTCGGGCGGAAACTGTCCCGGCTTGAGCCCCACCGCCGCGACACCCGTGCCGGACGCAGGAATCTGAGGAACGCCGAGGACCGAGCGGGTCACCAGCGAGCCGACGGGCAGGCTGAAAGCCACCGGCCGACCGACCACAGTGGACGCTGCGGACGCGGGCAGCACGTCCATCCCGGAGTCCCCGGCCAGGCTGACCTGCTTGAGATCCTGCGCCTGGAGAAGCTGGCCCACGGCAACCGCACGGGCAAGAGCAATGACGCTTTCGCGGTCGCCGAGCTGCATCCCGGCGAACACGCCTCCGGCCGCGCACACAGCGACCAGCAGGACGCCGAGCAGCAGGTAGGGCACGCTGCGGCGCCGGCCTCCGCCGGTCAGGCGTGCGGGCGTCTTGCCATCACGGCTCGCCCACGAGTTCAGCGACGCGGGTTTCGCGTCCGGGCTGGTTGAACTTGCGGTAGTGGTCACCACCGACCTCCTTAAGGCATGACGCCATCGCGATGCGTCGACTCGGGTGTTCGACGTGCCTTTCTCAACGGGGGTTGTGTTGTGCGTGCCGGACCTCAGCCGGTCGCGATTCCCTGGCTCTCCGCCACACGGAACGCCGCCGAGGCGGAGGTCGTCATGTTCGGGAACGTGCCACCCGTGCCGGCGCCCGACCAGGTCACGGTCCAGTTCACCGTGACGGTCACCGGGAACGCGTCCGAGCGCTGGCCGGCCGAGGACGTCTTGTACGTGTAGCCGCAGTCCGGCGACGCGCTTTTCGGGTCACCGCCTCCAGGGAACGGCGAACCGGGGCCGGTGCAGGTCACCGAGCCACCTTCGCCCATCGACCAGGTCACCGAGGTCGGTTTGGCGACCGCGGTCACCGAGACCCCCGGCACCGACGCGGTGGCCGAGACGTCGCCCCAGCTGCTCCGGTCCAGCCACAGCCAGGTCGGCAGGGTGACCAGCTGGTCGCCGGCCGGATTTGCCTTGATCTTCGGCGCGGGCAGACGCAGCTGGTTCCGCGCCTGCGCGGCGAGCTCAGCGGGCGATGGCAGCGGCGCCGGACCTGGTTCACCGTCCGCGATCCAGACAGGTGGCCGGTACAGCGTGTCCCGGAAGCCGGCCCCGGTGCACTTGTAGACGTACCAGGCACCGGACGGTGGCTGCGCGCCCGCCAGTCGCCGATAGACAGCAGGCACCGCCGTGGCCGGTCCAGTCCTCGGTGGGACATAGAACGCTGCCGGTTGAGCGCTTCCAGGTGGCGGTCCCTGGTATCCGCTGCGCTCGTAGCCGCACTGGGCCAGGTTGCCGCCGCCGATGATCGTGTCGCCGCCGGGATCCGAAGGTCCGCCGCCGGAGTTGTGGTGCCCTGGGCCTCCGGGCTTGTTCGGCTGGTTGCCGTGGTCGCCGCCCTGCTGCCCGCCCTTGCCCGCGCCGAGTTCGCAGCCGGGATTCGGGTACTGGCTGCAGTCGGTGTAGCCGTAGCCGTCCGCGCGCGCGGGCGCGGCCCCGATCACGACGATGGCCGCCGCCAGCATGGCCGCGGGCGCTGCTCGATTCAGCATGTCCCCACCCCCTCCACCGCGAACCTGGTGACCTTCCACGAGCCGTCCGCCTGCTTCTTGACCTCCGCGGTGATCGCGCGATGCCCGCCCGGCGAGTCGGTGAAAGGTGAACCGTCCTTCTTGTACTTCAACCAGTTCGTGCTGTCCCCGCAGTCGGAGATCATGATCGTCGTGGGCTTACTCGGCGGCTTCTCCTCGGTGACCTTCGGGCTCGACACCGGTGCTCCCTTCGTCACCACGCCGTTGAGGTGGTCGGTGTAAAGACTGCGGTTGATCACGCCGAGCGCGTCACCGGTCGCGTACTTCGCCACTTCGGGTGATTGCCAGTCCGCCGTCTCGCCGGCCTTCGCCATTGCCCGCCACATGCCGACGTAGGCATCGGTCGCCAGCTGGGGCGCAGGAATCGGCTGCGAAACCGAAGCCGAGCTGGTCACCGGCGGGGTCGAAGCGGAGGTTGACGGTGCTGAAGAACCGTCGCCGGAGCACGCGCTGAGCGTGAGCGCGGCGAAGCCCAGCAAGATCGCGTGGGTTGACACCTTCGTCCATGATGGACGAACCGCACCTGACGGAGTCGACATCATTCCGCTACCCCTGTTCATCCTGACCGGCATCACGGCCGCCGTCGCGGTCGTGATGGGTGGTGCGCTCGTGGTCCGTTCTCCCCGCCGACAGGTAGCGGCGCAGCTGGCGATCGCGGCCGCACTCGTCGGCGCGCTCGCCTGGCGCGTTCACGACGTGGCGCCGTTCGCGATTTCCGCGAGCGTGGCGGCGTTCGGCGTGCCACTCGCCTTCGCCGACGCGCGACACCGTCGCCTGCCGAACCTGCTTGTTCTCGGACTCGCCGGTTCGGTCGGCGCCGCCGTCATCGCGACCGCTGTCGTCGACCACGACGCCGGTTCGCTGGCTCGCGCACTCGCCGGTGCGGCCGTGACCGCCGCGTTCTTCCTCGCCGTGTACTTCATGGCGCCCGGCCACCTCGGTGGCGGGGACGTGAAGCTGGCCGTACCTCTCGGCGCGGCGCTTGCGTGGTTCGGATGGCAAACGTTCGTTCTCGGCAGTCTGCTGCCCTGGCTGGCCGCCGCGATCGCGGTGACGATCATGCGTCTCGGTCGGCGTCGGACCGCGATCCCGATGGGGCCGTTCCTGATCGCCGGTACGCTGGCCGCCATGCTCCTCGCGAACGGGTAGCCGACTGATCGGCTCAAGCGAGCAAGTCGTCATCGCAGCTTCCCTCCCCGTGTAGGTCGCGGTGACCGGCCGGCCTTCTCGCCAGACACGGCCGGCCACCGTCCCCTTCGATTCCTCTTCCGTTCCCAGGCGCCGGAGCCCGGGTGACTTCCGGTTTAGCGGCCTGACCTCGGCTGAGTGCAAGGTAAGTCGACGGGTGAGTCTGGACTCAGTCGACGGATCTTCACTCGTTCGGACGAAGGTGTCCTGCCGACGGGACGTCAAGGGCTCGACTGGGGCAAGCCGGGCGGCACTTCGTGATAGGTCTGCAGGTGTGGATGACTGGGACGTGCCGTACCGGCAGAGCGTGTACGAGGTACTTGCCCTGCTGCGAGGTGACTGGACCGTCGCCGTCCTCGCGACCCTCGCGCTCGGCGAGCTGGAGTTCACCAAGCTGCGGAACGAGGT
>DASZNR010000007.1:0-19361 GCA_035551175.1 Amycolatopsis sp. | reverse complement strand
ACTCGGTTCCACCGGTGCTGGTGGTCCTCGCGGCGGAGACCGCACCGGTCCTGCGGGACAAGCTCACCGAAGCCGTCATGGCCGCCGCCGGCACCGCGTTCACGGGACAGTCCAACGCCGACACTCCGGCCGCCGAGCCTGCTCCGGCGGACGACAGCGCGGGGGAGACGCCCGCGCCGGTCGCTCGGCCGCGTCGTCGTCCGGCTCGCAAGCCCGCCGCGAAGCCCGCGCGGAAGCTGCGCGGGGACTACCTGGCCGACGCCCGCGCCGCGTGGGCACCGGGCATCGAGATCACCCCGGCTTGGGTCCGGTCCGTGTGCCCGGAGATCTCGCGCGGCACCAGCAAGAACGTCGCCGACGACCTGATCGCCGAAACCACCGCCCCGGCCGCCCTGCCGGTGCCCGCCGACCAGCCCGTGACCGTCGACCAGGAGGAGGCCGCCTGATGTCCACCACCGCCGACCACACCCCCGAGTCCGTGAACGGACCCGACCCCGAAGGGCTTCCTTCCGTGAACAGCACGCCCGACCCGTCCAAGAACACCCCGGCCGACGAGACCGTGAACGGCCCCGTGAACACCGACCCGGCCGCCACCGACACCGCCGTCACCCGCGCCGGGAACGTCGTCCCGATCCGCCCCGACGCCGCACGCACCCCGGAGGAGATCCCGGAGCAGGACCGGCCCGCCGCCGACGACGGCACGGTCGTCCGGCTGGTCGACCCGTCCGCGACGAAGCCGACGTGGTGGGAGTCCGCCGGCAACGCCACCGCCCGGCCGCTGGTCGCGCGCTGGCTGACCTCCGCTGAGGAGTTCAAGTCCCGCGCCCGGTTCCTGGTCCGCTACGCCGCCCACACCTTCGCGTTCCACGCGCTGCGGGTGCCGGTGTACGTGCCGACCGCGTTCCTGCGCTCGTTCGGCGCGACTGGCCGCCTGGTCGCCCGGTTGCGTGCGTGGGTGTACGACGCGGAGTCACACCCGGTGCGGATGAACGCCCGCGACCGGTCCGACGCCGAGCTGTACATGAAGCTGCGCGAGATCCGCAACGAAACCGTGCGCCGCCGCATGGGACCGGTGATGTTCGCCGTGGTCGTGCTGCTGGCCATCGTCTACCTGTGCATCACGTTCGTCACGCCGTTCTGGAACTGGACCGGCCTGGTCGTCGCGATGACGCTCGTGGGCTGGTGGGGCGCGCCGGCGGACAAGCCGGTCGCCGGCCGCGCCGTGGACTCGGTCAAGACGCCCAAGCTGACGTCGTCGATGATCGAGGACGCGCTCTGCTCTCTCGGGATCGGTGGCCTGAACCAGGCCTACGCCAAGGGCAAGCGCATCGAGTTCCCGAACCCGATCGCCCGGGACGGCGACGGGTGGCGCGCCGATGTCGACCTCCCGTTGGGGGTCACGGCCGGCGACATCATCGCCAAGCGCGACGAGCTGTCCTCGGCGTTGCGCCGCCAGATCGGGTGCGTGTGGCCGGAGGGGGATGCGAAGGTCCACGAGGGACGGTTGGTGTTGTGGGTCGGGGACATCGACATGTCCAAGGCCAAGCAGAAGCCGTGGCCGCTGGCCAAGCCGGGCGCGACGGTCGACCTGTTCAAGGCTCAGCCGTTCGGCACCGACCAGCGCGGCCGCTGGGTGCCCATCACGCTGATGTTCGCCTCGATGGTGATCGGCGCGGTCCCGCGCATGGGCAAGACGGTCACGCTGCGGGAACTGCTGCTGATCGCCGCCCTGGACCCGCGCGCGGTGCTCTACGCCTATGACCTCAAAGGCACCGGTGACCTCTCTCCGCTGGCGCAGTGCGCGCACGGCTACGGGGTCGGCGACGACCCCGAGGACATCGAACGCATGGTGGTGGAGATGCGGGAGCTGCGCGAGGAGATGCGCCGCCGCACCAAGGTGATCCGCAACCTGCCGGAGTCGGTCTGCCCGGACAACAAGGTCACCCCGGAACTGGCCGCGCGCAAGGACTTGCGGCTCGCGCCGATCGTGGTCGGGGTGGACGAGTGCCAGGTGTGGTTCGAGCACCCCGAGCACGGCGAGGAGCTGGAGGAGATCTGCACCGACCTGGTCAAGCGCGGTCCCGCGTTGGGGATCACGCTGATCCTGGCCACGCAGCGTCCGGACGCGAAGTCGCTGCCCACGGGCATCTCCGCCAACGCCATCCTGCGGTTCTGCCTCAAGGTGATGGGGCAGCAGGCCAACGACATGGTTCTCGGCACCAGCCAGTACAAGTCCGGTGTCCGGGCCACGATGTTCGCCCGCTCCGACCGGGGCATCGGCTACCTCGCCGGCGAGGGCGACGACGCGCAGATCGTGCGCAGCGTCTACAAGGACGCCACCGACGCCAAGAAGATCGCCGCCGGTGCCCGCGCCCGGCGGGAAGAGCTGGGCAACATCACCGGCTACGCCGCCGGTGAGGCCGTGGACGTCGAGGCTGCGCGGCTGGACCCGTTGGCCGACACGATCGCGGTGTTCGCTCGGGGCGAGGACAAGCTGTGGTCTGACGCCATCGTGACCCGGCTGGCCGAGCTGCGGCCCGCGCAGTACCGGGGCTGGACGGCGCAGAACCTCGCCACTGCGCTCAAGCCGTACGGGGTCAAGCCCAAGCAGGTGTGGAGCACCGACCCCGACACCGGCAAGGGAGCCAACCGCAACGGCTACACCCGCGACGCTCTCACTACCGCCAAGAACAACCGAGCGTAACCAGTCGCAGAGGCTAGGGGCGGTGCGCGTCCTAGACCGGACCGCCCCTAGACCTAGACCCCTCCTCTAGACACCCGCAGCAGCCGTGACCAGCGCACTAGCGCCCTAGACCCACCACACTGCGACCTGCGGAAACACCCGGAAAACCAGGCTAGCGCCCGCGTCACTCGGCCCTAGCCCTGGCTGAACACGCCCACACACCGTCACCCCGTGTGACCGACGTGAGGACCCGCCTTGACCACGCACACCACCGCCGCCGGCCCGGCCACCCGGGTCACCATCCCCTTCACCGAGTACCGCGCGCTCACCTTGGACGCCACCGCCTGGCGACTGCTGGGCACCAGCCCGCACGTCGTCGAACTCCTCGCCGAATGGGTCGAGTGGGACCGCCGCCGCACCGCCCGCGAAACCTCGGGCGCGGTGTCGGCCGCCGCCGACTGGCGCGCCCTCGCCGCCGCGCCGACCTACGCCGAACTCGAACGCCGCCGCGCCGAAGTCACCCGGCCCGCCCTGACACCGCACCAGATTCGCGCACAAGCCGCCGCGTCATGGGCGCGAGTCGACGCCTGGATCGCCACCCGAGAGGCCGCCTGATGACCACCACGACACCGAACGACGGGGGAGCACCGATGGGCACCTACGACCTTGAACCGTCCACCGTGGACGGGGCCGCCCTGCTCGACTCGCTGCGGGCCGCGCTCACCCGGTACGTGGCCCTGCCCAACCCCGAGACCGCCGACGCTATTTCCCTCTGGATCGCCGCCACCCACGCCCAACCCGCGTGGGCGCACGCACCCCGGCTGGTGATCCGCGCACCGGAGAAGCGCTGCGGGAAATCCCGGCTACTCGACATCGTCGAGGCCACCTGCCACAACCCCTTCATCACCGTCAACAGCAGCCCGGCCGCCGTCTACCGGTCAGTGTCCGAGGACCCGCCCACCCTGCTGGTCGACGAGGCGGACACCATCTTCGGGCCGAAGGCCGACGGGAACGAGGACCTGCGCGGGCTGCTCAACGCCGGGCACCAGCGCAACCGGCCGGCCAAGCGCTACGACGCCACCAACCAGCGCGTCGAGTCCATCCCCACGTTCGCCATGGCCGCCCTCGCCGGGATCGGGGCCATGCCGGACACCATCGAGGACCGCGCCGTCATCGCTCGGATGCGCCGCCGGGCGCCCGGGGAGACCGTGGCCCCGTACCGGCACCGCCGGGACCGGCCCGCGCTGCGCGTGCTCGCCGACGACCTGCACGCGTGGCTGCGCGCCGACCTGTCCACATTGGAGACCGCCGAACCGGAGATGCCCGTGGAAGACCGCGCCGCCGACACCTGGGAACCCCTGGTTGCCGTCGCCGACCACGCCGGAGGCACCTGGGGCGACCGCTCCCGTACCGCCGTACTCACCCTCACCGCCGCCGCAGACGAGGACAACGACAGCAACGACCGGCAACGCCTGCTCACCGACTGCCGCACCGCGTTCGGAGACGAACTCGCCCTGCCCACCGCCGAGCTGCTGCACCGGCTACGCGCGCTGGACGAGTCGCCGTGGCGCGAGTACGGCGCGAACGGGCTCACCGCCATGAAGCTCGGCAGTCTGCTCAAGGAGTACGGCATCCGCTCGGACACCATGCGGTTTCCCGGTGCCGGGCAGGCCAAGGGCTACCGCCGCGCCGATTTCACCGACTCGTGGGAGCGCTACTGCGCCGAACCGCCGGCCAAACGCGACGGCGAAGAGGCCGCCGGCGGAGCCATTCCGCTCCGCCGGGCGCGGTCGGCCTGACCCCCCGGGCGGGGTAGCCGTACCAGCCGTACCAGCCTCATTTTCGCAGGTCAGCCCTGGTACGGCTTCCCCGCCTGGTACGGCTCAAGCCGTACCACTGTCACTGCCCTGGTACGGCTCAAGCCGTACCAAGAATCCAAGCCGTACCGCACCTGACCAGGCAAAACGAGGCTGGTACGGCTGGTACGGCTTACCCCCCTCAGCACCGACGCCCGACCACATCAGACCGAGGAGAGCCCATGCGTATCGCCACCACCGACAGCACGACCTGAAGGGCTCACCACCAATGGCTACCGCCAACGACATCGCTCAGCTCGCCGCCAGTCTCGCCCAGCTCGCCGAACGCCTCGCGACTCACGATGACGACCCGAGGCCGGCACCCCGGCCGCTGCCGCCACGCGTGCTCCTGACTGTCGAAGAGGCTGGGGAACGGCTCGGCATCGGCCGCACCACCGCCTACAGCCTGGTCCGCTCCGGCGAGCTGGAATCCGTCCGCATTGGCCGGCTCCGCCGCATCTCTGTATCCGCCATCGACGCGTTCGCTGCCCGCCTGGTCGCCGGTTCCGCCGGCGACGCCGCCGCCTGAGGAAGGACTTTCAATGGCAAGGAAGAAGCGCCCCGAGGGCACGCGCGCTCCGAACGGTGCGAGCAGCGTCTACTTCAGCGAGAGCGACGGTCATTGGCACGGCCGCGTGACGGTCGGCCGTAAGGACAACGGGAAGCCGGACCGCCGCCACACCATGTCCAAGGATGAGGCCAAGGTCCGGAGCAAGGTGCGGGAGTGGGAGAACGAGCGCGACGAAGGGCGCGTCCGCAAGGCAGGGCAGAACTGGACCGTCGAGTCCTGGCTTACCCACTGGCTTGAGAACATCGTCGCGCCGCCGACCATCACCGAGAA
The DNA here is from genome assembly GCA_035551175.1 of Amycolatopsis sp. Lineage (GTDB taxonomy): Bacteria > Actinomycetota > Actinomycetes > Mycobacteriales > Pseudonocardiaceae > Amycolatopsis. The sequence goes on along the minus strand of DASZNR010000007.1, from coordinate 13,981 downwards.
TGCGTGGGACGCCTATGAGGTGGCGTGCCGAGTCCATCTCATTCCGGGCGTCGGCGCGCACCGCCTTCAGCGTTCCCACACGGGTGACAGGCTGGAGCCCGACCACCTGGAAAAGCTCTACCGCAAGATGATGCGTGAGGGGTCCGCCGCCGGCCGGGTGCACCAGGTTCACCGCACCATCCGTACCGCGCTCAAGGAAGCCAAAAAGCGCAAAATCATCACGGATAACCCTGCGGAACTCGCCCGCGCCCCGAAGGTGGAGGAGCAGGACTACGAGCCGTACGACGTCGACGAGATCCAGCGCATCCTGGAAACCGCCGCGCGTAGGCGAAACAGCGCCCGGTGGGCTATCGCCCTCGCGTTGGGTCTCCGTCAGGGTGAGGCCTTGGGGATTCAGTGGCCCGACGTTAACTGGGACCGCTGGGACCGGGCGTGCAAGAAGCACGAGTCCCCGTTCTGTGCCGAGTGTTTCGAGCGGCACACGCCCGAAATCGGCGTGCGGCGGAACCGGCTCCGGCCGAAGTACAAGCACGGTTGTTCGACGCCGTGCGGCCGGAAGTTCGCCGGGTACTGCCCACAGCGCGTCTCGACTCGCCGGGAGACCGCGCCGACGAAGTCACGGGCCGGTAAGCGGTACATCGGGCTGCCCAAGCAACTCGCGTTGCTGCTGGTGCGGCACCAGGCGGCCCAGGCCCAGGAACGCGCCCTGGCGGCCAACCTCTGGGAGGAGACCGGCTACGTCTTCACCAAGCCGACTGGTCAGCCGCTCGTGCCCAACACCGACTACCACCACTGGAAGGAGCTGCTGCGCGAGGCCAAGGTGGGAGAGCGGCGGCTTCACGACGCCCGGCACACCGCCGCGACGGTCCTCCTGCTGCTGGAGGTCCCCGAGCGGACCGTCATGTCCATCATGGGGTGGTCAAGCACGGCCATGGCTGCGCGGTACCAGCACGTGACCGACCGCATCAGGCGCGGGGTGGCCGGCCGGGTCGACGGGCTGCTCTGGGCACCGCCGGACGGCGCGGCGGATGACGGCGACGAGATGCCGGACGTGGCCTGACCAGGGGCAAATGAGACTAGAACTGAGACTAAGACGGAAAACGCCGGGTGTCCCGAAGTGGGGCACCCGGCGTTTTGCCTGGTTACTGCGGCGGAGGATACAGGATTCGAACCTGCGAGGGCGTGAACCCAACACGCTTTCCAAGTCTGCACACGGCCGTACGCGAGGGGCCGGCAGAACGTAAGCCGCAGGTCAGGGCGTTGTGCGTCCCTAGGCAGACCTCGGCGGACTGGGGCGAATGAGACTAGAACTGAGACTAGGTTCGGGGGTCGGAGGCCCGCGGTTGGGCAACCGAGCCTGTCTGCGCCAAGCTAGGGACATGACTTCCCAGTCCGACCCTGGCGAGCACGTCGCCAACCGCCTGAGTGACCTTGCTCACACTAAGCTGACCCCGAACTCGCTCGTCGGCTCGTACTTCTACTCCGACGCTGCGCGTGGGTGGCGCGGGTGTGTCGTGGCGGAGCCCTCGCCCGGCGTCTACTTGGTCGAAGTGTTCGGCTGGTTGAGCTACGACTCTGTCGAACAAGTCTTGATCAACATCAAGGACATGGTCGACTGGCGCTTCTACGACAACGTGACATGGCTTCACAACTCTCTTGACGATGCGCGCCGTCGGTGGGGTGCCGACGTGCCGGCGGTTGGCGAGTGACCGCTCCGTGTCGCGGTGTCTATCTAGGGTCCGAGCCGTGAGCTGAAGGTTCTATCCTCTGTGGGTGAGTGATGCTGCTGACTGGGTAGAAGCCGCAGGAACGTGGGTTGCGTCGGTGGGCACGGTAAGCGCTGTTTATCTTGCGCTGTCTCAGTGGCGCAAGGAAAAGCGCGACGGCCATCGCGAACATGCTTCCCACATTTCTGCCTGGCTGGATTCAAGTCGTGAAGACGAAGAAAAAAGCTACGCTCAAATCACCAACGCCTCCAAAGAGCCGGTTTACGAAGTAGTTGTGTTCCTAGTTTATATCCAGGGTGCGGCACCCAAGACGGGCGAGGACTGGATGCGATTGGACGATACCGGTTATACGACGTCTTCTACCTTCGGCGTTTTGCTTCCGGGTGACTGGTTGGGTGAGGTGCCGCGTCCGGAAGGTGGAATGAATACCCAGCCAGGTATTGAGATTGCCTTTACGGACCATAACAATAAGCACTGGATTCGACGTGCAAACGGACTGCTTGAAGAAATCCCTAAGTCTGCAATTAACTATTATAATCTCGCTCGACCGCTGGGCTACAAAATTCTTGCACCACTATAGAGTCTGAATTGCATACCTCAGCTTCGGGTTGCAGATGGCTTCAGGCAGTTTCCCATCGGAAGTAAGTCCTGTGGGCGAGCTGTTCCTCCCGGTCTTGAGCCTGGTGTAGAGTTATTGTCGACTCCCACCTTCCTCGCCCTTCGGTCGCTTCGAGAACTATGCCGAGAGTTAGTGCTTTGGTTGCTCGTAAGTCGGTTACTAATCGCTCGAATTCCATGTCTTGGGTGCGGTCTGTATCGCCCATGACATCAACGTATCCCCGACAGCTTAGGGTTAAGGTCGTCGGCTTCTTTACAAGTGCGGCGTGATTGTTCGCTTCAATCCACGTTGTATTATGGTTGGATGTGCTGAAATCCACTTCTAGGGGATGGTTGTCGAAGATTTGGGGAACTGTGATTGAGCCTCGACTTCGGTGGGTAGGAAATGTAACTTCATTGACGGCTTCAACGAATACTTGAACGGTAAAATAGAAGTAAACCCCGGGACCTTCTATTGCCTCTACTTGTTCCCCTGTTCCGGGGTTCATTCGTGGTGCGGCGTGTCGCGCCGAGCAGTCGATGTTTCCATTGGCTCGTAGAAGTTCCATCTCAGGTAAACGCTTCTCGGGGTTAAGTAGGCGAAGTATCTCACCTCTCTTTGCTGATCGAGTTCGATTGCCTGAGCGCCATGGAACCTCCCGTTCAACGCCGCCGCTCATGCCGGTCTTGACGACGTATGGTGTGCGGTCTGAGGTAAAGAACATGCCGACAACAACGGTGCCGTCGTTGCCTATTGGGACATTTATACTTCGCATTTCAGGAGTGAACTCATCGAAAAACTTCTCGACTTGTGGCCACCAAGATTCGAGATCTGTTGTGTCTACGCCAAGCGTTTGGCCACCCTTCTCGTCGACGCCGATCACCCAGATCGCCTCGCTTCCTTGTGCGGCGTTGCAGAGTGCTGCAATCTGCCGGGCAGTTTTTTGAAAATCGTCGGGAAACTTTGACTTCAGTTCCACAAAGGAGTCTTCGTCGCCTCTCTGGTTCTTTGTTGTGCGATCGACTATGTGAAGAACCTGCGCTTCCATTTCTTGCTTCGACTTCATCACTTCGCCCCGCTCTGGTCTAAACGATTGGTTGATTCCTGGCCTGAATATTGCCTACTAGTCTGAGAGAATTTTGTCTCTGAATCGCCAGGACCGTTCGAGTATGCAAGCGCCAGGTGATGCCATGGGTTCCTTGGTAAGTAGGCGGTTGACGTTTTCTTCGGTGAACGGCACGCCTTCGGAAACGGAGGAAGACTCGGAGGCGGTCACTAGGATGCCCTCTGCGTTGACGTCGACGGCGTTACCGAAAAGATCATCGAATACATCGTCGTCCATCACGGCCACCGTCAAAACGGTGGCCGTAAGAGTCAGGGTGTCCAGTCCGATGCCGAGGCAGTAGGCCTTGACGCGATCCTTCTCTCGGGCCGCCTGGAGGTCGCGGTACAACGACCAGTTCTCGTAATCGAGCGGCTCGCCCTGGCTACCGTCGCGCTCCGGCTCGCCGAGGATCTCCTCGGAGTACTCCCGGACCATGCTGCGCCACAGGTCGAAGTCGTTTTCCTTGTCCCAGGCCGCGACAGACGACGGCTGGAACTCGCCGGCCGGGATGAGGCCGTAGATGCCGGCGGCCGTCGCCACCTTGGCGGGGTCGCGCCAGTGCAGGAGGAACGTCGCCTTGCCGGTGTCGCGCTGACGGCGGAGCGTCAGCGTCTCGATCGCGGGCATAACCGGTCGCCGCTCCAGGTCGAACGGGTCGCCGATCAGGCCGCGCAGCGGCAATTCCGACCAGTCTGCGCGCGGCATCTTGCGGTTCGGAGCCTGCGCGACGGCCAGCTCGTGCGCGATAGCCTCCGACAGGTCGAGCTTGTCGAAGTACGTCGCCAGGCCGAACGTCATCCGCTCATTCGACGGCGTCAAGTCGACGTCCAGCAGCCGGTAGCTCGTGCGGTTCTCGAACAGCGACGGCGGGTCGAGGTACTTGATCGCCGACGTGTAGCGCTCGAAGCGGCGGCCAGGCGCGCGGAGCGGCAACGCCTTGTCCGCCTCGGGTTCGGTGCCGGTGACCGTGATCGGGACCCGGTGGTCCGACCACTCAAGCTTGATGTCCTCCAGGCGCACCGGTGCCGGCGGCATCCACTCGCGCCGGGCGATCAGTGGCGCCTTACCGATGCGCGCTTCCGGCCGGTAGAGCGACGCGGCCGCCTCGGCGAGCTCGCGCCGGCGGCCGTTGAGCTCACGCCGCATCCGGCGCCATTCCTCTTGGCTCACCGCCACCGGGTCGACCTCGTTAACCAGCGCAGACGTCGACGGGGGAGCGACGGGCTGAAGCAGTTCCTTGGACAGCCCGAGGCGCGAGGGGGCGATGCCGAGCTGGTTGGCGACCCGGAGCAGCGTGTCCAGGTCGCGGACCTGCCGTTGACCGGTCTCGATCTTCGAGATGTACGACTGGTCCATGTTGAGGATCTGGGCCAGATCGGCCTGGTTGAGCCCGTTGGCCTTCCGGTACTCCTTCAGGACCTCGGCAAGCAGGCCGGTGTTCAGTTCGACCTCGGTTGTCGACCTCGGCGAGAGCCACGGCTGGTCTGCTTCCACTGGGGCAAGTCCCTTCGTTTCGATCTTTTTCGGCTGCGATCGGGCGGACTAGGCGGTGTTTGACCTGCGGTTATGCCTGGCTGTCATGCGGGAGCGGCGTTAGGACTGTCCGGCCTTGGACGGTAGTGGTGCTCACCGGTGAAGCTAGCTCCATGATCACGAACCACGGACCGAACGGCCGGACATCACGACCGCTTCTCAAGCTCCTCTACCCGCCGGCGGAGGTCGGCAACCTCCGCTCGGAGAGCGGCGACGTCATCGGCGGGCGCGCTCTCATCCGGGAGGCTTCGGACGAACGTGCCTCGCCCGGCGGCGGACTCGAGCACGCCGGCGTGCTGCAGCTCCCGGATGGCGTTGTGGACGGTCAGCTCCGCGACGTTGTACGTCCCGGCCAACGCCTTGAGCGACGGGATCTTCTCCCCGAGCGCGAACTCGCCGGCTCGGATGCGTCGGACCAGGTCATCCCTGATCTGTGCGCCTAGAGGCTGCGCTCCCTGCTGATCGATAGGCATCTCGCCAGGGTACGCAGAAAACCAACATCACCCTAATGCGCCACACGTGCGACCTTGACTTACCTGAGCGCTATAAGGTGCACTAAGGCGCAGTAAGGCAATCAATCGAAAGGCTCCTCATGAAGTCCGCGCACATCACCAACCGCGTTGTCCGTGCTGCTGCTGACGGCGTTTCCGCCGCTCACCAGCACTTCCCGGACGGGCTGGACGAGTCCGCCATCGACGCGTTGATCGCCGAGGTCGACCAGGAGTTGACCGACGCGACGGCCGTGGCGGAGACCCGCACCCGGCACGCGTTCACGGACCCGCAGCACGCCCACCGCACTCGCCGGCGCACCAGCCGCGCCGCGCTGCGGGTCCTGCCGTTCCGGCTCGACACCGCCGAGACGGCGGAGAGCGGGGAGGCCGCATGACCGTCCGACTCGTCATCCCCGCGATTGGCCCCGACACGGCGGCTCACTCCGCCAAGAACGCGCACGCCGCGTCGGGTCTCACCAACAACCACCACGCAGGTAGCTACTCGGAGAGGTCTCCCATGGTAAGCACCCTGACGCCGCGCGCTATCGAGCGTTTGGCGATCCGCCGGTTCACCGACACCATCGGCAAGTCGTGGGCCAAGGCCTCGGCCGCGACGCGCCGCGCCTGGCTCGCCGAAGCCGAGCCGATCATCCGCGCCGAACACGGCATCGCGCTGGACGCGGTGTGGCACGGCGGGGACTGGCAGGCACCCGGCCAATCCGACCTCTTCGATGTCCCGGAGGTGGCCTGACATGTCCACGCAGGTGCTGATGATCCTCGGCGGTCTCGCGCTGGTCGGCGTGTTCGCCGTGTGGCGCTCCGGTCGCAAGTCCGCGGTAAGGGCGCAGAAGGGCGTCCGCGAGATCACCCGCATGACCGGCAACACGATCCGCCTGGTCATGGCCACGGCGATCATCGCGTTCGTCCAGTGGCTGGTGATCGTGAAGATCCAGGACACCACCGCCACCTGGATCGCGCTGGTCGTCCCGGCGCTGCTGGCCGCCGCCACGATCGTGCGGCTGATGGCCATCACCGAAATCGTCCACACCACCCGGGGAGGCCGTCGATGACCACCACCGCACTCACCTCGACCGACGCCCGGCACCAGCCGCTGTCCGAGGCGGACAAGCTCGCGCAGGACGCGGCCACCGCCGCGCAGGTCCGGGCGCTGACCAACCATCCCGACGTGGTGGCGCTGCGGGTGGAGAAGGTCCGCACGCAGATCGACGCGGTGATCTGGCTCGGGATCTTCCTCGGGTTGGCGTTCACGATGGTCAACGTCCAGTCCTTCGCCGCCGCCGGCGCGGCCACCTGGTCGCTTGGGTGGCTGGCAGGGTGGCTTCTGGACCCGATGGTCTCGCTTGTGCTCGTGGCGGTGCTGCGGGCGGAGCAGGTGACCGCTCGGTACCAGGTCGACACCGGCCGGTGGGCGCACCGGACGAAGTGGTTCGCGTTCCTGGCCACCTACGTCATGAACACCTGGAAGTCCTGGACGCACTTCGACGTGGCCGGGGTAGTGCTGCACTCGGTTCCGCCGGTGCTGGTGTTCCTCGCGGCGGAGACCGCGCCCGTGCTGCGGGACAAGCTCACCGAAGCCGTTATGGCCGCCGCCGGAACCGCGTTCACCGGGCAGGCGGACCCGGCCGGGAACCAGCCCGTCACCGCCGCCCCGGCTCCGAGCGAGCCCGTCACGAGCGAGCCGCCGGCGACCTCGGACCCGACCCGGCCGCGCCGCCGCCCGGCCACCCGCAAGGCCGCCGCCAAGCCCGCCCGGAAGCTGCGCGCGGACTACCTCGCCGAAGCCCGAGCCGCGTGGGCTCCCGGGACCGAGATCACCCCGGCTTGGGTCCGGTCCGTCTGCCCGGAGATCTCGCGCGGCACGAGCAAGAACGTTGCCGACGACCTGACCGCCGAGACCACCGCTCGCCCGGCCGTCGCGCCGGAGCCCGCCGACCAGCCCGCCGCCACCGACGAGAGGGAGGCCGCCTGATGTCCACCGCTGCTGACCACACCCCCGAGTCCGTGAACGGACCTGACCCCGAAGGGCCCCCTACCGTGAACAGCACGCCCGAACCGTTCGAGAACACCCCGGCCGACGCGCCCGTGAACGCCACCGGCGACGGCGCCGTGAACACCGACCCGGCGGCCACCGAGACCGCCACCACGCGGGCCGGGAATGTCGTCCCGATCCGCCCGGACACCGCCCGCACCGCCGACGAGATCCCGGAGCAGGACCGGTTCGCCGACGCCGGAACCGTGCTGGACAGCGCGGACGTCGAGGCCGCCGACGACGGCGGGCAGGCCGCGCCGCTCAAGCCGGTGGACCCGGCCTCGGTGAAGCCGTCGTGGTGGGAGACCGTCTCCGACGCGACCGCCCGCCCGCTGGTGGCCAAGTGGCTCACGTCGGCGGAGGAGTTCCGCTCGCGGGCGCGGTTCCTGGTCCGCTACGCCGCCCACACCTTCGCCTTCCACGCGCTGCGGGTGCCGGTGTACGTGCCGTCCGCGCTGCTGCGCGCCCCGGGCGCACTGTGTCGCCTGACCGCCCGCGTCGGGCGGTGGATGTACGACGCGGAGTCCAAGCCAGTGCGGATGAACGCCCGCGACCGCAACGACGCCGACACGTACATGAAGCTGCGCGAGGCACGCAACGAGACCGTGCGCCGCCGCTCCGCTCCGGTCATGGTCGCCATCGTGGTGCTGCTGGCGACGGTGTACCTGTGCTGGACGTTCGTGGCTCCGGTGTGGAACTGGACTCTGCTGCTGGCCACGCTCACCGCCGTGGGCTGGTGGGGCGCGCCGCAGGACAAGCCGGTAGCCGGTCGCGCGGTGGACGCGGTCAAGACGCCCAAGCTCACGTCGGCGATGATCGAGGACGCGTTGTGCTCGCTCGGGATCGGCGGGCTGAACCAAGCCATCGCCAAGGGCAAGCGGATCGAGTTCCCGAACCCGATCGCCCGCGACGGCGACGGCTGGCGTGCCGACATCGACTTGCCGTTGGGTGTCACGGCCGGGGACATCATCGCCAAGCGCCAGGAGCTGTCGTCGGCGCTGCGCCGCCAGATCGGCTGTGTGTGGCCGGAAGGTGACGCGAAAGTCCACGAAGGACGGTTGGTGTTGTGGGTCGGTGACCGCGACATGTCCAAGGCCAAGCAGAAGCCGTGGCCGCTGGCCAAGCCCGGCACGACGGTCGACCTGTTCAAGCCCCAGCCGTTCGGCACCGACCAGCGCGGCCGTTGGGTCGACGTGACCCTGATGTTCGTATCCGTGATCATCGGTGCCGTGCCCCGCATGGGCAAGACGGTCACCCTGCGGGAGCTGATGATGATCGCCGCGCTGGACCCGCGTGCGGTGCTCTACAGCTACGACCTCAAGGGCACCGGCGACCTCTCGCCCCTCGCGCCGTGCTCGCACGCCTACGGCGTCGGCGACGAGCCGGACGACGTCGAGCGGATGCTGGTGGAGATGCGGGAGCTGCGCGAGGAGATGCGTCGCCGCACCAAGGTGATCCGCGCGCTGCCGGAGTCCGTCTGCCCGGACAACAAGGTCACCCCGGACCTGGCTGCCCGCAAGGACTTGCGGCTCGCGCCGATTGTGGTCGGGGTGGACGAGTGCCAGGTGTGGTTCGAGCACGACAAGCACGGCGCGGAATTCGAGGAGATTTGCGTGGACCTGGCCAAGCGCGGCCCGGCCCTGGGGATCGTCCTCATCCTGGCCACGCAGCGCCCGGACGCGAGGTCCCTGCCCACTGGCATCTCCGCGAACGCCATCCTGCGGTACTGCCTGAAAGTCCAGGGGCACACCGAGAACGACATGGTGTTGGGTACCGGACAGCACAAGAACGGCGTGCGGGCAACGATGTTCGCCCGTTCCGACCGGGGCATCGGGTACCTGGTCGGTGAGGGTGACGACGCGAAGATCGTGCGGTCGGTGTACAAGGACGCCACCGACGCCAAGAAGATCGCCGCCGGAGCCCGCGCCCGCCGGGAGGCCATCGGCAACATCACCGGCTACGCCGCCGGGGAGTCCGTCGATGTCGAGGCTGCCCGCCTGGACCCGCTGGCCGACGCGCTGTCGGTGTTCGAGCGCGGTGAGGACAAGCTCTGGTCCGACACCATCGTGACCCGGCTGGCCGACCTGCGCCCTAGCCAGTACGGCACCTGGACCGCGCAGAACCTCGCCACCGCGCTCAAGCCGACGGGCGTCAAGCCGAAGCAGGTGTGGAGCACCGACCCGGCTACGGGCAAGGGGGCCAACCGCAACGGCTACACCCGCGACGCTCTCATCGCGGCTAAGAACGACGGAGCGTAACCGAACCCCGGGGCTAGGGGCGGTGGCCGTCCTAGACTCCGCCGCCCCTAGACCTAGACCCCTCCTCTAGACCGCCACGGCCTATGTGACCAGCACTCTAGGTCACTAGAGCCACCTCGCTCCGACCAGCGAAAACGTCGGGAATCTCGGGCTAGCTGTCAGAACCGCAGGCTCTAGCCCTGGCCGACGACACCCTGAACTCGTCACCTTGTGTGACCGACGTGAGGACCCGTCTTGAGTACGCACACCAGCCCGCAGCCCGACCCGGAACCGCCCGCCGCCGTCGCCATCCCGTTCCCCGAGTACCGCGCCTTGGTGCTCGACGCCGCCGCCTGGCGGCACCTCAACACCAGCCCGCACGTGGCGGACTTGCTCGCCGAATGGGTCGAGTGGGACCGCCGCCGCACCGTCCGCGAGACCTCGGGCGCGGTGTCGGCCGCCGCCGACTGGCGGGCCATCGCCGCCGCACCGACCTACGACGAGCTCGCCCGCCGCCGCGCCGTCGCCACCCGCCCGGCACTGACCCCGCAGGAGATCCGCGCGCAGGCCGCCCGCTCGTGGGTGCGCGTCGAGGACTGGATCAGCGCTCGGACCGCTACTGCCGACGCGGCCTGACACCACCGTCCAGAAAGGCCCAGAACGCATGAGCACCAACGACACCATGCCCGACGCCGTCCGACCCGGCGCGACGCTCCTGGATGCACTGAGGGGCGCGCTCACTCGGTACGTGGCCCTGCCCAACCCGGAGACCGCCGACGCCATCGCGTTGTGGATCGCCGCCAGCCACGCGCAACCGGCGTGGGCGCACGCGCCCCGGCTGGTGATCCGCGCGCCGGAGAAGCGCTGCGGGAAGTCCCGGCTGCTCGACATCGTCGAGGCCACGTGCCACAACCCGTTCATCACGGTCAACAGCAGCCCGGCCGCCGTGTACCGGTCGGTTTCCGAGGACCCGCCCACCCTGCTCGTCGACGAAGCGGACACGATCTTTGGGCCGAAGGCCGACGGGAACGAGGACCTGCGTGGGCTGCTCAACGCCGGGCACCAGCGTAATCGCCCGGCTAAGCGCTACGACGCCACCAACCAGCGCGTCGAGTCCATCCCCACGTTCGCCATGGCCGCTCTCGCCGGAATCGGTGCCATGCCCGACACGATCGAGGACCGCGCCGTCATCGCCCGGATGCGTCGTCGGGCGCCCGGCGAAACCGTGGCCCCCTACCGGCATCGCCGGGACCGTCCCGCTCTGCGGACGCTCGCCGACGACCTGTGCGCATGGCTCCGCGCCGACCTGTCCACATTGGAAGCCGCCGAACCGGAGATGCCCGTGGAAGACCGCGCCGCCGACACCTGGGAACCGCTGGTCGTCGTCGCCGACCACGCCGGAGGGTCCTGGGGTGACCGCTCTCGCGCCGCCGTGCTCGCCCTCACCGCCAGCGCCGACGATGACAACGAAGGCTCCGACCGCCAGCGGTTGCTCGCCGACTGCCGCACCGTCTTCGGAGACGAACTCGCCCTGCCGACTGCCGAGCTGCTGCACCGCCTTCGAGCCCTGGAGGAGTCGCCGTGGCGCGAGTACGGCGCGACCGGGCTCACTGCCATGAAGCTCGGGAGCCTGCTCAAGGAGTACGGCATCCGGTCGGACACCATGCGGTTCCCGGGCGCCGGACAGGCCAAGGGCTACCGCCGCGCCGACTTCACGGACTCCTGGGCGCGCTACTGCTCCGACGCGCCCGCCGATTGCGACGGCGAAAAGGCCGCCGGGGGAGCCATCCCGCTCCGCCGGGCGCGGTCGGCCTGACACCCGCCGGGCGGGGTAGCCGTACCAGCCGTACCAGGCTCGTTCCCGCAGCTCAGGGCCGGTACGGCTTCCCCGACCGGTACGGCTCAGGCCGTACCAGCGCAACCGCCTTGGTACGGCTCAAGCCGTACCGCCGCACCAAGCCGTACCGCATCTGACCAGGCAAAACGAGCCTGGTACGGCTGGTACGGCTTACCCCCTCGACATCGACCGCGCTCACCTGAGGAGACCGCCATGCGCATGCGCCCACGCCACCTGACGCACGCCACTGAAGGGCTCACCACCAATGACCACCGCCACCGATATCGCTCAGCTCGCCGCCGGTCTCGCGCAGCTCGCCGAACGGCTCGCCACCCGTGACACCGAACCCGCCGCGTCAGCACCGAAGCCAACTCCTCGAGTGCTGCTGACGGTCGAGGAAGCCGCCGACCGGCTCGGCATCGGACGTACGACGGCCTACAGCCTGGTCCGGTCCGGCGCGCTGGAATCCGTCCGGATCGGCCGACTCCGGCGCGTCCACGTGGCCGCCGTCGAAAACTACGCCGCCCGCCTGGTCGCCGACTACAGCAGCGAAGCCGCCGCCTGAGGGGAGAACGTCAGTGACAAGGAAGAAGCGTCCCGAGGGCACGCGCGCCCCGAACGGCGCGAGCAGCGTCTACTTCAGCGAAGCGGACGGCCACTGGCACGGCCGCGTGACGGTCGGCCGTAAGGACAACGGGAAACCGGACCGTCGCCACACCATGTCCAAGGATGAAACCAAGGTCCGGAACAAGGTGCGGGAATGGGAGAACGAACGTGACGAAGGACGCGTTCGGAAAGCGGGGCAGAACTGGACCGTCGAGACCTGGCTCATTCACTGGCTGTACGAGATCATGGCCCCGCCGACGATCACCGAGAATGCGTGGGACGCGTACGAGGTGGCGTGCCGGGTTCACCTCATTCCGGGGATCGGCGCGCACCGTCTGCAGCGGTCTCACACCGGTGACCGGCTGGAGCCCGAACACCTCGAAAAGCTCTACCGCAAGATGATGCGTGAGGGCTCCGCCGCCGGGCGGGTGCATCAGGTGCACCGCACCATTCGCACCGCCCTCAAGGAAGCCAAGAAGCGACGGATCATCACGGAGAACCCGGCGGAACTCGCCCGTGCCCCGAAGGTCGAGGAACAGGAGTACGAGCCGTACGACGTCGACGAGATTCAACGCATTCTCGAAACGGCGAACAGGCGACGCAACAGCGCGCGGTGGGCTATTGCCCTGGCGCTGGGTCTTCGGCAGGGGGAAGCCCTCGGAATCCGGTGGGCAGACGTGAACTGGGACCGCTGGGACCGGCCGTGCAAGGCGCACGGGTCCCGGTTCTGCGCCACGTGTTTCGAGCACCACGCGCCCGAAATCGGCGTGCGACGGAACCGGCTCCGGCCGAAGTACAAGCACGGTTGTTCGACGCCGTGCGGCCGCAAATTCGCGGGCTACTGCCCGCAGCGCGTTTCGGCACGGCGGGAGACCGCGCCGACTAAGTCTCGGGCCGGTAAGCGGTACATCGGGCTGCCCAAGCAACTCGCGCTCCTGCTCGTGCGCCACCAGGCGGCCCAGGCCCACGAACGCGCCCTGGCCACCGACCTCTGGGAGGAGACCGGCTACGTCTTCACCAAGCCAACCGGGCAGCCGCTCGTGCCGAACACCGACTACCACCACTGGAAGGAGCTGCTGCGTGACGCCAAGGTGGGGGAGCGGCGGCTTCACGACGCCCGGCACACCGCCGCGACGGTGCTCCTGCTGCTGGAGGTCCCCGAGCGGACCGTCATGTCCATCATGGGGTGGTCCAGCACGGCCATGGCCGCGAGGTACCAGCACGTGACCGACCGCATCCGCCGAGGTGTGGCCGGTCGGGTCGACGGGCTGCTCTGGGCGCCGCCGGACGACGCGGCAGGCACGGACGACGAGCCCGGGGAAGTGGCCTAACCAGGGGCGAATGAGACTAGAACTGAGACTAAGACGACGAAACGCCGGGCGGCCCGCGAAGGCTGCCCGGCGTTTCGCCTGCTAGAAGCGCGGAGGATACAGGATTCGAACCTGCGAGGGCGTGAACCCAACACGCTTTCCAAGCGTGCGCCTTAGGCCGCTCGGCCAATCCTCCGCAGGAGACGATACCGGATGCCTCCGCCGAGACGTGCAGGTGGGTCAGCGCGTGACGTCGGCCACCACGCACGTGATGTTGTCCGGGCCGCCGCCTTCGTTGGCCAGGCGGATCAACTCCGGGATCGCGTCCGCCGGGTCCTCGATCGCAGCCAGGACGTCGCGCAGGGTGGCTTCGTTGACCGGGCCGCTCAGGCCGTCCGAACACAGCAGGTAGCGGTCGCCCTCTTCCGGGGTGAACGTCCAGATGTCCGGGTCGCCCGATCCCGCCGTCTGCAACGCTTTCATCAGC
>DASZNR010000006.1:0-9197 GCA_035551175.1 Amycolatopsis sp. | reverse complement strand
GGCCGGGCGAACATCGCCTACAGCCGGGTCAAGCTGGCCACTGAACGCGCACTGATGAACGCCCGCGGGGGCAACACCGAACTGGTGGTGCTCCGGCCGCCGTTCATCTGGGGCCGCGGCATGGCGACGCTCGACGAACTGACCGAGGTCGCCGAGGCCGGCCGGTTCTCCTGGATCGACCACGGCCAGCACATCGTCGACTTCGTCCACGTCGCGAACCTGGTCAGCTCGATCGTCCTCGCGCTCACGCGGGGCCGCCACGGGGGCGTCTACTACGTCACCGACGGCACCCCGATGCCCATCCGGGACTTTCTCACTCCCCTGCTGGCCACCCGCGGCGTGGACCTGTCCCAGAGCCGCAGCATCCCCATGGCGATCGCGGCGCCGGTGGCGGCAGTGATGGAGCGCGCCGCCCGCCTGCTCCGCCGCAAGTCGACGCCCCCGCTGACGAACTGGCTCGTGAGCTGGACCGGCCGCGACCGTTCCTACGACATCACCGCCGCGAGGACCGAGCTGGGCTACTCCCCCGACGTGCCCCTGGAAAAGGGCTTGGCGGAGCTGAGTTCCTAGCGTGACGACGGCCGGAAAGCCGGCGGACAGCGTTCCGAAAGGGAGGTGCCGTTACCTGGTCGGTGCCGTCGGTCCGAGGGGGACCGGCGGGGACCGGGAAAGGGGGCCGAGGTCGTGCCCGACGGATATTCCGTGCACCTCGAGGAGTTCAAGCAGGCGCTCGAGGACCACGTCGACAAGGCGGTCGACCACTTCAGCGAGGGGGCCGACCGGCTGCGGCCGCTCCAGAGCCTCGACCCCGGAGCCCTTCTCGGTGCCGATCCGGCGGGCCTGAACGGTGCTTTCGCCATGCGCTGCTTCGGCGTGCAGAGCCTCATTTCGCAGGCACACGACCAGCTGCGGGACTCGCTGAAGGCGCTGAGCGACGCGTTGTGGGAGGCCTACCGCGTCTATTCCACCACCGAGCAGCAGCACACCGAGCGGCTGCGTTCGATCAGGCGGGACTGAGCCGTGGCCAACACCGATCCACGCTTCTTCGGCCTGGCACCGGAGTTCTTCGAAAACGACGGGCAGCGGCTGCTGGCCGACGTCGCCAACTGGGCCGACCTGTGCACGGCGCCCCGCGGTACGCCGGTCCGGCACCCCGAATCGGGTATCGACAACCACGTTCCCGACCAGCAGCCGATCGGCGGAGACCGGACCACGCCGTGGGACAACCGGCCGGACAACCTCCCGATGCCGGGCCTGACCATCGACCACTTCTTCTACGCCGCCCGGGCGCTCTCCGGCCCGGACCTGCCGGCGTTCGCCGCCGACGCCGCCGCCCACCGGCTGCTCGGCGACGGGCTGGTGAACATCACCACCAACCTCACCCACCAGCCGGGCGACCCGAACGACCCCCACAGCCCGGCCAGACAGTCGAGCGGCGGGCAGATGGGCCTGCACGACGCGCTGGACCACCTCTTCGACCACTGGTCCGGGCCCGCGAAGGAGAAGTGCGTCGAGTACGCCGGGTCGGTCTACGACTTCATGACCAACCAGCAGGAGATCATCGCCGGAGCCGCCGACGCGCTGCTGGCGTACTGCAGCATCATCCTCGGAGCGCGGAAGAAGCTGATCAACCTGATGGGCGGGTTCGTCGCCGCCATGCAGGCGAAGGAAGCCGAGGACGCGTCTAAGTCCACCGGATTCCCCTGGGGCCTCCTGATCGGCGTGGTCGCCACCGTGGCGACCGGCGGGTTCGGGCTGGTCGCCGCGGTCGGCACCGAAGCGCTCGTCGCCGCGGTGGCGTCCCCGTTGCTCGGGGTGGCGGGGAGCGTGGCCGGCGCGGTGTTGACCGGCCAGAACAGCATCACCCCCGACGACTACGCGGCCGCCGCGCACGATTACCTCACCAAGGCCGACGAGATCCTGAATGACGCGCGCGAGGGCATCCTCGCGGTCACCAAGTCGTATTCGCGCATGGAGGCGGCCTACCAGCCGCCGCCACCGCCGTTGACGAAGGCGCAGTTCGACGCCGACCACGACCAGCTCGAGCCGGACGCCGACTGATCAGCCCGCCGCCTCCACGGCCGCGAGCTGCTCGAAGTGCCGTCCGTAGTCGACCGCGACGACCGGGTTGCGGGCGACCAGGGCGTCCAGTTCCGCGCGCAGTTCCCGCGCCCGCCCGGTGTTCCCGAGCAGGACGTGGGCCCGGGTCAGGTCGCACAGCGCACCGCACTCCAGCGCGCTCGAACCGACCTCCCGGGCGATCTGGACCGCGGCGTCGAGGCTGCACGCGGCTTCGGCGTGGCGGCCCAGGCCGAGCAGGGCGCGGCCGTGCCCGTGCCGGGCCTCGCCGATCTCCCAGGTCGCCTGTTCCTCTTCGCAGATCGCCAGCGCGCGTTCGGCGTGGACCAGGGCTTCGGCCGGGCGCCCGACGTTGACCAGGATGTCGCCGAGCACGCCGTTCGCGGCGGCCACGCTGATCGGGTTGCCGGACCGCGGGGCCAGCTCCAGCGACTGGTACGCGGCCCGCAGGGCCTCCTCGTGGCGGTCGAGCGCGGTGTAGGCCGTGGCGAGGTTGAACAGGCAGATCGACTCGCCGTCCACCGAGGACAGTTCGCGCCACGCCGCCAGCGCGGCCTCGAACTCGGCGAGTGCCGGTTCCAGGTCGCCGGTGCAGCGCAGGGCCAGGCCCAGCCCGTTGCGCATCCAGGCCTCGCCGACCCGGTCGCCGGAGCGCACCGCCGCGGCCAGCCCGGTCCGGTGCGTCTCGATGAACAGCTCGCACTCGCCGCACATGAGGAACACGTGGGCCATCGGACGGGCGATCTGCCAGGCCTGCCGGTCCAGTCCGGTCTCGTACGCCTTCGCGATGGCCTGGACGAGGTTGGCCTGCTCGGCCAGGATCCACTCGGCCGATTCGTCGGTCCCGGCGAAGTGTTCGACGGCCGGGCCGTCCGCTCCTTCCGGGGCGAGGTACGGCCGGGACGCGTCGAACGCGTTGACCGCGCACGCGGCGTACCAGTCCAGCAGCCGCGTGGTCGCCGCCTCCGCTTCCTCGTCGGCCGCGACCAGCCCGGCCGCGTAGTCGCGCAGCAGGTCGTGCAGGTCCCAGCGGTCGGGCCGCCGCTGCTCGGCCAGGTGCGCGACGGCGAGCTGATGCAGCAGGCGGCGGGCCTCGGGCGGGTCCACCGCGGCCAGCGCGGCCGCCGAGCGCACCGAGATGCCGCCGACGGGGTGCAGCCCGAGCAGGCGGAACAGCCGGGCCGCCGGGCCGGGGAGCGCGGCGTAGGAGTACGCGAACAGGGCGCCGAGGTCGCTTTCTTCACCGTCGTCGAGGGTGAAGCCGCGCAGCCCGGTGTCTTCGTCGAACTCGGCGACGACCTTCTCCAGCGACCGGCCCGCCTGCCGGTTGACCCGCTCGCCGAGGATGCGGATGGCCAGCGGCAGCCCGGCGCACAGCTCGAGCGCGCGGCGCCACGCGGCCGTCCCGGGCAGGGCGACGGCGCCGGTGAGCAGCCCGCCGAGCAACGCGCCGCCGTCGCGCTCCCCGAAGGGCCGGAGGGTCACCGGCCGCGCGCCGTGCCGGGTGATCAGGCCGCCGAGCCGGCGGCGGCTGGTGACCAGCACGAGGCAGCCGGGGCCGGGCAGCAGCGGCCGGACCTGGGCGGAGTCCCTGGCGTCGTCCAGCACCACCAGGAAGCGGCGGCCCGCGATGCGCGACCGCCAGAGCGCGGCCCGGTCGTCGAGCACGCCGGGCACCTCCTCACCGGCCACGCCGATCGCCCGCAGCAACCGGGTGAGCAGCACCCCGGGATCGGCGGGGGCCACCGGCCCGAACCCGGCCAGCTCCAGGAACAGCTGCCCGTCCGGGAACTCCCCGGCGACCTGGTGCGCGAAGTGGACGGCGAGGGCGGACTTGCCGACGCCCGCCGCCCCTTCGAGCAGCGCGACGGCCGTGTCCGTCGCGGGCGGGACCAGCGCTCGCAGCTGGGCCAGCTCGCGGTCGCGGGCCGTGAAGCCGCTGACGTCGGCGGGCAGCTGCCGCGGCACCACCGGTTCCGGGCCGGCGGACCGGTCGAGCGCGGGGTCGGCGGTGATGACCGACTGGCGCACGGCCCGCAGCCCGGGACCGGGGACCAGCCCGAGCTCGTCGTCGAGGGCGGCGCGCACGCGGTCGAACACGGCCAGCGCGTCGGCCTGCCGTCCTTCCCGGTAGAGGGCGACCATCAGCTGTTCGTGCACGCGTTCGCGCATCGGGTGCCGCGCGCCGAGCTCGGTCAGCTCCGCCACCAGACGGCGGCTCTGGCCCAGCGCGAGCAGCGCGTCCGCGCGGGCTTCCCGCACCGCGAGAGCTTCCTCGCGCAGCGCGGTCACGACGTCCCGCCGCAGCACCTCGGACTCCACGTTGGACAGCGGCTCGCCCGACCATTCGGCGAGCGCCGCGTCGAACGCGGCCACGGCGTCGGCGTGTTCGCCCCGGTCCGCCGCCGCCCAGCCACGCGCGGCGGCGGCGCGGAACCGGGTCAGGTCGACGGCGTCATCGGCCACGGCCAGCCGGTAACCGCCCTGCTCGGTCCGCAGCACGTCCGCGGTGCCGAGCGCACGGCGGAGGCGGGAGACGTAGGTCTGGATGGCCGCGCGGGCGTTGCGCGGGCCGTCGTCGTCCCAGAGCCAGCGGGTCAGCTGGGCGACGCTCACCCGCTGGCCGGGGTGGGTCAGCAGCCCGGCCAGCACCACCCTCGGCCGTTCCCCGTCCGTCGGCACGACGGTGCCGTCCGCGATCGCTTCCACCGGCCCCAGTACCCGAAACCCCATCCCCATGACGTGCAGTATCGCGAGCAGCTGACGGTTTCGCGACCACTCTTCGCCAGCGGTTTTCGACCGTGTAACGCCTCGACGCTTCGGGGACACTGCGGTGAGCGGCCCGGAAACCTTCCGGGCGAAACGCGAGGCGTGCCGATGACCGAGCCACTCCCGTTCGTGGGCCGGGCCGCGGTGCTGGCCGAGGCCGGTGCCGTGGTGGCGGGCGCGCGGGCCGGGCACGGCGGGCTGGTGCTGCTGACCGGCGCGGGCGGCGCCGGGAAGACCCGGATCGCGGCGGAGATCGCCGCGTCGGCGCCGGATTTCCGCACGGTGTGGGTGTGGTGCGACGCCGCGACCGCGCTCGGGCCCTGGGCACAGGTGTTGCGGGACCTGGTGGCAGCCGACGTCCACGGCGGCCGGGTCGCGCAGGCGTCGCCGGAGCTGCGCGCGGTGGTGACGGGCCGGGCCGGGGACGGCGCCGCCGACCCGGAGGAAGCCCGGCGGCGGCTCGCCCGCGACGTCTCCGCGGCTTTGCGGGCGGGTTCGGCGGAGACTCCGCTGCTGGTGGTCCTGGACGACGTCCACGAAGCCGATGCCTCGTCCTTGCGGCTGCTGGCCGAGACGGCCGCGACGGTCCGCACCGCCCGGGTCGTCGTCGTGGCGACCGCGCGCGACGACGACCGTGCCTGGCTGGGCCGGACGCAGGCGCGGGCGGACCTGCTCGGCCGGGCCCTGTGCCTGCCGGTCGGACCGCTGACCGGGGACGACGTCGCCGCGCTCGTCACGGCGGCCGCCGGACGTCCGGCCACCGACGCCGAGGTCCGCGCGATCGTCGCCCGGACCGGCGGTGAGGCCTTCTTCGTCACCGAGCTCGTGCGGCACGGCACGGACGGGCCCGTGCCCGCGTCCGTGCGCGCGGTCGTCCACGCCCGGACCGCGGCGCTGCCGGAAGCCTGCGCGAACGCTCTCGCCGCGGCCTCGGTGCTGGGCGTGCGGTTCCGGCTCGACGTGCTGGCCGAGCTCACCGGGACCGGACTGGCCGACATCCGCGCGGTGCTGGGCGACGCGGCCGCGTTCCTCGGTTCGCTCGAGGCGGGTTCCGCCACGTTCCGCCACCAGCTGCTGCGGGACGCGCTGTACGGCGCCATCCCGCCGGCCGAGCGCGCCGCGCTGCACGCCGCGGCGGCCGCGGTCTTCGTCCGCCACGCCGAACGCGGCCGCGACGCGGGCCCGGCCCAGGTGGCCCACCACTTCCTGCGCGCGGGCCCCGAACACGCCTCCGACGCCGCCCGGTACACCCGGCTCGCCGGAGACCACGCCGCCGAGCTGCTGGCCTACGACGACGCCGTCAACTGGTACGAGCGCAGCCGCGAGATCGGCGGGGACGAACCCGGCTTGCTGGTCGCGTCCGGCACCGCCCGGCTCGGCGCGGGCGACCGGACGGGCGCGCGAGCCGACTTCCTCGCCGCCGCCGAACGCGCCGCCTCGCCCGGCCTCTTGGCCCGCGCCGCCCTCGGCTTGGGCTCGGGCGCGTCCGGCATCGAGGTCGACCTGCTCGACCACGAGCAGATCGACCTACTGGAGCGGGCCCGGGCGGCGCTGCCGCCCGGCGACTCCGCGCTGCGGGCCGCCGTCACCGCGCGGCTTTCGGTCGCCACCACGCTGCTCGAACCGGACGAGCGACGGCTCGCGTTGGCCGAAGAAGCAGTCGACATCGCCCGCCGCGTCGGCGATCCGGCCGCACTGGCCCAGGCCCTGGCGGCGATGTGCGACGCGAAGCCGGGACCCGCGCACTGCGCGGACCGGCTCGCCTGGGCGGGCGAAGTGGTCGACCTGGCGCGGCGGCTGCGGGATCCGAAGCTGGAGCTGCTCGGGCGACGGCTGCGGCTGGTGGCGCTGCTGGAGACCGGCGGGACGGCCGACACCGAGATCCTCGCCTTCGAACGGACCGCCGCGGTGCTGGACCAGCCGTTCTACCTCTGGTACGGGCCGCTGTGGCGGGGCATGCGGGCCCTGCTGGAGGGCCGAGACGACGACTGCCGGGCCGCCCTCACCCGCGTCGAGGAACTGGCCGCGGAATCCGGCAGCGCGAACGCCCTGATGCTCGCCCGGACCCAGCGGTGGTGCCTGCTCGCCCGAATCGGTGACCGCGAAGGGATCCAGCGCGTGGTCGCGGACGTGGCGCTCGACGCGCTGCCCGGAATCTGGCCCCGGGTCTCCGTGGCGCTGGTCGCGGCCCAGCTCGGCCACTTCGAGGAAGCGCGCGATCGGCTGTCGGCGGTCGCGCCGCGGTTGGGCACGGCACCCCGCGACTCCGAGTGGCTGCCGATGCTGGCCCAGGTCGCCGAGACGATCGCGCTGGCCGGACCGCACCCGGTCGCCCGTGCGGTCTACGACTGGCTTCTCCCCTACGCGGACCAGTTCGTCGTCGAGGGCTTCGGCGCGGCGATCCGCGGGCCGGTGCACCGGCACCTCGCGTTGCTCGCCGAAGCGCTGGGTGAACCGGCCGCCGCTCACCGGACCCGCGCTCTCGAAGCGGCCGAAGCGATCGGGGCGACCGCGCTGGTGGCCACGATCGAGGCGGAGTCCGGGGCGGCGCCGGTCGCCGCCGACGACGCGTTCGCCCGGGACGGCGAGCTGTGGGTGCTCCGGTTCGCCGGTCGCGAGGTCCGGCTCGCCGACGCGAAGGGCCTGCGGGACCTGGCGCGGCTGCTCGCGCGCCCCGGGGTCGCCGTCCCGGCCGTCGAGCTGGCTTCGCCCGGCGGCGCGCCTGCCCAGGGCGACCTCGGTGAGGTCGTCGACGCGACCGCCCGCACGGCCTACCGGAACCGGCTTCGCGAGCTGGCGGCGCTCGCCGATGCCGCGGACGCCACCGGCGACGCGGCCGGGTCGGCGCGGGTCGCGGCGGAGCGGGAAGCGTTGCTGGCGCAGCTGTCCGCCGCGTACGGACTGGGCGGACGGCCTCGGCGGGCGGGCTCGCCCGCCGAACGGGCCCGGACCGCGGTGACCGCCCGCATCCGCGCGACCATCGACCGGATCGGCAAGGCCCATCCCGACCTGGGCCGGCACCTGCGCGCCGCCGTCCGCACCGGGACGCTCTGCGTGTACGAACCCGAGACACCGCACACCTGGCGAACCTGACCTCACATCGTGCGGCCGGATCTCACGCCTGCCGGGTGAGACCGATCCACGACGAGGAGGAAGCCATGCCGCGCACCACCAAAGCCGAAGCCAGCCTGTCGCTCGACGAGCCGGAGATCGAAGGCCGCTACGTCGAACTCGGCGAGTACACCGTCGCCTACGAGACGCACAAGGCCGACCTGGACCCGGCGCCGTTGTTCCGCGGCCTGCCGGGCGATCGCTGCCAGTGCCCGCACTGGGGCACGGTCGTCAGTGGGAAGATCGTCTTCCGCTACGCCGACCACGACGAGGTCTACCAGGCCGGCGACACCTACTACGGCGCGCCCGGCCACGTGCCGCTGCTCTTCGCGGGCACCGAGCTGGTCGAGTTCAGCCCGACCGCCGCACTGAACGCCACCATGGCCGTCATCGGCCGCAACATGGCCGACGCGAAGGCGAGGTGACCGCCGTGTACCTGGCCGCCTACCACTTCGACGGCGCGGCGGAAGAGCTGCTGCACGCCTACGACAAGTTCGTCGCGACGATCCCGCCCGGACAGCTCCTGCTGCACACGTGTGTGAAGCGCGAAGGCGGGATCACGATCTTCGACGGCTGCCCGAGTGAAGCGGACTTCACCGCGTTCAGCACCGATCCCGGCTTCGCGGCCGCGATCGCCGACGCCGGACTGCCCCCGGCCCGGATCGAGCCGCTCGGCGAGGTCCACGCGGCGCACGGCGGGGTGTCGCCGTGACCGACCTGTCCACTCTGGACGCCACGGCGCAGGCCGAGCTGGTCCGCGGCGGTGAGCTCACCGCCGCGGACCTGGCGGAGGCCGCGATCGAGCGCATCGAGCGGCTCAACCCCATCCTCAACGCCGTCGTGACGCCGATGTTCGACCACGCACGCGAAGCCGCGCCCGGTCCCTTCGCCGGAGTTCCGTTCCTGCTCAAGGATCTCGTCGCCGAGGTACCCGGGGTTCGCTTCACCGAGGGCTCGGTTTTCTTGCGGGACAACGTCTCCACGTACGAGTCCGAGCTGGTGCGGCGGCTGCGCCGAGCCGGGCTGGTGCTGCTCGGCAAGACCAACACCCCGGAGTTCGGCCTGGTCCCGGCGTGCGAACCGGTGCTGCACGGGCCGACCCGCAACCCGTGGGCCCCGGACCGCTCGACGAGCGGATCGAGCGGCGGATCGGCGGCCGCGGTGGCGGCGGGCCTGGTCCCGATGGCGCACGGCAACGACCTGGGCGGCTCGCTGCGGTTCCCGGCATCGGCGTGCGG
>DASZNR010000005.1:0-77885 GCA_035551175.1 Amycolatopsis sp. | reverse complement strand
ACGACGCGGGGTGGAGCAGTTCGGTAGCTCGCTGGGCTCATAACCCAGAGGTCGCAGGTTCAAATCCTGTCCCCGCTACAGAGGTGGGAGGCCCGTGCTTGCGGATTGCGCAAGCCGGGCCTCTTTCGCATGTTTTCGGGGGTCGGACCCCCGGGCCCCCGCCAGGAGGGGCTTCGCCCCCCTGGACCCCCCGAGTGGTGGTTGCGTGGGGTTGGTGGGTTGCGGTGGTTTGGGTGGCGTTGTGAGAGGGCCGGTGGTGGGTCGGGTCGGCGGTCTCTCGGTGCGTGCGGTTGTGCTAGCCGGGCCTCTTTCGCATGTTTTCGGGGGTCGGACCCCCGGGGCTCGTAAGCAGGGGCTTCGCCCCCTGGACTCCCCTTGGTGGGTTGCGGGAGTCGTGGGGGCCGGTGCCGGCCACGGGCCTGGCAGGTGGGGGGCGTCCAGGTCGGTGCCAGCGGGAGTCCTGGGGTGGTGTTCGGCGTGGGGGAGGCGGCGTCTAGGGGAGCGGTTTCGTGCTGCTGGAGTCCGGGGGAGTGAGGTCGCCGGGGTCCCAAGTAGGGGAAGCGGCGGGGCAGGGCAGGGGTGTCGGCGGGAGCCGGACAGGCCGGGTGCGGAGAACGGGCGTTTCTTGCCCCTGACCTGGGGATTCGCTCGCCTGGTGGTTGCGCGCCCGCAGGGTGGTCGTTTTGCGCCGGAACCGTCGTCCGTCCGGTTGCGGAGCGTGTCCAGGTCCACAGTGGACCACCGGCCGGATTGGGCCGAACGAGGGGATAACACTAGCCACAATGGACAGATTCGAGGCCACTGTGGACATACCGGCGAAGAAGTGGGACCGTAGAGGTGTGTCCGAATTGAATGCAACAGCCGCCGCTCTGCTCGGTCTGCTCCACGACGGTCCCGCCACGGGCGGGCAGCTGGTCGCGGGAGCCGACGAGCGCTTCGGCGCCTTCTTCAGTGTCACCCGCAGCCAGGTCTACCGCGAGCTCCCGGCGTTGTCCAAGGAGGGCCTCGTCCGGCTGGGCAAGCAGGGACCGCGTTCGAGCCAGCAGTACGTGCTCACCGCGGCGGGCAAGAAGGCCTTCAAGACGTGGCTCACGTCGGAGGCCGGCCCCGACCACCTGCGCAGCCCGCTCATCCTCCGGCTCGTGCACGCCGGTTCGCTCACGGCGAAGCAGCGCTCGTCGCTCCTCGAGGCGGCCCGCGGCACCTACCAGGCCCAGCTCGACGAGGCCAAGTCGGCCACCAAGAGCGCCGACGGTCCCTACGCCAAGGCCGTCGCCGAGTTCGCGCAGGCGCAGGCCAAGGCCGCGCTGAAGCTGCTCGACGCGATCCCGCAAGCCTGACGTCCGCCGCAGCCCACGACCGGTTCGCAACCGGTCGTGGGTTTTGCCGTAACCTTGGCAAACGTGAGTGATGAGTTCGATGCGGCCCTCAAGGACCTGACCGGCAAGCTGACGCAGATCGAGTCGGTGATGGACCTGGATGCGCTGCGTGCGCAGGTCGCGGAGCTCGAGCAGCAGGCGTCCAGCCCCACCCTCTGGGACAACCCGGAGGAGGCGCAGAAGGTCACGAGCCAGCTGTCGCACCGCCAGAGCGAGCTGCGCCGCGTCTCCGAGCTGCGCCAGCGCCTCGACGACCTCGGCGTGCTCTACGAGCTGGCCGAGGCCGAGGGCGACGCCGGCAGCATGCAGGAGGCCGAAGGTGAACTGGGCGGCCTCGGCAAGGACATCGACGCCCTCGAGGTCCGCACCCTGCTGTCCGGTGAGTACGACGACCGCAACGCCGTCGTCACCATCCGCGCCGAAGCCGGCGGTGTCGACGCCGCCGACTGGGCCGAGATGCTGCTGCGCATGTACCTGCGCTGGGCCGAGCGGCACGGCTATCCCACCGACGTCTACGACATCTCCTACGCCGAAGAGGCGGGCATCAAGTCGGCGACGTTCAAGGTGAGCGCTTCCTACGCGTACGGCACGTTGTCGGTCGAACAGGGCACGCACCGCCTGGTGCGCATTTCGCCCTTCGACAACCAGAGCCGGCGCCAGACGTCGTTCGCGCACGTCGAGGTGCTGCCGGAGGTCGAGGAGGTCGACCACGTCGACATCCCGGAAAAGGACATCCGAGTCGACGTCTACCGATCGTCGGGCCCCGGTGGACAGAGCGTGAACACGACCGACTCCGCCGTGCGCATCACGCACATCCCCACGAACATCGTCGTTTCGTGTCAGAACGAGAAGTCGCAGCTGCAGAACAAGGCAGCGGCGATGAAGGTCCTCCAGGCGCGGCTGCTGCAGCGCAAGAAGGAGGAGGAGCGCGCGGAGATGGACGCGCTGAAGGACGGCGGTTCCAGCTGGGGCAACCAGATGCGCTCCTACGTGCTGCACCCGTACCAGATGGTGAAGGACCTGCGCACCGAGTTCGAGGTCGGCAACCCGTCGGCGGTTCTCGACGGCGAGATCGACGGCTTCCTCGAGGCCGGCATCCGGTGGCGCAAACAGGCGGCGGTCGCCTGATCCACATGCGACGGACCTGCGGATGGGACTCCCGCGACCGTCCGGCGTGGCGAAAGCCACGCTCGGCGACGGCGGGAGTCCCTCGTCGCATCGGGGCACGGGCAACCCGGGCTTAACGAGAGCCATGGGTAGTATGCCGAACCGTGATCCGGCTCGAAGAGGTTTCCAAGGTCTACAAGACCTCGACCCGTCCCGCGCTCGAACGGGTGTCGGTAGAGGTCGACAAGGGTGAGTTCGTCTTCCTCATCGGCCCGTCGGGTTCAGGGAAGTCGACGTTCCTGCGGCTGCTGCTGCGGGAAGAGGTGCCCAGCAAGGGCCGGGTGATGGTGTCGAACTTCGATGTCGCCAAGCTCGCCCGGCGCCGGGTTCCCCGCCTGCGCCAGACGATCGGCTGTGTGTTCCAGGACTTCCGCTTGCTGGCCAACAAGACCGTGGCGGAAAACGTCGCGTTCGCCCTCGAAGTCATCGGCAAGCCGCGCAACACCATCAAGAAGGTGGTGCCGGAGGTGCTGGAGCTCGTGGGCCTCGACGGCAAGGCCGACCGCCTGCCCAACGAGCTCTCCGGCGGTGAGCAGCAGCGCGTCGCCATCGCTCGCGCGTTCGTGAACCGGCCGCTGGTGCTGCTCGCCGACGAACCAACCGGAAACCTGGACCCCGACACCAGCCAGGACATCATGCTGCTGCTGGAGCGCATCAACCGCACCGGCACCACCGTGCTGATGGCCACCCACGACCATTCCATCGTGGACTCGATGCGGCGGCGGGTCGTCGAGCTGCAGCTCGGTCGTGTGATCCGCGACGACGCCCGCGGGGTGTACGGCATCGGCCGCTGAGCCGAGCCACCCGCCCCACCCCGACCGCCCCGACCCAACAAGGGACAAGTACCTGCGATGCGTGCCAGTTTCGTCTTCAGCGAGGTCCTCACCGGTTTGCGCCGGAACATCACGATGACCATCGCGATGATCCTCACCACGGCGGTCTCGCTCGCCATGCTCGGCGGCGGCCTGCTGGCCGTGCGGACGATCGACAAGATGAAGGCGAACTTCCTCGCCGAGGTCGAGGTGCAGGTCAGCCTCGTCGAGGACATCAGCGCCAACGACACGAACTGCTCGCAGCCGCTGTGCGCGGGCCTGCGCCAGTCGCTGCAGAACAACCCTGGTGTCGAGTCGGTCGTCTACGAGAACCGCGACCAGGCCTACGACCGGTTCAGGAAGCTGTTCGCGAGCCAGCCCGAGCTGCTCCAGCTCACGGACCGCAACGCGCTGCCGGCTTCGCTGCAGGTGAAGCTGAAGGACCCGGACCGCACGGGCGCGATCATCCAGGAGTACACCGGCAAACCCGGGGTGAAGCAGGTCGACGACCAGAAGAAGTTCCTCGACCGCGTGTTCAACGTGTTCAACGGCGTCCGCAACATCGCGTTCGTATTGGCGCTCATCATGGCCGTTGCGGCGCTCCTGCTGATCGCGAACACGATTCAGGTGTCGGCGTTCACGCGGCGAACGGAAGTCGGCATCATGCGCCTGGTCGGCGCCACGCGCTGGTATACCCAGCTGCCGTTCCTGTTGGAGGCGGTGGTCGCCGGCGTGGTCGGTGCCGTGCTCGGGATCGCTTTCCTCCTGATCACGAAACTCGGCTTCCTCGACTCGGTGTTCACCGGTGACGTCTTCCCCCAGATCACCACGTTGGAACTGCTGTTCCCGGTGGCGCCGATCCTGCTGGCCGTGTCGGTCGTCATCTCGGCCATCACCGGCTACGTCACGCTCCGGTTGTACGTCCGCCACTGACCGTCACGAGAGAGGACGTCTCGCCGCGGTGTCCGGCCGCGGCGTCATGACGGGAAACCCCGTCGGCTTGCGGGGTGAAAACCACGTAGAGTGGTTACATGCCCAAGGAACGTGGTCAGAAGGTCATCGCGTCGAACCGCAAGGCTCGGCACGACTACTCCATCCTGGACACCTACGAAGCGGGGCTGGTGCTCCAGGGCACGGAGGTCAAGAGCCTTCGGGCGGGCAAAGCCTCGCTCGCCGACGCCTTCGCGACGGTCGACGACGGCGAGGTGTGGCTGCGCAACGTGCACATCCCGGAATACACGCAGGGCACCTGGACGAACCACACGCCCCGGCGTACACGCAAGCTGCTGCTGCACCGCGGCGAGATCGAGAAGCTCATCGGCAAGACCAAGGAGAGCGGCCTTTCGCTCGTGCCGTTGTCGATGTACTTCAAGGACGGCAAGGTCAAGGTCGAGATCGCATTGGCCAAGGGCAAGAAGGCTTACGACAAGCGCCAGACACTGGCCAAGCGCGACGCCGACCGTGACATCAGCCGCGCGATGGGGCGGGCGCTGAAGGGACGGTTCACCGAGTGACGCCGGGCCCCGCTTCGGACGTCGACGTCGCGCGGTGGACCGCCGCACTGGGGCTCGACGGGCTCGTCGATCTCCATGTGCACTTTTTGCCGAAACCGGTGCTGGACAAGGTCTGGGCGTACTTCGACCGAGCCCAGGAGCACTACGGCACCGAATGGCCGGTGTACTACCGCACGCCGGAGGCCGAGCGCGTGCGGACGTTGCGCGAGCTGGGCGTGAAGCAGTTCGCGCCGCTCGTGTACCCGCACAAGCCGGGGATGGCGGAGTGGCTCACGTCGTGGGCGCTCGAGTTCGCGAAAGGTGTGCCCGAGGCGGTTGCGACCGGCACGTTCTACCCCGAGCCCGCAGCGGCGTCCTCAGTGGACGAAGCGCTGCGCGCGGGCGCGCGGTGTTTCAAGGCCCACGTGCAGGTCGGCAAGTACGACCCGCGAGACGACCTGCTGAAGCCCGTGTGGGGAGCGCTGGCTGACGCCCGCGTGCCCGTCGTGGTCCATTGTGGACACGGCCCGCTGCGCGGCGACTTCACGGGTTTGGCCGTGTTCACCGAGGTGCTCGAACGGCACCCGGATCTCACGGCGGTGCTGGCCCACGCGGCGATGCCCGAGTTCACCAGCGCGTTCGAGCTGATGGCCCGCTTCCCGCGCGTGCACATCGACACGACAATGGTCGGTGTCCCGTTCGCGCTGAAGATGGCACCGTTGCCCGCCGACTGGACGGCCCGCCTCGCGGACTTCGCCGACCGGGTGGTGCTGGGCACCGATTTCCCGAACATTCCGTACTCCTACGCCACGCAGCTGCAGGCGATCGCCGGCTGGGCAACCGACGACCGCCTCGGTGAGCCGTTCCTGCGGGCGGTGCTGCACGACACCCCCTCGAGGCTGCTCAGTGCTTGATCCTTGCGGCCTCCACAACAGTCAGCGCGCGGCCGAGTAGCGGCGCCGCCGACAGCCCGCGACCCGCGAGAGCGAACCCAGTGGCGATGAGCACGACCCACGGGATCGGGCCGTGGGTGAACCCGGCGCTCAGCGGCTGGAACCCATCTGCCGCAAGGCCGAGCAGGCCGCCGGAGGCGAGCAGCCCGGCGACCACGAGCTGGAGCCTGCGCGCGGTGACCACCACGTCGTCGCGTTGCATTTCGAATCGTGCGAACAGCCGCAGCAGGACCAGGAGCACGCTGGCGCACAGCGCGAACCACGCCGGCACCAGCACCAGCCAGAGCACCGACCCGGGTGCGGGCGTGGCGTAACCCAGGCCCAGCACCGTGATGCCGGAGACCACGATCAGCGCCGGCATGTGCCACAGGTACACGGTCATGAACCGCGCCCCCAGCCAGCTCAACGCGGCGCCAACGCGCGGCCGCGCGGCCAGTGCGTTCAGCTGCGGACGGAAGGCGAGAAGCAGCCCGAGCTGACCCACGGCGAGGAACAGCAGCAGCACGGTCGGCGGGCTCATGTTCGACACGGGGGCGCCCGGCATCCCGATCATGCTGGCCGGGTAAGGGCCAAACGCGACGAGCAGCGCCGTCACCCCGAATCCGGCGGCCGACAGTGTCAGGGCACCGCGGCGGGTGAGTGTGCCGAGTTTGCCTTCCACGTAGGCGAATCCGAGCTGGTGCACGGCG
Organism: Amycolatopsis sp.; assembly: GCA_035551175.1. Taxonomy (GTDB): domain Bacteria; phylum Actinomycetota; class Actinomycetes; order Mycobacteriales; family Pseudonocardiaceae; genus Amycolatopsis. Next base: position 71,392 of record DASZNR010000005.1, on the reverse strand, counting down.
ACCCAGACGAACACCGCGTTGGCGTAACCGATCAGCCCGAGGTCGGCGAAGCGGGCGACGTCCACAAGCGCACCGGCCCCCGCCATCACGACCGGCACCCACAGGCCCCAACGCCGGTGCGCGGTGACCATCGCGGGCGTGAGCAGAACGGTGAGCACATACACCGACAGGAACCACAGCAGCTGCGCGGCGATCGAGCTCGCGATCTGCAGCGGCTGCGATGGAATTCCCATGCCCTGCAGCAGATCCGGCACCACGAGCCACACGGCCAGCAGCGGCAGCACCGGGACCAGCAGCCGGCGCACGCGCGCAGCGAGCCACGCGCGCGCGGATTTGGCGCGGCGCAAGGAAATCAGGTTCGCCGCACCACCCGCGAAGAACACGAGTGGCATGACCTGGGAAAGCCACGTGACGACCCACCAGCCGGGCGTCGCGAGCGCATTGCCGGTCGTGAGGGTGCCGTCGGAGTACGAGAGCACCGGCATCACCCAGTGCTGCGTGATCACAGCCAGGATCGCGCCGGCTCTGACCACGTCGAGGAATTTGTCCCGGCCAGGTTTCACGACCGATGTACTGACCCGCTGGCTCGTTGTCATACCTTCCAGGCTGGCCGCCCCGGCCTGCGGAAACAGCGGGGTGAGCCGCCGAATCCGGGTTCGGGTCAGCCCACGGCTCGTGCGGGGGTTGGCCCTACCTCAGGCCGTCGGGCTCTGCTTCGGTGTGCGTCGTGGCGCTCACGCGGTACTCCCAGCCGTGCTCGGTGAGACCGAGTTCGTAGCGCGTCTCGATCTTCGGTCCGCCGTGCAGATGGATGTGGCGCACGATCGTGCCGGGAACCGGCTCCTCGTCGGTGAGCTCCTGGACACGGCCGTCGAGCGGACCGCCGAAGAAGCGGACGCTGCGGTCGGGTTTCGGATACTCCTCGCCGGACATCGGTCCATCGTAGGGGACGGCCTTCCGCGCAGGGTGCCGCCGAATCGGGTGAGTGTTGTTCCCCTCAGCGGCCCAGGTACGTGAGAACTGCCCGAACTCGGCGGTGTTCTTCCGCGCTGGCCTCGAGGCCGAGCTTGGAGAAGATGTTGCCGATGTGCTTCTCCACGGCGCCGTGGGAAACCACGAGCGAGCTCGCGATCGCCGCATTCGACAGGCCCTGCGCCATCAGGCCGAGGACCTCTGACTCTCGCGCGGTGAGCGAGTCGAGCGGGTTGCGGCGGCCACGAGCCATCAGCTGCGCGATGACGTCGGGATCGATCGCCGTCCCGCCGTTTGCGACGCGGCGCACCGCGTCGAGGAAGTCCGCGACGTCGGCGACGCGCTCCTTCAACAGGTACCCGACGCCGCCGGCGCCGCCGGAGAGCAGCTCCACGGCGTAGCTCTCTTCCACGTACTGCGAAAGCACGAGCACGGGCAGACCGGGCAAGGCCTGGCGTGCGGCGAGCGCGGCGCGCAGGCCTTCGTCGGTGAACGTCGGCGGCATGCGCACGTCGACGATCGCGAGATCCGGCCGGTGCTCGGTCACCGCGCCGAGCAGGTCGTCGCCGTTGTCGACGGCCGCGACGGTTTCGATGTCCTCGTCGGCGAGCAGGCGCGTGACCCCGGCCCGCAGCAGAACGGCGTCTTCGGCGATCACTACCCGCATCTGGCCCCCAGGCTCGTGAGTGAAGTCCTCGCAGGCTATTCACTCACGAACCGGTCACCATTGGCAGGGCAGGTCCGCCCGGATCACGGTCGGGCCGCCTACGGGGCTCACCACGGTGATCACGCCGTCGATCGTCGCCGCGCGGTCGGCGAGGCCCGCGAGCCCGCCACCGGGGCGGACTTCGGCGCCCCCGTGGCCGTTGTCGGTGATCTCCACGACCACGTGGGTTTCCGTCCGCCAGACCTTCGCCGAGGCCTGGGTGGCACCGGAGTGCTTGGCGATGTTGGTGAGCGTCTCGCCGACGATGAAGTACGCCGTGGTCTCGACCGCCGCCGGCGGGCGCGGCTCGACGTCCACGCGCACGTCGACCGGGATCGGCGACTTCGCCGCCTGCGCCGACAGCGCCGCATCGAGGCCGCGGTCGCCGAGCACGGCCGGGTAGATGCCGCGCGCGAGGTCACGCAGCTCGGAGACGGCGAGCTTGGCGTCGAAGTGGGCTTCCGCGATGAGCTCGCGCACGGCGTCGGGGTCGTTGTCGAACTTCGACTTCGCACGCCCGAGGCTCATCGCGACGGCGACCAGCCGCTGCTGTGCGCCGTCGTGCAGGTCGCGTTCGATGCGGCGGCGCTCGGCCTCGGCGGCATCGACGCCACGCGCCCGCGACGCCTGCAGGTGCTCGGCCTTCGCGGCGAGCTTCTTCGTCCGGTTCGGGCCCAGCAGCGAGAGCGCGAGGTTGCCGTGAAGCCAGCCGAGCCACGGCGTCACCCAGATCGCCATCGGCAGCAGCACGATCGACGCGATCGCGACCGGCAGCTCCGCGACGGCCAGCGGAAACGCGATCATCAGGTACGCGAGGTCCCGCCATGTCGTCGGGTCGGTGAGCCGTGTGAGCCAGCGACGGGTGAGCGACTGGCCCGCCAGAGGCGACCGCTCGACGGGCGTGAGCGGCGTACGCAACATCGTGCGCGCCCAGCGGCGTTCGACGTCGCCGGACCAGCGGACGAAGCCGGTGGTGGCGAGCAGGATCGGGAAGCCGACCCACACCACGACCGTGCCGACGCCGACGGTCGCGCCGACCACGATCAGCACGAATTGCACGAGCCGGAACACGAAACTCGTGATCATGTAGACGATCGTGCGCGCGGGATTCGGCCGGGGGTGCTCCGGCTGCGCCTCTTCCGTGGTCATCCCGTCACCACGCTCATCCCGTCGATCTCCTGCCACGAGCGCTCCGCACGCCGGCGCTGGGCGACGGTCGGCTGCAGCAACGCCACGGCGAGCTTGCCGTGCACCGCCGCCAGCGCCTTCGTCAGAGCCACGGACACGGCGGCGAACAGCACCCCCAGCGCCGCCCACGGCAGCGCGGCCACCGTCGTGTCGACGGTGATCCACCGCACATCGTAGCCCGGGAAGAACCACGCGCCGTCGGGCAAGAACCGGTAGTAGACCGGCAGCGCCACCAGCCCGAGGCTCACGGCCCAGAATGTCACGACCAGCACGAATTCGATCAGGGCGACCGGGAACAACAACACGAAGTAGGCGAGGTCACGCCACGTGGCGCCGTCCTTGACCCGCGTGAGCCACCGCGCCCGCTGACCGGACTGCGGCAACGGCAGGTATGGGCTGTCGATGTACACGTCCAGCAGCGCGAACACCCGCGCTCGCTCCATCCGGCCGGCGCCGCGGGCCAACAGCACCAGCGCACCCAGCAGCGGCACCCCCAGCCACACCACCACGGTGCCGATGCCAGCCGAGAACAAGACCGTGACCAGCGTGAACGCCAGCATCCCCAGCGGCAGGCTGAGCAGCAAGTACACCAGCGCACCGCCAAGCGGCGGCTCACGCCTCTTCCCAATGATCACGGCGGGCTCCTCTTCAGGTGGGTCGACCAGCCCAGCTTCGCCTCGCGTACCCCCAGGTTGAATGGGGTCCGCGGGCATGTTGCGGGTAGGGCCAACCCCACCCGGCCGCCGAAACAATCCGCTTGCCGCGCGCGTTATGATGAACAGGATATGAACCACCGACCAGGGGGTGAACGGTTTCGACTTTGGACGTTGAGTCAGGGGAAGCGTGCCGGTGCAGGCGAGAGACCACCGCAAGCGTCATCGCAAACCAATAAGCGCCAAGGCCAATAGCCAGCGCGACTTCGCTCTTGCTGCCTGAGTAGCGAGCGAGTCTGTCGGCCCGGGTTCGCCTCCGACCCGGTCGCCGGCATCAGCTAGGAGGCTTACCGCCAGTCCCGGCCACGGGGCCTGGTTGGGAAGCAAACAGTGGCTGGGCCCGTCACTCCAGCTTGTTCACGTGACCGGAGGGGCCAAGTAGAGACAGAGTGGACTGCGCACGGAGAAGCCCTGTCGAGGCGCCAGAGGACCCGGGTTCAATTCCCGGCACCTCCACCGGACGAAGCGCCCTGCTCACGCAGGGCGCTTCGCCATTTCCGGTTCCGGAGTGTTGGTCGCGGGGGCCGAGCCCCCGGTCCCGTGCGGTGCGAGCTCCTGGCGTCGGTGGGTGGTCGGGGTGAGTGGTGACCAGCGTCGGAGAGTTCGCGCGCCCTGCCGGGGCGCTCGGGACGGCCAGGCTCGCCGACGCGGCGATCGGCAGACCCGGCGGGAAACCGAGCGGCGATCCGGCGTCCGGAGCAACCACCCTAAATTCCGCTTAAGGTCGCTTCCAGCTCGCGCTCACCGGTGGTAAACCTCCCGTCACATGCTCATCGGCGAGCGAAGGCTGCGTCCTGCCCTCGCCGGGAGTCCCGGAAGACCGGCACAGGTCTGAGCAAGGGAGTGTCATGAGCCGTCGTCGAACACTTACCGCCCTGCTGTCCGTGGGGCTGACTGCGGGGCTGGTGGCGACCGGCGCGCCCGCCGCGTCGGCCCGCCCGGGCGCGCCGGTCGCGGTACCCGTCGCGGAGGGCTACGGCGGGGCGGTCGTGTCGGACACCGTCGAATCCACCCAGGCCGGCATCGACGTGCTGCGCCGCGGGGGGACCGCAGCCGACGCGGCCGTCGCGGTCGCCGCCACGCTCGGCGTCACCGACCCGTACGTCGCCGGACCCGGCGGCGGCGGGTACTTCGTCTACTACGACGCGAAAACCAAACAGGTCTCGACCATCGACGGCCGCGAGACCACACCGGCCCGCGACGGCTCCGACATGTTCATCGACCCGGCCACCGGCCAGCCCTACGCCTTCGAGACCGCGGTCGAGAGCGGTCGGTCGGTCGGCGTGCCGGGCATGGTCGCCACGTGGCAGCGGGCGCTGCAGCGGTGGGGCAAGTTCAGCCTCGCCGACGACCTGCGCCCCGCCGTGCAGGTCGCCGACCACGGGTTCGTCGTGAACCAGGAGTTCGCCGACCAGACGACGTCGCTCAAGGACAAGCTGTCGCACTTCGCGCCCAGCGCGGCGCTGTTCCTGCCTGGCGGCGCGGCGCCGAAGGTCGGCTCGGTGTTCCGCAACCCGGACCTCGCCGACACCTACCGCCAGATCAGCCGTCAGGGTCCCGCCGCGCTGTACGGCGGTGCCATCGGCCGTGATCTCGTGGACACGGTGCGGAATCCGCCGCTTGCCGAGGGCGCGCCGATCACGCCGATCTCCGGCCCGATGCAGCTTTCGGACCTGCAGGCCTACCGCGCGCTCGACGGGTCGCCGACGCACGTCAATTATCGCGGCTACGACGTCTACGGCATGGCGCCGTCCTCCAGCGGCGGCATCACAGTCGGGGAGTCGCTGAACATTCTCGGCAACTTCGATCTGTCCAAGATGGACCGGGTGCAGGCGTTGCACCACTACCTGGAGGCGACCCGGCTCGCGTTCGCCGACCGCAACCGCTACATCGGCGACTCGCGGTACGTGTCGGTGCCGCAGCAGCAGCTGCTCTCGAAGGACTTCGCGGCGACGCGGGCGTGCCAGATCGACCCGGACCACGCGGGGCAGAGCCCGGTCGCGCCCGGTGACCTGTACTCCACGAGCGGCGGCTGTGCCACCGCCACGGCGTCCTCGTCGGGCAGCAACGAGCAGCACACCAACCATTTCGTGGTGACGGACAAGCAGGGCAACGTCGTCTCCTACACGAACACGATCGAGCAGCTCGCGGGCTCCGGCATCACCGTGCCCGGCCGTGGTTTCCTGCTCAACAACGAACTCACCGACTTCAACTTCGCGCCAACCCAGGGAAGCGCGCCCGATCCCAACCTGCCCGCCCCGGGCAAGCGGCCGCGTTCGAGCATGTCGCCGACGATCGTGCTGAAGCACGGCGAGCCGGTGCTCGCGGTCGGTTCGCCGGGCGGTGCCACGATCATCACGACCGTGCTGCAGATCCTGGTCAACCGCTTCGACCTCGGCATGAACCTGCCGGACGCGATCGCGGCGCCGCGCGCGTCGCAGCGCAACGCGAAGACCACCGACGCGGAGCCGGCGTTCATCGCACAGTCGACGACGAAGGGGCTGGAAGCGCTGGGCCAGAGCTTCACCGACGTCGGCGCGATCGGCGCGGCGGCCGGATTGGAGTTCGAGCGCGGCGGCAAGATCCTGGCGGCCGGTGAACCCGTCCGCAGGGGCGGTACCTCGGCGATGGTCCTTTCGACGCACCGCTGAGCCCGACCGATCCGGCCCGCCCTCGACCAGGGCGGGCCGGATCGCGTCATGGGGCCGTGCCGCCGATGCGGGTGGTGAGCTCGGCGGCCGTCTCGGCGACCGCGGCCGCGAGTTCAGGGAACGCTTCGCCGCACGGGCCGTCTTCGGGGCAGAAATGCCGCAGCGTCACCGAGATCGACGCCATCGGGCGGGCCCCGTGGTCGAACACCGGTGCCGCGACGGAGGCGAAGCCGTCGGTCACGTGGCCATCTTCGACCGACCAGCCGAGACGTTGCTCGGCCGCGAGCGTGCGGCGCAGCGCGGCGAGCGAATCGGGGCCGCGGCCGGTTCGCAGCACGAACGAGGCCGCGGTGGGGAACAGTGCGCGCACGTGTGCGGCGGGCAAGTGGCGCAGGATCGCGCGCCCGGACGCGGTGAGCTGGCCGGGCAGGCGGACGCCGACGTCCGTCACGAGGGTTTCGGGGCGGGCGGGGCGTTCCTTGATCAGGTAGAGCGATTCGTTGCCGTGCAGCACGCCGAGGTGCGCGGTGTGGCCGGCGTGGTCCACGAGCTTGCGCAGCAGCGGGCCGGCGAGCCGTTCCAGCGGGTCGTGGCGCAGATACGCGGAGCCGAGCTCGAACGCGGCGATCCCGAGGCCGTAGCGGCGTTCGGCGGGCAAATGCGCGACGAAACCGGCGGCGGTCAGTTCGCTGAGCAGGTGGTAGGTCGTCGAGCGCGGCAGGTGCAGGTCGCGCGCGACGGTCGCCGCTGCGACGGGGCCGGCGTGGTGCGCGAGCAGCTGCAGCACGGCGAGGCCGTTGCGGAGGGCGGGCACGTCCGAACTGCTCACGGTGGGTCCCTTCGTGACGGTACGAGTGGAACACTCGTACCGGGCACCGAAGCTTCAACCTCGGCTTGTCTTGGATACCAGACGGTACTGCGAACTTCGACCTCGTGCCGGGCCATCAGGCGTTGTCCAATGGCTGCATGCCGGAACCAGTGCTTTTGGGCTCGCAGCCGATGACCGCGGCGGAGGTCGTCGACGTCGTTCGCGGACACGCGCCCGTCGAGCTCGCCGAGGCGGTCGCGAAGAACCTCGCTGCCACCCGTCAGCACATCGAGGAGCTTGCCCAATCGAGCTCGCCCATCTACGGCGTTTCGACGGGCTTCGGTGCCCTTGCCACGCGGCACATTCCCGTGGAGAGCCGCACCGCGTTGCAGCGCAGCCTGATCCGTTCACACGCGGCGGGTGCGGGGCCGGCGGTCGAGCCGGAGGTCGTCCGCGCGCTGATGCTGTTGCGCCTGAGAACGCTCGCGAGCGGGCACACGGGCGTGCGGCCCGAGACGGCGCAAACGCTTGCGGCCCTGCTCAACGCGGAGATCACGCCGGTCGTCCACGAGTACGGATCGCTCGGCTGCTCGGGGGATCTGGCGCCGTTGGCCGCGGTCGCGCTCGCGTTGATGGGCGAAGGCGAAGTGGATCACGAGGGGATGTGCAAACCCGCGGCCGAAGCGTTGCGGGCGGCTGGCATCACGCCCGTCGTGCTGGCGGAGAAGGAGGGCCTGGCGCTCACCAACGGCACCGACGGCATGCTCGGCATGCTCCTGCTCGCGGCGGCCGATCTGCACCGGCTGCTCGACATCGCCGACCTCACGGCGGCGATGAGCGTGGAGGCGCTCCTGGGTACCGACCGGGCATTCGCGGCGGACCTGCAAGCGCTGCGGCCGCATCCCGGTCAGGCGGTCAGCGCCGCGCGGATGTATGCCGCACTGCAGGGGTCGAAGATCGTGGAGAGTCACCGCGGGCCCGACTGCAACCGTGTGCAGGACGCGTACTCGCTGCGGTGCGCGCCGCAGGTCCACGGAGCGGCGCGCGACACGCTCTCGCACGCGGAGCTCGTCGCCGACCGCGAGTTGCAGTCGGCCGTGGACAACCCGGTGGTGCTGGCCGACGGACGCGTCGAGTCCAACGGCAACTTCCACGGCGCGCCGGTGGCGTACGTGCTCGATTTCCTGGCCGTGGCGGTGGCCGATGTCGCCGGCATCGCCGAGCGGCGCACCGACCGCATGCTGGACAAGGCGCGGTCCCATGGACTTCCGCCGTTCCTGGCACACGACCCTGGCGTCGACTCCGGGCACATGATCGCGCAGTACACGCAGGCCGCCGTGGTCAGCGAACTGAAGCGGCTCGCCGTGCCCGCGTCGGTCGACTCCATCCCGAGCAGCGCGATGCAGGAGGACCACGTGTCCATGGGCTGGTCGGCGGCACGCAAGCTGCGCAAAGCCGTCGACGGCTTGACGACGGTGCTCTCGATCGAGCTGCTCACCGCCGCCCGTGCACTCGATCTCCGCGCGCCGCTCGAACCGTCGCCGGTCACCGGCGCGGTGCGCGATCTGCTTCGCACCAAGGTCCAAGGTCCCGGTCCCGACCGTCATCTGGCGCCCGAGATCGCGGCTGCCGAAGAACTCGTCCGATCCGGCGCCGTCCTGGCCGCCGCCCGTCTGGAGGTCTGAGAATGTCCCGCACCGTCCGCGCCGCGCGCGGCACACAGCTCACCGCGAAGTCGTGGCAGACCGAAGCCGCGCTGCGCATGTTCCACAACAACCTCGATCCCGAGGTCGCCGAGCGCCCCGAGGACCTGGTGGTCTACGGCGGCACCGGCAAGGCCGCGCGCAACTGGGCGAGCTTCGATGCGATCACGCGTGAACTGACCACTTTGGACAGCGACGAGACGCTGCTGGTGCAGTCGGGGAAGCCGGTCGGGGTGTTCCGCACGCACGAGTGGGCGCCACGGGTGCTGATCGCGAACTCGAACCTGGTGGGCGACTGGGCGACCTGGCCCGAGTTCCGCCGGCTGGAGCAGCAGGGCCTCACTATGTACGGCCAGATGACGGCCGGTTCGTGGGTCTACATCGGTACGCAGGGCATCCTGCAGGGCACCTACGAGACCTTTGCGGCGGTGGCGAAAAAGCGGTTCGGCGGGACGCTGCGCGGCACGCTCACGGTGACCGCGGGCCTCGGCGGCATGGGTGGCGCACAGCCGCTCGCGGTGACGATGAACGACGGCGTGGCGCTCGTCGTCGAGGTCGACCCGCACCGCGCGCACCGCCGCGTGGAGACAAGGTACCTCGACGAGGTGGCCGACGATCTCGACGACGCCATCAGCCGGGTCACGGCGGCGAAGAAGGAGCGGCGGCCGCTGTCCGTGGCCGTGGTGGGCAACGCCGCCGAGGTTCTGCCCGAGCTGTTGCGCCGCGGGGTCGAGGTGGACATCGTGACCGACCAGACGTCGGCCCACGACCCGCTGTCGTATTTGCCGAAGGGGGTGAGCGTCGAGGACTGGCACGATTACGCGGCCAAGAAACCCGACGAGTTCACCGACCGCGCGCGCGGGTCGATGGCCGACCATGTGGGTGCGATGCTCGGGTTCCTCGACGCCGGCGCGGAGGTTTTCGACTACGGCAACTCGCTGCGCGGAGAGGCGAAACTCGGCGGGTGCGAACGGGCCTTCGATTTCCCGGGGTTCGTGCCGGCCTACATTCGCCCGCTGTTCTGCGAGGGCAACGGCCCGTTCCGCTGGGCCGCGCTCTCGGGTGACCCCGAAGACATCGCTGCGACCGACCGCGCGATGCTGGAGCTGTTCCCGGAGAACGAGTCGCTGGCCCGGTGGATCAGGCTCGCCGGTGAACGCGTGGCGTTCCAGGGCCTGCCGGCGCGGATTTGCTGGCTCGGCTACGGCGAACGCCACCTCGCCGGCCTGCGGTTCAACGAGATGGTGGCCAGCGGCGAGCTGAAAGCCCCCGTGGTCATCGGGCGCGACCACCTCGACTCCGGCAGCGTGGCGTCGCCGTACCGGGAGACCGAGGGCATGGCCGACGGTTCCGACGCGATCGCCGACTGGCCGCTGCTCAACGCGCTGGTCAACACGGCGTCAGGGGCGAGCTGGGTGTCGATTCACCACGGTGGTGGCGTCGGCATGGGCCGCTCGATCCACGCGGGTCAGGTGACCGTCGCCGATGGCACGGCGCTGGCCGCGCAGAAGCTCGAGCGCGTGTTGACGAACGACCCGGGCATGGGTGTGATCCGGCATGTCGACGCCGGTTACGACCACGCCGCCGACATCGCCGACGAACGTGGCGTGCGGATTCCCATGCGGGGCAACGCGTGACCGCGGACGTTCTACTTCGGCCGGAGGTGGCATGAATACGGCTTCGAAGCTCCTCGGGCAGATCGCCGGCGTCGGGCGCGACGCGAAGCGCGGCGGCTACTCACGGCACGCGTTCGACGCGCCGGAGCACGACCTGCGCACGTGGTTCGTCGAGCAGGCCGAACGGCTGGGCCTGGACACCGAGACGGACCGCAATGGCAACATCTGGGCGTGGTGGGGGGTCCCGGGACCCGATGCGGTGGTGACGGGTAGCCACCTCGACTCGGTGCCAGGCGGGGGCGCGTTCGACGGGCCGCTCGGTGTCACGAGCGCGCTGGCTGCCGTCGAAGCGCTGCAGGCCAAGGGATTTCGGCCGGTGAAACCGTTCGCGATCGTCGTGTTCACCGAAGAGGAGGGTGGCCGTTTCGGCGTGCCGTGCCTCGGTTCGCGGCTCATGACGGGCACGATCGGCGCGGATCAAGCGCGGGCGCTGCGGGATCCGCACGGCATCACTTTCTGGGAGGCGGCGGCCAAATCAGGGCTCGACGTCGACCGGATCGGTGCGGAGCCGGATCGGATCGGGTTGATCGGGCGGTTCCTGGAGTTGCACGTCGAACAGGGGCGGGGGCTGGTCGACATCGGTTCGCCCGTCGCGGTCGGCAGCACGGTGATTGCGCACGGGCGGTGGCGCTTTTCGTTCACGGGTCAGGGAAATCACGCCGGTGCGACATTGATCGCCGACCGCATGGATCCAATGCTGCCTGCGGCCGAGACCGTGGTGGCGGTGCGTCGGCTGGCGAAGGCGCGGGCCGAGGCGCGGGCGACCGTCGGCCGGATCGTGCCGACGCCGGGCGGCACGAACGTGATTGCGTCCACTGTGGATTTGTGGCTCGACGCGCGGGTGCCGGGCCCGGCGACGCCAGAGCTGGTCAAGGACATCACGGCGGCCGCCATGGCGGCGGCGGAGGCCGAGGGCTGCGAGCTGACCGTGGCGCGTGAGTCGTATTCCGACGACGTCGTGTTCGACGACAAGCTGCGCCGCGACCTGGTGGAATGGCTCGGCTGCGCGCCCGAGCTGCCCACGGGCGCGGGCCACGACGCGGCGATTCTGGCCGGCTTCGTGCCGGCCGGAATGCTCTACGTGCGCAACCCGACGGGCATCAGTCACTCACCGGAGGAGTTCGCCGAGGCCGAAGACGTGGAGTCCGGTGCGCGTGCGCTGGCCGAGGTGCTGGAGCGGCTGGCGGGATGACCACGTACTGGTGCGAGCGGGCTTGGCTCCCCGGTGGGATCGCGGACGCCGTGCGGCTCGACGTGCGCGACGGGCGGATCACGTCGGTGATGCTGGGCGCGCCACGGTCCGGGACCATTCTCACCGGGCTCACGCTACCGGGGTTCGCCAACGGTCATTCGCACGCGTTCCACCGTGCGTTGCGCGGTCGGACCCATCACGAACGCGGGACGTTCTGGACGTGGCGCGAGAGCATGTACTCACTCGCGGCGCGGCTGGACCCCGACGCCTACTACCGGCTCGCGAGAGGCGTCTACGCCGAGATGGCGCTGGCCGGTTACACCAGCGTCGGAGAGTTCCACTACTTGCATCACGCACCGGGTGGGCAGCCCTACGCCTCGCCGAACGCGATGGGCGACGCGCTGCGGGCGGCCGCGCGCGACGCAGGGATCCGGCTCACGCTGCTGGACACGTGTTACCTGGCGGGTGGCATCGGCGTGGCGCCGGACGAGGTGCAGCAGCGGTTCTCCGACGGGTCCGCCCAGCGGTGGGCTTCGCGGGTCGCAGAGCTGACGGAAGACGAGTTGTTCCGCGTCGGAGGGGCGATCCACTCCGTACGAGCGGTGCCGGGCGCGGAGCTACCGACGGTCGACGCGGCGGTGCCGGCCGAGCGTCCGCTGCACATCCACCTGTCCGAGCAGCGCGCGGAAAACGAGCAATGCGAAGCGGCCTACGGCTGGACGCCGACCGGGCTGCTGCAGCACCACGGTGTCCTGAGCGGCCGGCTGGTCGCGGTGCACGCGACGCACCTGACCGATCAGGACGTGAAGTGGCTGGGCGCCGCGCGCGCGGCGGCCTGCATCTGCCCGACGACCGAGCGGGATCTCGGTGACGGCATCGGGCCGGCGAGGGCGTTGCTGGAGGCAGGCGTGCGCCTGGGGGTCGGTAGTGACAGCAACGCGGTGGTCGACGCCTTCGAAGAGACCCGTGCGCTCGAGCTGGACGACCGGCTGGCGAGCGAGGAGCGAGGCCGGTTCACGGCCGAGGAGCTGCTGGCGGCGGGCACGGACCACGCGTCGGTCGGGTGGCCCGAAGTGGGCGTGCTGGCGGAGGGGAGTGGTGCGGACCTGGTGACGGTGGCGCTGGATTCCGTGCGCACGGCGGGGATCGAGCCGTCGGGGGTGGTGTTCGCGGCGGGTGCGGCCGATGTGCGGCAGGTGGTCGTGGCGGGCCGTGAGGTGGTCCGCGAGGGCAGGCATGTGCTGATGGAACGTCCGGAAACCGTTCTGGCCGAGGAGATCGAGGCGCTGTGGCAGTTCTGATCACGGGAATCGGTGAGCTCACGACCAACGACGCCGAGCTGGGGAAATTGTCCGGCGCGGCGCTGGTGCTCGATGGTGAGACGGTCGCGTGGGCCGGGCCGGCTTCGCAGGCGCCGGCCGCCGACGAGCGCGTCGACGTCGAGAGCCGGGCGGTGCTGCCGGGATGGGTGGACAGCCACACCCACCTGGTGTTCGCGGGCGACCGCACGGCCGAATTCGAGGCGCGAATGGCGGGCAAACCTTATACCGCCGGAGGTATCGCGGTCACGGTGGACGCGACGCGCGAAGCGTCCGACGAACAGCTGGCGGTCAACCTGCGCCGGCTCGTCGAGGAGGCCGCGGCGCAGGGGACGACCTGCCTGGAGACCAAAACCGGTTACGGGCTGACCGTCGCGGACGAGTCCCGGTCGGCGCGGATCGCGGCGGAGGTGGCCGACGAGGTCACCTACCTCGGCGCGCACCTGGTGCCGCCGGGCGTCGACGCGGAGTCCTATGTGGATCTCGTGTGCGGCGAGATGCTCGACGCGGTGGCGCCGCACGTGCGCTGGGCCGACGTGTTCTGCGAGACCGGCGCCTTCGACGAGGCCCAGTCGGCGCGAGTGCTCAAGGCGGGGGCCGGGCGCGGGCTGGGACTGCGGGTGCACGGCAACCAGCTCGGCGAAGGCGCCGGCGTGCGGCTCGCGGTCGAGCTCGGCGCGGCGAGCGTGGACCACTGCACGTATCTGAGCGCCGGCGACGTCGACGCCCTCGCGGCCTCCGACACCGTCGCGACGCTGCTCCCAGCGTGCGACCTGTCGACCCGCCAGGCGCTCCCCCCAGCCCGGCGACTGCTGGACGCGGGCGCCACGGTCGCGTTGGCCAGTAACGCCAACCCGGGCAGCTGCTACACCACGTCGATGGCCTTCTGCGTCGCGACCGCTGTGCTGCAAATGCGCATGACCCTCGATGAGGCCATCTGGTCGGCCACCGCCGGCGGCGCGCGAGCTCTCCGCCGCTCCGACGTCGGCCACCTACGCCCGGGATCCCGCGCCGACGTCCACGTTCTCGATGCCCCATCGGCCACCCACCTCGCCTACCGGCCGGGTGTCCCTCTCACCCACGCGGTGTGGAGGCGAGGTGAGCGCATGCGGTGAAACCCCGGGCCCTCACCGCGTTGGTCGGTCGAGGGTTCGGTGCACCGCGAGGGCGAGTCCCGCCAGGGCAGTGAGAGTGCAGAGCCAAGCGAACCAGTAGCCGAAGCGGGCGTAGAGCGTGGTGCTGGAGCGGAAGGGGACGTCTGCGGTCGCGGTGACGATCGGGGCACGGCCGGTGCGGGTTTGGGCGAGCACGTGGCCGGTGGAGTCGGCGATGGTGGGGGCACCGCGGGCGGCGCTCCAAGCCACGGAAGTTCCGCTTTCGACGCCGTGAAGGACGGCGGTGCGGCTGTGTTGCCAGCCGTCGGCGTCTTCGTCGGAGGCCGGGATCACGAGCAGGCCCGTGTCGGCGCGGCCGTAGTCGCGAGAGGGGTCGGGGCCGTTCACGTCCATGCAGACCTCGAGGCCGATGGGGCGTCCCGCGAGGTAGGCGAGGTCGTGGCCGGGCGTGTTCGGTGAGGTGCCGGTGCGCCACTTGCGGTACTCGACGACCGCGCCGGACGGTGAGACGTCGAGCGCGGTGTTGTACGTGTGCTGCGCATCCTTGACGATGGCGCCGGTGACGATGTCGAGGTCCTTCGCGCGGGCGACGGTCGAGAGGGGACCGGTGAGCGTCGCGAGGCGGGCTCGGTCGGTGCCGAACGCGCCCTCCGGCAGTACGGCGATCCGGACGTCAGGCGGCAGCTCGCCGATTGCGTCCACATAGGACTGGAGCACGCGCTGTCCGGCAGGTGTGCCAGGGTCTGGTGCCCAGCTCGGCTGGCTGCGCGCGAGCACGGCGGCGCGCACATGGTCCGTCGCGGCCGGTGGTGGCTGGGCGCCCCAGGCGAGCGGACCGGCAACGGCCGCCGCGGCGACGACGGTGATGCCCGCGCGCGCGGCCGCGCGGACGCCGGGCGCCACCACGGCGGCGAGCGCCGCGGTCGTCGGGGCCATCGCCGCGGTGATCTCGACACGCGGCAGCTGGGGCACGATCCTCGTCGGCGGGGTGGGTGTGATCGTGGCGCTGGCCATCTGGCTCGTGTCGCGCCGCAACCCGGTGAGCGCCAAGAACATCAACGACGAGCCCGAAGCCGCGCAGCCGGCTCTGGTCGCGGCCTGAGGGAGCGGACGTGGACATCGACTGGGGCGCCCTCGGCATGGTCTTCGTCGTCGCCCTCGGCGCGGCGGTGATCCTGACGGTGCTGTTCGCGTACGGCGTGCGCGGCCTCTCGGGTCGTGAAACCGCGCGCGAGGAAGGCGGCAGTGGCGTCCCGCAGCTGACGGGTTCGATCGTGTGTTTCGCCGTGTGCGCGGCGGTGGTCGTGTACGGGATCTAGTTGATCGTCGCCTGAGCGCGCGAGCGCAGTCCGTCCGGCAGCTCGCCGAGTAGCGGCACCACCGCGGCCCGGCGGGCTTTCCCCAAGTGGGCCAGCACATCGAGCGCCGGCTCCCACAGCGTTTCGTCGGCCGCCGCCGCGCGGATCAGCCGCGGTAGGCGGTCTTCCGGCAGCAGGCCCAGCACGTGGTCGATGCGGCTCTTGTCATCGAGCACGTACGCCGTGCGCAGCAGCCCGGCGTCGCCCACGAGGTCGAGGCTGCGCCGCACGGTGGGGTCCGGCAGATGCCCCACGAAGCGGCCGAGCGTGATCCAGTCCGCCCGCCGGGTGAGCTCCTTGGCCACGGCGACGACGGTGTCGAGCGGGATCCGCGTGATGATCGCCGTCGCCCGCCTCGGGTCCAGCTCCGCAGCCACGGATGCGAGGAATTCGGGCGAAAGCCGCTTCGCGACGTCGACGCCGCGCCAGACGTCGACCAGCGCGGCGATCCGGGCGCACAGCAGCGGCCCGAACACCTTCTCCGCGATCTTCGCGACCACCGGTGCGGGCAGCAGCCGGCTGGCCAGCGCCATGCGTTCGAGCACCACGAGATTCGCGTCGAACAGCGTGGTGGTCACCTGTTCGCGGAAGAGCTGCAGGTCGGCGACGTCGACGTCGGACAGGTAGCCCAGTCGTTCCGGTTCGACGTCGAGCACCCGAGCGAGCTTGAGGATCTCCGGGTTCACAGGCCCACCGCCTTGCGGACGGCGCCGCGCAGGACCGCGGGTACATATTTCAGGCTGTCCTCGCCCGCCTTGGCGAGGGCCTTGGCCTGCCGGTGCCGGGCGTCGCGCAGCGCCGCGGCAAGGTCGAGCCGTGCCTCCTCGGGCAGGGCTTCGATCCCCTCGGGTAGCGGGCCGCCGAGCTGCTCGGCGAGTGTGCGCTCAGCCATGGTCGTCCATCATGCCCCACGTCTTGTGCCGGTTGTCCGCCGAAGGTCGCGTCGTGCGTGACGCTCGGCTCTCCGGCGACCGGCTTCGCGTGCCGCGTCGCTCGTGAACGTGGCGCTCACCGACCGAGCGCGAAGTCCTGGCGACGTCGAATTGTCCAATATGGACCTCGCTCGGCGGATGGTCGTGACACCGTCGAGGTCGACGTGAGACCTATTCCCACTGGCCGGGTGGGCGCAACGGGGTACAGGCGGCGATCACGGCGTGTGGGGCCGGGCTCGGTGGGGGAGCCGCGGCGGGGCCCAGTCGTTGATCCAGCTCTCCGCGCGCGCCATGACCGACGGGGGCGCGAGCCGCAAAAGAGCCCTGCGCAGGGCGACGCCCACGGGGTTACGCAGGAGCGGGCCGAGGGATCCGGCCTGCAGCGACGCGCGCCAGACGCGCTGGCTTCGCGGACGGCGCGCGGCGTCGTACGTGCGCAGGCCGGCCGGAACGTCGTCGGTGTCCGCGAGGGAAGCGGCGAGCACGACGGCGTCTTCCAGGCCCTGGCAGCCGCCCTGCCCGAGGTAGGGCGGCATGGCGTGGGCGGCGTCGCCGAGCAGCGCGATCCGGCCACGGACGTAGGTGGGCAGCGGCTCGGCCAGATGGTGCACGTCGTGGTGCAGGACTTCCGGTGACGACGCGATGAGCGCCGGCACGGGGTCGTGCCACGAGCCGTACCGGTCGAGCAGGTAGGCGCGTGGGTCTTCGTGATGGCTGCCTTCCGGGCGAGCCTCGGCGACCCACCAGTACACGAGCCCATCGCGCATCGGGATCACGCCGACTTCGGTGCCGCGACCCCACGCGGTGCTCAGGACCGTGCCGGGCAGTTCGGCGACGCCGCGGAACGCCGTGCTCCGGCTGTAGGCGAGATGGGACTGCGGGAACAACGCCGTGCGAACCGGGCTGTGGATGCCGTCGGCGGCGACCACGAGATCGGCGCGGATCGTGCCGGCCGCGTGCCGCACCAAGCCTTCCGGTGAAGCGGAAAGCACCTCGACGCCGGTGTGCAGGCTCGCCGGCGGCAATGCCGATCGCAGCACGCCGACCAGGTCCGCGCGGTGGATCGCGGCGAGTGGCAGGCCATAGCGCCGCACGTACGCACCTTGATCCCACGTCGCGATCCGGCGCCCGCCGGAGCTGAACAGCGTGCCGTCGCGTTGCGGAGTCAGTGGCGCGTCGACGCCCAGCTCCGTGAGTGCGCGCTGCGCGTTGGGCCACATTGAGATTCCGGCGCCGATCGGCGAGAACTCGGGCGCCCGCTCGTACACCGTGACCTGCCAGCCGACGCGGTGCAGCCCGACCGCCGCGCTCAGTCCCCCGATGCCCCCGCCGATCACCACGGCATGCGCCATGACCGCCTCCTCTACGTCTGTAGAGACTCTACACCTGTAGAGTGAATCGGTGGACAGGATTTCGGCGATCGGTGACGCCGCCATCGAAGTGATCGCCGCCGAGGGCATGCGTGGGCTCACCCACCGCGCCGTCGACCGCGCGGCCGGATTGCCCGCGGGCTCCACGTCGTATTACGCGCGCACCCGCAGCGCGCTGCTGGAACTCGCGATGGACAGGATGGTCGAGCTGGACCAAACCGAAATCGAGCCCGATGCCAAGAATCTCGCAGACGTCCTCGCCGCGACGGTCCACGCCGCGATAACCGCGGGCCGAGCTCGGATGCTCGCGCGGTACGAGTTCGCGCTCGAAGCCACGCGCCGCCCCGAGCTGCGCGCGGCGTACGACGCGGGCGGCCGCACCATCCGGGAACGTTGCGTCGAGCTGCTCGCGGCTGCCGGTTCGCCCCAGCCCGATCGCCACACCCGCGTGCTGCTCAACTGGCTCGACGGCGCGGTCTTCGACGCCCTCGCGGGCGCCGGGTCGGCAGATCCCCCCGATCGCGCCGAGCTCGCGGACGGGGCGCGGGCCGTGCTCACCGGCCTCGGCCTCCCGCACACGAGGTGACGTCGCGCTTTTCCAGCGTGCCGGCCCGCGTCGCCCGAGGAAGCCCGTGACGCTGTGAGCGGCGACGCAGGTGACGCCGTCGACCACTGGTTTCTCTCCGGATCACTTCGCGTCCGGGCCGTTCTCCGGTGAAGCCGAAGCCGTCAAGGCGGCCAACGGTGTGCCCTCCCGTGAGTGGCGGTGCCGGTTCCAACCGGCGCGAACACTCACGAGGCCTGTACGGGAATCAGCCCTTGAGCACGGTCCGGTCCACGCCCGCCTCGCCGCCGCGGTCATCGGCCATGCGGCCGCCCCGACTTTGGCCGAGGTTCACCGGGTGCGGCGCGTCGGAGTCGCTGTCGCCGGGTCCTGCGGCCACGGGTGCTTCGGATAGCGGCCGCGCAGGTCGGCGCGCACGGCGGCGTAACCGGTGCGCCAGAACGACTCGAGGTCGGCCGTCACGGCGGCGGGCCGGCCGGCGGGGGAGAGCAGGTGCAGCAGCACGGGGACGCGGCCGTCGGCGACCTTCGGGGTCGCGGTCCAGCCAAATGTCTCCTGCAGCTGCACGGCGAGCACCGGCTGCTCGCCGGTGTAGTCCACGCGGTAGCGCGAGCCGGACGGGACTTCGAGCCGGTCGGGCGCCAGCTCGTCCAGCCGTGCGGCGTCGGGCCACGGCAGCAGCCCCCGCAGCGCGGCACCGGCGTCGACGGCAGCCAGGTCGGCGCGGCGCCGGGCGCGCGACAGGTCGAGCCAGGAGTCCACTTCGGACAGCAAGGCTTCGTCCTCGACCGCAGGCCACGGCGCGCCCAAGGTGCGGTGGAGAAACCCGAGCCGCTCACGCAGGCGACGGCCGTCTTCGGTCCAGCGCAGCAGTCCGAGACCTTCTGTGCGCAGGCCGGTGACGAGCGCGTCGTGCACCAGCGCCGGGTCCGGTGACCGCAACAGCCGCTCGCTGAGCACGATCGCTCCGAGTCGCCTGACGTGGCGGGCCACGACGTCGGCATCCCACGCGACTTCGTCCACTTCGGACACCAATGCGGGCGCGGCGCGCAGCGCGAGCGGCTCGTCGGCGACCGCGGCGAGCCGGATCGTGCCCTGCGCGCGCCCCGGGTCGCGTGTGGCTTCGCCGATCGCCAGCCATTCGGCGTCCCCGAGACCACTACCGGCCGGCAGTTGCGCCGCCGTGCCGCCGGCCATCAGGTACACCGGCGCCGAGCCGCTGCGGCGCCGCGCGAGCCGTTCGGGATGGGCGAGGGCGACGACGAGCGCCGAATCGGGTTTTCCGTGCTGTGCCGGGGTTTTCACGAGTCCGGCGAGCCGTCGGACCTCCGCCTTCCACCGTCGCGCGCTGTCGTCGGTGCCGCTGCGCAGGCGTCGCAGCTCGGCTTCGACGTCGGTGAGCTGCGTGCCGGCATCGAGCAGTGCGACGACCTCGGCGGCCGCGCGGGCGCCGACGGCTTCGGATCCGTCGAGCAGCGCCCGCGCGAGCCGCGGGTGCAGGCCGAGGTCGGCCATGCGGCGCCCGCGCGCGGTGACGGTACCGTCGGCGGCCGTCGCGCCGAGCGTGACCAGCAACCCGCGGGCGGCGGCCAGCGCGCCCTCGCCTGGCGGATCCCACCACGTCAGGCCGCTGCCGTCCGGCGTCGACCAACACGCGAGCTCGAGCGCGAACCGCGCGAGCTCGGCCGTGCGGATCTCGGGCTCGGGGTAGCGCGGCAGCGTCGCCTGCTCGTGTTCGGGCCAGCACCGGTACGCGCGCCCCGGCCCTTCGCGGCCCGCGCGGCCGGCACGCTGCTCCGCAACGGCCGCGGACACGCGCACCGTCGCGAGCCCGGCCAGCCCGCGGCGGTGATCCACGCGTGGCACTCGGGCCAGCCCGGAGTCCACGACGGCACACACCCCTGGCACCGTCAGGCTCGACTCCGCGACGGCCGTCGCCAGCACCACCCGCCGCCGCGTGCGCGGCCGCAGAGCTTCGTCCTGCCGGGCGGCGCTGAGACGGCCGTGCAAGGGGAGTACGTCGACGTCGAGCGACCCCAGCAGCGCCGTCGTCCGCGCGATCTCGCCGGCGCCGGGCAGGAACGCGAGCACGTCACCGTCACCTTCGGACAACGCGACCCGGACCGCGGCCGCCACGTTCTGCTCGACCCGTGCACCCCGCGCGGGCGCGCGATAGGTGAGCTCGACCGGATACGTGCGGGCGTACGCGGTCACGACCGGCGCGTCGCCGAGCAACTCGGCGAGGCGGCCCGACGCGACGGTCGCCGACGTCGCGAGCAACCGCAGATCGTCCCGCAGTCCTGCGCGCACGTCGAGCAGCAGCGCCAGCAACAGGTCGGCGTCGAGGTGGCGTTCGTGGCATTCGTCGAGCAGCACGGTCGACACACCCGTGAGCTCCGGGTCGTTCTGCACGCGCCGCACCAGCAACCCCGAGGTGACGACCTCGATCCGCGTGCGCGGCGACACCTTCCGGTCGCCGCGCACCGAATAGCCGACGGTCTCGCCCACCGGTTCACCCAGAAGCGCGGACATGCGCGCCGCGGCCGCCCGCGCGGCCAGCCGCCGCGGCTCGGCGACCACCACGCGACCGGCGCCGCGCTCCAGCGCGAGCGGCACGAGCGTCGTCTTGCCCGTGCCGGGCGGGGCGACGAGCACGGCCGTGCCGTGTCCGGCCAACGCCGCCAGCACCTCGGGCAGGACCGCGCGCACGGGCAGGTCAGGCAGGTCTTCGGGGGCGGTCACTGCTCGGTGATCTCCGGTGGCCTCGGCAGCGGGTAGTCCGACGGCCCGATGTTGGCCTGCAGGGAACGCAGCCACGCGCCACTCGACACCATCTTGCGGATCGCGTCGTCGCTCGCGTGCTGGCCCTCGGCGTCACCCTTGCGCAGGCCGACGCCGTAGCGCTCGGTCGAGAAGGGGTGCCCCACCACGCGCAGCAGCTCGGGGTTCTGCGCGACGTAGCCGGCGAGGATCACGGCGTCGGTGGTCACGGCGTCGACCTGTCCGGCGAGCAGGGCCGTGACGCAGTCGGGGTAGCGCGGGTACTCGACGAGCTGCACCGCCTGCGCGAACTTGTCGCGCACCTGCTGCGCCGGGGTGGAGCCGGTGACTGAGCACAGCCGCCGTCCGTTGAGACTCTCGGGGCCGGTGATGTCCGACGACGTCAGCCGCACCAGCAGGTCCTGGCCCGTGACGAAGTACGGTCCCGCGAACGACACCTGCTGCTTGCGTTTGTCGGTGATCGAATACGTCGCCACGATGAGGTCGACATTGCCCGAGGATAGATCCGTTTCGCGCGTGGCCGGCGTCGTCTCGTGCCACGTGATGTGCCCCGGGTCCACGCCGAGCTCGCCGGCGACGAACTTCGCGACATCGACGTCGAAGCCCACGAACCGGCCGTCGATCGTGCGCTGGGAGAGCCCCGGCTGGTCGAAGCGGATGCCGATCGTGAGGTGGTCACCGTCACGTGCGCGCTTCACCAGCGAATCCGACGGCGTGACCCGGCCCGAACCGCACGCGACGCAGGTGAGCAGCAGCAACAGGGCGACGAACACCGCGCGAACCCGCACGTCCCCCTCCTGTCCCCGGGTATTGACAACTCACGAAGTTCTCAGGTCCGGCGGCTAGCCTAGGCCTGTGCGACGAGTGTCCCAACCCGTGCTCGATACCCTCGGCACGCTGGTCCGGCTCGGGCTGGCCGCCGTGTGGCTCGTTTCGGGTGCCATCAAGTTCTCCGACCCGGGCCAGACCTTCATCGCCGTGAAGGCCTACGACGTGCTGCCCCAGGACCTGATCCGGCCGGTCGCCACCGCGCTGCCGCTGATCGAGCTGGTGCTCGGCCTCCTGCTGCTGGCCGGGCTGGCGACGCGCTGGGTCGCGATCGCGGCGCTGGTCATGCTGACCGTGCTCGTGACCGGTATCGCGCAGTCGTGGGCGCGTGGCCTGAGCATCGACTGCGGGTGCTTCGGAGGCGGCGGGAACGTGTCGGCGGGGCAGACGCAATACCCGCAGGAGATCGCGCGCGACCTCGGGTTCGCCGTGCTCGCCCTCTGGCTGCTCGTGCGCCCGCGCACGCTGTTCTCGGTCGACGGCTGGCTCGGGTGGGGCGGGCGGCGAACCGAGCGCCTCGACCGGACGGACGACGACGAGACCGCGGCGGGTTCCGGGAACTCCACCGCGCTCGGGAGCGACTACTCCACAAGCATCGCTGAAGGGAAACAGTAACCGTGGGTGAAGCAGCGCGGAAGCGCCAGCGGGCGCAGGCCGCGAAGTCGGTGGCGGCCGCGAGGGGCGCGTCCAGTGACCGCAACAAGGTCATCGCCGTGGTGGTCGCGGTCGTGGTGGTCGCCGCCGTCATCATCGGTGGTGTCGTGTGGATCAACTCGAACAAGAACTCCACACAGGACGCCGCCATTCCGGTGGGCACCACCTCCGCACTCGGCCCGGGTGTGGTCGAGAAGCTCGACGGGGCCGTCGTCTCCGTCGGTAAACCCGGCGCGCCGAAGACGATCGACCTCTACGCCGATTTCCTGTGCCCGTACTGCAAGCAGCTGCAGGACACGTACGGCGCGAGGATGGAGCAGGCGATCAACAGCGGCAAGCTGACCGTGCGATACCACATGGTGACGCTGCTCAACCAGAATTCCGACCCGCCTGGCTACTCGCTCGACTCGGCCAACGCGGCGCTGGCCGCCGTCGCTTCGCAGAAGTTCACCGCGTTCCACGACGCGCTGTACAAGAGCCAGCCGGAAGAAGGCAGCCGCGGCTACGACAAGGCTCAGCTGATCAAGCTCGGCCACGACCTCGGCATCACGGACCCGAAGTTCGACCAGACGGTGAACTCCGGGACCTACGACGCCCAGATTCAGGCCGCGTTCCAGCAAACGGAGAGTGACCCGAACCTCGCGCAGGACTTCCCGAACGGGCAGCACGGATTCGGCACCCCGACCGTCGCCGTCAACGGCAAGGCCATCTCGACGTCGGGTGACTGGCTCACGGCGGTACTGAACGGCACCCAGAGCTGACCACCTACGGAGCCGGGCCCGACCACGCGGTCGGGCCCGGCTTTTTCGTGCCCGGGTCCGTGCCGCGGTTCGGGTCCTGTTCGGCGTCGGCAAACGATCCCGATCATCGGCACGCCGGCCGCATGAGGTCTGGACCACTGGAGAGAACTGTGTCCTAATTCAAGGCGCGAAGGTTCGGCGGTGATCAAGCCGTCCCGACCGGAAGGATGCGCCATGTCGGCCAAGCGAGGCTTGTTCGGTCTGTTCGGGAAAATGCTGGCGTTCTTCGCCGCGTGCCTCGGGCTCGTCTGCGGTGCCCCGGCTCTGGCCACACCCGCCGCGGCGGCCATGCCGTTCAAGGTGCTCGCCTTCTACAGCGGCACGTACGACGCCGCGCACATCAGCTTCGAAAACGAAGCGCGCCCGTGGTTCCAGCAGCAGGCGGAGGCCAACGGGTACAGCTTTTCGGCCACCGACGACTGGGATCAGCTCTCGTCGATCACGACCTCGCAGGCGCAGGTCGTGATGTTCCTCGACGATCAGCCGCAGTCGCAGGCGCAGTTCCAGGGTTTCCAGCGGTACATGGAATCCGGTGGCGCGTTCTTCGGGTTCCACGTGTCCGCGTACAACGATGACTCCACGCCGTCGTACGCGAACTGGTTCCACAACGACTTCCTCGGCACCGGCCGCTTCGTCTCCAACTCGTGGGGTCCGACGGCTGAGACGCTGAAGATCGAGAACCACACCAACCCGGCGACGGCGAACCTGCCCGCGACGATCCAGTCGTCGGTCAGCGAGTGGTACTCGTGGCAGCACGACCTGCGGCAGAACCCGAACATCTCGATCCTGGCCTCGCTGGACCCGTCGACGTTTCCCGTCGGCGACGATCCCAGCCAGACGTGGACGAGCGGGTACTACCCGATCATGTGGACGAACAAGAACTACAAGATGCTCTACGCGAACTTCGGTCACAACAAAATGAATTTCGACACGAACACGGCGCTGTCGTCGACGTTTGCGAGTCCCGACCAGAACCGGTTCGTCCTCGACGGCCTGCGGTGGCTCGGCGGCACCAGCTCCGCCGGGCGGTAACCGCCGGCATTTCGCCCTCCGCCTGGGATCCGGTCGTCACCAACGCCCCATGAGCAGGCGGGGCACCCGCGTGGATGCCCCGCCGGCCGACGCCTCAGTCTCGTTCGATGCCTCAGTCTCGTTCGATGCCTCAGTCTCGTTCGATGGTGTGGCCGACGACGTCGGGGCCGGGGTGGGCGTGGCCCGAACCGTCGCGGCGCAGGTCGACTTCCGGCAGCTCCACGGCGTCGCCGTTGCGGGCCGAACCGGCCGGGCGGGGCCCGATCCAGCCGACGGTCAACGCGGCCTCACCCTTCAGGAACCGGTGCGCGCGCACGCCGCCGGTCGCGCGGCCCTTCGCCGGGAACTCGCTGAACGGCGTGACCTTCACCGACTGGCCCGTCGCCGTGACCACCATCGGCTCACCGTGCTCGTCGTCGTCCGTGCGGACCGCGCCGAAGAACACCACCGACGCACCCGCGGGCAGGTTGATACCCGCCATGCCGCCACCCTTCAACCCCTGAGGCCGCACCAGCGAAGCCGCGTACCGAAGCAGCGACGCTTCGGACGACAGGAAGGCGAGGGTTTCGTTGCCGTCGGTGAGCCAAGTGGCGCCGACGATCTCGTCGTCGCCCTTCAGCGTGATGACCTCGAACTCGTCGGACCGCACCGGCCACTCCGGCGCGACCACTTTCACCACGCCGCCACGCGTGCCGAGAGCGAGGCCCGGCGACCCGGCCGCTTGCTCGCCCAGCGGGGCGAGCCCGACCACGCGCTCGCCCTTCTCCAGCGGCACCAGCTCCCGCGCCGCCATGCCGCCGCGCAAGGAGACCGTGCCCGCCTGCTCCGGCAGCACCGGCAACGGCAGCACGTCCGTCTTGAACGCCCGGCCGCGGCTCGTGACCAGCAGCACCTGGCCACGAGCCGTCGTGTGCACGATGGCCGCGACGGTGTCGTGTTTCGCCCGGCCGTTGCGGCGCCGCGTTTCCGTGGCCTCCTCCGACTCCGCCGCCGTGCGTGCGACGAGCCCCGTGGCCGAGAGGATCACCTGGCACGGGTCGTCGGTGACCTCCAGCGGGCCGGACGGCTTCGACGCCGCCAGCACCTCCTTGAGGTCACCGTCGATGAGCCGCGTGCGCCGCTCCGTTGGAAAGTCCTTTGCGATCTTCGCCAGCTCGCTCGACACGAGCTTCTTCAGCACCGACTCGTCTTCGAGGATCGTGGTGAGCTCCGCGATCTCTTCCCGCAACCGGTCCTGCTCGCCCTCCAGCTCCAGCCGGTCGTACTTCGTCAGCCGGCGCAGCGGCGTGTCGAGGATGTAGGTCGCCTGGATCTCCGAGAGCTTGAACCGTTTCATCAGGCCGTCCTTGGCATCGGCCGCGTTCTCGCTCTCCCGGATCAGCTTGATGACCTTGTCGATGTTCAGCAACGCGATCAGCAGGCCGTCGACCAGATGCAGCCGCTCTTCACGCTTGCGGCGCCGGTACTTCGTGCGCCGCGTGACGACGTCGTAGCGGTGCTGCAGGAACACTTCCAGTAGCGCCTTCAACCCGAGCGTCTGCGGCTGCCCGCCGACGAGCACCAGATTGTTGATGCCGAACGACTGCTCCAGCGGCGTCAGCCGGTACAGATCTGCCAGCAACGCCTGCGGGTTCACGCCCACCTTGCACTCGATCACCAGCCGGGTGCCGTTTTCGCGGTCGGTGAGGTCCTTGACATCCGCGATGCCGGTGAGCCGCTTCGACTTGTTGACCTCGTCGGTGATCTTCTCGATCACCTTCTCGGGGCCAACTCCGTACGGCAATTCGGTCACCGTGATCGCCTGCCGCCCGCGACTGCCTTCCAGCGGGCCCGTCTCGACGTTCGCCCGCATCCGCACCACACCGCGGCCTGTCTCGTACGCCTTGCGCACCTCGTCCAGGCCCAGCAAGCTGCCGCCCGTGGGCAGATCGGGGCCGGGGACGAACTCCATCAGCTTGTCGAGCGTCGCGTTCGGGTGGCTGATCAGCCACCGCGCGGCGCCGACCACCTCGCCGAGATTGTGCGGGATCATGTTCGTGGCCATTCCGACCGCGATGCCTGACGTGCCGTTGACCAGCAGGTTCGGAAACGCCGCCGGCAGCACCGACGGCTCCTCCAACGAACCGTCGTAGTTCGGCCGGAAGTCGACGGTGTCCTCACCGAGCTCGCCGACGAGCTGCATGGCTTCGGGCGACATGCGAGCTTCGGTGTTGTGGTTGACGAAGCCGCCGGCGAGGAACGAGTGGTCCTCGGTGGTCACCCGCACCGAGTAGACTTCGGCCGGATCGCAAGCCTCGACCTCCGTGATTTCCTCGAAGCGGTAACCAGAGTCCATGATCGGCAGGATCGTGGCCAGGACCTCGGTGTCCTTGATCCGATCGATGATCCGGAGCCGCTCGGTCTCCCAGCGCTCCATGCGGTCGAAGTCGACCTCGTCGCCGACGTAGTCGGCGACGAACGGAACCCGGTCCTCGCTGGGCCGAGGCTCGCGCGGGACGGACCGCTTCAGCAGGTCGGTGCGCTCGGTGTCCAGGAAGCCGACCCGTTCCGCAAACGCCAGGAGATCACGCGAACCGGACACGACCAGCCGGTGCTCGACCGACCCGTCGGTGTCCTGTTCACGCGTAGCGATGACACCGAACTCGGCCAGCAGTTCCTGGATCTCCGCCGTGAGCTGTTCGCTGCGGGTCAGGTATTCGACCGTGTTCTCCCGGCAATCTCCACAGTGCTCGAACAGCGCCATCAGGAATGCCCGTTTGACGCCGGGACCGCTGGCCCAGACCGACTCGGGGACGAACTCGGCATCGGCGACGGCGGACACGGCGGCGTCGAATTCGTCGGCGGTCGGGTTGACCTGGGTCCAGGCGTTGCGAGCCAGGCACACGACCGTGCCGGAGTTGATCTCGTCGAGGCGGCGCCACTGGAACATCGGGACGCCCATGGGCGCCTCGAGACACAGCACCGGGTGGTTCTCGCTGCCCTGCAACGAGAAGCCGGACTTCGTCGTGATGCGGACGGTGGGGTGCTGGCCGGAGTTGAAGACCTTGTCGACCCGGACCGCCTTGCCGTCCTTGTCGAGCACCTCGAAGTCGGCATCGGCTTCGGAGTCGGCGGGCAGGTTCACCACGTCACCGATCCGGGGGCTGGATCCATCGGCGAGCCGGATCCGGGTGTCGCCCGTCAGGCAGTACCGGCTGGCCGCCGGTCCGTCGTCCGGGCTGCCGAAATTTCCATGCCCGTCGATCAGTGGAACGTTGAGCGAGAAATCCTGCGCGAGCCGCACCATGGCGTCGTAGATCGCGACATCACCGTGTGGATGAAACCGGCCCATCACATCGCCGACCACCCGGGACGACTTCACGTACGCGTGCGTCGGGCGGTAGCCGTTCTCGTGCATCGAGAAGAGGATCCGCCGGTGCACCGGCTTCAACCCGTCCCGCGCATCAGGCAGTGCGCGCGAGTGGATGACCGAGTAGGCGTATTCCAGGTACGAGTCTTCGATCTCCGTCTTCACCGAGTTGTCGAAGACGTTCGCACCGGCGGAGTCGAATGCGCTCGGATCGACCCTGGTGGTGGTGCCCTTGCGGCGTGCCACTGCAGAACTCCTTGGTAGCTACGAGAAACTCAGACGTCGATGGCTTCGCGGTCGACGCGGTCGGATGAAGCGACGAGCCAGTTGCGCCGGGGCTCGACCTTCTCGCCCATCAGCAGTTCCAGCGCGCCCTCGGCGGCTTCGGCGTCGTCCATGGTGATGCGGCGGACGGAGCGGGTCGCCGGATTCATGGTGGTTTCCCACAATTCTTCGGCGTCCATCTCGCCGAGACCCTTGAAGCGCGGTACCGGGGTGACGATGTTCTTGCCCGCGGCCTCCAGCTCGGCGAACTTCGTCTCCATCTCCCGTTGGGTGAAGGTGAAGTGGGTTTCCGGGTTACGGCCCTTGGTGACGAGTTTGTGCAGCGGCGGCATCGCCGCGTACAGCCGCCCGTCTTCGATCACCGGGCGCATGTACTTGGCGAACAGGGTGATCAGCAGCGTGCGGATGTGTGAGCCGTCGACATCGGCGTCGGCCATCAGGATCACGCGGCCGTAGCGCATCGTCGACAGGTCGAAGGTCCGTCCGGTGCCCGCGCCGAGGACCTGCACGATCGACGCGATCTCGGCGTTCTTCAACGTGTCGCCGAGCGAGGCCTTCTGCACGTTGAGAATCTTGCCCCGCAGCGGAAGCAGCGCCTGGTACTCCGACACGCGCGCCATGCGCGCCGACCCGAGCGCGCTGTCGCCTTCGACGAGGAACAGTTCGCTGCGGGAGACGCCGGTGGTGCGGCAGTCGACGAGTTTCGGCGGCATTGCCGCGCCTTCGAGCGCCGTCTTGCGGCGGGCCGCGTCCTTCTGCTGCTTCTGCGTGAGGCGCACGCGGGCGGCGTCGACCACCTTCTGCAGCACGACCTTCGCCTCGGACTTGGTCTTGCGGTCGTCGACCCACGCCTTCAGCTGCTTGTCGACGATGCCCTGGATCACGCGCGTGATACCGGCTGTCGACAGCTCGTCTTTCGTCTGCGACGTGAACTGTGGCTCGGGGAGCCGCACGTGGATCACGGCCGTCATACCCTCGAGAGCGTCTTCGAGCGTCGGCGGGTCTTCCTTCGGCTTGAGCAATCCGCGGGTCTTGCCGATGGCCTCCTGCAGTGCACGGGTGACCGCGCGGTCGAAGCCGCGGCGGTGCGTGCCGCCGTGGACGTTGCGGATCGTGTTGGTGAAGCATTCCACGGTGCGCTCGTAGCCGGTGCCCCAGCGGAGCGCGACTTCCACCTCGGCGTGACGCTCCACATTGGACTTCATCACGCCGTTGGCGTCGGCGGCGTTCTCCTTGTACGTGCCCTCACCGGTGATCAGTACCGTGCCGCACACCGGCTTTTCGCCCGGCGGCGTGAGGAAATCGACCATGTCCACGAGCCCGTGGGGATAGTGGAAGGTCTCTTCGTTGATGGTGTCCTCGATGGCCGTGCGCAGCACGTACGTGACGCCCGGCACGAGGAACGCCGTGTTGCGCAGCTTCGCGCGCACACCTTCGACGTCGAGCACCGCGCCCGTCTCGAAGTAGCGCGCGTCGTACCAGTACCGGATCGACGTGCCGCTCTTCTCGCCGCGCTTCATCTTGCCGACGAGGTTCAGCCCGGAGCGGCGCGTGAACTTGGCCTTGGGACCGGGGCCGTCGAACACTCCGGGCACGCCGTGCGCGAACGACATCTGGTGCACTTTGCCGTTTTGCTTCACGGTGATGTCGAAGCGATGCGACAGCGCGTTGACCGCCGACGCGCCGACGCCGTGCAAGCCACCCGACGTCTTGTACCCGGAGCCGCCGAACTTGCCGCCGGCGTGGAGCCGCGTGAGCACCAGCTCGACGCCGGAAAGGCCCGATTTCGCGTGGACACCGGTGGGGATGCCGCGCCCGTCGTCGTCGACCTGCACGCTGCCGTCGGCGTGCAGGGTCACGACGATGCGGGCGGCGTGGCCCGCCACACCCTCGTCGGTGGAGTTGTCGACGATTTCCGAGAACAGGTGATTGATGCCACGGCTGTCGGTGGAGCCGATGTACATCCCGGGGCGCTTGCGGACGGCTTCGAGGCCCTCGAGGTGCGTCAGGTCGTCGGCCCCGTACAGAGTCTCAGCAGTCACGAGGTCGCTCTCCCGGATCTTGGCTCGCTGCACGGCGTTGGGTTCAGGTGGTTCGGGGATGCCCCGAGCCGACACCGTACTGCAGGATATCCGCACCCCCCGACAGCTTCTTCGTCGTGCGTCCCGGTGTGGCGTGCGTCCCGTGGTCGGACGGTGCGGGCTGGTGGGCGGCCCGGGCCGCCGCTATGGTCACCCAGGAATACATCTTCCGCGTAAGTGGTTGAGCGTACAAGTAAGACGGAACCACGGACGACCAGGATGTGGAGCGGTCATGCAGTTCGGAATCTTCTCGGTGGGCGACGTCACGACCGACCCCACCAACGGCACCACGCCGTCGGAGCACGAGCGCATCAAGGCGATGGTCCGGATCGCGCTCAAGGCCGAAGAGGTCGGCCTCGACGTGTTCGCGACCGGCGAGCACCACAACCCGCCGTTCGTGCCCTCGTCGCCGACGACGATGCTGGGGTACCTCGCGGCGCAGACCAAGCACATCGTGCTTTCGACGTCGACCACGCTGATCACCACGAACGACCCGGTGAAGATCGCCGAGGACTTCGCGATGCTGCAGCACCTCGCGGACGGGCGCGTGGACCTGATGCTGGGCCGCGGCAACACCGGCCCCGTGTACCCGTGGTTCGGCCAGGACATCCGCCAGGGAATCCCGCTCACCCTCGAGCACTACGCGCTGCTGCGCCGGCTCTGGCGTGAGGACGTCGTGGACTGGGAAGGCAAGTTCCGCACTCCGCTGCAGGGCTTCACCTCAACCCCCCGCCCGCTCGACGGCGTGCCGCCCTTCGTGTGGCACGGTTCGATCCGCAGCCCGGAGATCGCCGAGCTGGCCGCCTACTTCGGCGACGGCTTCTTCGCCAACAACATCTTCTGGCCGAAGGAGCACTACCAGCAACTGATCGGCTTCTACCGCCAGCGCTACGAGCACTACGGGCACGGCAAGGCCGACCAGGCGATCGTCGGGCTGGGCGGGCAGGCCTTCATCCGGCCGAAGTCGCAGGACGCGTGGAACGAGTTCAGGCCGTACTTCGACAACGCGCCGGTGTACGGGCACGGTCCTTCGATGGAGGACTTCACCGACCAGACACCGCTCACGGTCGGCAGCCCGCAGGAGGTCATCGACAAGACACTGACCTTCCGCGAGAGCTTCGGTGACTACCAGCGCCAGCTGTTCCTCATGGACCACGCCGGCCTGCCGCTGAAGACCGTGCTGGAGCAGCTCGACCTGCTCGGGGAACAGGTCGTGCCGGTGCTGCGCAAGGAGCTCGAGTCGATGCGCCCGAAGCACGTGCCGGACGCGCCGACCCACGAGTCGCTGAAGGCGGCTCAGGCGGCCGAAGCGACCGGGAACTCCGAGGCCCCCGGGAACTCCGAGGCGACCGGGAACTCCGAGGCCGCTGACACGCCCGAGCATTCCGAAACTCTCGTCTGACCCACTGGGCCCGTTCGGAAGAAGGACGAAATGACCGCACGCACCATCGCCGTGGTCACCGCGGGGCTGAGCCAGCCGTCGTCCACGCGACTGCTGGCCGACCGGCTGGCGGAGGCGACCCGGGCCGCTCTGGGCCCGGACGCCGCCGTGGAGGTGATCGAACTGCGCGACATCGCCGTGGACATCACCAACAACCTGCTCACCGGTTTCCCCGGCCCGAAGCTGAAGGAGGCCGTGGACACGGTGACGCACGCCGACGGCCTGATCGCGGTGACGCCGGTGTTCACCGCGTCGTACAGCGGACTGTTCAAGTCGTTCTTCGATGTGCTGGACAAAGAAGCGCTCGACGGCAAGCCGGTCGTGGTCGCCGCGACCGGCGGCACCGAGCGGCACTCGCTGGTGCTCGACTTCGCGCTGCGGCCGTTGTTCGCCTACCTACGCGCCAACGTCGCCGCGACGGGCGTGTACGCCGCTTCGTCGGACTGGGGTTCCGGCGACGCGCAGGGCGCGTTGCAACGTCGGGTGGCGCGCGCGGCCGACGAGCTGGCGGCGCTGGTGAAGGCCGCGCCGCAGCAGCGGCACACCGACGAGCTCACCTCGTTGCCGTTCGAACAGCTGCTCGCAGACCTGGACTGAGCGACGAACACCACCGAAGGGCACCTCACGGAGGTGCCCTTCACTGTGTCTCGGCGAGGCGACGCTGCAGGAACCTGCGCTCGGCTTCCGTACCGGCCAGCGCGAGCGCGGCACGGTACTCCTCGGCCGCTTCGACGTGACGACCCAAGCGGCGCAACAGGTCCGCGCGCGTCGCCGGCAGCAGGTGGTAGCCGTCGGGCTCGTCGGCCATCGCGTCGACGAGGGCGAGCCCCGCTTCCGGCCCGTCGGCCATCGCGACGGCCACCGCCTGGTTCAGCTTGACGACCGCGGACGGCACGCGCGTGGCCAGTTCCCCATACAGGGCCGCGATTTGTGGCCAATCCGTGTCGGCTGCCGACGGCGCCGACACGTGGAGCGCCGCGATGGCGGCCTGCAGCTGGTATGGGCCGGGGGCGCCGCGGCGCAGGGCGGTGTCGACGAGCGCGAGGCCTTCGTCGATCGCCGCTCGGTCCCAGCGCGTGCGGTCCTGTTCGTCGAGGGGCACGAGATCGCCGTCGGCGTCGAGCCGGGCGTCGCGGCGCGAATGCTGCAGGAGCAGCAATGCCAGCAGGCCTTCGATCTCCGGGTCGTCCGGCTGTAGCAGGACCAGCGTGCGCGTGAGCCGGATTGCCTCGGTGCACAGGGTGTGGCGGGCGCCGGCCGAATAGCCCTCGTTGAACAGCAGGTACAGCACGCCGAGGACGGCGGCGGTGCGTTCGGGCAGCAGGTGTGCGGGCGGTACTCGGTAGGGAATGCCGGCCTCGCGGATCTTGCGTTTCGTGCGCACCAGCCGTTGCGCCATCGTCGCCTCGCTCACCAGGAACGCCCGTGCGATCTCCGCTGTCGTGAGCCCGGCCAGCGTGCGCAACGTCAGCGCCACCCGGCCTTCGAGCGGCAACGCCGGGTGGCAGCACGTGAACATGAGCCGCAGCCGGTCGTCCGGCACGCCGCTGGGGTCAGCTTGGGGCGGTTCGGTGGGCGCCAGCGCCGCGAGTTCGCGCAGCTTCGCGGCTTCCGTCGCGCTGCGTTTGAGC
Source organism: Amycolatopsis sp. (assembly GCA_035551175.1). Taxonomy (GTDB): domain Bacteria; phylum Actinomycetota; class Actinomycetes; order Mycobacteriales; family Pseudonocardiaceae; genus Amycolatopsis. The sequence goes on along the minus strand of DASZNR010000005.1, from coordinate 38,242 downwards.
CGGGTCAGCGCGTGGTTGCGCGCGGTGGTGGTGAGCCATGCCGCCGGCCGCGCGGGCACACCGTCGCGCGGCCAGCGCTCCAGCGCCCGCGCCAACGCCTCCTGCGCGCCCTCCTCGGCGAGGTCCCAGTCGCCGGTCAGCCGGATGAGCGTGGCCACGACCCGGCCGCCCTCCTCCCGGAAGGCGGCCGTGACGGCGGCTGTGCTGGTCTCGGTGTTCAGCCGGCGTCCTCGCCGAACGGCCACAGTGGCCGTACCTCGACCGGGCCCCGCTGCGCGGAGGGGTGCTTCGCGGCGACTTCGAGAGCCTCGTCCAGGTCCGCGCACTCCAGCAGGTCGAAGCCGAGGATCTGTTCCTTCGTCTCGGCGAACGGCCCGTCGGTCAGCAGCACCTCCCCGTCGTTGACGCGCACGGTCGTCGCCGAGGACGCGGGCCGCAGCCGCTGGCCCATCAATCGCACGCCGCGCCCGTCCATCTCCTTCACCCAGGCCTCGGTGGCCGGGTCCGCGGGTCCGTCGGCGGGTTTCGATTCGTCGTGGCTCGTGCCGTAGATCAGCATCAGGTACTGCATGGGCCTCATCCCTTCCAGTGGTTTCCTACCGCGCGCGGGCCGCGCGGTCGAGGTGGTTCGCCCTGACGACCACCGGGTCACGCTCGAATCGACAGGTTCTCCGGAAAAATTCAGTTAAGCATCCCCTTGACTATTGGGTGAGCCGAGTGGATGGTCAAGCACATGGTTGACCATCAGCTGGACCGGGTGTTCCAGGCTCTCGCGGACGTCACCCGTCGCGAACTGGTGGCGCGGCTGGTCCGGGGACCGGCCGCGGTGAAGGAGCTGGCGCAGCCGCACGCGATGTCGCTGCCCGCCGTGATGCAGCACCTCAAGGTGCTCGAAACGAGCGGGCTGGTGGCCTCGGAGAAATCCGGCCGCGTCCGCACCTACCACCTGGAGTCCGCCGGGCTTCGGCTCGCCGAAGCGTGGCTGGGGGAGCAGCGCACTGGCTGGGAACGTCGCCTCGACCGGCTCGGCGAGCTACTGGCTGACCACACCAAGAACGCCGGTGACACCAAGAACGCCGGTGACACCAAGAACGCCGGCGACACCAAGAACACCGACGACGCCGGCGACGTCGGCACTGACCTCGGAAATGACACTCGCGAAAAGGAAGGGAACTCGACATGACGACCGTCAAGCACGCCACGTTCACGCTCGAACGCCACTACCCCGTGCCACCCGAGAAGGTGTTCGCCGCCTGGGCGGACCCGGCCGCGAAGGCCGGCTGGTTCGGCGCCGACGAGCACTCGCTCGACTTCCGCGTCGGCGGTCGGGAGACCAACCGCGCCGGCGACGTCGCGTTCACCGCCGACTACCACGACATCATCGACGGCGAGCGGATCGTCTACGCCGGCGCGCTGACCGGCGCCGAGGGGCTCGCGACGGTCTCGATCACCACCGTCGAACTCGCGGTGGACGGCGCGGGCACCCGCCTCGTGCTCACGGAGCAGGGCACGTTCCTCGACGGCCGTGAGGAGCCCGCGTGGCGCGAGCAGGGCACGGGCGACTGGCTCGACAAGCTCGGTACGCACCTCGGCGCCTGAGTCCACTTCGGACCGTTCGGAGTTTCTCCGGGCGCTCCGCCCGTTCGCCGGGCAGACTGGCGGAAAACGGACAGGAGGGCCACGTGGGAGTCGGCAAGCCGGTGAAGCAGGCGTTCGCCGCCGTGGTGGGCGGGGCATTGGTCCTCGTCGGAGTCGCGCTGCTGGTGCTGCCGGGGCCCGGGTTGCTGCTGGTCCTCGCGGGGCTGGTGGTGCTGGCCTCGCAGTTCCCTCGGCTGCAGCGGTTCGTGGAGCCGGTGCGGGAACGGGCGATGAAGGCTGCGGAGGAGAGCGTGTCGTCGCCGCTGCGCATCGCGGGGTCCGTGGTGGCCGGGTTGCTGCTGTTCGCGGCCGGCATCGTGTGGGGCACGGTCGACTGGCTGCCGTTCAGCGGCTGGAGCACGGGCTCGAGCATCATCCTCTCCGGCGTGATCCTCTTCGTGCTGCTGATCTGGAGCTACCGGCGGGTCGCCGCGCGCAGGAGGGAGGCGCCGACGGCCGCCGGCGGGCAGAATCCGGCCATGACCACCTCGGGCTCGCCTCAGCTGCCGAGCGCCATCCGGCAGTTCGTGGACGCCACCAACGCTGCCGACACCGAACGCTTTCTCGACGCCTTCACCGCAGATGCGTTTCTCGACGACTGGGGCCGCAAGTTCCACGGCCAAGGCGGCGTCGCGAGCTGGAACGAGACCGACAACATCGGTGTCGGCGCGAACTTCACCGTGCACGGCATCAAGCCCGGCAAGGCCGACGGCACCTACGTGCTCACCCTCGGGGTGAAGAGCAACCGCTTCACCGGCACCGGCACGATGACCATCGACCTGCGTGACGGCAAGATCGCCGGCCTCGTGATCTCCTGACCCGCTCTCGTGTTTTCGCCGCACGAACCGCCACCTGTTGACCCGGGCGTCGTCACCATCGAAGCATGCTCGGCTTTCAGTGGACGGGCGGCGCGAGTGGCACTTCGCGGCAGGTGCCCGATTCGAGCCGGTGGAGGTCGTCGCGGCTGAGCTCCGCGTGGCACTGGTCGCACCGCGTACCGGGCCGCGTGAGCTCGCCGCAGGCGGTGTGGATCAGCTGCATCGGTTCGCTCGCGGTGGGCGAGGTCGTGTGGGCGGCGCCCCAGGCGCCGAGCGCGTGGATCACGGGCAACGTGTCGGCGCCGGCTTCGGTCAGGCGGTACTCGTCGCGCGTGCGCCCGCGTTTGTCGCGGTAGGGCACGCGCGCGAGCAGGCCCGTTTCGACCATGCGGGCGAGCCGTGAAGCCAGGACGTTGTCGGCGATGCCCAGGTGAGCGCGGAACTCGTCGAAACGCGTGGTGCCGGCGTGGGCGTCGCGGAGGATGACGAGGGTCCACGGTTCGCCGAGGACGTCGGCACTCCGGGCGATGGGGCACGACGTGCCGGCCCAACTTGTGCGTCGGCCCACTGTTCCTCCCTTGGCTTGCTTCTAGCAAGTTTAGTCCGTAGCGTCTGCGGTGTCTAACTTGCTTCTAGAAAGTCAGAAGGGTTCGGTCATGGAGATCAAGGGATCGGTGGCGCTGGTGACCGGCGCGAACCGCGGATTCGGCCGCGCGCTCGCGGCCGCACTGCTGGACCGCGGCGCGGCGAAGGTCTACGCCGCCGTTCGCCGGCCGGAAACGGTCGACCTGCCGGGCGTCGTACCGCTGGCGCTGGACGTGACGGACCCGGCGTCCGTGCGCGCCGCAGCCGCGGCGGCCCCCGACGTGACGCTGCTGGTGAACAACGCCGGCGTGTCGACGGGAGCGACGTTCCTCGACGGTGCCGTGGAAGACGTCCGCCTGGAAATGGAAACCCACTACTTCGGGCCGCTGAACACCACGCGCGCGTTCGCTCCCGTGCTGGCCGCCAACGGTGGAGGCGCGGTGCTGAACGTCCTCTCGGTCCTGGCCTGGGTCACCTTGCCGCACGTGAACGCCTACTCAGCCGGCAAAGCCGCAGCCCTGCAGCTGACCAACGGCCTCCGCCTGGCCCTGCGCGACCAGGGCACCCTGGTGACCGCTCTCCACGTCGGCTACATGGACACCGAAATGGCAGCCGACATCACCGACGCCAAATCCGACCCGGCGCACATCGCGTCCCTCGCGCTGGACGGCTTGAAGCGCGACGACTTCGAAATCGTCGCCGACGACGTCAGCCGCCAGGTGCGCGCCGGCCTGTCCGGCGAGCTGGTGGGGCTCTACCCCCAGCTCGCTTCGTGAGCCGACGGCCCTGTGACCCCGGTCGGCGCGGGGCCGCAGGGTCGGCTCGGCTCAGTGACTTTCGGCGGCCGGCTGGTTCTCCTCGGCATTGGCCCAGCCGGTTTCGGCGGTCTTCTGGATGTCGAGCATCTGCTTGGCGATCTCCTGGCCACCCTTGACCGGCCAGGCCCACATCTCCTTCGCACTGTCGGAATCGGCGATCCACTGCTTGAGGACGACGAAGGACTGCGGGTAGTTCGCCTTCAGCTGGTTTTCGAGGTACTTGTACTTCGCGTAGGCCTCGGGCTGGTGCTCCTTCAGCCAATCCTCGTGGGCCTTCGTCCACGGCGTCTTGTTCGGTGGCGCTGTGGTTGGCGGCGCTGAGTTTGACGGTGCTGAGTTCGACGGCTGGTTCGCCGCGGGCGTGCCGTCGTGGCCGTGGTTACCAGCGGTGGATGAGGTGTCCTCGTCGGGGTGGTGCGCCGGCGGTGGTGTGTCGTTGTCTTTCGGCGGTACTGGCGGTGGTGTGTCGTTGTCCTTGGGTGGCACCGGGGGTGGTGTGGCTACGTCGTCACCGGAGTGGGCGGCCGAGCCGCTACCTGCGCCGCCGTGGGGACCGACGTTGGTCATCGGGATGTCGCCGGCTGTCCGGCCGCCGCCGGTCGCGCCGCCGACGCCGGGGCGGGCCTTGAGGGACTTGACGACGTCGCCGATCCGACCGGCCGAGCGCGTGGCCTGCGCGACGACCGCCGCGAGCTTCGAGCCGAGCGAAACGGCGGTCAGCGTCGCCTGCTCGACGCACCAGGCGACGCCCGCGACGATGGATGCGCCGAACGTCGGGATCGCCGCGGCGAGCGCGATGAGCATCGTGGAGATCATGTCGCCGAGGACGGTGGTGATGAGGTCGCGGAACAGGCCCCGCACGGCGGCGATGATGGCCATGTTCGTCTGGATCAGGTAGCCGACGATATCGGTGCCGTGCGCCTTGCTGTCCAGGTCCGCGGCGAGTTCCTGCATGCGCTGTTTGAACGTGTCGCCCGCCGGGCCCTGCCAGTGTCCGATGTCACCATCCAAAGAGGACTTCTGGTCCTCGGCGATCTGCCGGATGCTCTCGGCGACGGCGTGGACCTCCTGGCTCAGTAGCTGAATCTGGTCCGGGTCGCCCATGAGCATGTCGAGCGGCTCCCGCAGGAAGCTCGCGTGCTCGATCAGCCATCCGAGCCCGGCAGAAATCAGGCTGCCCAGTGGGTTCAGCGCGAACTTAACGGTGTCGACGGCCGAAGCCACCACGCCGAGCCCGATGGAGACCCCGAGCGCCGCCTTGTCGGAGTCGTCGGCGGTCTTGATCTCGTCGCAGCTCTTGATCAGGAACGTGTACGAGTCGAGGAACCCCGCACCCGAGAACTTGTTGGCATCCGTGATCACCACGCCTGCGCCGAAATCGGGTTTGGCGTTCGGATCGAACGACGTCGTCACAGTGGGCTCCGCAGCGACTTCAATGCATCGGACTGGGACGAATCACTGCCGCGGTACGCTTTCGCGGCCGTACGCACGTTGTTCGCCTGGTCGGTGTACGCCTTGGCGGCACCGTGCACTTGATCGTGGAGCACGCCGAGTGCGATGCGCGTCGGAATTCCGAGCACCTGGCCCACGGCGACGCCGAACGCGTGGATGTCACCGCCGTTCAGCTGCTTCACGCGGTCGGCGGCGGCGGTCGCCCTGCCACCCCGGTCGTCGAGGCCGGTCGCGTACTCGTCGAGCACGTTCGGGTCGACGGTGTAGCCGTCCATCAGCCGATCTCCCTCGTCACCATGGCTGCATCTCGTCGTCGTCGCCGTCCATCCGCCGCCGGTGCGGCCCCGACGGGCGACCGGGCTGCTGCGGCGGTGCCGGCGGTCCGGCTTGGGGAGGGCCGGCCGGCGGAACCCTCGGTGGCACACCAGGTCCGGGGGTAACCCGGGGCGGCGCGGCGCCGGTGGGTGGCACCGGCCGATCCTCGGCCTCCGGTTCACCCGGCTGCCGCGGCGCGTCCCGCTCGGGCTCGTCCTCCGGCTGTGGGAGGAAGGACCGGACCACGTTCATCATTTCCGTGCCACCGGCCAGTGGCTCCAGCGCAGCGGCGACCTCGCGCGACACCTGCCGCTGCGCTTTGCCGTATGCCGCCATGATCGCGGCCGTCAGCTGCGCGCCACCGGAGGCGCGCAGCGCCCGGTCGTCGATCCGCAGGTCTTTCAGCGCTCCGTTGGGGGTGACGGTGACCGACACCAGCCCGTCCGAGGATCGCGCGGTGCCCTCGGCTTCACCGAGTCTTCCTTGCAGCGCCATGCTTTTTTCGCGCATGCCGGCTACCCGCCGCTGGAAGTCGTCCAGCCACTCCTGCTCGTCCACCAGCAGAAAACTATCGATTCGTCCCACCTGCCGGGGTGAACCGCAGATGACGGGCCGACGACGAAACGTGGCGGGTCGCCCGACGCGCGGGGAGGTGGACCGGTAAGAATGGGCAGGTGCCGGAAGAAGTCCAGGTCAGCGCCGGACGCACCCGAAACAGGTGGGGCGAGGGCGATCGGTTGCGCGGGGAGATCCTCCACGCGGCGAGCCGGCTGCTGTCCGAGCTCGGCGGCGAGGACGGGCTGACGATCCGCGGCGTCGCCCGTGCGGTCGGCATCGCACCCGCGAGCATCTACCAGCACTTCACCGACCGGGCCGCGCTCGTGAAAGGTCTGCTCGACTACGAGTTCGCCCGCCTGCGCGCCGAGATGGAAGCCGCGGAGGCGTGCGAAGACCCCGCCGACCCCGTGGGCCGCGTGCGCGCGCTCATCCACGCGTACTGCCACTTCGCCATGGAAAACCCGGGCCACTACCGGCTGATGATGGCCAACGGCTCCTCGCGGCCGACGCCCGAGGCGCACCCGCAGGGTCCGTTGCCCGACCTCATCGACCTGCTGCGCGAAGGGTTCGCGCGCTGCGCCGCCGCGGGCATCGCGTTGCGCGTCCCCTCCGAGCGGGCCGGTGTGATCGCGTTCGTGGGTGCCCACGGCCGCGTCGCACTGTTCCACACCTCGCCGGCCAGGGGTGGTGGCGCGGGTTCCGTCGTGCCGTTCGTCGACGAGCTCGTCGCGCTCGTTTTCGCTTGAGCGGTGGGCGTTTCGCCCTGTTTGCAGCCGCCTGGTCTCGGCCGTCCCGGTGATCTTGCGCGGGAGGCTGGCCAATTCTTCACCAGATTGCCTAACATATGTTCAGTAAGTATCCGAACATTCGTTTGGTGACTCTCTGCAGGAGGATGCCGATGTCGGAGGCGCTGTCGCCGGAAGCCGTGCCGGACGTCGCCGAGCCCGAGTTCCCCATGGCGCGGGGGCGCTGCCCGTTCGACCCGCCGCCCGAGCTCGAACGCCGGCTCACCGAGGAACCCGTCTCCCGGGTGAAGATCTGGGACGGCAGTGAACCGTGGCTGTTCACGCGGTACGACGACGTCCGCACGGTGCTGCGTGATTCCCGCGTCAGCGCCGACCCCTCACGGGCGGGTTACCCGCCACAGTCGCCCGGCATCGCCGCCCGGCGCCGGCGCGCGACGTCGTTCATCGGCATGGACGACCCCGAACACGCCACCCAGCGCCGCCTGCTCACCGCCGACTTCATGGTCAAGAAGGTCGAGCGCCTGCGCCCGCGCATCCAGAACATCGTCGACGAGCTGATCGACGACCTGCTGGCCGGCCCGAAGCCCGCGAACCTGGTTGAGGCCTTCGCGTTGCCCCTGCCTTCGTTGGTGATCTGCGAGCTGCTCGGCGTGCCGTATGAAGACCGCGCGTTCTTCCACCGCATCAGCAAAGTGCTCGTGTCGAAAGAGGCCACGCCACGGCAGTCGCTCGACGCCGTCGAAGAGCTGTTGGACTACCTGCGCGGACTGGTGGAGAAGAAGCTCACCGACCCGGGCGACGACGTCCTCAGCCGCCTTGCCACCGGGCAGGTTGCACAGGGCACGATGACGGCCGACGAGGTCGCCTCGATGGGGCAGCTGCTACTCGTGGCCGGTCACGAGACCACGGCCAACATGATCGCGCTCGGCACCGTCGCGCTCCTGGAGCACCCCGATCAGCTCGCGCTCGTGCGTGACGGGGATCCGGCACTGATCGCCAACGCCGTGGAAGAACTGCTGCGTTACCTCACGATCGTCCACACCGGACGCCGCCGGGTCGCGCTGGAGGATCTCGAGGTCGGCGGGCGGCGGATCCGCAAGGGCGACGGGCTGATCGCCGCGTCCGATGTGGCCAATCGCGACGCCGAGGCGTTCCCCGACCCCGACAAGCTCGACGTCACGCGCAAGGCCCGCCACCATGTGGCCTTCGGCTACGGCGTGCACCAATGCCTCGGCCAGCCACTCGCTCGGGTCGAGCTGCAAGTCGTCTACAGCACGCTCTACCGCCGGATCCCGACGCTCGCGCTCGCAGTCGCGTTGGAGGAGCTCGATTTCAAGAACGACATGCTGGTGTACGGGGTCCACTCGCTCCCCGTGACGTGGTGACCGAAAGGACGGAAAAGACGTGAAGGTCGTCATCGACCAGGATCGGTGCGTCGGCGCCGGACAGTGCGTGCTCGCGGCGCCGGAGGTGTTCGACCAGCGCGAGGACGACGGCATTGTCGTGCTGCTAGACGAGAATCCGCCGGAAGCGCTGCACGACCGGGTGCGCGAGGCGGCGCAGATCTGCCCTGCGCTGGCGATCGAGCTTGCGGACTGAAAGTCTACTGTGGACTGTCTCGGGCTCGGTCCGGTGGTGTGACGACCGGCCGGGGAGCGCCGCGTCGGCTCCCGGTCGGGTCGTCAACGCGGCGGCTCCTTGTGCGGTGAGGACCCGCCGTTGAGGAATTGGCCGTGGCCGTCTTCGCGGGGCAGGGTGACGCTCGACGCTTGCTGGAGCCGTTGTGCCGCGGCTCAAGGTTTGTGGGCCTCGATCAGGAACCGCGTGGTCGTGGCGACGAAAGGGCCGCGGCGCAGCTGGTCGTGCAGGGCGCGCAGCTGGGGGAGGTAGGCGGATACGGTGAAGCCTGGGACCATCCAGATCACCTTGCGCAGGAAGTAGATCACGGCGCCGATATCGAAAAACTCCGTGCGCAGCTTCTCGAAGCGGAGGTCGGTGACGGTGAGGCCGGCGCGTTCGGCGGCGGCGCGGGCGTGGTCGGGGTGCCGGCCCTCGCGCACGGCTGCGGGCTGCGGGCCGAGGAAGTATTCCACGAGCTCGAACACGCTCGCCGGGCCGACCTGCTGGGACAGGTACGTGCCGCCGGGGCGGAGGACCCGGGCGATTTCCGACCACCACACCGTCACGGGGTGGCGGCTGACCACCAGGTCGAACGAACCGGCGCGAAACGGCAGCGGTGGCTCGTCGGCGGCGGCGACCACAGTGGCGCCGCGGGTGCCGAGGAGGGAGCGGGCCGCGGACAGGTTGGGGGGCCAGGATTCGGTCGCGACCATGAGCGGCGGCAGGACGGGTACGCCGGACAGGACTTCGCCGCCACCGGTTTCCAGGTCCACAGCGGACTGGACGTCGGCGAGGCGTGCGGCAATAAGGCTTTGATAACCCCACGACGGGCGTTGCTCGGTCGCGCGGCCCTCGAGCCACGAGAAGTCCCAACCGGCAACGGAGACACTGGAGGCCTCGGTCACGAGGTCGTCGAAGGAGCGGGCCACGGCCCCGATCGTCACAGGCCGCCGGGTGGGGCGCCAGTCGATTTCCGCGTGGCCCTTGGCGGCACCGGCTTGGCCGCGACGACGGCCGCCAACGGCACCACCACGCGTCCACGCCGCGTGTCCACCGTGCAGGTGGTGTCGTCCCGGTCGACGAGCGGGCCGAGGGCGTCGGTGAAGCCGCCTTCGATGCGGTAGCGCACGACGACGCGCGTGCCCAGCGGGAGACCCGAAAGGAGGCTCACAGCCGGGCCGACAGCTCGTCGTCGGTCGGCTCCACCAGGTGCGAGCCGTCGGCGAAGACGATCGTCGGGATGCGGCGCGCGCCATTTTGCAGGGCGCGCACCAGCTTCTCGGCCGCGGGATCGGCCTCGACGTCGACGTAGTCGTATTCGACGCCCGCCGCGTCGAGCAGGGCGCGGCTGCGCTTGACGTCCGGGCACCAGCTCGCGCCGTACACCACCGGGTTCACGAAACCACCTCCGAAGCAACGGGAGCATCCTCGCGGGCCGCACCGGGCTCCGGGTGCCCGAGGAACGTCAGCCAATCGCGGAACACGTGGTGCACGGCCTCCGCGCCCACGGGCTCGCCCGGCGCGGGGAACGAGCGCGGGTACAGGATGAAGCCGCGCTGCTGCGGTCCGCCGAGCGCGCCGTGGGACCCGACGTGCCGCTCGAACGGCGACGACTGATCCGACTCCGGGTCGTACCGGCTGTTGATCATCACGTCCGCGCAGTGCGGGAAGGTGTCGACCCGCTTGATCAGCTCGTCGGCGTACTGCCCGTATTCCGCGAGCGGGTCCTCACCGATCACGACGCCGGTCGCGAGCCGCTTCAGCCCGTCCCGGCCCAGTACCACCGGGCCGAACTCGCGGCTGTGCACGAGCATGAACCCCACGCCGTCGTGGTCGACGAGCGTCGGCAGCAGGTCCGGGAACTCGCGCTCGATCGTTTCGAGGGGCACGCGGCCCTCGTGGTCGGTGAACGACACCATTGCCAGATGCCCGGACACCACGCACACCACGCCGGGCGCCACGCGCGTGACCTCGCCGGGCGACCCGCTCGTGGTGCGGGCCAGGTTGCCGGCGCACTCGGCGTCCTCGACGCGGGCGCGCAGCCGACGCGCAATCAGGCCACCGGTGGTGGTCGCCTCGGCGAGCGCCGCGTTGACCTGCCAGCTCTCCGCCTGCCGCCGCTTGCCGGGCGCCGCGACCGCGCTCCCGCCGCACAGCCGCCCGACCAGCTCCTCCATCGACTCACCGAACCGGTCGACGAAGGCCTGCCCTTGTGTCTGGCCGTGATCGGACAGCCCGACGATGTGGTAGCGCCGGGGCGCCAGCCGGCTCGCGCGCAGCAGTCGTGCGAACTGCAGGTCGATCGAGCGCAGCACCTCCAGCGTGTCGAACCGCTCGATGCCGGAGTGGTGAGCGACCTCGTCGTAGCCGAGAAAATCGGCGTAGACCACGGGCCGGCCCGCGAGCATGTCGCCGATGATCGCCGAGACGACGACGTCTCGCGCGATGACCGTGGTACCCGGTCGCGCGAGCGGGTAGATGCCGCCGCGCGGAACCCGTGGCACCACACCGGCCCGGCGCTGCCGTACGGACGCCGAGATCTCGCGGAGCACGTCGGCGAGCGCGACCCCGAACGTCCGCAACACGTTCACCGGGTTCGCGAAATACGCGCGGTACCCGACGCCGCCGCGATCGTGGCTCGGCCGCCGCGCCTTCCGGGACACCAGAACGGGAATCGAGCTCATCGTGAGGCTCACGTGCTCGGCGTCGCCGGAGAACAGGTTGCCGTGGCTCGCGCCGTCGCCGGCGAGCAGGCCCCGGCCGTCGGTGTGGCGGCGTTCGATCTCCGCCGCGTCGGCCGGGTGCGCACACGCCATCACGTGGTCGCGATCTTTTTCATACCAACGAAAACCGAGGATGTCGTGGTTCGAGCCGTGCAGGATCCCGCACACGCTCGCACCGGTTTGCGAGCTCCAGTCGGTGTGCCAGCGCGTGAGCGAGTGCGTGCCTTCCGAGAGCCACGCGGCGAACGTCGGCATGTCGCCGTCTCGCACCGCACGGCGCACGGTGTCGTAGCCGAGGCCGTCGATCTGGAGGAAGATCACGCCGGGTGGCTCGTCGGCGAAGTCCGTGCCGGGGGTGTGCTTGCGCCGGCGGCGGGCCGCACGCCGGAAGAAGATCTCGTCCTCGTCCACGGCCAGCGCGCTCGAGATCAGTGCGCCGACGGCCGACATCACGACCGTGATCACCACCGCCGCACCGAAGGTGTGCAGCTCGACGCCCGGCACGGCCTGCAGGATCGCCAGCGTCGCCGCGCCGAGGAACAGGTACGTGCCAACGCCGAGCGTGTAGTACGCGATCGGCCAGGCGATCCGGACGACCAGCGGCCACACCACCGACGTCAGCAGGCCAAGGATCAGCGCGCACACCGTCGGCTGCCACCACGAAGCCATCGAGAATTCGTCGAGCCACAGATCGAGCAGGCGCAAGGCGCCGGTCACCGCGGCCCACACCAGGATCACGCGGGCGATGACCCGGCCACCACCGAGCAGCCGGCCCTTCGGGGCGGGTGTCGTCACTGATGTCCTCCCGTTCGTGCCGCCGCACGGGCGCGCAGTTTGGAGATCATGGTCAGCAGCACAGTGACCAGCAGCACGAGCACGGTGGCGAGCAGTGTCGCGATCAACGGCGAGTCGAAGATCCCGCCGCTGATGATGCCCAGCAGAGAATAGGCAACGGCCCACAACACGCACGCCACGAGCCCGGCAGGCAGGAACTTGCGCCACGGGTAGCCGAGCGTCCCGGCGGCAAGCAGCACCGGGATGCGCCCGGCGGGTACGAGCCGCCCGATCACCACGAGCTGCCAGCCGCGCCGCGCGAATTGGTCCCGGCCCTTGGCGAGTCGTTCGGCCTGCTGGCGCCGTTGGACCCACCGCAGCAACGGTTCGCTGCCCATCCGCGGTACCGCGAACGTCAGCACGTCGCCGAGGTAGGCGCCGGCGACCGCCAGCAGGATCACGATCGGCAGCGACAGGTGGTCGGTCGTCGTCGCGACTGCGGCGGCCGCGCCGACCACCGCGCCCGTCGGCACGATCGGGATGACCGAGCCAAGCAGAACCCCGCCGAACAGCGCGGGATAGCCGATCGCCGACGGGTCCGTCCAGTTCACGCGCGTTCCTCGGCCGCGGGCAGCGCCACTTCGGCGCCCGGCCGGGTCAACAGCACGTCCGTGGGCACACCGAGCGCGCGCACGCGTTCGGCGAAGATCTCCGGTGGCCGCACCAGGAGCCTGCGCATCTTCGGCGTGAGGTGCAGGCCCGGCACAGCAAGCGTTCCCCAGTGCACCGGCACCACGGCTGCGGCGCCGAGGAGGCCGGCCGCGTCGGCGGCGCGCTCGGGCGTCAGATGCCCCGGCCCCAGGTTCGGCCCCCAGCCCCACACCGGCAGCAACGCGACGTCGACGGGGCCGAGCTGCGCCATGCCGTCGAACAGATCGGTGTCGCCGGCCGAGTACACGCGCTCCTCGCCCGCTTCGAGCAGATGCCCGAGCGCGGGACTCTGCGGCCCGTGCGTGAGCCGCGGTCCCCAGCGGTGCCCGGAGTGGACCGCCTCGGTCGCCGTGATCCGCAGGCCGCCGTCGGTGATGGAGTCGCCCGCCGCCACCTCGGTCACGTTCTTCAAGCCGTGTTTGGTCAGCCAGCTCCCCGAACCTTTGGGTACCACGAGCTCGGCCTCACCGAGCCGCCGCAGCGACGGCAGGTGCAAGTGGTCACCGTGCAGGTGGGAGACGACAACGACGTCGACACCGGCCCAGGCCGACGGGTCAGGCAACGGTGCGACTCGCGTGAGCGGGCCGACCCGCTTGGTGAGTACGGGATCGGTCAGCACCACCCGGCCACCGAGCTCGATCCGCGTCGTCGCGTGGCCGAGAAAGTGCAGGTTCAAACCTCTCACGTCACCGAGTATCACCCGCCGGCGTCCGGAACGCCCGCGAGCGTGGCCGGATGCACCTTGTCGAGGCCACTGTCGGGTAACGCGACGAGCAGCCAAGGGGTGGACGACGGGTGCCGATCCTCCCCACTTCGGTGAGGATCGAGCCGACATCCGGGCATCCGCGGGGAAGGAGCACGGCCCCGGCGGCGTTGCCGAGAATGCCCCGAATTCGAGGAGAGACGCATGAGCGACGAGACCCGGGTCGTCCGCGACGACAAGGTGCACCGCTACGAGATTTTTGCCGACGGCAAGCTGGCCGGCTTCACGCAGTACCGGGAGCGGGGCGAGGAAACCGTGTTCACTCACACCGAGATCGACAAGGCTTTCGGCGGCCGGGGCCTCGGGAGCACGCTGGCGAAGCACGCCCTCGACGACGTGGTCGCCCGCGGCCGCACGATCGTGCCGGTGTGCCCCTTCATCGCGGCGTACCTCCGCAAGCACGCCGGTTACGAGGACCACGTGCGGTGGCCCGAAGGCACGGCCGCGGCCGAGTGACCGGCGTCTACTGTGGACTTCGGCTGAGGCGGCGGGACAGCTCGTCCGCCCGGGCGAGCTGCACCGCGCGGGCGCGTGCCGCCGCGAAGCGCAGCAGGCCCGGCGGCGTGTGCAGCCGCAGCGTGTCGGTCACGAGCGTGCCGGCACCGTCGCCCTCGAGGTCGAACCGGTAGGCCATGCGCACGCCGCCCGGGGCGGCGACCTCGCCGTGCACCGCCGACGCCGTGGCGCGGATCGTGACGGCGATCCGGTTGTCGTGGCGCACGAACCCGAACAAGCGCAGCCGCTCGACGGCGGTGTAGCGCGTGAGGCCCGGCTCTCGCACGACGTCGCCGACCCGAACCACCAGCGGCGAGAGCCCCACGTAGTTCGCAGGATCCGCGAGATGTGCGACGACGTCGGCCGGTGGGGCGGCTACGGTGAAGACGTTGCTCAGTTCGGTGTCGGGCACGCCGCAGACCCTAACCGGGCGAGGCACTTTACGACCCGCCTTGTGAAAGCGGCTGTTCGGCCTAGCACGCTCCGCCGAATGGGGGTATGAGCTAGCTACGTCTCGTTGATTTGGTTAATCACCAACCTTCGTCGGTGGTGCTTTTGTTGCCCGGCAACAAAAGTGTGAGATGTCCGACCGTGATCGCGCGATCCGATCGCGCAGGATCCGTCCAGCACCCCTGGAGGAAATCGATGACTTCCCGGAAAACACTCGCCGCGGGCTTCACCGTGTTCTCCGCGGCAGCGCTCACCGCCGGCCTCTGCGTCAACGCCGCTTCGGCCAGCCCGCTGCAGTTCTCCCAGATGCAGTCGCAGGCCATCTCACAGGCCACCCAGGTCGCCGACAGCCTCGGCCAGGCGAATGGCGGCATCTACCTCGACCGCGGCAAGGCCGTGGTGAACGTGACCGACGCGGCCGCGCAGCAGAAGGCCGAGGCCGCGGGCTTCACGACCAAGGTGGTGAAGTACAGCTTCGCCGCGCTCACCAACGCCAAGAACTCGATGGACGCGGTGAAGAACGTGCCACAGACCGCGTGGGGCATCGACACCAAGACCAACCAGGTCGTTGTGAAAATCTACGACGCCGCTTCGCCGGCCACGGCGCAGAAGGTGACCGCAGCCGCCGCGAAGCTGGGCGACGCGGCGCGTGTTGAGCGCCGCTCCGGCAAGCTCTCCACCTACATCGCCGACGGCGACTCGATCACCAACAACCAGGTCATCTGCTCGCTCGGCTTCAACGTGACCAAGGGTGGCGAGCCGATGATGCTCACCGCCGGTCACTGCACCAACGAAGGCGGCACCTGGTCTGGCGGCGACGTCTCGGGCGCCCAGATCGTCGAAAGCGACTGCCCCGGTGCGGACTCCGGCCTGTTGACCCGGCCCAACGGCACCGGTGAGGGTGCCATCAACACCGGCCAGCAGATCACCAGCGCCGGCACCCCGACCGTCGGCGAGCAGATTCAGAAGCAGGGCCAGACGACCGGTGGCGGCAGCGGTGAGGTCACCTCGGTCGACGAGTCGGTGAACTTCGACGTGGGCGTGCTCAACCACGAGTTCGGCACCACGGCCCACACCGACCACGGCGACTCCGGCGGCCCGGCCTACGACGGCTCCAAGGGCCTCGGCACCCTCTCCGGTGGCGACACCCAGACCAGCTACTTCTACCCGCTCACCCTCGAGCTGCAGTCCTACGGGCTCGAGCTCGCCTGATCGGTTCCCCGACCTCGGAGGCCTCTCCGCTCGCCAGGTGGAGGGGCCTCCGTCATGCTGAGGGGTATGGAGCCGAACGCGAGCCTGGCCAGACGGTTCTGGGCCGCGGTGGAGCCGCTGCACGCCCTGGTGTACTTCACGCCCGAGCCCGCGGAAGCCGCCAGGACCGTGGGCCTGCGCGGCTGGTGGATGGGCTATTTCGCGGGCCGCGCGGCACCGCTGGGCCCGATCGGGCCAAGCCCGGTCACGGCGATGTTCTACGGGTTCGCCCCGCGGATGGTGGCGCGCGCCCTGCCCGACGCGTGGACGTTCGCCGCGCCGGAAGCCGTGCTGCGGACGCGGATCGCCGCGGTGGAAGCCGCGCTGACGCGGCTGCTGCCTCCGTCCGGCCACATCGGCGAGCTGGTGGAGCTGCTGGAACGGGCCGTCGGCGGCTGCCGCTTCGACGGCCGTCCGCTGGCCGCGGCGTGGGCCGCCGTCGTGCCGCCGGACCGGCCGCTCGCCCGGCTGTGGCTCGCGACCTGCACGCTGCGCGAACACCGCGGAGACGGCCACGTGCTGGCCGGCGTGTCCGCGGGCCTCACCGGGCTGGACGCGGTGCTCACCCACGTCGCGACCGGTGCCACGACCCGCGAGGTCGTGCAGAAGGCCCGAGGCTGGACCGACGATGAATGGATCGCGGCGTCGGAGAGCCTGCGCTCGCGCGGCCTCCTCGCTCCCGACGGCACCCTCACCCGCAGCGGCGCCGAAGTGCGCCGCGACGTGGAGGAACAGACCGACCAGCTCGCCGGGGGCCAGCTCGACGCACTCGGCCCGGACGCCGTCGACCGTGTGCTGGCGCTCGCCGAGCCACTCAGCCGGGCCGTCGTCGACGCGGGCGGCCTGCTGCTCCCCAATCCGATGGGAGTCACGCGGCCGTGAAATCCGGCCGCGGAGTGGGGACGTGAAAAACCCGCGGCTCGGTGCTCGAGTCGCGGGCCGCGCGGTGTCCACTTGGGGCGGGCACCGCCGTGCTCACTCGCCGGCGGGGACGCGCCCGCGCAGCAGGTCGTACTGGCAGCGCAACTCGTGCGCCTCGTCCTCGTAGCGGCGTTTGGCCTGCAGGTACGGCAGCACGGTCTCGCTGTAGTGGCGCAGGTCGTCCTGTTCGAGCGAGCCGTCGCGGAACGCCGTCCAGAACACGAGCGTCGCGGACACCACCATGACGAGCGCGACGAGCACCGCCAGCAGCACCGCCAGCTGCGAGAGTCCACTGAGGACACCTTCGGTGTACACGCGGACGAACATCACCACACCCATCAGCGCCACCAGCAGACCTACCGTGGCCAGGCTGGCCTTGGCACCCGTCGACAGGTCCCGCCACACGAGCTGGCGGCGGTGGTTCTTGTGCTGGCGCATGTTGTGCCCGAGGTGGTGCAGCGCCGTCGCCGCGCCGCCCGTCGCGAGTACCGAGATCACCACGCTGATCGCGAGCGGCAGGCCCCACGGGTTGCTCCAGTCCACGTTGAACACGGAACTGGCCAGCCACAACATGATCGGCAGGTCCACGATCGTCACCGCGAGCAGCGTCAGCGCCCGCGTGAGCCGGCCGACGCGGCGGTGGCGCAGGCTGCCGCGCACCTGCTCCAGCTCGATCAGGTCGTCGATGAGGTCGGCCTTCGCCTGCGCCTCGGCGACGGTGAGGTTCTGGCCGTGTGGGCCGACCACGTGCTCGTCGAGAATCCGTGCGGTCAGGTAGCGCAGCTCGTCGATCCGGACCAGTAGCCGGTCCGCGGCCGCTGCGGTGCTGCCGATGCGCCGCTGAGCGGGTGTGCGCGGCGTGGGCAAGTTACGCGTCTGTTCGGTACTGGACATGGGCCTTGCCTCTCCTTCTTTCCCTGGGGAGTTCTCGTGTCGGGTCATCAGTAGGTCACCTCGACGCGGCGCATCCGGCTCGCGGCTCGTTCGTCGAACCGGCCGCCGGTCATCGCGGTCACGCCGGGCTCAGTGCCGATGCCGGCGGCGTCGACGAAATTGGTGACGCCGGCCGCGGTCAGCGCCCCGGCCACGGCGCGCGCCCGCAGCGTGGCGAGCTCCTGCCGACCGGTCGTCGTGGAGCCAGGCGGGTCGGCCGCGTAGCCGCGCACGGTCACCGGTGCGTCGGGCCGGTCCGCCAGCCGTGCGGTGATGCTCCCGGCCAGCGCACGCAGCAGGTCCTGCGCGCCGGGCGACAGCGCGGCCGAGTCGCCCGCGAAGCCGAGCGCGCTGTCGGAGACGGTCGTGTTGACACGCCCTCCCGGGCCCAGCACCGACTGCACACCGGGCACCGGAACCACCGGTGTGGCCACGGTTGCTTCAGGCCGGCGTGCCGGCACGCGCGATTGGTCGACGGTGCACGACGCCGCGCCCGCGGTCCGGCAGATCGCCGTCCAGTAGGCGCCGAGCTTGTCGCGTGCCGACGTCGGCAGCGGCGGCTGGGGACCGGCGACCGCGCCGAGTCCGGTGAACAGCACGTGCCAGCCCGTGAGGTGCGGCAGCGCTCCGGCCGCTTTCAGCTGCTGGGCGATCGCGGCCGGGTCGGCGGTCCAGCCGACCTGGCGCAGGTCGAACGCACCGGCCGTGGACAAGCCGTTGCTGTCGACGACGAGCGTTCCCGGGTCGATCCCGCGCACGGCCTGGTCGATGCCACCGAGCAGGTCGAGCCCGGCGCGGTGCGCCGCGGTGGCGGCGATGACGTCCGAGGCCGCCTGCACGTTCTTGTCGATGAGCGCCGGCCGGTTCAGGCCGTGTTCGAGCGAGCCGTCGGCGCGCCGCGGCGTGAGGACGACCGACGGCGCGTCGCCACCGTCCGCCGCCGAGACGAGTACGACGCTGCTCTTGCCCGACCCCTGCTGCGAGACGTCGCTGCTGTTCGCGGCGGCACGCAGGATCTTCACGGTGTCGGCGGTGGCGACGGGCTTGGGCTCGTTGGCCGTGCCGCTGACGACCACGACCACCCGTTCGCCACCGCTCGGCGTGAAGCTGCGGGCTGGGATGGCACATCCGGCGGTGCCGGCGAGCAGAAGTGACAGGCTCGCGGTGGCAATTGCCACCCGCTTGCGGTGGGTGCGGCGCGCCCGCGTGCTTCTCGTGAAAAACGGCCGCACGATGGGAAAGGCAGAATCTTCGACCAGTCGGGCCGGGATCGCCGGCGTCACGGACCTGGGCTTCATGACGACCTCCCGAACGTCGATGAGCAGCGCCAGGATGACACTTGCCGGAGTTGAGCGTCAATTGCCGACGTCGGGTGGTCACCACGCGTTCGCCAGAGTTTCCTGCCCGAAGTGACGAAGGGTGACCGGCCTGCGGTCGAGTGGACGAGGAAGGCGTTCGATTGGTCCAGTTTCACGGGGAGGGCAGGTGGGTACCTGCCGATCCGCGCGGGCACGGCTGCGGCAATGGGGTGACTTTGGCGATGGAAGCGCAAATGCCGGAAGCGGTGGGGGCATTTGCCGCCGAACGGGATAGGCTGGTCTGATGGCTACGGTCGACGGCATCCTCGGTGCCTTTCTCGGGCTGCGCAAGCGGAGCGGCCTCACGGTCGAGCGCCTGGCGTCGACCGAGGTCGACCTCAGCAGGCTGGCCTCGCTCCCGGCCGTGCGGTCCGCCGTCGCCGGCGGGGCCGAGCCGCAAGCCGCGATCGTTCAGGTCGTCACCGAAGCCGTGCGCCGGCTGCCCCCGACGGACCTGATCGTCGCCGACACCGTGCTGTCCCTCGGCGTGCTCGCCGAACTCGCCAGCGACTCGCCCGCGCTGGCCGGCCTCTACGCCGACGACCTCGGTGAGCGCCGTTCCGCGTTGTCCCGCAACTGGATCGACCTCCACGTGCTGCTCGACGCCGAACCGCGGCCGCCGGCCATGTCCGTGCGCAGCCTCCGCGGTTCGCAGGAAGCGCAGACGCTCGAACGGCTCGCCGAACTGTGCACCGCCGACCCGGCGCGCGAGTCGGCCACCAGGCGCCCGCGCACCGGCGCCAAATCCGTGGTCGTCGTCGGAGGCGCGGTGATGGACCACGTGTGGGTCGTCGATTCCGTGCCGGGGCCCAACCGCTCGACGCAGGCGACGTCGTTCCGCCGCCATCCCGGCGGAAAGGGCCTCAACGTCGCGGTCGCACTGCACCGGCAGGATCTCGACTCGCGGCTCATCGCGGCCGTCGGCGGCGACGACCTGGCCCGCTCGATCGTGTCCTATCTCGACGCGGAGGGACTGCCGACCGACCTCGTCCAGGAAACACCCGGCGCGAAGACGCCGACGACCGCCGTCCTCGTCACTCAGAGTGGCGACGCCAGTTATGTGGGCTGGATGAACGACACGCAGGTCGGACTGTCCATAGCGGACCTGCACAGCCGCCCGATCCACGACGCCCTCGCCGGCGCCGACGCACTGCTGGTCACCTTCGAGCCCGCCGTCGAGGTCGTGAAGTGGTCGCTCGCCACGGCCAGTGCGCAGAAGCAGAAACCGTTGGTGCTGCTGCAACCTTCGCCGCCGCTCGCCGCGCCGCAGGGCGTCTACCGGTATCTCGGTGGCGTGGATTACGTCGTCGGCCGGGAATGGGAGCTGCGGCGGCTGCTGTCCGATCCGGACGGCCCCGGAGACGTCGACGCCCTCGCTCAGCAGCTGTTGACCTTGGGCGTACAGGCCGTCTGTGTCGTCGAGGATTTCAGGTGTAAGCTCCGCACCGTCACACTGAGTCGGGACTTCGAAGCCCCCGGAGTTCCCCTCAACGACACCCCGGGCTCCCGGGAACGATTCTCCGCAGCGCTGATACGAAAACTTCTGGACGTGGGTCGCGACTTGACGGAAAAGGCGCTGGATTACGCGGTTGCTGCCATGATCACCAACCTTTCGATCGAAGAGTTCACCGACTCGGCGCCTGCTGTCTTCGAGGTCGACCGGGCGCGGGAGCGACAGACTCTGGAGTAAGCGTCGTGACCTCTGAAGGCGTGCGGACCCACGAGCTGCACGGTGCCGACGGCGCCGCGTTCAGCGTGTTTGTGCTCGACGACGTCCCCGGGCCCAACCCGCCCGCCGCCGCCGTGTTCGGTGAAATCGCCGACGATTGCCTGGTGCGGGTGCACTCCCGCTGCCTCTACGGCGAAATCTTCGCCTCCGACGACTGCGATTGCCGCGAGCAGCTGCACAAATCACTGGAACTCATCCGCGAAGCGGGTTCGGGCGTGCTGATCTACCTCGACCAGGAGGGCCGCGGTGCGGGGCTGGGTGTCAAGGCCCGCGGGTACGAGGTGAGCCAGGTGCTGGGCCTCGACACGTTCGAGAGTTACGAGCACCTCAAGGTGCCGCTCGATTCGCGGACGTACGAGCACGCCGCACGCTTGCTGAACGAACTCGGCCTCGAGCGCGTGAGGCTGCTGACGAACAACCCGGCGAAGGTCGCGGCGCTCGAAGCGGCAGGCATCGTCGTGAAGCCCGAGCGGTTGCTCGTCGAGCACCCCGGTGAGTACGCGACGCGCTATCTGCGCGCGAAGGAACGCCACGGGCACGCGATCGTGACCGTCTGAACCGTTCTGTCGATTCGCGGCGCGTCCGTTCGACGCACGGGTGAAGGTCCTGCCCGGAACGAACGGAGAGCCCATGCTTCTCGCAGGTAAGAACGCGGTCGTCTACGGCGGTGGCGGCGCGATCGGTGGCGCCATCGCTCGCGCGTTCGCACAGGAGGGTGCGCGTGTTTTCCTCGCGGGCCGCACGCGCGCCAAGCTGGACAAGGTCGCCGCCGACATCCGGGCGGCGGGCGGCCGGGCGGAGGTCGCCGTACTCGATGCGCTCGACGAGGAGGCCGTCGACGCCCACGCGGAGGCCGTGGTGGCCGACGGCGGAAGCCTCGACGTGTCCGTGAACGTGATCTCCCACGGCGACGTGCAGGGCACGCCGCTGCTGGAGATGTCCCTCGCCGATTACCAACAGCCCGTGGTCACGGCCGTGCGCACCACTTTCCTCACCGCGCGCGCTGCCGGCCGGCAGATGAAACGCCAGGGCGCCGGCGTCATCCTGGTCTTCGGCGGCGATGGTGATCCGGTGCGCGAGCACTCCGTCGGTGGCTTGCAGGTGGCGTTCCACGCGCTCGAAGCCATGCGCCGCCAGCTCGCCGCCGAGCTGGGCCGCCACGGCGTCCGCACGGTGACCTTGCGGACGGGTGGGATCCCCGAAACCCTGCCGTCCGGCTTCGCGGGCGCCGAACAACTCTCGGCCGAACTGGCGAGATCCACGATGCTCGGCCGGGCCGCGACCCTCGCCGACGTGGGCGCAGTCGCGGCCTTCGTCGCTTCCGACCGCGCCCGCACCATGACGGCCGCCACCGCCAACATCAGCTGCGGGGCACTCGTCGACTAAACCTTGCCCCGCGCGGAGATCTGCTGCACGGACCAGCCGTTGCCGTCCGGGTCGCTGAAGTGGATGAAGCCGATGTTGTCCAGGTCCTGCGGCCGGCCGGTGCTCGGATCCGGTCCGAGGAGCTCGATCTCGCTGACGTCGACGCCGCGGGCCACGAGGGTTTCGCGCGCGAGCACAAGGTCGGCGACGACGAGCTGCAGGCCCTTCAGCGACCCGGGCGGCATGTGCGGCACGGCGCCCTCACCGAGCACGATCGAGCACGCCGAACCGGGCGGCGTCAGCTGGACGATGCGGCGGCCGGGACCGACGACGATGTCGTGGTCCACGGTGAAACCGCAGCCCTCGGCGTAAAACGTCTTGGCTCGGTCCACATCGGACACGGGAACGACGACGACCTCGAGAGTCCAGTCCATCTCCGAGTTGTATCCAGGTGCACCGGGCCGGTCAAGCACCCAGGAGGCGGGAGAGGGCTTCGCGCGCCTTGGCGTCGCGCGACGCCAAGGCCTGCAGCTCTTCGGCGAGCACGGTCACCCACTCCTCGAGGTCGGCGTCGCGGCGGCTGATGACGACGCCGCGCACCACCTGGCGGATCTCGGCCGTGACGCCGCCGGAGCGGGCGGCGGTGAGCACCAGCAGTCGATGCGGCGTGGACACGCGCACCTCCACCGGCTGGCCCATGCGGCCGGCGACGCGGTCGGCGAAGCTGCGCCGCCGGTCGATCTCGACCATGCCGGGCGGCAACGCGTCGCCCAGCGTCTCCGACAGCACGCGGGTGTAGGACTCGACATCGGCGCGGTCGGCGCGCAGCGCGGCCACCAGCAGGTGGAACTCACCGGCCGGGCCCAGCTCCGAGCCGGCCATCAGTCGGTGAGCGGCAGCACGAGCTGCGGCTTGGTGATGCGGTGGTCCGGGCGCAACGGCTTCACGGCGGTGCCGATCGCGAAGAACTCGGTGGTGTGCCCGCCCCAGCGGTGCGGCAACGAGAGCAGCTGTACGCCGACGATGCCCTCGGCGTGCAGCTGCTCGGCCTCCGCCTGCATCCGCGACATCGCCAGCTCACGGGCGTCGTAGAGCGCTTCGGTGTACTGCGGGATCTCCACGTTCTGCCCGATGTTGCTCATCGCCTGGCGGAACCGCTGGTGTGCGATGTGGTACACGCACGTACCCATCACCATGCCCAGCGGTGCGTAGCCGGCCTGCACCAGCGTCCAGAAGTCCTGGCCGGACAGGTCGGACGTGAACGGCTTGCCGGTGTTGTTGCGCCATTCGCCGGGATCGTCGGCTTTCACCGCGGTGCCGACGGCGATGAACTCGGCCAGGTCGTTGCCGAACTCCTTGAACTCGATCTCCAGCCGCACGGCGACGATCCCGTCGGCGCCCAGCAGGTCGGCCTCCGCCTCCATGCGCGTCATCGCGAGCTCACGAGCGTGGTACATCGCAGCCGAAAGGCGGTCCATCTCCTGGTTCTTGCTCCAGCGGCCCATCTGGAACCCGACGTGGTAGATGCTCGACCCGAGCACAAGGCCCAGCGGGCGGAAGCCGGCTTCGCGCACGAGCAGGAACTCGTTCACGCTCAGGTCCGAGGTGAACAGGCTCGTCGCCTGTCCTGGCCGCATTTCGGCGAGCCGGCGCATCGCATCCTCGGGGATGTGCTGCGCGGCGGGGTCCGTGGTGGTCACTGGGCCTCCTTCATGCGGTTCAGCGGCAGGATCGTGAGTGCGGACGTCGGCGCGGCGCTCCCGCGGTGGAACCGAGCGATGGCGGTGCCGAACACGCTCGCGACGCCGGCCACGGCAACCTCGCCGAGCTGCCACGTGTCGAGCGAAAGGCGCGACACGATCGCGCCGTCGGCGCCGATCGTCTGCACGCCCTTGTGGAACTGGGCGCGCGCGTCGCCCCGGACCTGGGTGACCAGCCGGGTGTGGGCGTCGACCTCGGTGTTCCCGGCCCACATCGTCGTCTGGTACTGCATGTTGTAGTCGAACGTCGTGTGCGCCGAGATGCCGATCGCAACCCCCGCGGGCACCCAGCCGGCCTGCATCAGTTTGCCGACGTCCTGGCCCGGTAGCTCCGTGGTGAACACCCGGCCGGGTCGCTGCGGCGTCTCGGCCCGCACGGCCGTGCCGAGCGCCACGAACTCCTGCATGCTCTCGTCGAGGCGCGTCACGCTCAGCATGATGCCGAGGACGCCGTCGGCACCGATCGCCTCGGCCTCCAGGCGCAGCCGGTCGAGCGCCACTCGATAGCCCTGCCGCATCGCGTCGGCGTAGATCACGGCCTGCTGGTTGGGCGTGACACCGAACCCCGACACCCAGCCGAGCCGCTCGACGACACACCCCATGACCTCCCCCACGGGGGTGAATCCGGCGACTTCCGCACCGACCGCCGCGGGCACGCTCAGCAGCGAGGTGCGCAGGCCAGAGGAGCCGGCCCGGTCGACGCGCGCCCGCGCGACCGGCGGCAGTCCACGGCCATCCCAGTCGGGCACTCGGACCTCCTCGCGGGCCTCGGCGGGGCCCTCACCGTCCATCGTGGCACGAGGGAGCGGGTGGGCCCGAGCGAGAAGGCGGGGTTGTCCGGAACATCCGTCAGTGTGTGGCCGGCTCCACGCGGTTGCGGCCCGCCTGCTTCGCCCGGTACAGCGCCGTGTCGGTGGCGACGAGCACGTCGTCGACCCCGGTGAGGTGCTCGGCCGGGTACATCGCACAGCCGATGGACACCGTCAGGTCGGTGATCACCGTGTCGCGCTCGGGCAGGGTGACCACCACCTGCGGGATACGGCGGCGGATGCGGTCGGCGAGGTGGGCCAGATGGTCCATCGTCGGCACGTTGGGGAGGATGATCGCGAACTCCTCGCCGCCCCACCGTCCGCAGATGTCCTGCTCACGGACCTCGCTGCGCAGCGCGATCGCGATCTCACGCAGCACCAGGTCGCCGGTGGGGTGGCCGTAGGTGTCGTTGATGGCCTTGAAGTGGTCGAGGTCGAGCAGCAGCACGCCGACGGTGCCGTTGCCCGTGCGGGCACGCTCCAGGTACTGCTCGGCCATCGTGCGCCACCAGCGTTTGGTGGCGAGGCCGGTGGTGACGTCCGTGCGCGCGTCGCGCTGGAACTGGGCGAGCAGCAGGCCGCGGTGCAGGGCCACGAGCGCCACGACCACACCGACGAGCACCAACGGATTGGCCAGCAGGAGCAGGGCAGCGGTGACCAGGCCGAGGCTGATCGCGCCGGCTTCCAGTAGCTGGTCGGCGAACCCGGAGAACAGGTCCGACAGCGACCGCGGCGGACTGGAGAGCGCGATGGCGGCCATCACCAGCGCCGTGTTGATGGCCCAGCGCAGGGCGGCCGCGAAGACGATCACCACGAGATCGACGAGGCCCGGGAGGATACCGGGCGACAGCACGCCGGGGTAGTGGTGCATGCCGAGCGCGAGGACGACCACGGCCGCTTGCGTGCCGCACAGCACCGTCGCGGCGGAGAAGACCCAGCGGTGGGGCAGCACCGGCCGTTCTCTCGGCCAGATCCGCCACCACGCGACGGCGTAGGTGAACACCACCATCGCCGTGGCCAGCACGGCCGGCAGCGCCACCACGGCCGCGATGCTCCACACGGCCTTCGTGTCGACGTACGCGACCGTGGGCGAGCGGTTGTACTCCCGCTGCCGCTCGATGTGCCGCGTCGCCTCGATGGCGACGGCCGCGCACGCGGCCAGCACGCCGAAGCGGATCAGGTCCGCTTGGTGCACCGGGACCAGCCACGCGGTACTCAACGACGCCGCAATTGCGACGAAGTTGACAAGAACCACATAAGTGCGCACAGCGGAAGGCAACCGCCAAAGGCGCCAGCCCGTGAACCATCCGGCAGCCCGGTTTCCTCGTCCGCGCACTCTTCACCTCACCCGGTTGGCTTCTACCGTAAACGACGAGGCGAGCTGTGTGCCGTCCGTCGTCCGGACTCTGGGAGGCCGCCGGGGAAATTCGCCCGGACAGCCCAGCGCTCGGCCGACGCAGAGGGGAGGTGACCACCGTGCGTAGCGATGCCCGGCTGAGATTCCTGAGTCGACCTGCGAATCCGCGGTTTCGGGCGCCTGTGGTAATCGACGTGCGGTCACCACGTTCGGTGACCCGCGTCTGCCGCGGAACCGCCGGTCATCGCCGCTGCGGCGACCGGCTGCGCCCGCCCACCAGAGGCTACCGGGTGAAACGGGCGGGGTCTGTAGCTCGACCTGAGGTCGAGAGTTTCCCCGATTGTGTCGTGCCGGGCGGCGATTCCGTGCCCGGTGTGGGTTTCAGTGAGTGGGAGGAGGTTTCCGCAATGCAGGACAACAACTGGTGATCAGTGAACGTCGGCAGATTCCCGGCAATTCGGCAGGGAAGGAGGTTCGCCAGATGCGCGACAACAACTGGAGCCGCTGAGGGTGGTCCGGACCTGGCAGTGCGGCGTCGTGAGTGGCGTTGCCAGTTCTAGCCGGTCGGAGCACTCACGAGTCCTTCCCAGACGGAGCGGAGGTGAGCTCGTGCGCGACAACAACTGGAACCGCTGACCTCGACATCGGCGACGGCGAGACGAGAGGAGGGAAATCAGTGCGGGACAACAACTGGACCAGCTGAACGGATTCGCCGGACCATCCGGCGAGGGGGTGAAAGGCATGCGTGAGGACGACGACTGGAGTCGATAGCCGTCCACGGTGGGAAGAAGCCGCTCGGCGGGCAGGCCGGGTGAGCGGCGGCGGTCAGGACGCCGCGGGTGGCGTGGCCTCGTCGGCTACCTCAGGGTCGGGGTGGCGACGGGGCCACGCCGCGCGGGTCCATGCGGTGGCGGCGAACGCGGCGAGGGTCGCGCCGGCGACGGCGGAGATCGACACGACGGTCGTCGGGCTGAACGCCTGGGCGAGCCCGCCGGCGGCCGCGATGGCGATGCCCTGCGATGCCCGCAGCGCGGCGATCGCGACGCCGATCACCTGGCCACGCTGTTCGGGTGGTGCGGCGAGGCTGTACTGCACCTGCGTGATCAGGTCGTGCGCGGACAGGGCGCCTGAGACGGCCCAGAGCACGACTGTCGCCGGCAGCCCGGGAGACCAGCCGGTCGGCAGCAGGATCAGGCAGGTCGCCACCGCGAGCGGGCCGAGCAGACGCGCCTGGCGCCCGCGCGGGAGCCGGCTCACCAGCACTGCCCCCACCAGCGACCCGACGGGGTTGGCGATCAGTAACCACGGCAGCGCCACCGCGCCGCCCAGCTGCGCGGAGATCGGCACCGCCAGGCCTTCGGGAACCACGTAGAGCCCGCAGCAGCAGGCGATCGCGAGCAGTGACCGCAGCCGCCGGTCACGCACGATGACCCGGCAGCCGGCGACGAGCGAGGTCCACTGCCGGGTGCGTGCGGTGACCGTCGCTGCCGGATGGGGCCGCAGTCCCCACCGCAACGCGAGCGCCGACACCGCGAAGGTCACCGCGTCGGCCCACAGCGCGCCCGCGACGCCCAGCCACGCGACCACCGCCGCGCCCGCGCCGAAGCCGATCACGAGCGCCGCCTGGTACGTCGAGGAAAGCGCGGCCTGCCCCACGGGTAGCCGATCCGGGCCGAGCAGGTCCGGCAGCACCGCCTGGCGCGCCGACTGGAACGGCCCGGCCGCCAGCTGCACCACCACGAGCAGCGCCGCGGCCACCGGCCACGGCAGCCCCGGGATGGCCATCACGGCCACGAGCACCGCGCGCAGCACGTCGGCCACCACGAGCACGGTCCGCCGTGGGAAGCGGTCGGCGAGTCCGCCGAGCGCGCCGCCGAGCAGGTCGGGCAGGTATGTGAGTGCGTAGGTGAGCGCCGCCCAGCCCGCGGATTCGGTACGGTCGAAAACGAGCACCGTGAGCGCGACCCGGGCCAGTTGATCACCGGCGACCGACAGCACATGCGCGAACCACAGTGCCCGGAACTCGGCGACGGCGAACACGTTCCGGAACGTCGGGGCGCGGGCGCTCATGTGATCAGAGTGTCCGGAACCGGCCACGCGGAGCAACCCCCGTGCCCACCGGCGGGTCGTCGGGACGCTCGCGTGGGGACCGTGAAAAACTGGGCGGTCGCGTGATCGTGAACGTCGCATCGAGGGGTTTTCGTTGACCGAGGAGAGCCGGCAGATCGCCGGTCGCTACCAGCTCGTCGAGCTCATCGGCAGCGGCGCCATGGGCATGGTCTGGCGCGGTGAGGACAAGATCCTCGGCCGCGTCGTCGCGGTTAAAGAACTCCTCATGCCCGTGAACCAGGGCGAGGAGAAGGTCGACGAGGCGAAGAACCGCGCCATGCGTGAGGCCCGCATCGCCGCGCGTCTGCAGCACCCCAACGCCATCTCCGTGTTCAACGTCGTCGAGTACGAAGACCGGCCGTGGCTGATCATGGAGTACCTGCCTTCGCGCAGTCTGTCGGCGAAGCTGCACGAACACGGGCCGCTGTCCGTCGACGAAGTCATCCCCATCGCCGTGCAGCTCGCCGGCGTGCTCGCCGCCGCGCACCGCGCCGGCATCGTGCACCGCGATGTGAAGCCCGGCAACGTTCTGCTCGGGGATGACGGCACGGTCAAGGTCACCGACTTCGGCATTTCGCGCGCGGTCGGCGACGTCACGCTCACGGCGACCGGTGAAATCTCCGGTACGCCCGCCTTCCTCGCGCCGGAGGTCGCGCGCGGCGAGGAAGCCATGTTCGCCTCCGACGTCTTCGCGCTCGGCGCCACGCTCTACATGGCCGTGGAGGGCGCGCCGCCGTTCGGCACGGCCGACAATGCGATCGCCTTGCTGTACCGAGTTTCCAGCGGTTCGATCAACCCGCCGAAGCAGGCTGGGAAGCTCGAACCACTGCTGCTCAAGCTGCTCGAGCTCAAGCCCGACGACCGCCCGTCCATGGCCGAGGTGCTCGCCGAGCTGCGTGAGCTCGACGGCGGAGCGACACCAGTCCCGTCGGTGCCGATTCCGTTGACCGTGCCCGCCGCGATCCCCGTGCCCGCCCCTGCCGCCCCCGTCGTGCCCACCGCTCCCGCCGCCGCCCCCGACGCTGTCCCCGTCGATCGAAGACGGCGCCCGATGATCCTCGCCGGCGTCGGCGCGGTGGTCGTCGTGCTCGCCGTCGTCGTGATCGTGTTGCTGACGCGCAATCACGACGCGAACCAGACCGCGAACGGTGGCCCTTCGCCCGCGAACAACTCGGCCCCGGCGTCGGCGCCGGTTTCGTCGGCCACGCCGCCGTCGAGCCCGCCACGGTCGACGAGCAGCGCTCCGCCGTCGAGTTCGGCGGCCTCCCCGCAGGACATGGCGGCGGCGCTGACCAATTACTTCTCGCTCATCCCCGCCGACCTGCAGCGGGGCTTCAGCCTGCTGACCGACAACTTCAAGGCGTCGAAGAAGCAGACTTTCGCGTCGTACCAGAGTTTCTGGAGCAACTACCGGTCGGCGACCGCGAGCAACGTGCAGCAGATCGGCCCCGACCGGCTCAGCGCGGACATCACCTACGTCCGCAGCGACGGTTCTCGGGAGACGGATCACCACACGTACCACATGGTCGACGACAACGGCGTCTGGAAGATCGACTCCGAGAACTGACCGTCACTTCAGTAGCAGCTCGATGGCTCCGGCCGCATCGGCGACGACGTGGTCCGGTGCCGTTTCGCCGCAGCTCCATGCTCGCCCGCGGTCGACCCACACGGTGCGCAGGCCCGCGGCGCGCCCACCCGCGATGTCGGTGTGCTCGCTGTCGCCGACCATCCATCCGCCGGCCAGCGGCGCCTGGCAGCGTTCTGCCGCGATCTCGAACAGGCGCCGGTCGGGTTTGCCGACGCCTTCGTACCCGGAAATGGCCCAGCCGTCGACGAACGCGGCGACGTCGGTACGCAGCAGAGTCGCAAGTTGCTGGTCGGCCTCGCCGTTCGTCACCACGCCGATGCGCCAGCCGGCCGTGCGCAATCGCGGCAGGCCGCCGAGCACACCGGGCGCGGCGGGGATCAACGCCGGATGGCGGCGCAGGTACGCGTCGAGCAACTCCGCGACGGACTCCGCCACCGCGAACCGCTCGCGGACGGCCGTGAAAAACGCTTTACGCGGTGCGCGGCCGTCGTCGTCGGCCGTGAGCAGCCAGGCGGCGTCGTCGGCCGTGAGCCGGTGTTCCGCGCAGAACTCCCACACCCACCGGCGGAAACCCTCCGCGCGGTCGACGAGGGTGTTGTCGAGGTCGAACAGCACGAGCCGCACGCACCGAGCGTAACCAGCCGTGCCGCTCTGCCGCACGCACGAGAATTCACAACGACCTGGACAGCGCACGACGTCAGTCGGGCGGCGCCCGATCGGTTTCGGTGAAACTTCCGCACCGGCACCTTGGCGAACGCGGCGGACGTCTTCGCGCTGACGTGTCGATCGCGGCCCGTTCAGCAGCATTGCCGGCAGCGCAACGTCCACAGCGGACGCGACGGGCTGGCTGGGGGTCGACTCCGATCGGGTCCGGACGCCGTCGATTGCTCCATTCGGGTGGCCTAAGGTCGGGTTTTGTCGGTGTTCGATGCGAACATGTGTTCGTGTCGATCGAAGGACCCATCCTCCACGCCGATCTCGACGCGTTCTACGCGTCGGTCGAGCAGCGCGACGATCCGCGGCTGCGCGGCCGGCCCGTGATCGTGGGCGGCGGTGTGGTGCTCGCGGCCAGCTACGAGGCCAAGGCCCGCGGAGTGCGCACCGCCATGGGCGGCGCGCAGGCCCTGCGGCTGTGCCCGCAGGCGATCGTCGTGCCGCCGCGGATGGCGGCCTACAGCGCGGCCAGCAAGGCGGTGTTCGAGGTTTTTCGCGACACCACGCCGGTCGTGGAGGGGTTGTCGATCGACGAGGCGTTCCTCGACGTCGGCGGCCTGCGGCGGATCGCGGGTTCACCGGAGCAGATCGCGCGGCGGCTGAAGACCGACGTGCTCGCGCGGGTCGGGCTGCCGATCACCGTGGGTGTCGCGCGCACGAAGTTCCTCGCCAAGGTCGCGAGCGCCGTCGCGAAGCCCGATGGGCTGCTGGTCGTGCCGCACGAGCGGGAGCTGGAGTTCCTGCACCCGCTGCCGGTCGAGCGGTTGTGGGGCGTCGGGAAAGTGACTTCGGAGAAGCTGCGTTCGCGCGGGATCCGCACGGTGCGGCAGGTCGCCGAGCTGCCCGAGGTGGACCTGGTGTCGATGCTCGGGCGCGGCGCCGGGCGCCACCTCCACGCCCTCTCCCACGGCCGTGACCCCCGGTCCGTGCAGACCGGCCGCCGGCGGCGGTCCATGGGATCGCAGCGCGCGCTGGGGCGCCGGCGCCGGACGATGGCAGAGCTCGACGAGCTGCTGGTGTCTATTGTGGACCGTCTCGCCCGGCGGCTGCGCGGCGCGACGCGGCTGACCCGGACTGTGGTGCTGCGTCTGCGGTTCGCCGACTTCACACGGGCGACCCGGTCGCGGACGCTGGTTGAGGCCACCGACCACACCGACACGCTGCTTGCCGCCGTCCGGAAGCTCCTGGCGGAGTCGCAGTCGCTCGTGCACGACCGGGGTCTCACGCTCATCGGGGTGTCGTTCGCGAATCTCACGCCCCACGGCGCGGTGCAGCTCGTGCTGCCGTTCGCGATCGAGGACGGCGTGGCCGTCGATTCCGCGGTGGACGGGATCCGCGATCGGTTCGGCAGCGCGGCGATCACCAGGGCCGCGCTGCTCGGCCACGACCCCGGGATGTCGGTGCCGATGCTGCCCGACTGAACACCGCCGGGAATTCCCTTTGGGCCATTCGAATAACCGCTGTAACGAACGAGCACCGTCCGGCGACCGACGGTCGGCTGCCTTGCCGAGCTTTCCCGAAACCGGAACCGATCCACGGGAGAAAATGTGAGACGCATGCACAAGTACAGACGCAGCTTCACCATTGTTTCGACACTGGCCGCCGCGGCGGGGCTGCTCGTCGCGGCGCCCGCCGTGGCCGGTGCCGCGCCGCCGAGCAGCGCGATCACGGTGAGCGCGTCGAGCCTGCAGCGCGGCGAGACGTTCACCGTCACGGAGACTTTGTACAACCCGCAGGACTTCACGGTTACCGGCGCGAAAGCCGCCCTCTACGGCAAGGAAGCGGCGATCACCGACCTGGTCGACATGGTGTCGTGCGACGTTTCGTGCGGTGTGCTCGGCACCAGCCTCCGCGCGGGCGTCGGCGACCTGGCCGCGGGCCAGAGCGCGACGGCCACGTTCACGCTCAAGGTCAAGGACACCGCACCCGAGGGCGCACTGACGCTGCAGCACCAGTTCGCGGGCGACAACTACGCCTTCGACACGCTCGACGGACCGGTCGTCACCGTCACGCCCGCCACCGACTCCGCCGATCTCGGCGTATCGCTGTCCGCCTCGACCGGGCTGCTGAGCTCCCAAGTCTCGTATGGGCTCACCGCGAAGAACTACGGCCCGGCCACCGCCACCGATGTGCGGCTGCGGGCTTCACTGGCCAACGGGCTGCAGTTCGCCGGCTCGCCCGGCTGTACGGCTTCGGGACGCACGGTCACGTGCACCGTCCCGTCGCTCGCGTCCGGCGCGTCGGCCACCGCGAAGTTCACCGCTCGCGCGGGCCTGCTGGCCGTCGGCACGCTCACCACCACGGCCCACCGCGACGCGAGCTCGCCGACCGACCCCAACCCGGCCAACGACACCGCGTCACGCTCCTGCCACGCCGTCACGAGCCTCCTGCTCAGCTGCTGACGGGAATCGGGTGCCCCTCGTGAGTGGCAATGCCGGTTCTTACCTGCGTTACCACTCACGAGGTTTATCGGTTGGCCCACGGACACCCCGGTGAATCCGCGGATTCCGTCACGGACTACAGGTCGCCGAGTTCGTCGAGCATGCGGCCGAGCACCGTCGCTCGTCTTTCCGGACCGTAATCGCCGACGGTCGGGTGTAGCTGCAGCAGCTGCTCGGCGACCAGGACTTCCACCAGTTCGCGCGCGGACCCGAGTGACAGGCCGAGGTAGGCCGACAGCTCCGCCACCGACACCGTGGACACGCACAGCTCGCACGCACTGCCGTACGGTTCGCGCAGCAGCCGGCTCAGCCGACGGCCCGAGTCGGTGGTCGAGACCAGTGTCTCGAGCGCGAGCTCGTGGGTCACGTGGGAGGCCGCACCGGACCGTGCGTACGGCCGAACCAGCGGCAAGGCCTGCGCGTCGGGCTCGCGGTGCCGGCCCGGTGTCGCACCCGGCTCGGTCATGCCACCTCCTCCTGTCTGGCTCGGCGTCCTGCTGGCAGTGAAGCACCTGATCACCACTGTGCCAGCTTCGGGGCGGGCACGGGTCCGAAGTGGACCCCGCGCGAGACCGCACGAGACCGCAGCAGAAAGCACGAAACCGGGTCCGGGGACGGGAAACCCGAAAAATCCGGACGGCCGGGGTGGGGACGGGAAGATCCCGCCCCCCCCGGCCGCCGGAGGGGAACCGAACGTCAGGCCGCGACGGCACCGGCCTTGGCGCGTGCCTTGTGCCATCCCCGCAGGTCGAGCTCGATCTGATCGAGCGTGCGGCCCTTGGTTTCGGGAACGAGCCACTTGGTGAGCCCGAACAGCACCACGTTGATCCCCGCGAACAGGAACATCGAGCCGCCGAGTCCGAGGGCGCCCGGGGCGGAGATGATCGGGAAGATCGCGGTGATCAGGCCGGTCGCGGCCCACAGGACCACGCTGCTCACGCCCATGCCCGCGGCACGGGCCTTGAGCGGGAAGACCTCGGCCATCATGACCCACACGACCGCGCCCCAGCCGAGTTCGTACCCCACGAGGTAGAGGATCATCGCGACGAGCATCAGGACGCCCTTGGTCGTGGTGTCCCCGACTTCAAGCACGATGAAGCCGGCCGCGACGAGCGTGACGACCATGAGCGCGTTGCCGATCAGCAGCAGCGGCTTGCGGCCCCACCGGTCGACGACGAAGACCACCCACGCGGTGAACAGGAACTTCGTGATGCCGAGCAGCACACCCGACAGCAAAGCCGCCTGCGTGGCGAAGCCGAGGCCGATCAGCATCGTCGGGAAGTAGGCGTTGACCGCGTTGACGCCACTGAACTGCTGGCCGATCGCGAGCAGCAGCGCCACGACGAGCATCGGGCGCACCATCGGCGCCCACAGTTCGCGTAGGCGCGTTTTGCCGGAATCGGTCTCGAGCTGAATGACTTCGGGATCGTTCCGATCTCCTGCTCGATGTCCGCGCGGCCGCCGTGGGAGCTGCGCAGCACCGAACGGGCCTGCTCTTCCCGGCCGTTCGCGAGCAGCCACCGTGGCGTCTCGGGCAGGAAGATCAGGCCCACCAGCAGGATCAGCGCCGGGACGATCGCGCAGGCGAACATGAGCCGCCAGTTGCCCGACGAGCCGAGGCCGTAGCTCACGAGGAAAGCGATCAGGATGCCGAGCACGATGAAGATCTGGTTCAACGCACCCATCGCGCCGCGCAGCCGGGCGGGCGCGAGCTCGGCCAGGTATGTGGGGACCGTCGAGGACGAAAGCCCGATGCCGACGCCGATCACCAGCCGCGAGATCGTGAGGAGGGCGAAGGTCAGGGACACGCTCGCCGCGATCGTGCCGACGATGACGATCGCCGCGGCGATCATGATCGTGCGGCGCCGCCCGAGTTTTTCGTTGATGCGCGGCGAGAAGGCGGCGCCGAGGATCGCACCGACAGAGATGCTCGCCGTGATCATCCCCTTGTCCCATCCGGTCAGGGTCCAGGCCTTGCCGATGAACGGCAGCACGCCCGAAATGACACCGAGGTCGTAACCGAACAGGATGCCGCCGAGGGCACCGAAGAAGTACAACGTGACCCTGTTGATGGGCCGCCGTGCCGCGGCTGTCTGTGTCATCGCCGAGCCGTCTCTTTCCTGGGCTGGCCCGCTGGTCCGGTTGGCTGGGGGTGGCCAGCGCCGTCGGGCCGGGTGTGGGTCTCGGATAACCGGTGGTTCCTGGCTTGTCCCGGGTGCGCCGGCCCCCGGCAGCGCAGGGCTGTGAAACGGCTGTTTCCCCGGCCGGCAACGCCGTTCCCACCGCCGGCCACTCAGCCGTTGATCCCGCCGGCGCGTTCCGGCGAACTTCGCCGTACACGGTCACACGTGCCCCACTGGTGAGCAATACACCGGCTGATAACTATTCAGTCACGTGATTTATGTTCATATATGTGGACAGTGCACTCCGGAAGAACGCCCAGGTCAGATGGGCTTTCCGGACATCGGAGATTTCCGGAACCGCGAGGTTGGCCATTCGTCGTACGGTGTCGTCCGGGCCTGCGGGGAAGAAGGCGCGTATGAGCTCGGGGTTCGAAGTCGTTCCGGCGAGTGTGGCGGAGGCAGCGGAGCACGCGCATCGCGCGGCCGCGACGGTGCGTCCACTGGATCTGCGTGGCCCGCTGGTTGGGATCACCAAGGGAATGCCGGGTGGCGCCAGCGCCGGGGCGGCCGCGTTGCTGGGTGACGAGTGGGCGCAACGGGTTTCGCGGTGGGCCGAGGACGCCCACGGCGACCGGCTCCGCGACGCGGTCCAGACCTATCGGG
This sequence comes from Amycolatopsis sp., assembly GCA_035551175.1. Taxonomy (GTDB): domain Bacteria; phylum Actinomycetota; class Actinomycetes; order Mycobacteriales; family Pseudonocardiaceae; genus Amycolatopsis. The sequence continues at coordinate 2,655 of DASZNR010000005.1, read as the reverse complement.
GCGGCCAGAGCTCGGCGGCGAACAAGCTCGGCCTGGCGGTCCGATGATCACCTGGGCGGACGTGCGGCGCTGGGACGCCGCCGCGCTCGGCTCGGTGGCCGACGTGCTCAACGACCGGTGCACCAGCCTGCTGGCGGCCGACACCGACGTCGAAGGCCTGTCCCGCCTCGACGGCTGGGCCGGCGACGCAGCAACGGCCGCGCAGGCGAGCGCCACGGCGCTCGCGACGCGGCTCGAACGACTCGTCGCCGAGTTGTCGGCCGTGCGCCGTGGCGCACATGAAGGACAGCTGGCCGTGGAACGGCTCGGTGCCGACGTCCGTGAAACCGACGATCTGGCTGTCCACAACGGATTCACCATTGACGACAGCGGTGAGGTCAGCACGGGGACGGGGGCCATCCGCGCGGAACTGGCCGACCGTGTGGAGCAGATCCTGCGCCAGGCCGCCGATATCGACGCCGACCTCGCGGCCCTGTTCGCGCGCGCTGCGCAAGGTGAGATCACCGACCAGGGCGCCACTTCGCTCGCGCAGGCGGCCGGAGCGGGCGCCGCGCAGAACGGCCTGACGACGATCGGCCCGCCGCCCGGTGCCACGCCCGGCGAGAACCGCGCATGGTGGGACAGCCTGTCGGGCACGGCACAGGGTGCGATCCTGCGCGACAACCCGGACCTCGTCCGCAACCTCGACGGCATCCCGGTGAAGGACCGTGATGCCGCGAACCGCGTTGTCCTTCAACGCGAAACGGACCGCCTGAAGAAAGATCCGAGCGACGCTGCGAAGGTCAAACTGCAAGGCCTCACCGACATCAGTGCCCGTCTCGCGAGCACCGGACCCGGCAAACCGCAGGCCTACCTGATGGAACTCGACCCGAGCGGCGACGGCAAAGCCGTGGCGGCGGCGGGAAATCCCGACGCGGCGACGGCGTCGCGACCTACGAGCCCGGTACGGGCAGCGAGCTCGGCAAGATCGGCGGCGTCCTGGACCGATCGGACAAGATGTGGCAGTCGGCGACCATGGCGGGCTCGCGATCACCGTCGGTGATCACCTGGGTCGGGCCGCCGAGTGCGTCAACTAACGACAGCGCAGCACTCGCTCTACCAGCAGGAACCCGTGTGGCTCGTTACGCAGGCTCGATTGGCTGGTTCTCGCCAGGGGCCGCCGCGCCCGTCCCGCGCGTCGCGACGTAGTAGAGCAAGGGCACCAGCGCTCCCGCGCCGAGAAGTTCCTGCCGTTGCGCCAGTTCGGGTATGCGGCTGATCGGAACCCATTGCAGCTTGCCGACTTCTTCGGTGTCCGTGGGCTCTCCGACCTTCTCGGCCGCTCGCCATAGGTAAACGTCGGTGCTTGCCGGCAAGGCCGAGTTTCACCCATTGGTCGTCGTAAATCGTTCGTTCACTGAAGGTCTTCCACGCCCCAAGCTCGTCAGTCACGCTTGGCACCCTACGGTGCCGTCAACGTCGATGGAACGTCCGTTCAACGTCCGTTGAATATCTCCGGCTGATCGCCGATCCCATCCTGTTTGGCCTGTTCAGGGTGGGTGTACGTGCTCAAGGGCGTGATCTCTGGCGTTCCGGAGACGGTGTGTTGCCGGTTGGCTACTATCGGTGTGAGGTCGGAGTCCACAGTGTGTCAGGGGAGGCTTGCAGTGGCCGGGCAAGAGCAGGAGTTGAACGCTGCCAGATTCGTGGTGGCCGGCGAAGGAGGCGGAGGGGCCTCCGGCGGCGGGTCGGCTGGCGGGGGCTTCACCCTGGACCGGGACGCCATGACCACCGAACTCGGTAACCTCAAGAAGCTCCAGGACCGGATAGCTGATCAGCTCCGTGCGGCAGTGCCGATGTGGTCCATTCAGTCTCCTGGCAACGATCCAGCGTCGCAACGAAATACTGCGGCTTGCAATAATTCGGGTCTCGCCTATCAAAACGCGCTAGTTCGTCAGCGTGATTTTGTCGGCGTCTTCATTGGAAAAATTGAAAAAGCGCTTGGAATTCATGAGTCGAGCGACGAACAGGCCGCTCATACCGTGAATACCCAGAGCGATGGAGGGCACTTCTGATGGCTCGTGTGTCCCGGCTCGCCAGTGTTGTAGGCGCGTTGGCCCTTACGTGCGCGGTCTCCGCATGTTCCGGATCTACAAGTGGGAGTCCCGAGCCGAGCCTTTCGTCCGCTTCTGGCAGCGCGCCAGCGGCACCTAAGATCGAGTCACCCCTGCCTGCGTCTCTTATTCAGGGCGACCCGTGCGCTGCCCTCACTCCTGCGCAAGTCGACAGCCTGTTCACAAATAAGCCTACGCGCGATGATGCGGCGAAGGACACCGGTGCGGCTAAGTCCTGTGGCTGGCATGACATTGATCGCGGATCCCTCATTGGTATCCAATTCGTATATGCGTGGAAACACGGGCTGACCGACGTCTATGCGACTCAAGGTAGAGGGTTTTTCAAGGTCCTAGCTCCAGTTCAGGGCTACCCGGTGGTCGCCTACGGCCCGTCGGACCTGCGTTCCAAAGGCATGTGCAATGTTGCCGTGGGGATTGCCGATAACGCCGCATTTGAGGCTGATGTCCAGTTTGCTGACTCGGCGGTGGGTACCGGTGACCCATGTGACGACGCGCGGAAGGTTGCGGACCTAGCAGTCACGACGTTGAAGGCGAGCGCGTG
>DASZNR010000004.1:0-5561 GCA_035551175.1 Amycolatopsis sp. | reverse complement strand
GGCGGTGGTGGCCAGCGGCACGAGCCTGGGCCGGTCGAGCTGGGACAGGCAGTCGGCGAGCGCTCGGCGGGCGGACGTCTCGCGCCGATGGGTGGGCAGCCAGATGAGGACCGGGGTGGTGATGCCGGTCGCGGCGGCGAGTTTCTCGTAGCCGTAGAGCTTGCGGCTGAGCTTGCCGAGGTCTTCGGTGCCGAAGTCGAATTCGAGGAAGAACTCGAGCTGATGGTCGTTTTCGCGCCACCGGCCGTAGGCGTCGGGGCGCACCATGTCGCCGAACAGGCGTCCGCACCGCAGCTCGGACCACCACGCCGTCAGCGACCTTCGAACACCGGGACGTCGGCCCAGCGCGACCAGGGCGGTGAAGAAGCCGTTGACGCCGACCGTGTGGGCCAGGCGCAGGGAGTGCGCGATCCCGATCGCGTCTTCGTGTCGGTAGCCGATCGACTTCGGATCGAGCCCGTCTTCGTAGGCGAGGGCGACCGCGCCGGCGATGTCGAGCACGTAGTGCATCGGGGCGGTGCCGGTCGTGACGAACGGCTGGAACCGGTCGACGACCCGCCACTTGAACAGGTCGAGCAGCCGGTGGTTGGCCGCGCGCATGCTCGGGTAGCAGAGCTCGACGATCTGCTGGGTCGTGAAGACCTTGTGCTCGTAGAGCATCCGGGCCAGCCACCGGTCGCGGTGGGTCAGCCGCCCGGCGAGCTGGGCGTGGTGCTCACCGGTGGTGGCTGCTCGCGGCGTGGGGCGCTGGGGCATGTGCCCGCGCAACGCCCGCTGAGGAGTGGGGTTCGAAATCATCGGAGTACCTCCGGTTTTAGGCGGCGCGGCGGGGATCGGCGGTGGGCGCTGCGGCTCCGGGCGTGATGGGCTCGACCTCGGCGGCTGGTGGCCGGGTGTTGATGCGGGCTGCTTTGCGGATCGCCCTGGCCCGGCCGGGGACCGCGGGCGGCAGCTTTTCGGTCACCGCGGTGAACGGCGGTGCTTCCTCGCCGCCGAGGACCAGGCGGGCGGCGATGTGGAAGGCGCCCAGGTTGGACAGGTCGTGATCATTCAGCCGCGGCATGGTGTGGCGTGCCAGCCGCTTCGCATCCTCAGGGGATGCGTTGAAGAAGATCTTCGACCGGGCGTTCGTGCTGATGCCCTCTTCGAGTTCCTTCGGGAGCTGGCCGAGGTACTGGTGGGCCAAGGTCATCGACAGGCGATATCCGCGAGCCTCGGCGAGCATGTCTTCCAGCGGGTACGCCAGGTTCAGGAAGTTGTGGCACTCGTCGACGTACAGTCCGCAGTCGCGTCGCTGACGCTGGGGAACGCGGGCCCGGCGGGTGGCGGCTTGCCAGGTGCGGGCGACGACGATCGAGCCGACCAGTCTCGCCGTTTCCATCCCCAGCGCGTCGCGGGCGATGCGCACCAGGCAGATGCCGCCGGTGTTGAGCACCTCGTCCATGTCCACCGTGGATTTCCCGCCGGCGATCGCGGCGCGGACGAACGGGCGCAGCAGGAAGCCGCGGACCTTGTTCATCAACGGCGCGATGACCTGCGCTCGGCTTGCTTCGGACAGGGCGTCGTACCATGACCAGAACCCGCGCAGCACGTCATCGTCGATCTGGTCGCAGGCCCGTTGCCGGAACGCCGGGACTGTGAGGAGCTTCGGCAGGTCGGCCAGGGTCGGCGTGCCGGGCATCGCGGTCAGGGTGAGCAGGCCAGCGCGCAGGATGTCGTCGGTGCGCGGGCCCCATGAGGAGGCGTAGATCCGGGAGAAGATGCTGACGAGGTTGTCGACCGCGCGGGCCTTGTCTGCTCCCTCCAGGGGGTTGAGCACCGGCGGTCGGGCGCGCGAGTCGGCGTCGAAGAGGACGACCTTCTCGCCGAGCTCCTCAGGCAGCCGCATCAGCAGGTCCGACACGAGGTCGCCCTTCGGGTCGACGACGACCACACCGCGGCCGGCCTTGGCGTCGTCGAGGATCAGGCGGGCCATCAGCTCCGATTTGCCGGAGCCGGTCGCGCCGAGGATGTGCAGGTGATGACGCGCGTCGGCGACGTGCAGGCCGACCGGCCGGGAGTGCCCCGAGTCCGATAGGCCGAGAGGCTTGATCAAGTCACCGGCCGTGGCGATGCCGGGCGGCGGCGGTACGGCCTTCGCGCCGGCGCGCTGGAGGCCGGGCGTGGCTTCGTCGATCGGTAGGTGCGCGAGCGCGGCCAGCTCCGGGATCGAGAGCAGGTCGCCGTTGCCGAACCGGCGTTCGGCCAGCATCTGGATCGGGGCCCGGCGGAGCCGGACCCGGCGGAAGTAGTTGTGCTCGGAGAAGGCGGCGAACGCCGAGGCGATCGCGTGGCCGCGTCCCCGCAGCACCTCCCGGACCGCCTGGATCTCGGCGGTCGTTGCGTGCTCGGGGACCGTGGTGGCGACCGCGTATCGGATGCGGGTCTCGAACTGGTTCTGCCGCAGCTTCTCCACGATGGCGCGGTCCTGCGCGGCGAATTCCAGGCTGGTTTGCCGATCGAGCCCCGGTGTCCGCGTACTGGACGACGGCTTCGCGGTCTTGCCTGGCGTGAGGATGTCCAGCAGCCGGCCGATCAGGCTGACCGAGCTGCCCGCGTGTAACCGCTTCGCCGCGCGCCGTGCCTTGGTCACGCGGTGCCCGGCGACGGGACGGGCGAGGATCTGCACGCAGGCCTGTTCTTGGGGGCCGAGCCCGACCGGGGCGCCGAGCAGGGCCCGGATCGGGTCGGCGGGGTGCTGGGTACGGATCGGAAGTGCTTCCGAGCGAGCCAGCCGCAGCTCGCCGCCGACCGCTTCGATTCGTCGGCCCGCAGGCGCGGCCGTCGAAATCGGGGGCTTGGCCGGCGTCGTGCGGGTGTGCGCGCCGGGCCAGGCCGCCTCGATGGCGCGCTCGACCATGCCCGGCGGCACGAGGCCAGGCACCCACAAGCTGATGTGCACGCCGTCGTCGGTGAACGTCAATTCGAAAGCCAGGTGAGGTTGCCCGCCGAAGCGCCGCCGCCAGGCCGGTCGCAGCAGGCCGACCAGGTTGGACCACACGGTGATCGCGCCGGACGGGTCGACGGTCGGCGGCGCCAGCACGGTGACCAATCGGGCATCGGTGATCAGGCTCGCGTGGTAGCGGCGGCGCCAGCGGCGTCGAACGGCCTCTGCGGTGGTCGTCACGACCGCCAGCACCGGCCCGGCGATCGGACCCCAGGTGAAGAGGAGATCGCGAAGGTGCGCCAGCACGGTCTGGAACGCACCGAGCGGGTCGCGCAGGTAGTCGCCGGCAGGTGAGGCGAGAGTCTCGCCGAATTGCTCGACGCGCGGCAACTGAGAGGTGAACAGATTGAACGGCCAGGACATCAAGACCTCCCCGCGGAAGCGGTCGACGGAGTTGGAGCGCGACCAGGCAGCTCACGGCTGGCCGCCTTGCTCGGACCGGGGCTCGAGGGCGCGCGCGGCTGCAGCACGCAGGAACGGTTGATGACGACGAGCGACCAGACGCGTGCGCAATGCATGCCTGAGACGAGACCCGACCCTGAAAATGCGTCGCGACGCTTGCGCTGTCACGAATCTCGCCGCAGCGCGTGCCGCTGAGACCGGCGTGCCGCCACGGCGTCGCCACCAGGGTTGCGCTAGGTTCCGAGCCCATGCAAAGCGGGCAGGTCTCTGTGTGGGTACCGATCGTTGTTGGCGTAATTGGCTTGCTAGGTGTAGTCGCCGGTCAGCTCGTCAACGCGTGGCGCGAGCGGAAGCGTGAAGAACTCCGCTGGCGAAGAGAGCGACATACAGAATCGATCAAGCTGAATCACGAGCATGCAGCCCAGTGGCGAGAGACGAAAATAAAAATATATCGAGAGCTGTTGGAATCGCTCAGAAAGGCAGAGTCGGTTCTGTACACCATGCTGCATCCGAATGACGAGGGGCTTATACTCCCTCAAGGGGCGGTCTATCAATATGAGGAACCCGAGTTACTTCCAGACGTATACCGAGATGCAATCAACGCTGCGATGGCAATCGTCGAGGACGCCAAGCTGGTCTGCTCGGAAGAGTTCTTTGACGTCCTTGGGACTGACCAACTGCCCATCCTATTGTTTACTATCGAGATGGCGACCGGGCCTGTGGATCAGAGTAGCAAGATGGATCTGCTGAGTCGAGGTTTGCATAAACTGCAAGAATTTCGTGCCATCTTTCTTGAGGCTGCACGAAAAGAACTTGGCGTCGGAGTGCTTCAGATATCGGATCCTCAGTAGATCATCTGCGTCTAGCGACACTACTTCTCTTGGCAGCTGCAATTTCGAGAAGGCTTCTATTGGATCAATCGACGCGGCCTGCTGCTTGAGCATTGTCACAGGTTGTTGGCGTGATCTCGTCGTGTGGTGACGGCCAGATAAGGGGTTGGTGAACCGTTGTAATGGCACGTAGTCGCGGGTCTTTTTGTCCAGCACTTTGATGCTGGTGAATGTTCGGCGCGGTGGACGATGTGGCGGATTTGGTGGCCCAAGGCTGAGCGCCGATTCTTCGCCTGACGGCTGGCGAGGATCGAGCCGAAGTAGGCATGGATATCCCTTGGTGCAATGCGAAATATCAGGCGACGTCGAGTTCGACGAAGGAATTCGCGATCTCCGGGGCGGTGTCGGAGTATTCGGCCAGCTCAGCGGGGTTCGACGTGACGAGCTGGTGCTCGACCGGCGACGCGATGGACTGGAACGCCACTCGTTGCGTGCCGGTGCTGAGCAGTCCTTGGCCGCGGTCGGCGGTGAGGAGGAACTGCCGTTCGCCCTGCGAGAGGTCGAAGATCCGGCAGATTTCGTCGATTGCCTGCGGTGCCTGGCGCAGCAAGATCTGCGTCGCCGCGTTCGCGATGACCGCCTTGCCCAGGTCGGTGCTCGTCACGTCGGGGGCGTCCTGGGTCGCCACCGTGACGCCGCCCCACCACTTGCGGGAGCCCTTGGACATCCGGAGGAGGAACTCGCCGCCGGCCGGATCCTTCATCAGCAACCAGGCTTCGTCGACGACGACCTGCCGGGGTTTGCGGATGGCGGGATTGGACACTTGGCGCCACACCGCATCGAGCGCGAGAAGTGTTCCGATTGCCTTGAGCTCGCCAGAAAGATCGCGCAGCGAGAACACGACGAGGTGGCCCTCGGGCCGTGTCGTGGTCGGACCCGAGAACAGCCCGGAGAACGCGCCCGTGGTGAACGGCTGTAACCGCGCCGCGAGGTCCGCCCCATCTTGCTCAGCCAAGACCTCCGCGAGGTCGGCCAGCAGCGGCGCCGGGCGGGTCCAGGTTCGCGGATCCGACGTGATGCCGGCGCGCTGGTAGGTCGCGGTGATCGCCCGGTCGAGCGCGGCCCGTTCGGTCGCGGCGAGCTCGCTGCCCAGCAGTACCGAGATGACGGTGTGCAGGAACAGGCTGCGCCGGATGAGTGCATCGCGGGGAGCTGTCCGGCGTCCGTCCGGCCGGGTGTGGATGGGCAAGTCCATCGGGTTCAGCCGGACCTGCTCGGCGCCGAGGTGGACGTAGGTGCCGCCGACCGCGGCGGCCAGGCGAGCGTACTCGTCCTCCGGATCG
>DASZNR010000003.1:0-7331 GCA_035551175.1 Amycolatopsis sp. | reverse complement strand
ATGGTGTCGTGGACCGAGTCGGCCGACAAGGCCGAGGAAATCAGGCACCTGCACGGGGCCTTGGCCAGTCAGCCGGTCATCGAGCAGGCCAAGGGCATGATGATGCTGGTGCGGACCTGCGAGGCGGAAGAGGCGTTCACCGTGCTGCGGGACGTCTCCCAGCGCACCAACGTGAAGCTGCATGATGTCGCCGCGATCGTCGTGGCCACCGGCAGCGGGGCCGGTGTGGCTGCCGAGCTGGCGCAACGGGTGGGGGCCAAGGGCGTCGAGGCCGTGCGGAGATCGGTGCGGTGGCGGTTGACGAGCACCGCTTTCGAGTGAGCGGGGCGGCTCGCGGGGGCACGCTGCTGAACCGGGCCGCGAACCTGGGTCACCGGCACTCGGGCCGGAGCCCGCCGTCCTGCGACTTGGCTGCAGTCTGCGCCCTCCCGCGGGTGGGGTGCCAGAGCCTAATGCCCCTGTTCCTCCGGGTTTCACCCGTTCGGGTCGACCCTGACCGCATGATGTTCGGCTGACAGAAAGTCGCCCAGGCGGTCGACCCGCCCGGACGAATTGCCCGCTCGTGGACGCGCTGTCGTGCCGTTACGGCTCATGGGCGGACCACGAAACAATCGGCGGTCGCGGTCACCAAGAGCGCACCGGGCGCTCCACGCCCATTGCGCGAAGGGCGTGGGCCTCCCTCCAATGGCTGGATCGCTCACGTGCAGCAGCCCGCCATGACCTCGCGCAACTCGCCGGCCGGGATGTGCGCTTCGGCGTCTTCGAAGACCTCGAGGGCTTTGGCCCATGTCCGGTGGGCGGCCTGGCGCCGGCCTTGGGTGTGCAGCGCGTGGCCCGCGCCGATCAGCGCTTCCGCTTCCAGCCGCCATTCGCCGAGTTCGACGGCGATGTGGTGGGCGTGGCGGAAGTCCGCCAGCGCGTCGGCTGGGCGGTGGGACTGGAGGTGGATGTGGCCGCGGGTGTCGCGGGAGTAGGCGGCCATGCCCGCCGCGTCGAGGGCCTGCTGGTGGTCGGCGGTGTTGCTGTGCAACGTGGCCGCGTGCAACGCGCGGTCGATCGCTTCGGCCGCTTCGGGGAGCCGGTCGGCTCGCTGGAGCGCCGTCGCGAGGTTGTTCCAGGCTCGCCAGCCGCGTTCCGGGGCGGGCAGCAACGACAGGGCGGCCTCGCAGAGGGGGATCGCCTCGGCCGCGCGGCCGGACGTGATCGCGATGCGCGCGAGGTTGGTCAGGGTTTCGGCCTCGGCGGCGTGGTCGGCGCGGGCCCGGTCGAGGACGAGGGCCGCTTGGCCACACTTCTCCGCCGCGTCGAATTCGCCCAGCAGCAGGTGGGCGATGCCGAGCCGGTTCAGGTGGCGGGCTTCTGCCGCCTCGTCGCCGGCCGCGCGGGCGGAGGCCGCGGCCAGTTCGCAGATCGCGCGGACCTCGTGGGGCCTGCCTCGCATGTCGAGGTAGACCCAGTAGAGCTCGGCCAGGGAGTCGACGGACTCGTGCAGGCCGGCTCGTGCGGCGTCCTCGGCGATCGCGAAGACGGTCCGGCGTTCGGTGTCGCACCAGCTGAGGGCCTCCGCGCGACCGGCGAACGCGAGCGGAGCGGCGTCGACGCCCGGTGGCGGTAGTGGCACCGGCCGTGCTCGCGGGTCGAGGACCGCGCACGCCGCCGCGATCGTGTACCGGTACCACTCGATCAGCCGGGCGCGCGCGTCCGCCCGCTCGGTGGTCAGCTGTTCGGCGGCGTAGGCGCGGACGAGGTCGTGCAGGGCGAGCCGGTTCCCGGCCACCCGGCGCGCCAGGTGCAGGCCACTCAGTTCTTCGGCGGCCCGCCTGGCCGGGCCGAGGCCGTACCCGGCTGCCGCGGCCGCGGCGGCGAGGTCGAACTCGGTGGTCGGGAGGGCGCCGAGCCGGCGGAGGAACGTCCGCGCTTCCGGCGTTGACGCGGCATAGGACCAGCCGAGGACCGCCCGCATGCTGGCGGTCAGGTCGCTGCCGGCGTCGAGGGCGTCCAGCCGGTCCTGCCCGGCCAGCTCGGCCGCGAATTCGCTGATCGGCACCCCGGGGCTGCGGGCGATCCGTTCGGCGGCGACCGCGATGGCGAGCGGCAGCCGGTCGCCGAGCTCGATCACGTCCCGGGCGGCGTCCGGCTCGGCCGCGACGCGGTCCTGACCGGCGGCGCGGGCGAGCAGCCGCAGCGCGTCCGGGACCGCGAGGGGCGCGAGCGCCAGCAGCCGGGTCGCATGCCGGGTGGTCAGCCCGGGCAGCCTGCCGCGGCTGGTCACCACCGTGACGCAGCCGTCACCGGGCAGGAGCGGCAGCACTTGCGCGCTGTCGCGGGCGTTGTCGAGCAGCAGGAGCAGCCGCCGGCCGGCCAACGCGGTCCGCAACAGCGCGGACCGGGTTTCCAGCGCCGCGCCCGGATCCGGCTCGGGCACACGCAGCGATCGCAGCAGCGCGGTGACGGCGTCGTGCGTGCTCATCGGCTCGGCCGGGCCGAACCCGTTGAGGTCCAGGTACAGCTGTCCGTCGGGAAACTCGTCACGAACGGCGTGCGCCCACGCCAGCGCCAGTGCCGTTTTGCCGACGCCGGCGGGGCCGGTCACGATCCCGATCGACGACGGCCGCTCGGCGGCCTCGTGCAACGCGAGGAGCTCGGCCTCACGCCCGACCAGGCCGGGTGGCGACGGCGGGAGCTGGGCGGGGCTGGGATGCGCGAAACCGGCGTCGAGCGCGGGGTCGGCGTCGAGGATCTGCTGGTGCAGGCGGCGCGTCGCGGGTCCGGGGTCGACGCCCAGTTCGTCGGCGAGGGTCCGGCGGAGCCGGTCGAACGCCCGCAACGCTTCGGCCTGGCGCCCGCAGCGGTACCAGGCGGTCATCAGCAGCACGGTGAATCGCTCGCGCAGCGGGTGCGCGGCCACGAGTGCGGGCAGTTCGGCGGCGACCTGCTCGTGCCGGCCCAGCTCCAGCCGCAGCTCGGCGGCGAGTTCCCAGGCGCGCGATCGCAGTTCGTGCAGCGCGCCGACGACGGCGGGCAGCTCGACGTCGAGAGCTGTCAACGGCTCACCCCGCCACAGCGCCAGGGCTTCTTCGACGCGGGCCAGCCGCGTGGCCGCACTCCCGTCGGTGGTTTCGATCAGTTCGGCGAACCGGTCGGCGTCGACGCTCCCCGGCGGCGCGGCCAACCGGTACCCGCCGGCTTCGGCGACCACGGCGTCGGCGCCGAGGACTTTCCGCAGCCGGGTCACCGCGACGGCGACGGCGTTGCGGGAATCGCCCAGACGGCCGCCCCAGACCCGCTCCACCAGCGTGTCCACCGAGACCGGACGTCCGTGGGACAGCGCCAGCAGGGCGAGCATCGCGGCCGGGCGGTTGCCGGGAACGACCACGAGCTCGCCGTCCACGCGGACTTCGAGCGGTCCGAGCAGCCCGATGCGGATGTCTCGCATGGTCGGCACGTTACCGACCGCGCCGTCGGGTCGTGGGCGGTTTCCGGATCTGTGACCTGCTGTGACAGCGGCGTGAAAGGACTTCGAAAGCCGTCCTGGATTGGGTGGGTCCCGGCGTGCCGGCAGGTGCGCGAGCAGTCCGAGGGGGGATGCACCGATGGCCGACGGCCAGGGTTACGCGGTTGATCTGGACGCGTTCCAGCAGGTCCTGAGGGAGCACGTCGACCCGGCGGTCGACCATTTCCGGGTGGGCGCGGACGCCGTCCGGCCGATCCGCGACATCAGCACCGCCGGGTTGATCGGTCCGGACCCGGAGCACCTCTATGGCGACTTCGCGCCCCAAGCCGACGCGTTGCAGAACCGGATCGTGGCTGCCCACGACGGGTTGCGGGATTCGCTGCAGCAACTGAGCGAAGCGTTGTGGGAGGCCTACCGCGTCTACGCCAAGACCGAGCAGGCGCACGCCTCGCGGCTGACGTCGGTCTACGAACGCTGAGGGGGAATCATGGTCAACACCGACCCGGAGTTCTTCGCCGGGCTCGCCGAAGAATTCTTCGAAGGTGACGGGATCCACCTGCTCACCGACGTCGCCAACTGGGCCGACCTCTGCACGGCACCGCGCGGTACGCCGGTGCAGCACCCGGACTCGGGCATCAACAACCAGGTCTACCGCGAAGAAACCGCGATGGGCCCGTCGGCCTTTGACAACCGCCCGGCCACGCTGCCGATGGCGAACCTGGCCATCGAGAACTTCTTCACCGCGGCGAGGCTGCTTTCCGGTCCGGTCCTCGCCGACTTCGGCGCCGAGGGCGCCCCACACCGCCTGCTGCAGGGCGCGTTCGTCAACCTGGGCACCAACCTGACGAACAGACCGGGCGGGGAAACCGATCCCGACGGCGGCATGATGGGCCTGCACGACGCCCTCGAGCGGCTGTTCGACCATTGGCGCGGCGACGCGGCGGAAGCCTGCAAGGACTACGCCGGAGCGATCTACACGTTCATGGCCCACGAACTGGCGGTGATCGCCGCGCTCGTCGACGCGATCACCGCGTACTCCTCGATCGTCCTGGCCGGGCGCAAGCGCCTGATCGGGCTCATGCGGGCGTTCGTCGGCGCGATGCGCGCCAAAGAAGCCGAAGACGTCGCGAACGCGCAGCAGTTCCCGTGGGGATTGGTGTTCGCGGCGGGGGCGATGCTCGTGACGATGGGGTTCGGGCTGGCCGCGGTCGCCACCGCGGTGGTCGCGGAGGGAACCGAGATCGCCGTGGCAGCCGGCTTGAACGAGGTGCTCCCGCCGCTGGCGTCAATGGTTGCCACCACGGCCGACAAACTGCTGGACGGCGGCGACAAGACCATCCCGGCCACCGATTACGCCGTCGCGGCCCAGGCGTACCTCGACGCGGCGAATCAGGTCGTCGACGACACGCGCGCGGCGGTCGAACCGTTGACGAAGCAGATCACCGACGCTCTCGATCGGTTCATGGACCCGCCCGCACCACCGCTCACGAAGGTGAAGTTCGAAGCCGACAACCACTCGCTCGAACCAGGGACGACCTGAGCACGTTCCGTCCGGGCGTAACCGGATCAGGCAACAAGGGGAAACAATGAAGCGCATGTTCAATGCAGTTCTCGCCCTGACCGCGGCAGCCATGTTCATGGTCGTGCCGAACTCGGCCGCGTGGGCGTCAGGGACGTTCAGCAACGGGTGGGTGAGGATCGTCTCCCGGGATGACGGCAGGTACATCGGCACGCTCGAGGTGCAGATCTACACCTATGGAAATGCGACCTACCACGCCGACCTGTTCGGCCCGGGATTCAGTTACCACCTCAAAGACGAGTACGTCACCGGGATGCGTCGCTACATCGACTACAAAACCCTGAATCACGTGTACAACGAGGGCGACGTGATCTGCGCCCAAGGCTGGAAGGCCGACGGTCACGGCAAGTACATCAGCGTGGGGCTACCCTGCTTCACCATCCACGCCAGCTGACAAGCGCTGAAATTCCGAACCCATGGACAGCAGCGGGACCACCGGTTCCCTGCCCAAGTAGGTCACCTGGGCAAGCGGCACCGGAGGCCTGGGTGACGTCGTGGAGTTCCGGTTGGTGATCCGTGACGGAGTAACCGGCCCCGACGCATGTGGGCTCCACCTAAGCCCATGGAGCCACCAGGCGGTGCGAGTCCATGCCCGGGTCACCGCCGACACGCTGAACGCGATCAAGACGACGGTGTCCGAGATGCGTGGCCGCACGAAAGTGATCGTTCGCGCCGGGGCGCCCCCACCGACGTCCCGGCGCAGCTCACCCAGTACCGATCGCTCGTCGAGCAGGGCACCGACCTCGTCTTCGGCAGCACCGCGACCGGCGGCCCGTTCGTGCCGGCGGTCGCGTACGCCGAACTGGCTTCCTCGGTCGTCCGCCGGGGACGGCCTCCGCATCGCGGACATCGGCCGACCGCAGCCGCTCATCGGCCGCGGCAACATCGACCGGTGGGCGAAACCGGGGTGGACGCTCGCGACGGCCGGAACCCAATCCGGAAGGCAGCTACGACTGCGGCCTGATCCCGCGGTCGGCGTTCGCCCGCGGCGGGCCGTGAGTCGTTCGGCGACGCCGGTCGGCTGGGCTGATGGCTCGTCGCCAGCAGCGACGACCGTTTCCCGCCGAGCCGGAAAGCCTTGTCCGCCAGGAGGATCACGGTGGTGGCGTCGGCCATGTCGATGAGGACCGAGCCGAGGCTGCGGCCGCCGGGCTTGAGCAGGTCGCCCCTGCACGGACCGGGCGCCGAGCAGGCGGGCGGCACGCCGAGCGCGGCCAGGAGTACGAGTACGGCCGCGACCGCCACCGCGGCCAGTCGGCGCTGACGCGCGGCGCAGGTTCGCCCGGATCGGAACTCAGGACTGCAGGACTGTAGGCTCCGCCGCGCGGTCGGACTGTGCCGCGCCCAGGCCGTCCTAGGCTCGGGACGTCCCCAGGCCACCTTTGGCTCCCGGCACATTCCTGAGTCGTCCCGGTAGGCCTCGGCACCCGGAGCACCGCCTGGCGGGCTTCGGCAGCCACAACCCGGCTCGGCGAGGCTGGGGTCGAACGCGCCGGTGCGGAATTCGTGGGGTCTTCACCCACAAGGGTGATGTCTCATTCTTTGATCACGGTTTGACGGTCCGAGCGGCGCACGCGACCATTTGGCCCATGTTCCGGTTCGTCCGTCTGGTGCAGCGGCGTCACGTTGATCTGCGCCACCAGGCCAGCGCACTCTGTAGGACTCTCTGACGATCCCCCCCCCCCGCCTTCGGGCGGCTTTCCGCTGCGCGCCGGTGGGTTCCGGGCACGCGTGGCAACTCCGGTCTTCCCCCTTTTCGCATGCCCGAAGAGAGGGAAGAAGTGTCTGTTTCGTTGTGCCTGTTCAAAAGAATACGGGGAGAACGCATGCTGTTGAAATCGCTTCGATGGCGAAGGGTCGCGCTGGGTGCCACGGCCGCCGCGCTCGCCGTCACCGCGGTGACCTACACCGGTTCGGCCACTGGCGCCTACGCCGACGTCCAGACGATCACCGACGCGAAGACCGTGTCCGACGGCAAGCAGTACTGGGTGCAGAACCACCTGGTGACGAAGGACCTCGCCGCACGAGCGGGCGGCGCGCCCAAGAAGTGGCTGCTCGTCTGGGCCGGTGACGAAAACATCGCCGACACGCTCGTCAAGGACGTCAAGAACCTGCCGGGCACGCTCGGCGGCGGGCTCAACAAGGTCAAGAACGCGCTGCCCGGCCCGGACTTCCTCGCCGTGATCGACGCGACGCAGGGTTCGCCGACCTACGGCAAGGTCGTCAACACCGCCACCGTCGGCCCGCTCGTCGAGAACGAGCCGCACCACATGCAGTACGTGTGGCACAAGGGCGACA
>DASZNR010000002.1:0-1710 GCA_035551175.1 Amycolatopsis sp. | reverse complement strand
TCGCCGTTCCCGTGGGACCGCACGCCGGAGGAGATCCTGGACCTGCTCGCCGACGGTGCCGCGCGAGCCGAACGCCTTCGCGTAGCGGGTGCCGAGGTCGTGTTCGTCACCGGGGCCGAGCTGAGCCTGTTCAACCACGGTTTCCTGCCCGGCGACGGCCTCGAGGACCGCCTGGGCAACCTCCTCGCCGACCGGGAGCTCCTGACCGGGCTTTCCGAGCAGGTCAACGAGTTCCTGGGCCGGGCGGTGGCCGTGGTCCGCGCCCGGTTCGGCGGCCGCGTCACCTACGCGTCGGTGCCGCTGGAGCGGGTCGACTGGGCGCCGTTCGACATCGTCGCGGTCGACGCGCACCGGTCGAAGGAGGTGGCCGACATCTACCAGGAGGGCATCCGTTCGCTGGTGGCGGCGGGCAAGCCGGTGGCGATCACGGAGTTCGGCGTGACGCCTTACCGCGGCGCGGCGGACCTCGGCGCCCGGTGCGGCGAGATCGTCGAGTACGTCGGCGACGTCCCGGTCCGGCTCAACGGCGCGTACGTCCGCGACGAGGAGGAGCAGGCGCGGTACTTCCGCGAGCTGCTGGCGGTGTTCGAGGCCGAGGGGGTCGACGCGGCGTGCGCGTGCACGTTCGTCTGCTACGGGCTGGTGCACCGGGCCGACCCGCGCGGAGACCTCGACATGGCGAGCTGGGGCGTGGTGAAGGTGCTGGAGAACGGGTCCGGGGGCACGTATCCCGGGCTGCCGTGGGAGCCGAAGGCCGCGTTCGGTGCCCTGGCTGACTGTTATGGCTGAGGAATCCGCCGCGAGCTGCTACCTTGCGAGCAATTCACGGGGGTTGCGGGGCGAGGAGATGCGATGGCGGAAGCTGCGTCGTCGCAGCTGCTCCGGGGGCGCTACCGGCTGGGGTCGGTGCTCGGCGAGGGCGGCTTCGGCAAGGTGTGGCGGGCGACCGACGAGCTGATCGGGCGGGCGGTGGCGGTCAAGGAGCTGCGCCCGCCGTCCGGGCTCTCGGCCGAAGACAAGGCGCTGCTCGGACAGCGCGCGCTGCGTGAGGCTCGCACCGCCGGGCGGATCAGCCACCCGGGCGTGGTCGCGATCCACGACGTCCTGCCCGCGACCGAGGACGACGACGCCGGGTACGTCGTCATGGAGCTGGTCGAAGCCCCGTCGCTCGCGGACCTGCTGGAGCGCGAAGGGCCCCTGCCGGAGAAGCGGGTGGCGGCCCTGGCGGTGCGGATCCTGGAAGCGTTGGCCGCGGCCCACCGGATCGGCGTGGTGCACCGGGACGTCAAGCCCGGCAACATGCTGGTGCTGCCGGGCGACCGGGTGAAGCTCGTCGACTTCGGCATCGCGCACGCGGTGGGCGAGACCCGCCTGACCCGCGACGGCGTGACGGGCTCCACCGCGGACCTGGCGCCCGAGCTGTTCCAGGGCGAAGATCCCACGCTGGCGGCGGACCTGTGGTCGGTGGGGGTGACGCTGTTCCACGCCGTCGCCGGGCGCGGGCCGTTCGACCACCCCGCGGCCGCGGCCGTCGTGCACGCGGTGCTGTACGCCGAGCTCCCGGCACCGCCGTGCGGCGGACCGCTCGCGCGGGTGATCGCCGGGTACCTGGTCCGCGACCCCGCCCGGCGCCTGACGGCCGAGCAGGCGTTGGCGCTGCTGGGCGCCGCGCCCGAGCCCGCGAGCGAACCGACGGTGCCGCATCCGAAG
>DASZNR010000001.1:0-6858 GCA_035551175.1 Amycolatopsis sp. | reverse complement strand
GCCTGAACGCCCTGCTAATCTTTTCCACGTCGCCGAGGGAAACCACAGCGGCGGGAAGCACCAAGCGCCATTAGCTCAATTGGCAGAGCAGCTGGCTCTTAACCAGCGGGTTCGGGGTTCGAGTCCCTGATGGCGCACCCTCACTCCCCAGGTCTTGAGATTCATCGACCTGGGGATTTTGGTTTTCTGGAAGGTTTTCTTCCGCTTCTTGACTGTCCATTGTGGTCGTTGGCGAGCCCGAGGCGAGCCCGAGACTTCGCGCCGACTGCCGGGGGATGATCGCCGCCGTTGCTTCCGCCGCTGCGAACGCCACCTGCGGCAGGACGGTGGTGTAGGTGTCGGAGGTGACAGTGATCGAGGAGTGCCGCAGCATGCGTTGCACGACCTTCATCTCGACACCGGCAGCGAGGGCGAGAGTCGCGGCTCCGTGGCGCAGGTCGTGGAGCCGGATCGGCGGCAGACCGGCTTGGCGGGACAGCTCGTAGAACACGTCGGTGACGTGCGCCGGGTGCAACGGCGAGCCGTCCCACTGGGTGAAGGCCAGGTCGTGTTCTTTCCACTGCGACCCGAGACGTGCCCGGTCCGCATCCTGCGCGGCAAGATGCCGGGCCAGGACCAGTGCCGTGTCCTGATCGATCGCGACCGCGTTCACCGACTCGTCGGTCTTCGGCGAACTCTCGCCGGTTTCCCAGCCCCACTGCACGATCTGATTCGAGATCCGCACCTCACCAGCGGCGAGACTGATCTCCGAGCGCCGCAACCCGCACGCCTCGCCCCGCCGCAGGCCGATGTGCGCGATCAAATGGAACAACGGATACAAGGGATGGTTGATCGCGACGTCGAGGAAACGGCCGGTCTGTTCCGGGGTCCACACCATCACCGGGCACGGAATTGCCCCTGTCCGCTGCCACTGCAGCACTCGCTCCGGGGTCCAGACCAACGGGGTCCACCGCACCGCCGCGGGCAACTCCACCAGCGACGCCACGTTCACCACCAGCAAGCCCTGTTTGACCGGGCGGTTCAGGCACGTCTTCAACGTCCCGTTGATCCGGTGGATCGAGGACGGACCGACCGGGCGCTGCCACTTCACCGCCGCGACCTTCCGCGGGTCACCGCTCTCGCGGTAGACCGCGATCAGCTCGTTGTGCTCGGCGATCGCGTCGTACATCGCGTCCAGATGCCGCACCTGCAGCTTCCGCCGCCGCACCTGCCCCAGATGCGGACCCAAATACAACCGCACGTGCGACTCGTAGGACCGGTAGGTGTTGCGCGAGACCTTCCGTTTCTTAGCCGCGAGAAATCCTGCGAACTCGTCGGCCATCAACGGGTCGTCGGTCACGTCCGCGCCTGCGCGCACCAGCCGACGCATCTCGTCGATGTCGGGGAAACGCTCCCGGTTCGCGAACGCGAGCGCGATCACGTCTCCGATGTCGCGCCGCAATTCGGTGTCGTCCTCGTCCGCGATCGCCAGCAACCCGCGCACGTGCTCCAGCTGACTCTCGGCCTCGGTTGCCGAGTCGAATCCGCGGCGACGTCGCGGGCGACGCTGTCCCGCCGCATCAGGCGGAAGCTCGACGCGGAAACCCCATTGGCCGTGCTTGTAGTTCTTCAGCTTCGGACACGCACTACCCAACGGTTTCCGGTTCTCGTCCCGGCAATTGCACGTCCGGTACACCGACCCCTCGGTCACCGCACACCGTCCCCTCGTCGCAAGTCTCCTGTGGAACCAGCGGATCAGCTCGCTGGGGAGAACATGCTCGCGCTGCAGCCACCCCTCGGGGAAGCCCGAGCCGCAGCTCGATCACCCGAATCGGCGAACCGACCCGCCCGCGAACCTGTTACGCCGTCGGCGGTTCGAGCCCGAGCGCCCGCAACAGCCCTACCGTCGGCACCCGGTACCCGCCGCCTGCCCGCAGGACCGGACACGGGAAACCGCCGTCGCGCGCAAGCGCGTACGCCGTCGTCCGCCCGATCCGCAACGCCCGCGCCGCCGTCATCAAATCCACTACAGCCGGCAACGCCGCCACCTCGGCCACCGTCATCGGCGCCGGCTCCCGCGCGGTCATGACGCCGCCGCTTCCGCGAGCCGTTGCCGCGCCAGAGCACAGCACGCAGGATCAAGGTCGACGCCGACGAACGAGCACCCGTGCTCCAACGCCGCGATACCTGTTGTTCCGCTGCCGCAGAACGGGTCCAGCACCACTCCCCCGCGCGGGCACCCCAGACGCACGCAACGCCGCGCGATCTCCAGTGTCCCCGCCGCCGGATGGCCCGTGCGCGAACGCCCTGTCGGCACCCGCCACACATCCGTCCCCTCGCCGGGATCAGACTGCGGGGCGAACCAATGCTCGGGTGACCGGGTCAGCAGGAACACCGTCTCGTAGCGCTGCGCGAGCCGGTCCCGCGTGCTCTCCGGCCGCGCGTTCGGCTTCTCCCACACCACCGCGTTCCGCACCAGCCATCCCCGCTCCTGCAACGACAACGCCACCCGCCACGGAACCCCCACCAGATCCTTGCGCCGAAACGCCGACTGCGGCGGCCGATGCGCCCCGTACGGGCTCGCCATCCGCGTCGCCGCCGTCCGCGCGACCGAACCGCGCGCCACGTAATTTCCCCAGGACCCGCCGAAACAATCCCCCAGGTTCAGCCACACCGTCCCGCTCGGCCGCAGCACCCGAGGCACCTGATCGAACGCCCCGGTCAGATGGGCCACGTAAAGATCCACAGTGGACTCCGTCCCGAACTGACCCGCGACTCGGTAATCACGCAGCCCCCAATACGGCGGCGACGTCACCACGCAATCCACCGACCCGGCAGGCATACTCGCCACCACGTCTGTCGCATCGCCCACGCATACCCGCGCCGAACCACTCATCGCTCCCACCCCCGCCAGCACCTGACGACGGCGCACACGCCGTGCGTACAAAAAGGAATTCGCGTTCTCAGCCGGTGCGACTTGAACGCCGTCCCAAGGCCGATCGGTGAGTTCGGTGTCTTCTTCCGTCATTGCGGCTCTCCCGCGGAGCGGGCAACGTCGCTGAGGCGCCGGAGTGCGAGATCGTGGTAGGCCGGGTTGGTGTCGATGCCGGTGAAGCGTCGGCCGAGAGCGCGGGCGGCGACCCCCGTGGCGCCGCTGCCGCTGAAGGGATCGAGGACGTGTCCGCCGGGCGGGCATCCGGCCGCGATGCACCGTCGCGGAATCTCCACCGGCGACGGCGCGGGATGCCCGGTGCCCGAACGGTCGGGTGGGATGGTCCAGACGTTGCCGGGGTTGCGGCCCCGCTGCCCGTCGGCTGGTGTGCGGGGCCAGGTGCCGCGGGCCGTGTTCGGCTTGGTGCCGCCGTAGTGCGCGCGGCGAGACAGGGCACGGTCGCCGGTGTAGGGCTGCCGGACCGCATCGAGATCGAAGTAGTAATTCGGCTGCGTGACGAACAGGAAGAGCATCTCGTAGCGGGTCGCGAGGCGATCGGAGATCGGGGTGGGCGTGGCGTGGGGCTTGTGCCACACGATCGCCGACCGCAAGATCCACCCGTCCTCCTGCAGCGCGAAGGCCAGCCGCCACGGCATGCCGAGCAGGTTCTTGTGCGGCACGTCCGCTCGTGGCCGGTAGTGCGGCTGCCCGACGTGGCCGGGAGTGCTGCACCAGTAGCCGTCGGAGTTGGTGGAGTAGCTGTCGCCGAGGTTGATCCACACCGTGGCCCGCTGTGTGAGCACCCGCCGGGCCGCGGAGAACACCGCGCGCAGAGAGCCGATGTAGTCGTCCGCGGACGGTTCCAGCCCGATCTGCCGGTGCTCGCGCTGTGCTCCGCAATCGCGGCACCGCCACCTCCCAGCAGCCCCGGCGTCGAGTCCGGCCGGGCGGTGTCGGCAGCCGAGCCGGCCGCCGGTCCAGGTTTCGGGGGCGTAGTCGCGCAGACGCCAGTAGGGCGGGCTGGTGACCAGGCAGTCCACCGAATCCTCGGGCAGGTTCTGGATTCCGGCTTCCGCGTCGGCGGTCACCAGCGTCACGGCGTCGTCGAGGAAGCTCGCAGCAGTGGTGGTCACGCGGCCCTCCCGGCGTCCTGCTCGGACAGGCCGAGACGGCGCAGGCCGATGTCGTGGAACTCCGGGTTGAGGTCGATGCCGAGATAGGAGCGCCCGAGCTGCCTGGCAGCCAGGCCGGTGGTGGCGGCACCGCTGAACGGATCGAGCACCACGCCGCCTTCGGGGCATCCGGCGGCGATGCAGCGCAGCGGGAGGTCGACCGGGAACGCGGCGAAGTGTGCCTCCCGCAACGGGCGGGTGGTGATCGACCAGACGTCCCCGGGGTTCTTGCCCCGGGCGTGTGCTGCGGTGTGCCGCGTCCCGGTCGGCCGCATGACGTCCCCGGGAGCTTTGCGGGCGAACGGCTCGGTGTTCCGGTATTTGCCGTACACGCTGTGGCCGCGGCGGCGCGCGGTCGCGCCGAGCCCGCCATGTCGGCCCTTGTTCGCGCCGCCGATCACGCTGCCCGCGGTGAGGGCTTCCGGGTATGCGAGTGGTTCGCGGATCGGGTCCAGGTCGAAGAAATACCGTTGCTGTTTGGTCAGCAGGAACAGCATCTCGTACCGGTTCGAGAGCCGGTCGCGCACGGATTCGGGCATCGCGTTGGGTTTGTGCCACACGATCGCGTTGCGCAGGATCCAGCCGTCGGCCTGCAGTGCGAACGCGACGCGCCACGGGATGCCGACCAAGTTCTTTCGGGCCAGCGATCGCGTGCGCGGCACTCCTGCCTGGCGCACCGATTCCCGCAGCGGTGCCGCCGCGCTGCGACCGGCCACGGTGCTCGTTCGCATTGCGTCCCTGGTGCGGCCGGGCGGTTCGGCGGAGTACGTGTCGCCGAGGTTCAGCCACACGGTGCCGGTGTCGGCCAAGACGCGGTGCAGCTGCGCGAAGACCTGTCGCAGTCGATCGACGTAGTCCTGCGGAGTCGCCTCCAGACCGTGCTGGTCGTCCTCGCGCCGGGCACCGCAGCGGCGGCAGCGTTGCTGCGCGCCACCGCTGTGCGCCGCCGCAGCCGGGTGTTCGGACCGGGGAACGTGGCTGCCGCAACCGGCCGTGGCCGGGTGTTCGCAGGCTGGGTCGCCGCCGACCCAGGTTCCGGTCCCGTAGTCGCGTAGCCCCCAGTACGGCGGGCTCGTGACTACGCAGTCGACGGATTTCTCCGGCAGCCCCGCGAGCGTCGCGGTGGCGTCGCCGGTGTAGAGCGTGACCGCGTCATCGCGGTAGTAGACGGTGTCCATGGCATTCGCTCCTTCGACACGGTGGGCGCGAGCCGCGGTACGTCGGATCGCGTCGCAATCGATAGGGGTGGGCATCGGCTGTGCCAGATGAAACGGCGCGCGCTCAGGCGGCGACCGAATCGCGCGCTGTTCCGTGGCAGGGCCGGTGCACTCGCGGCGGCACGGGCCGCACGAGGGGGTACTAATTCGGCGCCGGATCGACGGCATCGGGACCGGCCCGCAGCACCAGCGCGGTGTGATGTGCGGGCAGCGCAACCGGATGCCCGAATACGCGTTCGGAGCGGGCGGCGGCGCGACGCTGGACCAGGGACGCGCGGGTGTAGATGCGGCCTCGTCGCACCGTGGCGGTGAGCGCCACACACCGCGCGACCGGCACCAGCCCGGCCGCGCTGGCGACTGCGGCGATCCGGCCGGGAACGTCGAGCAAGTCGTGTCGCATCGGGTGGCGTTGCGGGGCGCTGGTGATGACCACGTGCCCGCCGGGACGCAGCAGCGGCCGGTACTGCACCAGTAGCCTCTGCAACCGCTCCAGCGCACCGTCGAGATCACCGGCCGGACCGGCGGGGCGCAGGGTGGTCAGAAGGAGATCGATCCGCCCGACCAGCCCAGCCGTAGCCGCGGCGACGGCTGTTCCAGGGCGCCGGTCGAGGATGAGGACCATGCCGTCGACGAACACCCCGTGTGCCTTCGCGGCAGTCACGTTGGTACGCGCCAGGCGCCACCATCGGCGCTGCCCGGTCAACCCGATCGCGTGCCGGCCGCACCGGATCGCTTCGACGATCGTGGTGCCCGCACCGCAATCGGGATCAAGCACGACATCCCCGGGACGGGTCAGCGCCGAGATGGCGTAGCGGGCGATCGCGGGGGCCATCAGGGCAGGGTCGGCTCCGGTGGCGTCGTGGTAGCCGCCGTCGGTCAGCTGGGCCGTCAGGCTGTCGGTCGCGGTCGGCCACACCGACGCCACGACCGGGCCTTCGGGCCGCTCCCCCGCCGAGCGGGGAAGCGGCGTGCTGGTGCGCTTAGACATCCGAGGTCTCCGTCCCGCCCACGGTGCATTCCTCTACGTCGGCCGACGACAACCGCCCGAGCAAAACGAGGTCGTGGTGGACCGACCGCAGCGGTGGCGCTGTGGCGCCGACTGAGCGCGCCGAGACGTCCGGCACCGGAGCCGCGGTGCCCGTGCGGTCGGTCGCTGCGGGGCGCTCCGGAGTGTCCGGCACGGGTGCGGTGAGCACGGCGATGTGATCGAGGCACCGCAACCCGCGACGGCCCGTCGTCTTCAGCAGAACCGAGTGCGGATCACGGAGCCGCCCGTCACGAACATCACTATGGGTGACTACCGCGATGAGGCCGCGCGGGGTGAGCAAGGTGTCCCAGTCGGCGTGTCCGAGCCAGTCGGTGGCGTGCGGATCGAGGGCGGTGATGATCAGATCGAATTCGCCGCGCGGTCGGTCTCCGTCGCGATGCCGAGGGCGTGCGGAGTCGGAGTGCGACTCGGCCCTCGGGTGCAGACCGCGCCGCCGGAGTCGGGGGCGCGACCCCGACTCAGCTCCGACACCGCTGGGCGAGTCAGTGCGCTCGGCGGGGTAGTCGGGAG